>NZ_JBQSVY010000003.1:0-324592 GCF_052446175.1 Halomonas sp. AOP43-D1-4
GCTGCTAATATAAGGTAACCATGGATAGATTGGCTTGTATCGAAGAGGTCTTTAATAGCCGATAGGGATACTGCCGACGAAAATGTAAGGATACATGATGCACTCATCGACAGAGCGCCGCTTGGTATGGCTTTCACGCTTAACGTTATTGGGAACGCTGCTGACTATTGTCGTTATCTTGGTCGGTGCCTGGACGCGTTTAGTGGACGCGGGGTTAGGTTGCCCAGATTGGCCCGGCTGCTATGGTCGCTTGCTCGTTCCTGATGGTGAGCATGCTGCTCTACGCCATCCTGATGCCCCCCTGGATGTTGCAAAAGCCTGGGTGGAAATGGTCCATCGTTATGTAGCTACTCTTCTCGGAATATTGGTTCTAAGCGTTTTAGTGCTTGGCTGGCCACTTCGCAATACTCGCCATTACCCTTGGTGCATTAGCGTGCTTCTAGTTGCCGCTATCATTATACAAGGGGGCTTTGGTGCATTTACCGTGACCCTCAAGCTTTGGCCTCAAGTGGTTACTTTACATTTGCTGGGCGGGCTAAGCGTATTGCTGCTCTTTTTCTGGCTGCATCTCAGGCTAACCAGTATTTCTGAGAAAAAGGTCATGGGAGCAAACTGCTTTAATGTTTTTTGGGGTTTAGCCGCCGTGCTATTGATTTTGCAGCTTGGTTTGGGGGGTTGGGTAACAAGTAACTATTCAGGTATGGCTTGCCAAGGGTTCCCCGCTTGTAATGGCCAGTGGTGGCCAACCATGGATCTTAGTGAAGGTTTCCATCTGACTCAAACGGTTGGCCCCAATTACCTGCATGGACAGCTGCATGCAGAAGCTCGGGTCGCGATTCACTATATGCATCGGCTAGGGGCGCTGTTGCTGGGTGTGTCACTCCTGATGCTTTGGTATCGATATCGCCACAACCCAAGTGTCGCTCGGGCGCTTGTATTTGTTATTGGGGTCTATGCGCTGCAGGTTGTACTTGGCATAGCCAACGTGTTGATGTGGTTGCCTTTGTGGTTGGCACTTGCGCATACTGCAGGGGCCGTTTTACTCGTGATTGGCATGGTGCGGGCTTGGTGGTGCGTGTGCTTGGGCGAGCGATAGAAGATAAGAGTTCAAATTTAAAATGATGTATAATTCCTGTTTAGTTTTTTGATGTACGACGGAGAGCATTATGAATTCGGTCAGCGCACTGATGGCGCTTACATTAGCGCTTGCTGTCATTGCGGCTTTATCCATGTACGCGCTTAAACTGCGCAAAGAGGTAAAACGCCGTGAAGCATTCCGCTTGGATGAAGATTTAAGGGCCCAGCACAATAGCCTTGAAAATTTGGATTATGTAACAAGTGCATTGGTCCAAGGGCAGGTAGACATTACCGAAGGTTCATGGCGCTGTAAGGTGCTGCTTGAAATTGTTGATGCCAATCTTGCAGAGCATCCTGATTTTCAAGCCTTTTCTGAGGTTTATAACCGGACGCAGCATCTTAGAACGCACTCTGCGCGTGCCAATTTAACGCCCCGTGAACGCATGAGCGAAGATAAGCAGCGTTTGGAAGTTGAGCGTGATATGAAGCCCGCGGTTCTGGCTGCTGCAGAAGCCGTTATAAAATGGCGTGCACAAGGCGGACCTGAGCTGTATAAAGGCGAAAATAAGAAGTAAGTTTGGTTTATTTTAGTGCGGCAATATGTTTTTTTGGTGCCGGATGTGGCAGTTTTGCTATGCTTGATATGTCGATGTTGGCAAGAAGTTGATATGTCGGCATTGTTGCCTTCAATGGTTAAAGCGTAATAATAGGCAGATTGTTCAATTCAGGCAGGGGAACGCCCGCGTGGTTAAAATTGAACAAGCGAAAAATGGATGCTCTCGCAAATAAGAAGCATTGGATAGATTTGGCTATACGGCTAAGTCAGCATTGGATCAAGAAGGAGTCTTGTATGAAAAAGTCAACGACTGGGTTGCTAATCGGTTCCGCCTTGGTAGTGGGCCTTTCAGGCTGTGCCACTTCCGCTAATCAATCTTCTGGCCAAGCTGGTGCTAGCAGCAGTGACCGTAGCTGGTATCAGCACCCTGCTGTTTGCGGTCTGGCGGGAAGTTTGATTGGCGGTAGCATCGGCTATGCCACTAGCAGCTCTTCTGATGAAGATAGCGGTACGGCAACGGGTGCTGTCGCTGGCGCTGCAATCGGTGGCCTGCTGTGTGCTGATCGTACGCCTGAGCCGGTAGCTCCGCAGTGCCCGACATACGGTGAAGTGCCTGCTGGTGTTGCCGTTGATGCGCAAGGTTGTCCGCTGGACTCCGATAATGACGGCGTGCCGGACTATCGTGACCAGTGTCCGGGCACCCCCGCTGGTGTAGAAGTAGACGCAGTAGGTTGCCCGCTAGACTCCGACGGTGACGGCGTGCCGGATTACCGTGACCAGTGCCCCAATACGCCAGCTGGCACCGAAGTAAACGCGCTGGGTTGCCCAGATAGCGTTGTTCTTCAAGACGTTAACTTCGAGTTTGATTCTGCTCAGTTGACCGATAATGCCCGTAACATCCTGAACGGTGTTGCTGAGCGTCTGGTTAATAACCCCGATGTGCGTGTAAGCATCGATGGTTATACCGATTCACGTGGTACAGCTGCTTATAACAAAGGCTTATCTCAGCGTCGTGCTGAATCTGTGACTGCTTATCTTGCTCAGCGTGGCGTAGAAGCTAACCGCATGCGTGCTGTTGGTTACGGTGAAGAGAATCCGATCGCTACGAACGAGACTGATGAAGGTCGCGCACTGAACCGCCGTGTTGAAATTGACGAGTGGAACTAATACGCAGACTGCTTGGGCGCTAAACGTGTAGTGCTTTTGCTGGATGTGCCGCACATTTACTGTGCGTATCGACGGGAGGCGTATGCCTCCCGTTTTTATTTTCTGCGGCGCTCAAGTCTGTTAGGCTACGCGCTTGTATAACGTTGTATCACTTATTAAACGCCACGATCATTGATAGCGAAATGTGATCCTTGGTATGGATCACCACTGCGCTCAAGGAATACTGAATGCCCATTGTGACACTACCTGACGGTAGCCAAAGAACATTTGAAGCACCACTTTCCATTATGCAGCTTGCAGAATCCATTGGCCCTGGTTTGGCTAAGGCCTGCGTTGCAGGGCGGATAGATGGCGTTTTAGTCGATGCTGCAGATGTTATCGAGCACGATGCAAACGTAGCGATTATTACTGCGCGTGACCCAGACGGCGTGGAGATCATTCGTCACTCCTGCGCGCATTTGATTGGTCATGCGGTAAAGCAGCTTTACCCGGACGCTAAAATGGCGATTGGACCGGTCATTGATAACGGCTTTTATTATGATGTCGACTTTGGTCGTTCAATTACGCCAGAAGATTTAGAGGCAATTGAAAAACGTATGCAAGCGCTAATAGAGCGCGAGTACGATGTTGTCCGTGAATATGTTGATCGCGATAAAGCAATGTCGACGTTTTCTCAGCGTGATGAAACGTATAAACAGGAAATTATTCACGATATTCCTGACGGTGCGGATATCCGGCTTTATCATCATGAAGAGTACACGGATATGTGCCGTGGCCCTCATGTGCCTAATACCCGCCATCTAAAAGCGTTTAAGTTGACGAAGCTTGCCGGCGCCTATTGGCGCGGGGATGCTTCAAATCCCATGCTGACGCGTATTTATGGCACTGCCTGGGGCGATAAAAAGCAGCTGAAAGCGTACTTGAAGCGGCTTGAAGAGGCTGAAAAACGCGATCACCGTAAGCTTGCACGCCGTCTTGATCTCTTCCATATGCAGGAAGAGGCGCCAGGAATGGTGTTTTGGCATCCGAACGGTTGGGCGTTATGGCAGCAGATCGAACAGTATATGAGAGGCGTCTATAAAGACGGCGGTTACCAGGAAATTCGCTGTCCGCAAATAATGGACGTATCGTTGTGGAAAAAATCAGGACATTGGGATAATTACGCGGACGGTATGTTCTTTACCGAATCCGAGAAGCGCGAGTATGCTCTCAAACCCATGAATTGCCCTGGCCATGTGCAGGTGTTTAATTCCGGGTTGCGCAGCTACCGTGAGCTTCCGGTTCGCTTTGGTGAGTTTGGCGGCTGCCATCGTAACGAGCCCTCAGGCGCTTTGCATGGCATTATGCGTGTTCGTGCGTTTACTCAAGATGATGGTCATGTGTTTTGCACCGAAGCCCAGGTTGAGCCCGAGGTCACCAGCTTTCATCGCCAGGCGCTTAAGGTCTATACCGATTTTGGGTTTGAAGATATTGCCATTAAAATTGCGCTTCGCCCTGAGAAAAGAATTGGTAGTGATGACGTTTGGGATGAGGCGGAAGATGCGTTGCGTCGCGCGTTAAAAGCGTGTGATGTCGAGTGGCAGGAGCTCCCTGGAGAAGGTGCGTTCTATGGCCCCAAGATTGAATACCATATGAAAGATTGCTTGGGGCGCGAGTGGCAGGTGGGCACCATGCAGGTTGATTTCATGATGCCCGAGCGTTTAGGTGCTCAATATGTGACCGAAGAGGGCGAACGTAAGCCGCCGGTCATGTTGCACCGTGCTATAGTAGGCTCGATGGAGCGCTTCATTGGTATCTTGATTGAACATTATGCGGGCGCTATGCCATTATGGTTGGCACCTCAGCAGGCGGTAGTGATGACAATTACCGATGCGCAGCGTGATTACGCTCTTGAATTAGAGCAACGTCTGCAAAAAAGTGGCTTACGAGCTAAAGCGGACTTGAGGAACGAGAAGATCGGCTTTAAAATCCGTGAGCATACGTTACAGAAAATTCCCTATCTCCTTGTGGTGGGAGATAAGGAAGTCGAAGCTGACTCAGTGGCCGTGCGAACTCGCAGCGGCGAAAACCTCGGCACAATGACAGTCGATACACTTATCGAGCGTCTTGGTGCGGAGCGAGCAGCCCTGGCGACATCGTCAATTGCCTAAGGAGACGGAACGATCAAGCGAAGCAATCAGCGCGGGCGTCCAGCAGACAAACGCCCACCAATGAACGAGCGAATTACCGAAGAAGAAGTGCGTTTAATCGATGCTGAAGGTGAGCAGTTGGGCGTTGTGCCTACCACCGAAGCGATTGAGCGTGCAGAAGCTGCCGGTTTAGACCTCGTGCAAATTTCGAATGCCGATCCCATTGTCTGTAAGATTATGGATTACGGTAAATTCGTTTTTGAGACGAAGAAGCAGAAAGCGGCTCAAAAGAAAAAGCAAAAGCAAATCCAGGTTAAGGAAGTTAAATTCCGTCCTGGCACCGACGAAGGCGATTATCAGGTAAAATTGAAAAACCTGATGCGCTTTTTGGAAGGTGGTGACAAGGGTAAGGTCACTTTGCGCTTCCGTGGTCGTGAAATGGCGCACCAGGACATCGGCCGCAAGCTGATGGAAAGGATCGCGGCAGACTTGGAAGAGATCGGAACGGTGGAGTCCTTCCCGAAAATGGAAGGCCGCCAGATGATCATGATTCTTGCCCCGAAAAAGAAGTGATCCAACGGCGAAACCAACGGGCCATTGCGTAGGCGATGGTCGGCCTTGGGTTTTCTAAAAAATATCGAGCGGAGTTTTCTCATGCCGAAAATCAAAAGCAACAGCGGCGCTGCGAAGCGCTTTAAAAAGACCGCTAATGGCTTCAAGCACAAGCAGTCTCACCGTAGCCACATCCTGACCAAAAAATCGACTAAGCGTAAGCGTCAGCTGCGTGGAATGAAGCAGGTTCACGCTGCTGATAAAGCGCTGATCCAGCGCATGCTGCCAAACCTATAAGTCGTTTTTTTTGCCTGAGTGCTTAAAGCCTCAGCTATAAAGTCAGGAGTGTGTTATGACTCGTGTTAAGCGTGGTGTAGTTGCCCGTCGTCGCCATAAAAAAGTATTGAAGCAGGCTAAAGGTTACTACGGTGCCCGTTCGCGTGTTTTCCGTGTAGCTAAACAGGCCGTTATCAAAGCAGGTCAGTATGCTTATCGTGACCGCCGCAACCGTAAGCGTCAGTTCCGTGCGCTGTGGATTCAGCGTATTAACGCTGCTGCACGCATCAACGGTATGTCTTACAGCCGCTTTGTTGGCGGTTTGAAGAAAGCCGGCATCGAAATTGACCGTAAAGTATTGGCTGATCTGGCTGTACACGAGAAAGCCGCATTTGCTGCTATCGTGGAAAAAGCCAAGGCTGCCCAATAGCGTCATAGCTGTGCAAATGCCAGCGTGAATTGACGAAGGTCATTTCAGTGTGACCCGCAGGGGAAGAGCAGCCGCTCTTCCCCTGTTTTTTTGTCACCTTCAATGTGCGACACCCTCATAAAAGGGAACCGCTTAATTCGGAGTGAAACGGATGGACCACCTTCCTACTCTGGTGTCTGAAGCACGTGATGCCATTCAGGCTTCGCAAGATGTTGCTTCGCTGGATGAGTTGCGAGTTCGCTATTTAGGCAAAAAAGGCGAAGTAACGGCTTTGCTGAAAGGGTTAGGCAAGCTAACAGCCGAAGAGCGCCCGGCTGCTGGCGAACGCATTAACCAGGCAAAGCAAACATTGGCCAATGAAATTGACGCTAAGCGCCAGCAGCTTGAAAATGCAGCATTGAATGCGCGGTTGGCCGCTGAGCGCATCGATGTTACGTTGCCGGGCCGTGGGCAGGCCAGTGGTGGCTTGCACCCGGTTACGCGTACGCTTGAGCGTATCGAAAGCTTATTTACGCGTATTGGTTATGACGTCGCGGTAGGACCAGAAATTGAAGATGACTATCACAATTTCGAAGCGCTCAATATTCCTGCGCATCACCCGGCACGCGGCATGGCGGATACGTTCTATTTTGATGCAACGCGGCTGTTAAGAACGCACACTTCACCCGTTCAAGTGCGCACAATGAAAGAGAGCGAACCGCCCATTCGGATTGTGTGCCCCGGACGCGTTTATCGTAGCGACTCCGACCTGACGCATACGCCTATGTTTCACCAAGTGGAAGGACTGCTGGTGGACGAAGGGGTTAGCTTTGCTGATCTAAAGGGCACGATTGAAGACTTTCTGCAGGCGTTTTTTGAGCGGGACGACCTTTCTGTTCGCTTCCGCCCTTCGTATTTTCCATTTACCGAGCCTTCTGCTGAAGTCGATATCCAATGCGTTATGTGCAGCGGTTCAGGCTGCCGTGTTTGCTCGCATAGTGGTTGGCTGGAAGTAATGGGTTGCGGCATGGTGCATCCTGAAGTTTTCCGCCACTCGGGAATTGATACTGAACGCTATACCGGCTTTGCCTTTGGCATGGGGGCTGAGCGCTTAGCGATGCTGCGTTACGGTGTAAACGACTTGCGCCTGTTCTTTGAAAACGACCTGCGCTTCTTGCGCCAATTCGCTTAAGACCGCTGCCGAACACAGGAACGATCATGAAATTTTCAGAACAGTGGCTGCGCGAATGGGTATCACCGCAGCTGGACACGCAGGCGATTGCTGATCAGATCACGATGGCCGGCTTGGAAGTCGATGCAGTTGAAGCCGTAGCCGCTGCGTTTAGCGGCGTTGTCGTTGCTGAGGTGCTTACCAAAGAAAAGCACCCGGATGCCGACAAATTAAACGTATGTACCGTTAATGATGGCTCGGGTGAGCCGGTGCAGGTAGTGTGCGGTGCAGCAAACGTTGATATCGGCCAGAAGATTCCTTTTGCTCAGGTAGGGGGCGTGCTGCCAGGCGATTTCAAAATCAAGAAGGCCAAGCTGCGCGGTGTAGAGTCACGCGGCATGATTTGTTCAGCATCGGAACTTGGGCTTGAGGAAGAAACCTCGCCCGGTATTCTGGTATTGGCTAATTCTGCGCCTGTTGGCGTCGATTTTCGCGAATATATGCACCTCAATGATATGACCATTGAGGTGGATCTTACGCCTAACCGCGGAGATTGCTTAAGTGTTAAGGGGCTTGCCCGTGAGGTGGGCGTGCTTAACCGGTTAGCCGTAACGCCGCCGGTCATCGAATCTATCCCGGCCGTAATAGATGACACCTTTGCTGTCAGCGTTGAAGCACCTGAGCAGTGTCCCCTATATGTGGGTCGCCTCATCAAGGGCATTAATGTAAAAGCGGAAACACCGCTTTGGATGGTAGAGCGCCTGCGTCGTAGCGGTATCCGTTCCATTGATCCGGTGGTGGACGTTACTAATTACGTCATGCTGGAGCTTGGCCAGCCGATGCATGCGTTTGATCGCGATAATTTGAACGGTCGCATCGTTGTGCGCATGGCGAAAGAGGGGGAGCGGCTAACCTTGCTGGATGGGCAAGACGTTGCCCTGCGCCCCGGAACATTAATGATTACCGATGAGGCGGGTCCGCTTGCCATGGCGGGAGTCATGGGCGGAGAGAATTCTGGGGTTAACGAAACTACCCGGACGATTTTCCTGGAGTCGGCATTTTTTACACCACTGGCGATTGCGGGTAAGGCGCGCTCTTACGGTTTGCACACCGATGCGTCACACCGGTTTGAGCGTGGCGTGGACCCTGAGCTTGCTACAGCGGCCATTGAGCGTGCGACACGCTTACTCTTGGATATTTGTGGCGGCCAGCCTGGCCCTGTCACTGAATGCGTCAGTGAAGAGCATGTGCCTGCTTCTCGCACTATTTTGCTGCGTGAAGCGCGTTTGGAAAGTGCGCTTTCCAAGAAATTGGCCAATGAAGATGTCACCGACATTCTGACGCGTTTGGGTCTTGAGGTGAGTCAGCAGGCTGAGGGCTGGTCGGCTGTTGCGCCTAGCTGGCGTTTCGATGTCGCGATTGAAGAAGACCTGATCGAAGAGATCGCCCGAATTCATGGCTACAATAATCTGCCTGTTCGCCGCCCGGCTGCACGGTTAGCGCTGCGCTCTGCAGATGAAGCAACACTCACCCAAGCGCAGTTGCGTCGCCAAATGGTCGCTCGTGGTTTCCAGGAGGCGATTACTTATAGCTTTGTGGCTCCCGAGCTTCAGGCCGCTATATTGCCTGATGCCGTCTCTCCGGTGCTTGCTAACCCCATTTCAGCGGATCTCTCAGTGATGCGGGCCAGTCTTTTCCCGGGGCTGGTGCGGGCCATGGAGCATAACTTAAACCGTCAGCAACCCCGCGTTCGCCTGTTCGAAACGGGGCTGGTATTTAATGGTGAGCTGGATCAACTGTCCCAGGTTCCCATGATGGGGGCGTTAGTCTGTGGTAGTCGGGAAACGGAAGGCTGGGCAGGTTCTAAAGAGCGTATCGACTTTTACGATCTCAAAGGGGATCTTGAAAGCCTTTTAGCCTTGGGTGGCAATCTTGATGCGTGGCGCTTTGAGCCAGCCGAGCATCCAGCGCTTCACCCCGGCCAGAGTGCTGAAATACAGTACAACGGCGAGCATGCTGGCTGGATTGGAACTTTGCACCCGCAAGTGCGCGCCAAGCTGGGCCTTAAAGTGGATGCGGTACTCTTTGAAGTACGCCTGGATACGTTAAGCCAAGGGCAGATCCCGGCCTTTGAAGCGTTATCACGTTATCCTGAAGTGCGACGCGATCTGGCGTTTATCGTAAAGCAAGCGGTGCCCGTTCAGGCTCTACTGGATTGCGCTAAAGAAAAAGCCGGTGATTACTTAAAAGACATTACGCTATTTGATGTCTATGCTGGTAAAGGCGTGGCGGACGACCATAAGAGTATTGCGTTAGGCTTGACCTGGCAGCATCCTTCACGCACGCTAAACGATGAAGAAATCAACCAGTTGGTAGATTCCATCGTGACACAAGTGCGTGTCCAGTTGGAGGCTGAGCTACGCGGCTGACAATAATATGCCACGACACGGCGCTTATCACGTTCTTGGCAATGCGTTTGCTACAAGGAGGGTCCTATGGGTGCGTTGACCAAAGCAGAGCTGGCAGAGCATTTACATACTGAGCTGGCACTGTCTAAACGAGAAGCAAAAACCATGGTCGAAGCTTTTTTCGAAGAGATTCGAGCCTGCTTACGAGAAAATGAACAGGTTAAGCTGTCTGGGTTTGGTAACTTTGATTTGCGTGATAAGCGTGAACGGCCGGGCCGTAACCCAAAAACCGGTGAAGAAATACCTATTTCTGCCCGCCGTGTTGTGACCTTTCGACCAGGTCAAAAATTAAAGCAGCAAGTCGAGCACTATGTGAAAACCAAGTAGTCCTTGATGTTAATGACCTACCCGTAGCGTCGTTTTCGCTATATAACGGAGTGCCTTTGGGCGCTCCTTTTTTTATGCGCCACGGTGCATACAGCCTTGTCTGTTCATTTGCGAAATGTGCCGTATAAATGAAGTATGTTAATATTCCTGCAAATTCAACGGCTATTTATCAACGCCGTGACACTTAATAGGGGATAGCAACAATGCCTCAACTGAACATATTGGTTGGCACGATGTATGGCGGTGCGTTAGATGTGGCTGAGCAGGTAAAGCCATTATTCGAGCAAGCGGGCTTTGCCGTTAATATTGTTGAGCAGCCGACGCTTGATGATCTAACGAGCAATGAAGATCTCTCATTATTCGTGCTCTCTACCACTGGCAGTGGTGACTTTCCCGGTAATTTTGTGCCCTTTGTGCGCAGCTTAAAAGATACAAGCCCAGCCCTTACGGCATTACGCTACGGCATGATTGCGTTAGGCGACAGCTCCTACGGTGATACATACTGTGGTGCGGGCAGAGCGCTTGATGCGTTACTTGAAGACCATGGGGCACGCCGTTTGGGTGACCGGTTGGAAATTGATGCCATGGAAACATTTATGGCAGATGATGCCGCAGTACCGTGGGTCGAGACGTGGATTGAAGAGCAGCAGCTAAAGGTAGCCTAAGCAATGCAGCCGATGCCTTTTTCAGCAGAGCGCATTAGTGTTGCGCTCGGTTTATGTGTGGTAATGCTGGCATCTTTGCCGCGTTTTATGGCAGGCGGGCACAGTACCCGTCAAACGCTTATTGTGATGGGTGTCGTACTGGTTGCCGGCGCGGCGGTAGCGCAATGGCGTTTATTATCCCGTGACGCGCGCAAGCAATTACCTCGTCTTTGCCTACGGTTGGTGCTCATGCTGTTAGCGGGTGCTTTAGTCATGGGGGCTTGGCACGCGCTTTTTACCACATGGATCAGCTGGGAGGTTTTTATCTCTCACGCCGCTACCTGTGGTCTTTTAATGCATGCGGTAAGTTTATGGTGGCGCCCTAAACGCCATAAATAACCCGTTTAGGTCCAAAACCCTTGGATAAAATCGATAGTATACTCACCCCAGCAGGTCCCATTGCTGCTCCGTTTCAACGCCTTCGGCGACCGCCTTTATACTTGGCTCACGAGGGCTTGCAATCGCCGCAACGATAGCGAGGCTGTTGTGCTCCTGCGGATGCAAGGTCCAAGGTCTCAATAAAACTGCGATCTATTTTAATGCGTGAAATAGGTAAGTCTTGATGAGTAGTCATGAGTATCGTTACGATAGCCAGTAAAGGTTGCTAAGTGGCAGGTAGCCTATCGTAATGAGCACGTAATTCTTTGTCCGAGGTCTAAAAGTAATAAATTAGTCACTTATTCCCTTGTAATTAACCGCAGCGCCCCCATCTTGCGAGCATGGCGCTTGCCACCGTGCGCTAGGGTTCTTAAAATTGCCCCTTGGAATTTATTTAAACACTGTTAATACAACGCCCAGCCGCTAGAGGACAATTCATGCAAGTTTCCGTCGAGACGACCTCCCAGATCGAACGCCGTATTTCTATCCAAGTACCGGCTGCCGAAATCGACGAGGCTGTCAGTGCTCGCCTGATAGACACCGCGAAAAACGTGCGGCTGAATGGTTTTCGCCAAGGCCGGGTACCAATGTCTGTTGTCCGTCAACGCTATAGCGACAGCGTTCGCAGTGAAGTAGTGGGCGAGGTAATGCGTGAGCGTTACGTACGTGCCATCACTGAAGAAGGCCTTAACCCGGCTGGCTACCCTCAGATTGAGCCGCAAATTAATGAAGCCGGTAAAGATCTTGAATTCGTAGCGATCATGGAAATTTATCCGCAGATCGAGTTGACCTCTATCGAAGGCACTGACGTTGAGCGCCCGGTGGTTAGCGTAAGCGATGCTGACGTTGATGAAATGATCGAGACGCTGCGTAAACAAAATGCCGATTGGCAAGATGCGGATACACCGGCAGCAGATGGCGATCAGGTAACGATTGATTTTAAAGGTTTCCTGGGCGATGAGCCGTTTGAAGGCGGTAGTGCTGAAGGTCACGCGCTGGTGATTGGCTCCAACAGCTTTATCCCAGGCTTTGAAGAGCAGTTAATCGGTGCCAAGGCTGGCGAAGAGAAAACCATCAAGGTTACTTTCCCGGAAGATTACCAGGCCGAGCATCTGGCAGGTAAGGAAGCCACCTTCAATGTAACGGTGCATAAAGTCAGCACGCAGAAGCTGCCTGAAATTGACGCTGCTTTCATTGAGCGCTTTGGCGTAGACGATGGCGACCAGGATAAATTCCGCGCTGAAATCAAAAAGAACATGACGCGTGAGGCGACCCAGGCCGTTGATAATCGTGTTAAGCAGCAGGTGCTGGACGCGCTTAAAGAAGCCAACGACATTCTGGTGCCAAGCTCGTTAGTTCAGCAAGAAACGGATGCAATGAAGCGTCAGGCTGCTCAACAGTTTGGCCTTGGCGAAGACTTTGATGTTAGCCAGTTGCCCAATGAGCTTTTTGAAGAGCAGGCCAAGGGCCGCGTTCAAGTAGGTCTTTTGCTGGCTGAAGTGATCAAGGTCAATGAGCTTGACGCTGACGATGCTGCGATTAAAGCAAAAGTTGAAGAGCTGGCCGAGCAGTACCAGGACCCTTCTGAGGTTGTTGAGTACTACATGAGCAACGACCAGCTGAAAACGCAGGTTAAGTCTGCCATTCTCGAAGAGAAAGCGGTCGATAAACTGCTTGAGCAAACGAACGTTAAAGACGTTGAAATGTCTTATCAGCAAGCATTAGCTGCCGCTCAGCAGCAGGCTGCACAAGACGAGGGTGCTGAAGAAGGCGAGAAAGCAGACGCCTAAGCAATCCCATCAGCGCGGCGCACTGTTCTCGGTGCGCCTTTCCCTTATCGGACGCAAGGAATCACCCAAATGAGTGGATTTGATATTCAAAACGCCGGCGGTTTAGTGCCCATGGTGGTTGAGCAGAGCGCCAAAGGGGAGAGAGCCTACGATATTTACTCGCGTCTGCTAAAAGAGCGTGTCATTTTCCTGGTAGGCCCTGTTGAAGACTACATGGCTAACCTTGTGGTCGCTCAGATGTTGTTCCTTGAGTCGGAAAACCCCGACAAGGATATCCATCTTTATATCAACTCGCCGGGTGGCTCGGTAACGGCAGGCATGTCGATTTATGACACCATGCAGTTTATTAAGCCCGATGTATCAACCGTATGTATTGGTCAAGCGGCCAGTATGGGCGCGCTGCTTTTAACAGCAGGCGCAGCCGGTAAGCGTTACTGCTTGCCTAATTCACGGGTCATGATTCATCAGCCGCTGGGGGGTTATCAGGGTCAGGCATCTGACATTGAAATCCATACCCGTGAGATTCTGGGAATCCGCGAAAAGTTGAATCAGATTCTTGCGCATCATACCGGTCAGGATCTGGAAGCGGTTGCCCGTGATACCGACCGTGACAATTTCATGAGCGCCAATAAAGCTCAAGAGTATGGCTTGATTGACGCAGTGCTGGATAAGCGGCCTACATCCTGATAGCGTGATGAGGTTTTGCTTTTCTAACGAGCTTTTATGGCGGTGCAAGCCGCCGCAGTGACAGAGGTACGCTAATGGCCGACGGCAAAGGCAAGGATGAAGGTGGTAAATTACTTTACTGCTCGTTCTGTGGAAAAAACCAGAACGAAGTACGTAAACTGATTGCTGGCCCGTCCGTATATATCTGCGATGAGTGTGTCGACTTGTGTAATGACATCATTCGCGAGGAAGTTCTCGAAGCCGATGCCGAGAGCGATGAGGAGCGTTTACCTACGCCTCGCGAAATACGTCATACCCTGGACGATTACGTCATTGGACAAGACCGCGCCAAAATGGTGCTGTCCGTAGCGGTTTATAACCACTACAAGCGTCTGAGACCGGACGTACGTGAAGGCGATGTTGAATTAGGTAAATCCAATATTCTGCTCATCGGCCCCACTGGTAGTGGTAAAACATTGCTAGCGGAGACCATGGCACGTTTATTAAACGTACCTTTCACCATTGCGGATGCAACAACGCTGACCGAAGCGGGTTATGTGGGTGAAGATGTTGAAAACATCATCCAGAAGCTGCTTCAAAAGTGTGACTACGATGTAGAGAAGGCCGAGCGCGGCATTGTATATATCGATGAAATTGACAAAATTTCTCGTAAGTCCGACAACCCGTCTATCACGCGTGATGTATCGGGTGAAGGTGTGCAGCAGGCGTTGCTCAAACTAATCGAAGGCACGACGGCTTCTGTGCCGCCTCAGGGTGGCCGCAAGCATCCGCAGCAAGAGTTTGTTCAGGTAAATACCGGTAACATACTGTTTATTGTGGGCGGCGCTTTCGCGGGTCTGGACAAGGTTATACGTGACCGGGCTGAAAAGGGCGGAATCGGTTTTAACGCCAGCGTTAAGAGCAAAGAGTCAGCACGTGGTGTCGGTGAACTGCTTGCAGACGTTGAGCCGGAAGACCTGGTGAAGTTCGGTTTGATTCCAGAGTTTGTTGGACGTCTACCGGTCATTGCTACGTTGACGGAGCTTACCGAAGACGCGCTGATCCAGATTTTGACAGAGCCCAAAAACTCGCTCATCAAGCAGTATGGAAAGCTCTTCGAAATGGAAGGCGTGACGCTTGAGTTTAGAGACGAAGCGTTACGAGCGGTTGCTGCGAAGGCGATGGAGCGGAAGACAGGTGCACGCGGCCTGCGCTCTATCCTTGAGTCGGTATTGCTTGACACCATGTATGAAATTCCATCACTGGAAAATGTCAGCAAGGTGGTTATCGATGCATCGGTAATCGCAGGTGAAAGCGAGCCGCTCTTGATGTATTCAAAGCAGGAAGATGCTCGCGTTGATGGCACGGATGGCTAGTAATAGGCCAACGGCGTGACTTCAGCCGCTTGCGCTAAACCAAGGGGTCGCCTAGGCGGCCCCTTGTTGTTCATGGGTGTCACTGCGTAGTTTGCTCTACACTGCGTAGTACTTTTCATACAGTGATGTACTTGCCTTGGTGTTCCATCAAGTACTCTTCCGATTTGTTGAGGAACGTCTGCGATGCAGCAGAACGCCGAACAGACTCAATGTCTACCTTTATTGCCGTTGCGGGACGTCGTCGTGTATCCGCAAATGGTTATCCCTCTGTTTGTAGGGCGTGAAAAGTCGATTCAGGCGCTTGAAGCTGCGATGGAAGCTGATAAGCGCGTATTGCTAGTGGCTCAGCGAGAAGCTGCCCAGGATGAGCCGGACAATGCCGACCTCTACGCCATGGGCACTGTGGCGGACATTATGCAGCTTCTCAAGCTTCCCGATGGCACTGTAAAAGTGTTGATTGAAGGCAGTTTTCGCGCGGATGTACTGGACATCGAAGAGAACGAAGCGGGCTATACGCAAGCCCATCTTTCTCCTCGAGAGAGCGAGCCCTTAACCAGCCGCGAACAGGAAGCGCTGGTACGCGTGCTGCTTAATCAGTTTGAGCAGTACGTTAAACTGTCGAAAAAAGTGCCCAATGAGGTGCTTAACTCGCTTTCCGGGATTGAAGATCCAAGCCGGCTAGTGGACACCATCTGTGCTCATTTATCGCTAAAAATTGGCGATAAACAGGAGCTTTTAGAGATGGACCGGGTGCGCGATCGTATTGAGCACCTGATGGCCTTAATCGAATCTGAAATTGATCTGCTTCAAGTAGAAAAGCGCATCCGCTCACGTGTTAAAGAGCAGATGGAAAAGACCCAGCGCGAGTACTACTTAAACGAGCAGATGAAAGCCATTCAGAAAGAGATGGGCGAGCTCGACAACGTACCAAATGAAGCCGAAAAGTACGAGAAAGCGATCAAAGAGTCGGGCATGCCACAAGAGGCTGCCGATAAAGCGACTCAAGAGCTGAACAAGCTGAAAATGATGGCTGCTAACTCTGCAGAATCGACCGTCGTGCGCTCCTATCTGGATTGGCTGATAGCGGTCCCTTGGAAAAAGCGTACGCGCGTGAAGCATGATCTTGTGAAAGCGCAAGAAGTGCTTGATGAGGACCATTACGGCCTCGAAGAGGTAAAAGCACGTATCCTTGAGTACTTGGCTGTACAAAAGCGCGTACGCAAGATGAAAGGCCCTGTGCTGTGCCTGGTAGGCCCACCTGGGGTGGGTAAGACCTCGCTGGGCCAATCTATCGCGCGGGCGACCAATCGCAAGTATGTACGCTTGGCATTGGGCGGAGTGCGGGATGAGTCGGAGATTCGTGGCCATCGACGCACTTATATTGGTTCATTGCCCGGTAAGCTAATGCAGCGCATGAGCCGTGCAGGTGTCAAGAATCCACTGTTTCTGCTGGATGAAGTGGATAAGCTCGGCATGGATCATCGTGGCGACCCAGCCTCAGCACTTTTGGAAGTATTGGATCCTGAGCAAAACAACAGCTTCAGCGATCACTACCTGGAACTGGATTACGACCTTTCAGAGACGCTGTTCATCTGTACGGCCAATTCGATGAATATTCCTGGCCCGCTTTTGGACCGTATGGAAATTATTCGTCTGCCAGGCTATACCGAAGATGAAAAGCTGGCGATTGCCAAGCGTTATCTGTTGCCGAAGCAGCTCGCTGCCAATGGACTGAAGACAGATGAGCTGGCACTTCAGGATGATGCGCTGCTGGAGCTTATTCGCTACTACTCGCGGGAAGCAGGGGTGCGTGAACTTGAACGCCAGATTGCTAAAGTCTGCCGTAAAGTGCTTCGCGAGCGCTTGGAGCGTAAAGACCTCGAAGAGACGCAAACCCTTTCTGCTGAGCAAATTGAAGCCTATGCCGGCGTACGACGTTACAGCTACGGGCTGGCTGAGCAGGACGACCAGATTGGCCGTGTAACAGGGCTTGCGTGGACATCAGTCGGCGGAGAGCTTCTCAGCATTGAGTCTGTGGTGACGCCAGGTAAAGGACGAATTAACAAAACGGGCTCGCTCGGCGATGTAATGAAAGAGTCCGTTAGTGCCGCACAAACCGTTGTGAAGGCGCGTGCTCACGGGTTCGGTATTGACCCTGCGCGTTTTGAGAATGAAGACCTGCATATCCATGTGCCAGAAGGGGCTACGCCTAAAGATGGACCCAGCGCTGGTGTCGCGATGGTAACGGCTATGGTGTCGGCTTATACGCAGCGTGCAGTGCGCTGTGATGTAGCGATGACCGGTGAAGTTAACCTTCGGGGCGAGGTGTTGCCGATAGGCGGCCTGAAGGAGAAATTGCTGGCAGCCCGTCGCGGTGGTATAAAGACCGTCTTGATTCCTGAAGAAAATCGTCGTGATCTCAAGGAAGTACCGGAAAATATCAAGGGTGCACTTGATATTCGTCCGGTACGCTGGATAGATGATGTATTGGCGGTGGCGCTAGTGAGCGATGAAAACGATGATGGCACGTCTTTAAAAAGTGCTGAAAAGGGTGCTAAAACATCGTTTGCTTCCTCCACCGTAGCCAATACACACTAATATTAAAGCCATTGGTCTTTAATGTTTACTTAAAGAATTTGCCCAAAGCCTTGTGCAGCGGGCATTCCACGGTGTGTTTGCTTGACAGGTGTTTCAAGGCATTGCTATAAAACGCAGCTATGCTTTGAGGTTGTACCTTCTGGTGGCCATGCCGTACAGAGCCATTTTTTTTAAACAGTTAAGGGGTGAAGTGTGAATAAGTCTGAGCTGATTGAAGCCATTGCCGCGTCTGCCGATATTCCTAAAGCAGCGGCAACCCGCGCATTGGATGCCATGGTGGAGTCTGTCACCGATAGCCTCAAAAAAGGTGAAAGCGTTTCACTGGTAGGTTTTGGTACCTTCGCTATTAAAGAGCGTGCTGCACGTACTGGCCGTAACCCGCAGACGGGCCAGCCTATCGAAATTAAAGCGGCGAAAGTACCTGGCTTCAAAGCAGGCAAGGCGCTGAAAGACGCCGTTAATTAATTGTTCTGTGTTTATGTAATCTAATGGGCGCATCGCATCCGCGATGCGCCCATGTTATTTTTTGGCCTGGTATTTAAGGGGTTATCCGAAAACGATTTCGGGCAACGTGAAGGTTTATTTATATGGCTGTGTTTATCTGAGGCTAGCATGCTGCAAAGTATTCGAAATGGCTCCAGAAGCTGGGGCGCCAAAATTATTATCGGTCTCATGGTGGCTGCCATGGCGCTGTTTGGGGTGGAATCACTGTTTAGTGTGTTTGGCAGCGATCCCAATGAAGTCGCAAGTGTCAATGGCCAGCCCATCATGCGTCAGCAGGTTGAGCTGGAGGTGCAACGAGCGCTTCGGTCAGGCCAGGTCCCGCCGGAACAAGAGCGTGCGTTGCGCAATGATATGCTGGACCAGTTGA
The DNA here is from genome assembly GCF_052446175.1 of Halomonas sp. AOP43-D1-4. Lineage (NCBI taxonomy): Bacteria > Pseudomonadati > Pseudomonadota > Gammaproteobacteria > Oceanospirillales > Halomonadaceae > Halomonas > Halomonas sp. AOP43-D1-4. The sequence continues at coordinate 18,516 of NZ_JBQSVY010000003.1, forward strand.
TCACCCAGCAACTGCTTACTCAGTACGCTGATGACGGTGGGTTCTACGTCTCCGATGCACAGTTAGACCAAATTATTGTAGGCCTCCCCGAGTTTCATGATCAAAATGGTCATTTCTCGGCCGACATTTTCCGTAACCGGCTAGCGGGTGCAGGTTATTCACCTGTCTCGTTTCGTCAGGACTTGCGCGTCGACATTAAGCGTCAGCATTTGCAGCAAGGCTTGGCATTCAGCGATTTTAGCCTGCCCAGCGAACAGGCTCGTTTGGCCGAGTTACAAAATCAGCAGCGCAGTTTTCGTTATGTGCTGATGAACAGCGACGACGTAGATGTTGATATCAATGTCACCGACGAGCAGGTACAGGCTTACTATGATGCCCATCAGGAGCGTTTCGAGCGGCCTGAGCAGGTACGCGTTGAGTATGTGCTGATTGATCGCCAAGCCATGGCCGCTGAAAGTGAAATTGATGAAGAGACGCTTCGCCAGGCGTGGCGTGAACAGAATCAAAATGCGGATCGACGCATTTCACATATCATGGTGACCTTTGGTGATGAACGTTCCCGTGAAGAAGCACGCAGCATTGCTGACACTGCTTATGATGACCTGGAAGATGGCGAATCCTTTGCTGATACGGTACTCCGCTACTCTGATGACACAGCAAGTGCCGAGGAAGGAGGCGATCTAGGTACGATTTCGCGCGGTATTTTCGGCAATGAATTTGATGAGGCTGCATTCTCTCTTGCTGAAGGCGAAACGTCGCAGGTCGTTGAAGTTGATGGTGCCTTCCACATTCTGCGAGTGACCGATGTTGATGCCCCCTCGTTTGAAGAGCAGCGCGACACTCTGCGTCAAAACGTGGCGTTAGGAGAAGTTAACGATACGTTTAACGCTAACGTCCAGCAACTGATTGACCAGAGCTTTGCTGCGGACGATTTGCAAAGCGTCGCTGATGATATTGGTTTAACGTTGACGCAAACCGATTGGCTCGCGCGTGGTGAAGGCGAAGGCGTTCTTTCGGAGCCGGGCGTGCTGGATGAAGCCTTCAGCGAAGAGGTGCTGACGGATGGCTATAACAGTGAAGTGATTGAGCTCGACGATGATCGACGCTTGGTCTTGCGTGTGGCCGAACACCGTGAAGCGACGCTGATAAGCCTGGATGACGTTCGCGATGAGGTAGAGCAGTCCGTTGCCGCCCAACAGCGTCAACAAGCCATGCTTGAGCAGGCTCAAGCAATGACAGCTTCGCTTAATGCGGGTGAGACGCTCGACGTCAATTGGCTTGAAGCCACTAACGTTAGTCGTCAGCAGAATAGTTCTTTACCTCAAGGGTTGGTGTCGGAAGTCTTCCGTATGCCGAATCCGGATGAAGGTGAAAGCCAGTACCGGGCTGTTACGCTGTCGCAAGACGTTGCGGTTATCGCGTTGGATGACGTATCGGCAGGCGATGATAATGATCAAATAGCGGGTTTTGTCGCGCAAATGGCTGAGCAGTTAAGAGCCCAGGCGGTGATCCAGGGCTTGATTGACACCCTGTATCAGGAGGCGGATATCAAGCGCTAACGTTGTCAGGTATGAATAAAAAAGCCGATCATCGATTGATCGGCTTTTTTGTGTTTGCTGAAGGCAGTTACGCCGCGGGCGGCGTGGCCAAGGAGAATTGACGCAGCCTGGGTTCAGGGCGGTCAGACTCCTCGATAATCACATCCCAGCCGTGCTGGTCATCCCAGTCACCCAGTACAAAGCGTTTAGCAGGTACGTCTTCCACCGTAAGATCATGAACCTTAGGGCGGTGCGTATGGCCATGGATCATGGTGGCAACGCCATAACGCTCCATCAGTTGTACGACTTCAGCATGGGTCACGTCCATAATCGCTTCTGCCTTGTTGGCGTTGGCATCGCCTGATTGCATGCGTAGGCTTTTGGCAAGCTCCAGGCGCTGCTCAAGAGGCAGCGTTAGAATCTGCGCTTGCCATTCAGGATTGCGCGACTGCTGCCTGAACGCCATATAGGCTTCATCCTGGGTGCACAGGCTGTCGCCATGCAACAGCACAAGCGGCACGCCCTCCAACTCCACTTCCTGCACATCGGAGAGCAGTGTTGCCTGGCAGGCATTAACAAACCGTTCGCCCAGCAGAAAGTCACGGTTGCCATGAGACAGATAAATAGCCGTGCCGTCATCGCTCAGATTGCGTAAGCGTTGGATGACTTCAAGCGCCACGGCGCTAAGGGGATGCTGAGTGTCGAGTAAGTCATCACCCATCCACGCATCAAAAAGATCACCCAAAATATAAAGGGCGTTTGCGCCCTGGGCCGTTTGTTCCAGATAGCGATAAAACCCCTGATTGATCTCAGGGGTGTCGCTGCTTAAGTGCATGTCAGCTACAAGCAGTGTGCGCATGGTGCTCCCGAAGAGTTATTCTGCTTCTTTTACATAAGCACGCTCAATGATCACATCTTCCGCAGGCACATCCGCATGCATGCCACGGCGTGTTGTGCTCACACCCTTAATGGCGTTGACCACGTCCATACCATCAACTACTTCACCAAAAACGGCGTAACCCCAACCTTGAAGGCTTTTTCCGCTGTGATCCAAAAAGCCGTTGTCGCCAACATTAATGAAAAACTGGCCAGTCGCCGAATGGGGGTCTTGCGTTCGAGCCATGGCAAGCGTGCCGATAGTGTTCTTTAAGCCATTATCCGCTTCATTCTCGATCGAATCACGTGTCGGCTTCTGGTTGAAATCCTGATCAAAGCCACCGCCTTGCACCATAAACCCGTCAATGACGCGGTGAAACAGTGTGCCATCGTAAAATCCATCACGAACATACTGCTCGAAGTTAGCCGCTGTTACCGGCGCTTTTTCATGGTTAAGCGCGATAGTGATGTCACCGTGGTTTGTCTGTAATACGATCATGAATAAATTCCTGTTCAATGAAGACGTTCGCCTTGGCGCTGTGCATCGGCGTCACGCTATAATAGCGGTTTTGCTTGGCACCGCGAAGCGCTAACCTAATAGCGTAGGCAGAGGTTGCCTGGCACGCCATCCACCACGAGGTTTTCAACACCACCATGACCAACGAGACCACCCCAGCGCCGAACTTCATTCGCAACCAAGTACGCGACGAGATCGAGGGCGGCCAGGTCACAAAAATCGTGACGCGTTTTCCCCCAGAGCCGAACGGTTTTCTGCACATCGGCCACGCAAAGTCGATCTGCTTAAATTTCGGATTGGCGGAGCAAATGGGTGGTGAGTGTCATCTGCGTTTTGACGACACCAACCCGGCGAAAGAAGAGCAGGCTTATATTGATGCCATCAAAGAAGACGTCAGTTGGTTAGGTTTTAGCTGGGCGGGCCCGGTTCGCTTTGCTTCTGACTACTTTGACCAGCTTTATGCCTGGGCACAGCATTTAATTCGCGAAGGCAAAGCCTACGTGGATGATCTCACGCCCGATGAGATCCGTGAGTATCGCGGTACGCTAACCGCTCCTGGCAAGCCAAGCCCTTACCGCGAACGTAGCGCTGAGGAGAACCTGGATTTACTCGAGCGTATGCGTGTTGGCGAATTCGGTGAAAGTGAAAAAGTGCTACGTGCCAAAATCGATATGGCATCGCCTAACATCAACTTGCGCGATCCCATCTTGTATCGCATTCGTCATGCGAATCATCACCAAACCGGTGATAAATGGAAGATTTATCCTTCCTACGACTTCACTCATGGGCAGTCGGATGCGATCGAAGGTATCACTCACTCAATCTGTACGCTGGAATTTGAAGACCACCGTCCGCTATATGAGTGGTTCCTGAATAATCTCCCGGTTCCCGCCAAACCACGTCAGATTGAGTTTGCGCGCTTAAACCTGGATTACACGCTGACCTCTAAACGCAAATTGAAGCTGTTGGTAGACGAGCAGATCGTAGACGGCTGGGATGACCCACGGATGCCGACGATTTCCGGCATGCGCCGCCGTGGTTATACCGCCGCCTCTATTCGTAAGTTCTGCGAAATGATCGGCGTGACGCGTGCCGATGGCGGGCTTGTCGATATCGCCATGCTGACCCACGCTATTCGCTCGGACCTTGAAGATAACGCGCCGCGTGCCATGTGCGTGTTGAAACCGCTCAAGGTCGTACTGACTAATGTGGCAGAAGACCACGAGGAAGTGTACGACGTGCCGGGACACCCCGCGCGTGACGACATGCCGATGCGTAAGGTACCGTTTGGTCGCGAGCTGTACATTGACCAGGATGACTTCATGGAAGATGCACCCAAGAAGTTCTTTCGCTTGGCGCCAGGCAAGGAAGTTCGCTTGCGCAACAGCTACATCATCCGTTGTGACGAGGTGATCAAGAACGACGCCGGTGACGTGGTTGAGCTGCTCTGTTCGGTGGACTTCGACACGCTCGGCAAAAACCCGGAAGGGCGCAAGGTGAAAGGCGTGGTTCACTGGGTCAGCGCCACTCACGGTGTGCCCATGGAAGTGCGTCTGTATGACAACCTGTTCATGGTCGAGCAACCGGACCGTGACAAGGATGTTGATTTCCTTGAACACCTGAACCCAGAATCATTGGTCATCTGCCAAGCAATCGGCGAGCCAAGTCTGGCCGAAGCCGTGCCGGAAGATCGTTTCCAGTTTGAACGCATGGGTTACTTCTGCGCTGACCGTCACCTCTCCAAGCCGGGGCAACTGGTGTTTAACCGTACCGTAGGGTTGAAAGATAGCTGGGCGAAAATCAAACAGAAAGGTTAAGGATCGTCATATGCAAATTTACAATACGCTGACGCGTCGCAAGGAGCCATTTACGCCGCTGGACGCGGGTAAGGTAAGCATGTATGTCTGCGGCATGACGGTGTATGACTATTGTCACCTTGGCCACGCCCGCGTCATGGTCGCATTTGATGTCATTACTCGCTATTTGCGCCACCGTGGCTATGACGTTACCTACGTGCGTAACATCACCGATATCGACGATAAAATCCTTAAGCGTGCTGAGGAGAATGGTGAAAGCATTACGGCGCTAACCGAGCGCATGATTGATGCCATGCATGAAGACGAAGCGCGGCTGAACGTGCTGCCACCCAGCCAAGAGCCCCGTGCAACGGGGCATGTTGGGGATATCGTCGGCATGATCGAAACGTTGATCGAAAAAGGTTTTGCCTATCCTGCCGGAAATGGCGATGTGTATTACCGGGTGCGCAAATTCGCCACGTACGGCAAGCTCAATAACCGTCAGCTAGACGATATGCGTTCAGGTGCGCGGGTTGATGTGGATGTTCATAAAGAAGATCCGCTTGATTTTGTGCTTTGGAAAGCGGCAAAACCGGGTGAGGCGCACTGGTCATCACCCTGGGGCGATGGCCGTCCTGGCTGGCATATTGAGTGTTCGGCCATGTCGACCTGCTGTTTGGGTGATACCTTTGATATTCACGGTGGCGGGCCCGATTTGACCTTCCCGCACCACGAAAATGAAATTGCTCAGTCAGAAGCCGCGACGGGGAAAACCTACGTTAACACCTGGATGCATGCGGGTGCTGTCCGTGTGGATCAGGAAAAAATGTCGAAGTCGCTAGGCAACTTCTTCACTATCCGAGACGTATTGGCCGAACATGATCCGGAAGTGGTGCGTTACCTGTTGGTTGCCAGCCACTACCGGAGTGCGATTAACTACTCGGTTGATTCCCTCGTAGAGGCGCGTAAATCGTTAACGCGTCTTTATACCGCGCTGGATGGCGTCGACACTGCGGCTCAAATGGATGAAGCCGCTAGCCCTTATCGGGACCGCTTCACCCAGGTCATGGACGATGACTTCAATACCCCGGAAGCGCTCGCTGTGTTATTTGAGTTGGCGCGAGAAGTTAATCGTGCCAAAAGCGATACACCTGAAAAGGCCGTGGGGCTGGCTGGTGAATTAAAACAGCTCGCTGGTGTGTTAGGGCTTCTCACGCAAACGCCCGCCGCGTTTTTAAAAGGCTCCCAGTCGCAAGGGGTAGCGCTTAGCGAAACGGCTATCCAGGAAAAAATTGCCCAGCGTCAGGCAGCGAAAGCGAATAAGGATTTTGCTCAGGCAGATGCCGTTCGTGATGAGTTGGCGGCGCTAGGTATCGTGTTAAAAGACTCACGTGAAGGAACTACGTGGGTCATTGAATCTCCTTAGCAAGAGCCGGTGTGCCAGGCGTCGCTATAGCGGCGTCTGGCAGCCACTCAAATGCCACTTATACTAGTAATGCCTCCCCTCACTAAAAGACGTCTACTAAAGGATTGCCAAGATGCGCTTTACTATCAAATCTCTGCTATCTGTCGCTGCCCTGTCGTTGACAACATTAAGCCAAGCGAATGCCAATGAGCCCGTTGTCGTTGCCTCCAAAATCGACACGGAAGGGGCGGTGCTGGGTGAGTTAATCATTCAGACGCTAGAGCGCAACGGCATACCAACGCAAGACCGCCTTCAACTGGGTGCTACGAATGTGGTGCGTACCGCGCTAACTGCTGGAGAAATTGATCTATATCCTGAATACACCGGAAACGGTGCTTTCTTTTTCGATATGGCGGATAGCGATGTATGGAAAGATGCTGACCAGGCACATCAAACCGTACGTGAGTTGGATGCGCAAAATGGGTTGGTATGGCTAACGCCCGCGAGCGCGAATAATACCTGGGCCATGAGTATTCGTCAGGATGTTGCAGATGAGCATAATTTGAAAACACTGGATGATCTTACTGCTTATATTGCTGATGGCGGCGATTTCAAATTTGCGGCCAGTGCAGAGTTCGTTGAATCCGCTCAGGCATTACCCGCTTTTCAAGATGCGTACGGATTTGAGTTAACGGATGAACAGCTGCTGGTGCTTTCAGGCGGTAATACAGCGGCTACAATGCGTGCCGCGGCTCAACAAACCAGTGGCGTTAACGCAGCGATGACCTATGGAACGGATGGCGGCTTAAGTGCCTTGGGCCTGGTGGTATTGGAAGATTCGAAAGGCGTTCAACCTGTCTATCAGCCCGCACCGGTCGTACGAGAAAGTATTCTTGAAGCCTATCCGGATATCGAGCCGCTGCTTCATGATGTATTTACAACCCTGGACGAGGTAACGCTGCAAGCGCTTAACGCGGATGTAGCCGTTAACGGTTTATCGGCAAGTCAGGTCGCTAACGACTATCTCGACCGTTTGGATAACTAATAAATGTCGCTTTTGGATGCGCTGCCCACGCCTCGTTTGGGGCGTGGTGGTTACCCTAATGCTGTTTTAATCAGTTTAAGTGTGGTGATGCTGGCAGCGGTTTGGGGGGTGGATACCGTCAGCGTTGCACCTAACCGAATTGTGCAAGGAGAGAGTGTTAACGTTCAGGGCGCCTTCGGCTGGCCCGGTGCTGTGCTTGTCTCATTACTGGTCATTGCGTTGGGAAGCCTGGCGTATCAGCCCAGCCGTACCCACTATTGGGCGGCCTTGGGCGTAGTGGTATTACTACTGACGCTGATGCCGTTTGGATTAATGGTCGCCAGCCACTTTTTAATAGACCCAGAGCTTCCTCAAGCGCGATTAGGCATCGGGGGCGGTTATTGGGTTGTCTTGTTTATCTCATTGTTAGGTATCGTTGAACTACGCCTGCGGCTTGGTTTAAAACGTTTATGGCCGGTTCTCATATTGTCAGGCGTTGGACTGATTTGGTGGCTTTGCGCGTGGCTCTGGTTAAGCGACTTGGCTCTGGTTCAGGAATTTAAAGCGCGGGATCATCAATTTATACAGGCGATCAGGCAGCATATTTTCCTGGTGAGCACCGCTGTGAGTATGAGTGTGGTAATGGGCACGCTGCTTGCCCTGTTGATGCGTCGCTTTGCCAGGCTGCAAAAGGTTGCTTTTGCGCTGCTTAATTTCCTCCAAACCATCCCTAGCCTGGCACTCTTTGGCCTTTTGCTGGCGCCGCTGGCGTGGCTTGCCGCCAATGTGCCTTTCCTAGCTAAGGTTGGGGTGAGTGGAATTGGTAATACGCTCGCGCTTATTGCGCTGGTGGCTTATAGCCTGCTGCCGATGGTGCGCAATACCTACACTGCCTTGGAAGAGGTCAGTCCGGATACTCTGGAAGCCGCAAGCGCCATGGGCATGCACCGTATTCAGCGGTTTTGGCAGGTTCGCCTACCCTTGGCGCTGCCTGTGCTGTTGGAGGGTGTACGCATTACGACGGTTCAAGCCATTGGGCTTACGGCAGTAGCGGCTTTGATTGGCGCAGGGGGCTTAGGTACCTTCATCTTTCAGGGGCTAGGCCAGGCCGCCATGGACATGGTGCTGCTGGGTGCACTGCCCATTTTGATATTAGCTTTGTTAGTGGATGCGGGCCTGGGTGCCTTGGCAGAAGCACTGCGCCCAGGAGGCGTCCAATGATCGAACTTTCACACGTCTCAAAGCGTTTCGGTGCTGAAACGGCAGTTGATGCCATTAATCTAAAGGTGGAAAAAGGCCAGTTTTGTGCCCTGGTAGGTACCTCTGGCTGTGGCAAGTCGACTACGTTGCGCATGATCAATCGCTTAATCGAAAAAAGTGATGGTGAAATTACTCTGGATGGCCAGGCCATTGAAGTGTATGACCCGGTCAAGCTGCGCCGCCGGATCGGATATGTGATTCAAAGCACGGGGCTATTCCCTCACTGGACGGTTGCTCGCAATATTGGGCTGGTACCACGCCTACTGAAATGGCCTGCGAAAGATATTCAGGCGCGGGTTGAGGAGCTAATGGGCTTGCTTGGCTTGCCGGTTGCTGAGTTCGCACATAAATATCCGCATCAGCTTTCTGGTGGGCAGGCTCAGCGCGTAGGTGTTGCTCGCGCCTTGGCGGCTGATCCGGATATTTTATTAATGGATGAGCCTTTTGGCGCGCTGGATCCTATCACGCGCGTCAAGTTGCAGGATGAGCTGGCAGGCCTTCAGGCGCGGTTACATAAAACCGTTGTGTTTGTCACACATGATATGGATGAAGCGCTTAAGCTGGCTAATCATCTTGTCGTTATGCGCGATGGCCATATCGTGCAGCAGGGGACACCGCTTTCACTATTACAGCACCCCAAGGACCCTTTTGTTGAATCGCTTTTGGGTGGGCTTGAGCGTGGTTTAAAGCAAGCGGCCTTAACGCGAGTCAAGGACCACATGTCTTCGATGGGGCCAACATTACCCTCGCAATTTCGTATACCCGCTGACTTTTCGTTGCGCCAAGCGCTTTCCATGATGCTGCGCGACCATACGGATCGTCTTGCTGTCGTCGATCAGGCGGATGTTCCAATTGGCGAGCTGTCTCTGCGCAAGATAGTAAAAGAGGCCCAGTTGGAAAAAGGAAGCATGCGTGAAGCCTGATGTGAAGCGTGTGATGCGTTCGACCCAAGCCACCGCAAAGACGGTCTGGTTGTGGCCATTCTTATGGGGCACGCTGTTGGCTGTCTGTATCGTGGGAATACCGCACGCCCAAGGTATCTTTCAATGGATAGAGCCGGATGTTCGGCAGGTTATCTATCAACGTACACCTTTTTATGTGTTGCTTGAGCGCCATGTGCTGGTCGTTGGAGTTGCCGCGGTTGTTACCATAAGCTTGGGTGTTGGCGCAGGCATTGCGGTAACGCGTCGAAAAGGGCAGGATTTTTTGCCGTTAGTGTCACAACTTGCATCACTTGGACAAACGTTTCCCCCCGTGGCGGTATTGGCATTGGCCGTGCCGGTACTGGGTTTTGGCACCTTGCCCATTATTGTAGCGTTGATGCTTTATGGCCTGCTGCCGATTGTACGCAATACCCTGGCAGGGCTTCAGGATGTTGATAAGGATATTAAAACCGCAGCCCGTGCAGTGGGGCTAACGCCCCTCCAGGTGCTTTACCAGGTAGAGCTGCCTTTGGCTGCGCCCGTCATATTGGCAGGTATTCGTACCTCAGTGACTATCAATATTGCGACCACTGCACTCGGTGCCACGGTGGGCGCCAGTAACCTCGGGGACCCGATCATTGCCGGCATTATTAATAACAATATGGCTTACGTCCTTCAGGGGGCCTTGGTGATCGCGCTTCTGGCGCTTACGGTTGATAGCATGTTTGATGCACTTCAAACCAGGCTGCGCTTACGACTCTCTTCTTCCTAACGCCTTGCTTCTAGGGTCTGTCTGAAAAGTCGACGAGCGAAGACAAGACAAGGCAAAAATTGGCGAAAAAACGGAGTTTACATGTGTAAATGAGTATTTTGAGCCAATTTTTAACGCCGTATTGTCGAGCGCAGACACTTTTCAGACAGAGCCTAAACCGCCATCTCCTTGAACCGTTCCAGATTATCTTGTCGTCGTTGGTCTCTTCGTCTTAAGTGGTATGCCTAAAGTCCTTGTGCTGCGTTACTGTCGTAGTCGTTGCGTTGACTGAAACCAGATAAATCCACTGGCATAAACAGTCATCTCCGACAATACTGCCTTCAAAAGAGGCATAACAAGGACAATAATGATGATTCGCTACGTACACCAGCCGACGTTTCTGACGGGCGATGAGCTTTCCATCTCCACCTTCAGCTTGCTCGACCCTGAAGGCGAACTTTATAGCGGTGCCGAAGCGCCTGCGCTAGAGCGTGAACATGCACGCAGGCTCTACCAGGCCATGCTATCCACTCGTATTCTTGACGAACGTATGATGGCCGCACAGCGCCAGGGGCGGCTTAGCTTCTACATGCAGTGCGTAGGAGAAGAAGCGGCGGTGGTGGGCGCCACCGCCGCCCTGGACGATGCGGATATGATCATGGCGCAATACCGTGAGCAGGGTGCGCTGATGTATCGCGGTTTTTCTATTGATGAGTTTATGAACCAGCTATTCGGCAATGAGCTGGATTATGGCAAGGGCCGCCAAATGCCGGTTCACTACGGTTCACGTAAACTTCACTACATGACGATTTCGTCACCCTTGGCTACCCAAATCCCCCAGGCAACCGGCTATGCCTACGGTCAAAAACTTGCAGGCGATGGGCAGTGTACGTTGACCTTTTTTGGCGAAGGCGCAGCGTCAGAGGGCGACTTTCATGCGGCGCTTAATATGGCCTCTGTCCATAAAGTGCCCGTCATCTTTTTCTGCCGTAATAATGGCTATGCCATTTCCACTCCCGCCGTTGAGCAGTTTGCCGCGGATGGCATTGCACCGCGCGCGTTTGGTTATCACATGCACGTTATTCGTGTAGATGGCAACGATGTACTTGCCGTATACGAAGCCACTCGGCAGGCACGCAAGCTGGCGGTTGAGCATAATCACCCGGTGCTGATTGAGGCGATGACGTATCGCCTTGCCGCTCACTCATCCTCTGATGATCCTTCTGGCTATCGCTTAAAAAGCGAAGAAGAGACATGGCGCCTCAAGGACCCCGTGCTGCGAATGCAAAAATGGATGTTGAAGAAAGGTTGGTGGAGCGAAGAGGAGGAAACCCAGCAGCAGGAATCACTGCGCCGTGATGTGCTTGAAACCATGAAGCGTGCTGAAAAGCGGCCTCCACCCTCATTGGATAGCCTGGTAAGTGATGTTTATGCCGATGTAACCCCAGCGCTTCAACGTCAATTCGACCAACTTAAAAGCCATATTCGTCGCTACCCTGAGGCGTACCCCCAAGGCGCTCGGTCGTTAGACTTGACCGTGCAGACGCCCACTGATTCTAAAGGGGAGGCGTAACATGCCCACAATGAATATGTTGCAGGCCATTAACAATGCGCTGGATATCGCCATGGCGGAGGATGAAAAGGTCATTTGCTTTGGTGAGGACGTCGGCATTTTCGGTGGTGTGTTTCGCGCCACCAGCCATCTACAGGAAAAATACGGTAAAGCGCGGTGTTTTAATACGCCCCTGGTAGAGCAAGGCATTATTGGTTTTGCCAACGGTTTGGCAGCACAGGGTTCGGTGCCTGTTGCCGAGATCCAGTTTGCCGACTATATCTTTCCCGCGTTTGACCAGATTGTTAACGAAACGGCCAAGTATCGTTATCGTTCAGGCGACTTGTTTAACGTCGGCGGACTAACGATCCGTACCCCGTACGGTGGGGGGATATCCGGTGGGCTTTATCACTCTCAGTCTCCGGAAGCCTACTTTACCCATACGCCTGGGATAAAAGTGGTGGTGCCGCGTAATCCCTACCAGGCAAAAGGCCTGTTGCTGGCTTCCATCCGAGATCCAGATCCGGTACTTTTTTTAGAACCCAAGCGTCTTTACCGCGCTTCAGTGGGCGAGGTGCCGGAAGAGGATTATCAGCTGCAGATAGGTGAAGCAGACATCATCAAAGAGGGCAGCGATATTACCCTGGTAGGATGGGGAGCCCAGATGGAGGTAATTGAAAAAGCAGTAGAGCTTGCTGAAGCGCAAGGCATTGCCTGCGAAGTGATTGATCTGCGCTCCCTGCTTCCCTGGGATGCCGATACCGTTGCTGAGTCTGTACTAAAAACAGGTCGGCTTGTCATCAGCCATGAGGCACCGCTAACCGGAGGTTTTGCCGGCGAAATAGCAGCGACCATTCAAGAGCGTTGTTTTCTCTATCTCGAATCGCCGATAAAGCGGGTGACCGGGCTGGATACTCCTTTCCCCTTGGTGCTGGAAAAAGAGTATTTTCCCGATCATTTGAAGATTTTTGAAGCGATTCGTGAAAGCGTTAATTTCTAGCGCCCAAGGAGAAGAGCAATGAGCGATTTTAAATTGCCAGATATTGGCGAAGGCATCGTTGAGTGTGAAGTCGTGGAGTGGCGGGTTGCGGAAGGTGATCATATCGAGGAAGACCAGCCCATCGTTGAGGTCATGACCGACAAGGCGCTGGTGGAAATCACCGCCCCTGAAGCGGGTGTGGTAACACGGCTTTATGTGCCACAAGGGCAAATTGCCAAAGTGCATGCTCCACTCTACGCCTACCAAGGCTTGGATGAGAACGAAGGAGAAGGAGGCAGCTCTGTTTCGCATCATGCATCGTCAATAAGCGAGCTACCGGATGTGCCGGATGACGCTGCTGAGTTACCCGTCGCTACGCCGCCTAGTAACCCAACTGCACAGGGAGCTTATGGAAAAGTGCCCGCGAGCCCGGCGGTAAGGCGGCTAGTACGAGAGCATGGGTTAACAATTACCGAGGTGGCTGGCAGCGGCAAAGAGGGCCGAGTGCTTAAAGAAGACGTGCTGGCGCATATTCACCACAACGAGGAAGAGCCGTCGATAGCCAAGCCAGTGCCTACTATCGGTGAGACGCACAACCCAGAGCAGGACGCGCCACGTATAGAGCCCTTACGCGGCGTGCGTGCCGTGATGGCAAAACGCATGGTTGCCTCTGCAACGACTATTCCGCATTTTCACTATGGCGAAGAGCTTGATGTTACTGAGCTATTGGCGCTACGCGAGCGGCTAAAGCCTCAGGCAGATGCTCAAGGGCAGCGCCTTACGCTGATGCCCTTTTTTATGAAGGCGTTAGCACTCGCCTTGGCCGAAACGCCGATACTTAATGCGCAACTCAATGAAGCCGGTGACGAGCTTCACTACTATCCTCAGTGCAATATAGGTATGGCGGTAGATAGCAAAACCGGATTATTAGTGCCCAATGTTAAAGGCGTTGAGCGTTTAACGTTGCTTGATATCGCTCGTGAAGTGGGCCGCTTGACCGTTGCTGCACGTGAAGGCCGTGTCGACCAGGCTGATCTAAAGGGAGGGACGATCAGTATTTCCAATATCGGTGCCTTGGGGGGGACTTATGCCACGCCTATTATTAATGCCCCCGAAGCGGCTATTGTTGCGATAGGCAAAACGCAGTGGCTGCCGCGTTTTGATGAGCAAGGCGCCGTTCAGCGCCGCGCCATTATGACAATTACCTGGGCAGGAGATCATCGGTTCATTGATGGCGGCACCATTGCGCGCTTTTGTAATACATGGAAAGGCTTTTTGGAAGCGCCTGAAACCATGCTGCTTTATTTGGGATAAATGCACGCTTAGGACACAAGATGCCGCAGGCGCCGTTACAGCAATTTTATATACCTGAAGAGCAGTCGGTCTATCTGCTGAGCCATAATGATGCGCAAAAGCTTAAAGACTGGGTAGCGCTCTGCCAGGCCCAGCTTAGTCAGCTTGGGTATCAGGGGATTGAGCTGATTGGCAAAGGCGCCTACGGTTTTGTGTTTTCTGGCAGCGTGCCCAGTGGCGATACGCTGGCGCACTACGTGTTCAAATTTTCTCGCATTACGCTGCCTACACACTTACAGGAACGTCTCGAAGAAGAGGCGTTTATGCTGGATCAAGTGTCTCATGCTCGCATTCCCAAGTTAATCACCTACCAGCGCGCAAGAGGTCAGTCGATTTTAGTCATGGAGCGCGCACCCGGTTGGAACCTAGAGCAGATATCCCTCAAAAGAGGACGTTTGTCACCACGCTTGATTATGCGTATAGCGCGTCAGCTTGTTGATATTTTAATCGCGCTTCGCCGCGATGCTGGGCCCCATGGCCGGCCAGTAGTACATGGCGATATCAAACCCTCCAATCTGGTCTTCGACCCTGACACAGAGTCTATTGCACTGATTGATTGGGGATCGTCTGTTTTTGCTCAACTGGATGCTCAACTACAGTTCGTTGGGGCGAATGTGATGGAGCTGATGTCCGATAACCTGCAGCAAACCAATGCACGTTTGGGTGACGTCTATTTTATTGGTGAAGAGCAGCTAAACGGTGCGCTCTCTTCGCCACGTTTTGATGAACAGGGCGTGGCGGGCACGTTGTATGCGCTGGCATCAGCACAGTCGTGCCGGTTTGGCCATCGCGCTATTCCTGCAAGCTCCCTGGGGTTGCCTATGGAATTTGCCCGTACATTGGATGGTATGCTGGACCCCGACCCGCAGGTTCGCCTTACTGCAGGCAGTTACTTTATCGACACAATGACGCGCATGGCAAACGTGGTAATGATTGACTTCCCCACCAGCCCCGAGGCGCCTCTTGTGCCCGTATGGGTTCGCCCTGTGCAGCAGGAAATTGATACCGTGGTGTATAGCTCTCGCAAGGCGTTTCTGCGAGAAGCCAGCGTTGAGGAAACGCTCAACGAGGTTAACGATGTACAGTTGGACCGTTACTATAAACAGTTTATGCAGGGGATGGGGGAGACAGAAAAAGCGTTTTTAGCCTCGGTAAGTCGGCTGGGTAAATATCCGGTAGTAGGAGGGCTGGCCGTACGTTGGGAGCGCGAAGGGGTATATATTGATTCTTCCCTCAACTTGCATGACCCAAACGTGAAGCCCGCCTTTATTGAAGCTGTTAATAATACGGTTCACTTGGCGCGCGCCATTCATCGCCAAGGCGTTTTCAAAAGCTGCTTATTTAATGCGCGCCAAACGCTGCATATAGAGCGGGAAACGGAGCATGAGCCGTTTTACTGCCAGCCTGATATGGTGATTAACTACGAAATGAACGCGGTACCAGAGCTGGAGGATCGGAGCCGCCAGCATAGTTATTTTGAAGATGGGCCCGATCCGGAAGAGCTGTTGATATTGCCCGCCGAGATTATGACGATCCTGCAGCAACTTAACGATATTCATCATACCGGAATGATTATCTTCGAGGCGCTCCCTCAGCATCTTAAAATACACAGTTATTACCGGCTGCTTGACCCCGCAAGGGAGCGCGAGTTTCAAACATTGCTTACCCATATTTTAGGCGCGGTTAACCAGATCCAGGGGTTGGGCGTTTCTGGTTTTATGAAGATGCCCTATAAAGACACCCGCTTTTTTACCCATCTGGAGCGGCAGCCCGAGCGCTACTACCCACACAATCCACGAGAACACGTTAAAAACATAAAAGCCTGCTGATCTCTTACGGATAGACATCAGCAGGCTAAAAGTGACGTCAAACAGTGGTCTAAAAAGAAGACCTGTTAGCTTGCAGCCATGTGATCAGCTGTTCAACCAGTGTGTCGCTTGCGCGGCCAAAGGCGTCGACCACTGAAGATATATCAACATCGGTTGCCTGGCTGGTCGTGGTAAACGTGCGGTAAGCAATAGGAGCTCGGTCATGGGCGTTTACAAGCTGGACATCGAGCTGAATAACGGCATTAGGGCGCCCATTTTCATACTCACTTTGAAAACTACGCAGTGAGCTAAGTAGCTGCAGTTGCGAGGGCAGTTGATCGGTTCCGACATTGCCAAAGAGCTGACTTTGCTGCAAGCCTTCTATTAACCGTGATTGAACGAGAGCGGGGGTATCTTCATACCAGCGAGCGCCTTCATACACATTAACGATATTTTTTTCCGGATAGACCACTATGCGATTACCGCTTAGCAGGTATCCGGCTTCTGGCGTAGCAATGCCCAATGTTTCAGTCGCTGCATTGGAGGACATGTTTATGTCAGGCACGTTAGTGGAGGGGAGGCGATAAAGCGTCGCCGGGTCGTTTTTAGGGACGATGGAGCACCCAGCGCTCAACAAGAGTACGGATACAGTGAGTACGGCAAAAACAGGGCGTAAGTTCATGGGCTAAATTCCTTTATCTGGTCCCGGCCCAACAAGAATTCAATTGGGTTTTCATCCAGCTCACGGGCGATACGATCCAATGAGTTAAGCGTTGAACGCAAGGAAGAAAGCGCAGGACCAATATCGCGGGTGCCTTGCAAGGTGCTATCAACTGCGTCAGCATTTTGCTCTATCAGTTGCTCCATCCGCTGCGCTGCGCGGGCGATATCCTGGCTGGCATTGGCAGCATTTTGCATAACGTTTTGTCCATCTTGTTCGAGCAGCTGGGTAACTTGCTCACTCAATACGTTAATACTGGCCATCGTGGTGGTCGCTTGGCGTGATGCAGTGCCTAATAGGGCTAAATTCTCTTCAAACGCTTCACGCTGTGACGCTATCATTTCGGTAATTTGGTCTATATTCGTCAGGACGTTACTTGCATTCTGACGATTACTATCATCGAAGAGGTTATTCACATTAGCCAAAATTGAGTTAATGTTATCAACCACTTCTTTACCTTCTTCTAAAAAAGTGGAGAGCGGGGAGGGGTCTGCATGAATAACGGGTATTTCATCACCCGCATGATCAATTAACGCAGGACTATCCGGTGTTCCACCGTAGAGCTGTATCGACATGCTGCCAGTAATACTCGCAAACGCTAGCTGCGCGTGGGTATCTTCTTTGACGGGGGTATCTTTTTCGACACGAATTTTGGCAATAACCTGACGAGGATCTGCAGGGTTGAGATTCAGCGTTGTTACATCGCCTACTCTGATGCCGTTATATTGCACTGCACTTCCTACTGTCAGCCCGCTAACGCTGCGTTCAAACAAGACACGGTACGTTTGATAGTCGCGCTGACCCGCTGCATGGCTGATCCAGAGCGTAAATAGCAGAGCCGCTGCCGCCGTTATTACCGTAAATAAACCAATTAGAACGTGATGAGCGCGTGTTTCCATGTGCTACTCACTCCTTAGCTGACGATCATTTGAGTGGGCGGTCTTGTTGGCGGCTCTGCCACGAGGCCCGTTAAAGTAGTTCTGGACCCATTCATTATCCGTCCGGGCAACATTTTGAATGGTATCCGTTACTAAAACACGTTTCTGAGAAAGTACGGCCACTCTATCGCAAGCTGCATAAAGTGTATCCAAGTCGTGTGTTACCAGGAAAACGCTAAAGCCGAGCGCATTACGCAACGTGACCAGCAATTGGTCAAACGCAGCGGCGCCAATAGGGTCCAAGCCTGCAGTAGGTTCATCAAGAAACAGAATGTCAGGGTCTAATGCCAGTGCGCGAGCCAAGGCGGCACGCTTAATCATGCCCCCAGAGAGCGACTCTGGATACTGCAATGCAGCTTCGGGCTCAAGCCCCACCAGCGAGAGTTTTACCCGCGCCAGATATTCCGCATCTTCTCGTGGTAATTTGGCATGCTCAATAATGGGCAGCGCCACATTCTCTTGTAAGCTAAGCGAGCTAAACAGGGCGCCTTGTTGAAAAAGCACGCCAAAGCGTCGCTCAACCTGGCTGCGCTCCTTACTGCTTAACTGGTTAAGATCATTACCCAACACATTAATTTTGCCTGCATTGGGGCGTTTTAGCCCCACGATACTGCGCAAAAGAACAGATTTCCCCGTACCTGATCCGCCCACGATTCCGAGAATCTCGCCGTCGAGTAGATCAAGGTCCAGCGATTCATGTACGACGTGGTTACCAAAGCGGTTTTCCAGACCGCGAACTTCAATCACCGGTCGTCCAGACGAGTGGCTGGGTGATTGGTTTGAGGAGTCAGTAGATTCGCTCACCAGCCCATCTCCATAAAGAACAGAGCGGCAAGTGCATCAATCAAAATAACCATGAAAATGCATTGCACGACACTGGATGTGGTATGAGAACCTACTGATTGTGCACTACCACTAACCTTGAAGCCTTCCAGACAGCCAATGACGGCAATAACAAAGGCGAATATGGGGGCCTTGCTCATCCCTACCAGGAAATTATTCAACGCAACATCTTTTTGCAGTATGTAAAGAAATTGCCCCGTTGATATATCCAAAGAGAGCACAGCGACAAGCGCACCTCCCATTAAGCCACACATCATTCCTATAAAGGTAAGTAGAGGCAGACTAACGAGAAGCGCTATGATCCGGGGCAGCACTAATAACTCAATAGGGTCTAGCCCCTGCGTCTGTAGCGCGTCAATTTCTTCATTGGATTTCATCGACCCCAACTGAGCCGTAAATGCACTGGCAGTTCGGCCTGCCAATAAAATTGCTGCCAACAAAACGCCAAATTCACGTAGAAATGAAAATGCCACCAGGTCAATGGTGTAAACAGTCGCGCCAAATTGTTCGAGAACAGTGGCGCCCAGAAACGCAACGACCGCACCCACCATGAAGGTTAACAAAGCAACAATGGGAACGGCATTAAGGCCGCTTTGCTGTATTTGGGCGACGGTGGCAGTTATTCGCCAGCGTTTTGGTTTAAAAGCGACCTGTACCAGTGTCGCGATGACGAGCCCGATGAAGGCCAGCAACTGGCGTTGCTGCGACCATAACCCCGCCATGTGCTCCCCAATACTTGCCAGCGCATCCGTGAGACGGTTGGAACTATGCTGCACGGCTTCGATCGGGGCATCCATTGCTTCAGCGATACGCTTTAAAAGCGCTTGTTGTTCCTGGGGGAGCTCGCCTGCCCAATCGCTTATTGCGCGAGACTTTTCAATACCGATCATGCCAACAATGACAGCGGCACCTGCGGTATCCAGTCGCTCAATACCGGTAAGGGATATATCGTTTGGTTGGGAATAGTTTTGAGCCGCATTTTTTAGCTGCTTGTAATTAGAAAGCGTCCATTCGCCCTGTAATACTAATTTTTCGTCCCGCTTTATAATCCACTCACTTGGCATTTTTGCTCCTAAACGCCGTTGGCTCGCTAAAATATTCACATTACTTTAATCGAACCATCTAGAGAAGCCCTCTCAAAACAACGTATTACTTACTCCTTCGTAATTATACTGTAGCTTATTAATCGCCGTTTAGAGTAGCCAGTTATACGCATGTTATCCATCTTATTTAGGAAAACTCTCGCCAGGCCGCGTAGGTACTCAAAAAAACCCGACCTGTTAGAGCGTCCAGAAAGTCGCTCTTTTTAAGCTTGTCCATGACAGGACCTTTCACTTCCGACAAATGAAGTTTGACGTTGGAATCTTTGAGTCGCGCATTGATGGCATCAAGGCTTTCCAGCGCAGAGGCGTCAATCAGGTTAACCGCTGAACAAATCAGTACCACATGCTCAAGTTCAGGATGACTGGCCACCAGGTTATAAACAGTATCTTCCAGGTAGCGAGCATTGGCAAAGTAGAGGCTTTCATCGATACGCAGCAGTGCCACATGGCTAATGGTTTCTACATTATGGCGGTGGGTATTACGAAAATGTTCGGTATACGGTACCCGGCCAACCAGTGCACTGTGTGGGCGACTGGTACGGTAAAGAAATAGCGCTATCGATAATGCAACACCGCTCATAATACCGGCTTCAACCCCCTCGGTCAGCGTCAATAAAATGGTCACGGCCATTGCGGCAAAATCGCTGCGCGAATAACACCAGGTTTGACGCAGCATGGAAATATCCACCAGCGTTAAAATAGCCACCGTAATGGTGGCGGCCAAGGTGGCAATCGGTAGGTAATAAAGCCAGCCGGTAAATGATAAGGTGATAAGTGCAATGCCCAGAGCCGCAAACGCCCCGGCCGCTGGGGTTTGGGCTCCGGCGTCATAGTTGATCACCGTCCTTGAAAGCCCCCCCGTTACCGGCATTCCGCTGGTAACACCCGCTGCCAGATTGGCGGCTCCCAAGCCGATCAGTTCCTGGTTTGGTGAGATGCGCTGGCGCCGTTTTGCCGCCAGCATTTGGCCCATGGACACGGACTCGACAAAACCTACCAAGCTAATCAGCAGCGCCGGAATTAACAATGCTCGCCATAAAGAGGCGTCCTCCCACGGAAAGCTAAGCGCTGGCAAGCCGCTTGGAATAGCGCCTACGACCTTAACGCCTGCCTCTGTGAGTTGCCAATGCCAGGTAATAAACGTAGTTGTAACGACGGCAAAAACAGGCCCCGCCTTGGTGATTAAGTCAGCAAGCGCGGCAGGAAGGCCCAGTGCGCTAAGCGTTTGCTTCCCATAGCGACGCATGGCAATAAGAAATACCAACGTGCCTGCGCCAATCGCAAATGTGTAGGGGTTAAATTGAGGCAGGTTGGGGAGTAGCGTCATCACACGCTCAGTTAGCGTGAAGCCGCTACTGGAGACGCCTAAGAGACTCCCTAACTGGCTTGCTGCAATGAGTATTCCTGAAGCGGTTAAAAAGCCAGAAATGACCGGATGACTTAAAAAGTTACTTAAAAAGCCCATCCGTAGCGCGCCCATCGCGACTAATATAGCGCCAGAAAGTAATGAAAGTACCAAGGCTGCCTGTAAATAGGCATCAGTGCCTGGCTGCGCTACGGAAGCGAGCGCTGCGCCAGTCATCAGCGCGATAATGGCAACGGGGCCTACGGCGAGCGTACGGCTTGTCCCCATTAGGGTGTATAGAAGCTGCGGCAGGATACTGGCATATAATCCGACAACGGCTGGCAGTCCCGCTAGTAATGCATAAGCAAGCGATTGCGGAATGACCATGATGGTCACAATGATCCCAGCAAGCACATCAGCACCCAGCAGGCGTCTATGATAGTGCGGCAGCCAAGTGAGAATAGGTAAATAACGCTTAAACATGGGCTCCGGGCCATCAGGCATCAATGGTTTTTAAGAACCGTTGGTTCTTTTATTAATCCTTATATTAACGCGTTATGCCAGTAATTACGGCTAAGGTTCTTAAATAAGCCACCTCTCTTCCCCCAAAGTGTTACTTATTTCATCAGCATAACCCGCTTTGCGCCGCTCAGTGTTTTTATGGCCGACCAGCAGCATCTGGATAGAGCGGATGCGTAATGTCACCGAAATGATTGAAGGCATTGCTAGGCAAGCCTATTTGTTATCACTTAATGCGTCGATTGGAGCGGCCCGAGCGGATGAACATGGCAGCGCGTTTGCCGTGGTGGCCGAAGAGGTACGGAGCTTGGCGCTCAAGATCTCAACCGCGACCCAAAACGTAGAAACGCTGGTTAAGGAGCATCAAAGCGGCCAAGGAGTTGTCTCTACGATGGGGGCAATAATGGTGCGTATTCGAGAGCGTTCCGAGGGGGGACAACAGGTAGGCAAGCGTACAAGAGCCGCTGCTGACGGAGTATAGCTTGAGCTATGCGATTGCCTGTAATCGTGATGGCTACGTGTCTACTCACGATGAGGCGGTTTCCGGGTTGGCTATCAGCCAGAGGGGGTAGAAGAGGCGAGCTCTGCCCTGACATTATCGCATTCAGGGCAAGAAGCGTTAGCGGATAGCGGCCTGATGCGGGCGTGATTGCCAGGATGACCAGGAATAGAGCGCAAGCCCAAACCAGATCATAATAAAAGTGGCAAGCTGTATGGTACCCAGCGGTTCACCAAAAATGGTTAAGGCGATCAAAAACTGAATTGTAGGGTTGATGTACATCAAAAAACCCAACGTCGAGAGCCGTAAGCGTTGAGCCGCACCCGCGAAAGCCATCAGCGGTAAAGCGGTTATTACGCCGCTTACCGCCAGTAAAACACTCGTTGGTACATCAATCATGAAGTGTGAATTACCCTGCCAGCTAAGCCATGTCAGGGCGAGCAGTGCCAGAGGGAACAGCAGGAGGGTTTCTACAAACAGTCCCGATAAACCGTCCAGTGGCACCTGCTTTCGAAAAAGCCCGTAGCTACCAAAGCTGAGTGCTAGCATCAGGCTGATCCAGGGCAGTTCACCCAGCAGTGCAAATTGGATGGCAATGGCCAAGCCTGCAAGGCCTAACGCCACTAACTGAAGACGTGCCATCACTTCACGCAGCACCAGCACGCCCAGTGCCACGTTAACGAGTGGCGTTAAAAAATAGCCAAGGCTTGCTTGCAACACCTGATTGCTTTCCACCGCGTAAATATAAAGCCCCCAATTGAAGCCGATTAACACGGCGCAAATCAGTACACGGCCTAAACGGCGAGGCTGGCTCAACGCCGTTATCACGGGGGACCAACGGCTTAACATCGTGATGAGTACCACAAGAAAAACACACGACCACACTATTCGGTGGATAAGAATTTCAAACGCTGGAATACCGTCAAACAGCGCGAAAAAAAGCGGGAAACACCCCCACATTATATAGGCTGCTAACCCAAATGTGACGCCTTTGATAGCCTGTGGATCACGCGCTGGAGGGGAAAGCATAGCAGCCTCATTATTTAAAAATGCTAATCTACCACATAATTGCGAAAACATACTGGCAAAGGAGACGTGACATGAGTCAGCTAAGAACGAGCCTGGTACAGTGCGATTTGCGCTGGGAAGACCCACAGGCCAACCATGATCATTTAGTCCGTTTGCTGGGCGATCTGGACAGCCGTGACACCGATCTCATCGTATTACCCGAGATGTTTGCAACGGGTTTTACCATGAACTCGCGCGAAATGGCCCAGCCCATGGCGCAAAGTCAAAGCGTCGCCTGGCTGCAAGCGCAAGCTAAAGCGCGTAACTGTGTCATCACCGGGAGTGTGGCCATCGTTGATGACGGCCAGTATTACAACCGTATGATATGGGCCACGCCCGAGGGTGATATCCGCCATTACGATAAACGCCACTTGTTTCGTATGGCGGGTGAGCATGAACGCTATGGTATGGGCAGCCAGCGTGAAATAGTCGAGCTCAAGGGGTTTAAGCTACTGTTAAGCGTTTGCTATGACCTGCGTTTTCCTGTTTGGTTGCGTCAACAGCCAGCAGCGCAAGAGCACTTCGAGTATGATGCGCTACTGTGTGTTGCCAACTGGCCAGCACCGCGTCGGCAGCCTTGGCGAACACTGCTTCAGGCTCGGGCGGTGGAAAACCTTGCGTATGTCGTGGGGGTTAATCGCGTTGGTGAAGATGCCAAGGGCCTTGCTTACAGTGGCGACTCCATGCTGGTCGATTTCAAGGGCGAACCGCTCATCGACCACCCTGAAAATACGCCGTTTATTGAAACGGGGACGCTTGATAAAACGGAGTTAAATGCTTTTCGTGAAAAATTTCCAGCCTGGCAAGATGCCGACCACTTTTCGTTACTGCCAGGAGTGGGCCAATAATGCGCCTTGATCGATTTTTAAGTGAAACCACACCGCTAACGCGTAGTTTGGCAAAACGAGCGCTTAAAAATGGCGAGGTAACGCTTAATGGTGAGCCTATTAAGCAGTCGGCCACCCAGATTGATACCGAGCAGGATGAGGTGAAATTCAACGGCGAAACGCTTTCGCTGGTCGGGCTTCGCTATGTAATCATGCACAAGCCAACGGATGTTGAGTGCACTGCCAGGCGCGGGCTGTATCCACGGGTAATTGATTTGATTGATTTGCCCAAAGTAGAGCGTCTTCAACCAGTAGGGCGGCTGGATGTTGATACCACTGGCCTTTTACTGATGACTGATGATGGCCAGTGGTCTCATCGTGTTACTTCACCGCGTCATCGTTGCGCCAAGGTCTATATCGCCGACTTGGCTGAGCCTATGGAAGGCAACGATGCGGAGTGGGCAATCAATCAGGTAGCCCAGGGCATTCTGCTGGATGATGAAGAGACACCAACGCAGCCTGCGTTACTCCGGTTTATAACGCCTCTACAAGCGGAACTTACCCTGACTGAAGGGCGCTATC
The DNA here is from genome assembly GCF_052446175.1 of Halomonas sp. AOP43-D1-4. Lineage (NCBI taxonomy): Bacteria > Pseudomonadati > Pseudomonadota > Gammaproteobacteria > Oceanospirillales > Halomonadaceae > Halomonas > Halomonas sp. AOP43-D1-4. Next base: position 42,743 of record NZ_JBQSVY010000003.1, read on the forward strand.
ACCAGGTTAAGCGTATGTTTGCCGCGCTGGGTAACCATGTTAATGCGCTGCACCGTCAATCTATTGGTGATGTTGTATTAACGGATGATTTGGGCCCCGGGGAGTGGCGCGAGTTAACGCAGGAAGAAATCGACAGCTTCTAAATTCAGCCGCTAAGCGCACTTGGCCAAACGGCAGTAGGTCAAGTGCGTATTCAATACTCGGCTTATACCGTTATCTTGCTTCTTTAAACAACGCCTCTGCTTACATTTTTCAAAGAAACGCTAGGCAGAAAAACGTGGCAAATGGGCGGCGGCAATCAGCGACTGAGTATATGCATGCTGAGGCGAGGACAGCACGTCAAGGCAGGGGCCCTGTTCGACCACTTCACCATCCTTTAGCACCATAATACGGTGCGCCATGGCACGTACTACGGCTAAGTCGTGGCTGATAAATAGGTAGCTAAGCTGACGACGTTCCTGTAACTGACGAAGTAGCGTCACAAGCTGCTTTTGTACGGTACGGTCCAGCGCTGAGGTAGGCTCGTCCAACACGAGAAGTTCAGGCTCTAAAATAATGGCTCGGGCCACGGCTATTCGCTGGCGCTGTCCGCCGGAGAACTCATGGGGATAGCGTGCCGCACAGCCTTCCGGTAACCCCACCTCAAGCAGCGTTTGTTGCACACGGCGGGTAACTTCATCGAGTGAAAGCGCAGGATAGTGAAAACGTAGCCCCTCACTCACGATATCAAACACCGGCATACGCGGTGAAAGCGCACCGTATGGGTCCTGAAATACCATTTGTAAGCGATGACGCTGGTGCCGTAGTGCATTGCCCGTAAGCTGGCTCAAGGTCGCATCACCTAAGATAACGTCTCCCTGACTGTGCACCAGGCGCATAATCGCGGATGCCAGCGTCGTTTTACCTGAGCCTGATTCGCCGACAATGCCCAACGTTTCACCGGGCGAAATACTCAAGTCGGTTGCTTTAAGCGCTTCAAAGGGAGGAGGCTGGCGTTTGAATAGCCCTGTTTTGGGGCGCTTAAAACTAACGCTTAGCTGGCGAGCGGTTAATAAGGGCGCCGCATTGGCAGGCGCTGCCGGGCGGCCTTCCGGCTCCGCTGCTAACAGTGCTTTGGTGTAATCGCTTTGTGGGTTTTGAAAAACCTCTTCAACTGGCCCCATTTCCTGAATCTTACCGCGATACATCACACAAACCCGCTCGGCATAGCGGCTTACAAGATTCAAGTCGTGGCTGATAAACAGCATGCCCATGCCATGCTGATCGCGAAGCTCTTTTAAAAGGCCGAGTATGTCTTGCTGGACGGTGACATCCAGCGCGGTCGTCGGCTCATCGGCGATTAGTAGTGCTGGGTTATTGGCAATGGCCATGGCAATCATGACGCGCTGACGCTGACCACCGGAGAGTTGATGAGGCCAGGCATCCAACAGCTCATCAACGCGGGGCAGTTTCACTTGTTCAAGCAGTTCTCTGGCCCGCGCTCGCGCCGCTTGCCCACTTAACCCTTGATGCAGGCGCAGGGTTTCACCAATCTGCTTACTGATACGGTGTAAAGGGTTGAGTGATGTCATGGGTTCTTGAAACACAAACCCTACGCGGTTGCCACGCACGCTGTTCCAATCGCGCTTACCAAGTTGATTGAGGTCAGTCTCCTCTAGCCAGCGCTCGCCGCTTATCATGGCATTGCGGGGTAAAAGATTAATAGCCCCTAGTGCTGAAACGGACTTGCCCGAGCCGGACTCACCCACAATCGCCAGCGTTTCGCCTGCATTGACCGTTAATGAAAGCGCATCTACCACTACATTATCATCAAAGGCAATCGTGAAATCCGTTAGCCGAAGTAGTGGTTTAGGCATGTTGGGTGTCCTGCGCAGGCGTTTGGCGCTGATTAATGTGGCGTGGGTCGAAGGCATCGCGCAGCCCTTCACCGATAAAGACAAGCAAGGAGAGCATCACGGCAAGCGTCATGAAGGCGGTAATACCCAGCCATGGCGCGTGCAGATTATTTTTACCCTGAGCGGCAAGCTCCCCCAGGGATGGGGAACCGGGCGGCAGGCCAAAGCCCAAAAAGTCGAGCGCTGTTAACGTACCAATCGCCCCGGTAAACAGAAAGGGGATAAACGTTAGGGTAGCCACCATGGCATTCGGCAGGACATGGCGCCACATAATCAGCCGAGACGGCAACCCCATGGCTTTTGCTGCGCGTACGTATTCCAAATTGCGTGCTCGTAAAAACTCGGCCCGCACAATATCGACCAGGCCTAGCCATGAAAAGAGCAGCATAATGCCCAGCAGCCACCAAAAACCGGGTTGCACGAAGCTTGCTAAAATAATCAGCAAAAACAGTACCGGTAGCCCCGACCATATTTCAGTGACCCGTTGGCCTATAAGGTCCACCTTGCCGCCAAAATACCCCTGCACACCGCCCGCTAGAACGCCTAACGCCAGCGAGCCTGTCGTAAGCACTAACGCAAAAAAGACAGAGAGCCGAAAACCGTAGATCACGCGGGCCAGCACATCGCGCCCTTGGTCATCCGTGCCCAGCCAGTGGCGGCTATCCGGGGGGGCTGGTGAGGGTTGTTGCATCTGCATGTCCAGCGTTTGATAGGAGAACGGAATAAGCGGCCATATGGCCCAGCCGTTGTCGCTAATTTGCTGTTGAATAAACGGGTCCAAATAGTCAGTACGGGTGGGAAGAAAGCCCCCGAAATCTGTTTCCGGATAATCCACCAGTAAAGGTGTATACCACTGCCCGTCGTAGTTCAGAATAAGCGGCTTGTCATTGGCAATCAGCTCGGCAAACAGGCTGATAATGAACAGCACGCCAAACAACCAAAGCGATATCCGCGCGCGACGATTTGCTTTAAAGGCGGCTAAACGGCGCTGCGTAATGGGGGATAGCCGTGATGTAAAACCGCTCATTTTCACGACTCCCTCGCTGCAAAGTCGATGCGTGGATCCACCCACACGTAGGTCAAATCGGATATCAGCTTTAGCATAAGCCCGATGACCGTGTACAAAAACAGGGTGCCGAAGATGACCGGATAATCCCGCTGCATAACGGCTTCAAATCCTAGAAGGCCCAGCCCATCAAGCGAGAAAATCACCTCAATCAGCAGGGCGCCGGTAAAGAAAATCCCAATCATCGCGGCCGGCAATCCCGCAATAATGATGAGCATGGCGTTACGAAAAACATGACCGTACAAAATGCGCTGTTCGTTAGCACCTTTGGCGCGAGCGGTGAGCACGTACTGTTTATGAATTTCGTCTAAAAAGCTGTTCTTGGTCAGCATGGTAAGGGTGGCAAAGCTGCCGATAGCGGCCGCTGTGACGGGCAACGTGATATGCCAGAAGTAGTCTTTTACTTTGCCGCCTAGCGAAAGGTCCGCAAAATCTGGAGAGGTTAGCCCTCTGAGGGGAAACCAGTCCCAATAGGTGCCGCCCGCAAACAGCACAATCAACAGGATGGCGAATAGAAAGCCCGGTATCGCATAGCCGACAACCACCAGCCCTGAGGTCCACACATCAAAACGTGAGCCGTGGCGCAAGGCTTTACGAATACCTAGTGGAATGGAAATCACATAGACCAGCAAGGTGGTCCATAAGCCCAGAGAAATGGATACCGGCAGGCGCTCAATTATCAGCTCGATCACCGGGCGGTCGCGGAAAAAACTGGTCCCGAAGTCGAGCGTAAGATAATCGGTCATCATGCCGATAAAGCGTTCATGGGCTGGCTTGTCGAACCCAAACTGCTGTTCCAGCTGTTCGATAAAGCGGGGGTCAATACCCCGTGCGCCCCGCGAATCATCGCTTACTTGAACATCTGCTCCGCCCATGTCTAAACGTGTGCTGGCCATGGCGTTGGCGCCTTCAAAACGCGCTAGCATCTGATCAATGGGGCCGCCGGGCGCGGCTTGAACGATCATGAAGTTAAGCAGCATGATGCCGAGTAGCGTCGGTATCATCAGTAGCAGTCGGCGTAGGGTGTAACGTGCCACAGAGTGCACTCCAGTCGTTATTATTTAGCCCTTCAGCGACGCCGGTGACGGCGCTGTAATTCTGCTTCACGGTCGGTATCGACCCACCAGGCATCTAAATCCATTGCGTATTCCGGGAAAGGCTCTTGATAGCCGAACTTGTCCCATACTGCAATACGCGTTTCGCCGGAGTGATAGTGGGGGATGGTGTAAAAACCCCAGCGCAGCACCCGGTCGAGCGCGCGCGTCGCTGTATCCAGTTTCTCCCGGCTCTCTGCGCTAATAATGTCCTCGATTAATGCATCCACTGCCGGGTGAGCAAGCGCCATTCGGTTACGGCTTTGCGGCGCTTTGGCGGCCTCACTACTCCAGAAGTCGCGCTGTTCGTTACCGGGGTTATTGGATTGGGGGAAATGGCTGATCACAATATCGTAATCGTAACTACGCTGGCGATTAAGATATTGGTTAATGTCCACGATCCGCATGGTGGTCTGTACACCGAGACGCGCCATATTGCGCAGCATAGGCTGTACCACACGCTCAAGACTCGCATCGTAAAGCAGCACTTCTAACTGTAAGGGCTTGCCTGTTTCAGTATGAACCAGTACGCCGTCTTCCACCTGGTAGCCCGCTTCGTTCAGCAATTCGAGCGCCCGGCGTAAGCGTTCGCGCAGGTCCGTCGGCTGGTCGATAGGGAGTGCATCGGTAAATATTCGCTCAGAGCGATGAGAGGCTAAAAGCTCCTCTCGATAAGGCTCAAGCAGGGCGAGTTCTTCCTCTGACGGCAGGCCATCAGCTTGCATCTCTGAGTTCTGGAAATAACTTTCGGTACGCTGATAGGCGTTATAAAAAATATTGGTATTCAGCCAGGGAAAGTCGAACGCCAGGCTGAGCGCTTCGCGTACGCGCGGGTCCTGGAACTTCTCCTTACGAAGATTGAATACGAATGCCTGCATGAGCGAAGGATTTACATCAGGCACCGTGATGCGTTTCACCAACCCTTCGCGATACGCCGGGAAATCGTAGCCAATGGCCCAGGTCGCCGTACGGGCATCGGTCCTGAAGTCGGTTAAGCCCGCCTTGAATGCCTCCCAGGCAATATCCCTGTCTCGGTAATAGTCGTAAACCACACGATCAATATTGTAGCGGCCGACATTAACAGGCAGGTCTTTACCCCAGTAGTCGTCGTCCCGCTGATATACGATGCGCCGGCCTGGGTCGACGTCACTGATGCGATAAGGGCCGGAGCCTGGGTGTGCTGTCAGTGTCGGGGCGGCAAAGTCACGGGGTTCCCAGTAGTGGCGGGGGAGGATCGGTAACTGTGTGACGATTAATGGTAATTCACGAGACTCCGTACTGCTAAATTCGAAGCGAACCTGGTGTTCATTTAGCGCAATGGCGTTATCAACATCGGCATAGTAACTGGCGTAAAAAGGATTACCCTCTTCACGCAGCAGGTTAAAGGAGAACACCACATCGTACGCGGTTACCGGCTCGCCATCTTGAAAACGTGCTTCGGGGCGGAGGTCAAACTCAATCCACTCCCGGTCAGGGTCCAAGCGGACGCCTTCCGCCAGTAATCCATACACGCTGAAGGGTTCGCCTGGATTGCTGGTCATTAACGTATCGTATATCTGGCCTACGCCGGTGGCCGGCGTGCCACGAATGATAAAGGGGTTGGTGGAATCAAAGCTGCTGCCCACGGCGGTGTGGGTGATGGTGCCGCCCTTGGGAGCCAGTGGATTAACATGAGGGAAATAGGCAAAGTCGGCAGGTAACTCAGGGCTATCGTAAAGTGACAGCCCATGCACCGTTTGAATCGATGTATTGTTGCTTGCGACGCTATCTGCAGGCGTTAGGCTATTGCCAGCCATGATCTGCGGTTGAGGTTCAGCCTCTGTCGGTTCTGCAAAGGCTGACATACTCATGATGAGGCAGCTAACGATTAGCAGCGTCTTTACAAACACACCACGTGGCATTGGTTACGTCCCATGTGAGCAGATCTTGTCAACTCATTGCCCTGAAAGTGTCAGGAGTTGGCCTGGTTGTAAAGCATTAGGTCGATCAAGCGCATTCCAGCGTATCAAGTCATTTTGGTTAACCTGGTAGCGGCTGGCAATGGCGGATAGATTGTCTCCACGTTCAACACGATGAACGTTGGGCGCTTGTGTCGAGGCAAGTTCGCTAGACGTGGTTTGCGAAAGCTGAGCTAATACCTGTGTATCGGCTTCCTCAGGTACTAAAAGCGTTTGTACATTGCGGGGGTCGATGCTGCCGTTGAGCAGCCCTGGGTTTAGCTCGGCTAGCGCTGATTGGCTGACATCTAAAAGCTGTGAGGCTTGAGCGATACTTAAGGGTTGCTCCAGTTTTACTTTGGCAAAGGCTGGGTCCATGTGAATGTCTGGCAGGCTAATATCAAAGCGTTCCGGATCATTAATGATGGTCGCGATCGCTTTTAGTTTGGGAATGTACTGCATGGTTTCATGCGGTAACGATAGATCCCAATAGTCACCCGCCAGCCCCTGATTTTGTGCCTTGCGTAGAGCGCGATTAACGGTGCCCGCTCCGGCGTTGTAAGCCGCCAACGAAAGCATGATGCCGCCCTCGTACCACTGATCCGCCTGCATCTCAAGGTAATCAAGCGCCGCTGCGGTGGAAGTGAGTACGTCCAGGCGCCCGTCATAATTGCCGTTACGAACCAGACCCAACGCATCACCTGTGTTGGGCATGAACTGCCAGAGCCCCGCTGCGCCACGATGGCTGCGCGCACTGGGGTCGAAGGAGCTTTCGACAAACGGAATCAAGGCGATTTCGCCGGGTAGGCCGCGATCACTCACTTGTTGAGTGATCCAGGCAAGCCAGGGCGTGGCGCGCTCAGTAATTGTGGCTATGTTTTCGGGGCTGGCGCGATAATATTCGATCCACTCATCCACGCGGGCCTGAGCGCTGGGGGGCAGTGTTAGCTCCTGCCACTGAAACGTTTGACGCAGCGCTGTCCAGGCATCCTGATGCTGAAGCTCTAGGTCTTCCCAAAAACTGGTGTGGAAAGAAGTCGAAGCCGCCTGCGTTGAAGGCGTGTGCTCTGTGTAGGAAGTAGCACTATTAGAAGGGCTATATGAGAGTGCTGAGGCTTGTGAGTTAGCGGCAGCGGCCAATAACAAGCCCATAATTACCGTACTGCCAGCGCTTAATACCAAGCGCTGTCGCATCGTTCGATAGGTCATAGTTTAATTCATTTGGTTTCTGGAGCGTTCTTAAAATCGGTTCTTCCACTCACGTAGAGTGGCGAACGTCGCGAGGTCGTTGTCATTAGCTCCCTGTTCTCCTGCCGCTTGGCGTACGCTTTGCGTACCGACGCGCAGGTAGGGATTAATTTTCAGCTCGCGTCCTATTGTGCTGGGTAAGGTGGGGCGATTTAATGCCCGAGCCTTTTCACACTCACTTAAGGCATAAGTCACATCGTCATTCTCTGGGTCAGCTGCGTGGGCAAATACAAGATTCGCCTGTGTGTATTCATGAGCAGCAAAGACCAGTGTATCGGCAGGTAGTTCCGCGAGTTTGTTCAATGACGTGTGCATTTGTTCGGGTGTGCCTTCAAATAAACGGCCACAGCCTGCACAAAACAGCGTATCTCCACAAAACAGTAGTGCCGGAATACCCGGCGTATAAAAGCTAATGTGATCAAGCGTGTGCCCAGGGGTTGCCATGACATCAAATTGGCGTCCCATCACACGCACGGTGTCGCCGTCACCGACATGCTGATTAATACCCTGAATATCCGGATTCGCTGGACCAATGACATGGGGAGAGTAGCGCTTGATGAGCGTTGCCAAGCCTCCCGTATGATCATGGTGATGATGGGTAATCAGAATGGTGTCCAGCGTCAGCGACTCACGCTCTAACAGCTTGATGACAGGATCGGCCTCACCAGGGTCCACCACGCAAACGCTTTGACTGGTATCTTGTCTCAATAGCCAAATATAGTTGTCGCTAAGGGCGGGAATCGGTGTCACGCTCATCATGGGCGAGATCCTTTTAAGGGTTGCAAACCTGCTGTCATTACGCTGATAAGTACGTTGAAAAGACACATAGAAAGCGTTAAAAAGCCGTTACTTTGGAGGGAAGCGCTGTCCATGTCAAATTCGACAACGGCCGATAAGGCGATGACCAGCCGCTTGGTAAATAGCCAGGCCTACTGGAAAACGGATGCTGGTCGATCACTTTGGGACGTGCAACGTGCTTGCCTGGGGCCCGTGGTTGAAAGCCGGGCGGGTAGGCATAGCCTGGAGATAAGCATGGGGCCTTCTTTGATGACCATGTCGTCGATACCGCACGCGGTCCGCTGGGTTCCAACGCTTGAATTCGCCACCAGCCCATCAACGCTGGTTTGCCCACCTGACCGTTTGGCGTTGCCTGATCGTTGTATGGATGTGGTTATCATCCACCACTGGCTAGAGCAATTGGAAAACCCTCACCACACCCTACAAGAAGCGGCACGAGTGACGGCGGACAACGGAATGCTGGTGCTCTTTGGTTTTAATCCTCTGAGCGTTAAAGGCCTGGCACATCAGTGGCGTAAACGCCGGCCCGAATTCCCTTGGAACGGGCAGTGGCACAAGCTTGGGCGACTGCGTGACTGGCTAGCATTTGTCGATTTTGAGGTCGAACGCGTAGACTATTGCTGTTTTAGAGGCTTGCTGAATGCGTCTTGCCCTGAAGGGCGAGAGGCGCTGGGGCGTCGGCATAATTTGCCTTGGGGGGAAAGTTACATGATCCAGGCACATCGCCGCCAGCAGTCGGCTTACGTCAAACGCATTAAGTTTGCGCTACAACGCCCTGTTTCCTCTTCATCGCTCGGTGCTACACGCAGAGGTAAACCGGCGCATAACCAGTCTCATCAGGATACGTAGCGCCAATACCTGTTAATAAAGGATGGAAAGATTGAGTAATCAAGCGGCCGAGCAGCTACCGCAGGTCACGGTATATACCGACGGTGCATGCCGGGGAAATCCTGGCCCTGGCGGTTGGGGGGTGGTGCTGTCTAGCGGCGAGCATGAAAAGACCTTAAAAGGTTATGAAGCTGACACCACCAATAATCGGATGGAATTAATGGCCGCCATTATGGCGCTGCGCACGCTCAATAAGCCGTGTGAAATCGCGCTATGGACCGACTCTCAGTATGTTCGCCAAGGCATTACTCAGTGGATTCACAACTGGGTTAAACGCGGCTGGAAAACCGCCGCCAAGCAGCCAGTCAAAAACGCCGAGCTGTGGAAAGCGCTGCACGAAGAGACCCATCGACACAAGGTAGAGTGGCACTGGGTAAAAGGGCATAGCGGGCACCCTGGTAATGAGCGCGCTGATGCGCTCGCCAATGAAGCCATTGATGAGCACCAGCAGAGGAGAGCGTGATGCGCCAAATTATCATGGATACCGAAACGACCGGTATCGACCCCAAGGATGGCCATCGCATTGTAGAGATTGGCGCCGTTGAAATGGTGAATCGCCGTTTTACTGGGCGTACCTATCATCAATACATCAATCCTGAGCGGCATATCGACGCAGAAGTCGTGGCAATTCACGGTATTGACGATGAAAAGGTCGCAAACGAGCCAGTGTTTGCTCAAATAGCGGACGAATTCTGGGCTTTTATCGAAGGCGCAGAGCTGGTTATTCATAATGCCCCCTTCGATGTGGGCTTTATGGATCATGAGTTTGGCCGGTTAAATAAGCAGCGCAGTGGAGCGCCATTAGGTCCGGTGCGTGAGCACTGCCGCGTTCTGGATACGCTCACAATGGCCCGGGAGCTGCATCCAGGACAGCGTAATAGCCTGGATGCCCTGTGTAAGCGTTATGACATTGATAACGGCCACCGTGTGCTCCACGGGGCGTTGCTCGACTCCGAGATTCTGGCCGACGTTTATCTGGCTATGACGGGAGGGCAAACGGCATTGACGCTGGATGCTGCCACGTCTTCAGAAGAGCAGCAGGCCGATTCGTCAAATGAAGGCCTATCGGTTCAGCGGCTAACGCTTACACCCGGTCAGTTGCGTGTCATGCGTCCAAGCGCACAAGAGCACGCCGCTCATCAGGCAAAATGCCAGGCACATAAGCTGAATTGGTTTGAGGAACGTGATCACAATGCTTAGGCGTGAGATTCCCCACCATGTACGTGAAGGGCGCGTTGTTCGTCTATCGCGCAGCCAGCTGGCGCCAGCCCCTCTATCGGGCGACCAGGAGCTGACGCCGCTTCAGCCTTATCAGCCTTGGACTGAACAGATGCAGCCGTTGTGTTACTGGAATGACGAGCCAGTAGCGCTATGGGTTGATAAAGAGCCAGGTGATGACTGGATTGATGGGCGCCAATGGATGGCAGACCTGCCCAGCGGGTGGTTTAGCTTGATTTCTACCGCGCTTCAGGTTGGCGCATGGCTTGAGAATCACCGCTTTTGCGGACGTTGTGGTGCTGCGGCCACGAGGCTTGAAGCTGAATTCGCCATGCACTGTAATGCGTGTGGGCATCGCAACTACCCACGCATTTCACCGTGTATTATCACTCTAGTCACCAGTGGTGAAGCGATGCTGTTAGCACGAAGCCCACGTTTCCCGCCAGGACGTTACTCGACCCTGGCAGGTTTTATTGAACCGGGTGAGTCAGCCGAAGAGGCTGTCCATCGTGAAGTGTTTGAGGAAGTGGGTGTACATGTTGATAAGCTACGCTACCACCAAAGTCAGGCATGGCCATTCCCCCATTCACTGATGTTTGGTTTTTTTGCTGAAGCGACCACGCGGCGTATTAATATCGATGGGGTAGAGATTAGTGATGCGGCCTGGTTTTCGCCGCGGCAACTACCTTCGTTGCCGCCGCCGTACTCCATTTCACGTGAACTGATTGAAACGCATTTGGCTAAATGGCGTGAGTAAGCCACTAACACCCTGGCTTAAAAAGTTCACGGCGAGCGTTTAGTTGGGAAACAGGCTGGTGAGTTTGGTGGCCAGCATTACGTTGCCGGTTGCTTTTAACTTGCCAGTCATAAAGGCGGTCATGCCATTGATATCACCGGTCATAATACCCTTGAGGGTATCTGTGCCCATGCTCAAGCTGACCGAAGGGTCATCATGTTCGCCTTCCTGAACATCCAGAGCGCGATCCTTGATAACAAGGTAGTGATCACCCGCATCTTCAAAGTGAAATTGAAATACTTCGTCCATACCCTCAGCCGCATCCGGATTAAAGCGTGCTTTCAACTTATCAAGCGTGCTGTTTGACATAACTATCTCTCCAAAGGCGGTAAAATATATAAATGGATCATCAATGACCCGATGAATGTGAATGAGAGTATTTTAAACAATCGTTTAGTTCAAGCCGTGCGAACGGATATTGAACGATAGTGCTAAACCTTGGCAGGAGCGTATACGTGAGTGAATGGATAGCAGGAATGGGCACCTTTCTGGTGCAAGCGACGATGGTTGTTGGATTGCTGGGAGGCGTCGCCTTGCTGATCTTGCGCAGCAAAGCAACTCAAGAAAGTGATCTTCGGTTGCATATTGAGCCACTCAATGAGCAGCGTCAGTCGCGTAATCGCCGTCTTCGCATGGCTGCCACTGAGCAGGGCGCGCGTAAAAAGATGCTTAAGGGGTTTCGCCAGGAAGACAAGAATCGTCAAAAAACAGCGAAACGCAAAGAGGCTACTCCATCAAAGAACAGAGTATGGGTGCTGGATTTTCACGGTGATATCAAAGCTTCTCAAACGGAGCTTTTCGCTCAGGAAGTATCGGCCATTATTGATGTCGCTGAGCCCAATGACGAAGTAGTGGTACGTTTGGAGTCTGCTGGGGGGCTTGTGCATGCCTATGGATTGGCTGCCGCACAACTGGATAGGCTGCAAAGCGCAGGTCTTACCACCACCGTGTGTATCGATAAGGTGGCGGCCAGCGGCGGATATATGATGGCCTGTACGGCTCAGCATATTAAAGCTGCGCCGTTTGCGGTAATTGGCTCAATTGGTGTGGTCGCTCAGGTGCCGAACATTCACCGCCTTCTTAAACGTCATGATATTGACGTTGAGTTACTTACGGCGGGTAAGTACAAGCGCACGCTAACGGTGATTGGTGAGAATACCCAGGAAGGCCGTGAAAAATTTGTAGAAGACCTGGAAAATACTCATCGCCTGTTTAAGGGCTACGTGAGTAGCCACCGCCCTGAAATGGATATCGATACTCTGGCAACAGGGGAAATTTGGTACGGCAGCGAAGCCGTTGCCAATCAGTTGATCGATAGTCTGGGCACCAGTGAGGCGTATCTGGTTGAACGAATGGCCGACGCCAATGTATACCATGTGCGCCTTGAAGCGCCGAAAACTATCAGCCGCAAAATAGGCTTGGCGGTCTCGGCGGGTGTAGAAAACGCCGCGCTAAAAGCTCTCAGCATGCTGGAGGCCTCCGGCTGGCAGCGTCGGTAGTCCCTAAAAAAACAGTGCGCTTTTACGTTGTATAGTGCTGCGCCAGGGTGTCTAAAATTGCCTTGGCGCTGTCGCTACGCAAGGAGTAATAAATGGTTTGTGACTCACGTCGTGTATTGACCAGCTCATCCCTGCGTAAAATAGCCAGATGCTGCGAAAGCGCCGACTGGCTCAGTGAAAGCTGCTGATTAATCTGCGTGACCGAAAGCTCCTCCTCGGCCAGTAAACAGAGTATTTGTAGGCGTTTTTCATTCGCCAAGGCTTTTAATAAATTCGTAGCTGATACAAGGTTTTGGCAGTTATTTTCGAGCAGACATGCAGCGGCGCTTGAGGACGCAGACATCATAATCTCCTTGCCTACACTGGACGGGAAGCGGTTATTTTTAGTGTTTATACATGCATTTTTATCAATTGTTATGCCATCGCCGCAGTGCAACGATGATTAATTTAATAATCGGTAATTTAGTGAGTTTTGTCCAAATCTTCATTTAACGGTTAATCAATGATAACGCTGGCTCTTTAACGTCTTCCCTGGCCCATTGTCCGTCTTTAGCCGATAGTATGAGGGTGAGTACGGCAATTACTTTATAGAGTAGAAGCTATTCAATGCTACTTCGATAATACAATAAAGACAGGGTCATTATGAGCCGCTACCAAGAATCCTACCTGCAAGCGAACAGTCAGCCCGAACACTTCTGGGCTGAGCAGGCCAAACGCCTGCCCTGGTTTACGCCACCTACACGGATTCTTACCTATGATGACCAGCAGCATGCTCGCTGGTTTAGCGATGGTGAGATCAACATCTGCTATGCCGCGCTCGACCACCATGTTGAGCAGGGCCGAGCGGAACAGCCTGCTATTTACTGGGATTCACCTGTAACGCATGCCAAGGCAACGTTAACCTACCGGCAACTGCGTGATCAGGTAGCCTACTTTGCCGGTGCGCTTTCCGAACTTGGCGTAAAAAAAGGGGATCGCGTGGTGATTTATATGCCCATGATTCCTGAAGCCTTGGTCGCGATGTATGCCTGTGCGCGGCTTGGGGCCGTCCATTCCGTCGTTTTTGGCGGCTTTGCGCCTCACGAGCTTGCGGCAAGAATCGAGGATGCTGAACCCAGCGTGGTGGTTGCTGCCTCCTGTGGTGTTGAGGTGGATAAGGTCATTCCCTATAAGCCAATCATTGACCAGGCGCTGGCATTAAGTACTCACCAGCCGAATGCCTGTGTGATTTATCAGCGTGACATAGCACCGGCTACCTTGGGCGAACGTGATTATAACTGGAAGGATTTAGTGACCAGCGCCGCCTTTGCCGAATGTGTTCCCGTAAAAGGGACCGATCCCCTGTATATCTTGTACACCTCAGGCACGACGGGAAAACCCAAAGGTGTGGTACGAGATACTGGTGGTTATGCGGTGGCGCTTGAGTACTCGATGGAGGCAATTTACGCCCTGGAGCCAGGCGACGTATTTTTTACTGCCTCAGATGTGGGGTGGGTGGTAGGCCACTCCTATATTGTTTACGCCCCGCTACTGCGAGGCTGTACCAGTGTTGTTTATGAAGGCAAACCGGTCAATACACCCGATGCGGGTAGCTTCTGGCGCATTATTGAGGAATACAACGTCAAAAGCTTCTTTACCGCGCCCACGGCTTTTCGGGCAATTAAAAAAGCGGATCCGGATGCCGCGCTGTTTTCCCGGTACGATATCAGTAGCTTGAAGTACGTGTTTGTAGCGGGTGAGCGACTTGACCCGCCTACATTTCATTGGCTGGATGATCTATTGGATGTGCCGGTGATTGATCACTGGTGGCAAACCGAGACAGGCTGGCCGATTGCTGCTAACCAACCAGGCCTGGCAACCATGCCTATCAAAGCGGGGTCGGCGACCTTGCCGGTGCCTGGATTTAATGTGCAGGTGTTAGGCCGCGACGGCGAACCCGCAGCACCCATGGAACAGGGGAGTGTGGTTATCAAGCAACCGATGCCGCCTGGGTGCCTGGTGGGCATTTGGCATGACCCCCAGCGTTTTCATAGCGCTTATATGGCGGCGTTTCCGGGTTACTACTTAACCGGCGACGGCGGCTACTTCGATGAAGAGGGTTATCTGTTCATTATGGGGCGCACCGATGACGTGATCAATGTGGCAGGGCATCGGCTCTCTACCGGAGAAATGGAGGAAGTGGTGGGCGCGCATCCTGCAGTGGCTGAATGTGCGGTGATTGGCATCCACGATATGCTGAAAGGACAAATCCCCCTTGGCCTGGTGATTCCCAAGGATGGATTTAACGGCGATGAAATGGCGCTTGAAAATGAGCTGATCGCGCGTGTCCGTGAGTATATTGGTCCTATCGCATGTTTTAAGCAGGTGCTGGTGGTCAACCGTTTGCCGAAAACCCGCTCTGGAAAAATATTGCGAAAGCTATTGCGCACGATTGCAGATGGGAAGGCGTTTGGGATCCCCTCCACCATTGATGACCCGGCAAGCCTGGAGGATGTGCGTATCGCCATGTGTGAACGCGCTATCGGCGATGCTGATAAAGCAACGCCGCGTGATTGAGTCAATTAAGTGCTGACAGGCAGGGTGGCGACTTTTAATGCAGTTAAGAACGCGTATAATGCGCGGCCAGCAGCGCTATGCGCTTTCTTATGAGGGTTCCCTAACCCCTCTTGGCTTGTAAAAAAAGGTCATTTTGCATGTTTGCACTAAGTGATACGCAGTACCGCCGTTGCCTCGTGGTAATGGTCGCCTTCCATATCGGCATTATTGCTGCCAGTAACTACCTTGTTCAGCTGCCGTTTACGCTCTTTGGGTTCCATACCACTTGGGGAGCGTTTAGTTTTCCGTTTATCTTTCTGGCCACTGACTTAACGGTCCGCCTTTTCGGCAAAAATGCTGCACGCGCCATTATCTTGCGCGTGATGTTGCCCGCTCTGGTCGTATCGTATGTTGTGTCGGTCGTATTTCCGCGGGGCAGTTTTGCCGGGTTTGAAGCACTCGGCGAGTGGAATGTGTTTGTGGCGCGCATTGCGCTGGCAAGCTTTCTTGCGTATGTCATAGGGCAGTTACTGGACGTGCAGGTATTTGATCGCTTGCGTCAATTGGCCTGGTGGGTAGCGCCGGTATGCTCGACGGTGCTGGGTAATCTTGCTGACACTTACGCGTTCTTCTCCACCGCATTCTATAACAGCCCTGACGCCTTTATGGCCGCAAACTGGCTAGAAATTGCTGCGGTGGACTATGCCATAAAGCTCGCCATCAGCCTGCTGTTCTTTCTACCCTTGTACGGCTTGCTGCTTGCCTGGTTGACGCGCCGCTTGGTGGTTTGGACGGGGCATACCGACCTATCTCCACGTACGGTTTAATAATGTACGGCTAATCGTTGTTGCTTAACAATGACGGCCTTGTTGACAATCACCTGATTAATCAACGCTTAGGGAGTTTACATGACTGATGCTGCCACGGTGGACCTTCACTATCTGGACATGGAGAGTGAAGGAGCTCCCGATGCGACACCGCTTGTGGTGATTCATGGCTTAATGGGTAGTGCCGACAACTGGCGCTCCCATTTGAAAGTCTGGCAGCGTTCGCGCCGCGTCATTGCCGTGGATTTACGTAACCATGGCCGTTCACCGCATAACGATGATATGCGCTATGCCACGATGGCCCAGGACGTCATTGCACTGCTCGATAGCCTTTCTATTACTCAGGCGCATGTGCTTGGCCACTCCATGGGCGGTAAAGTTGCTATCAGCCTTGCAAGGCTGGCGCCCCAGCGCGTAGTGACGTTGACAATAGGCGATATCGCTCCGGTCGTTTATCAGCATGGCCATGATGATATTTTTGCGGCCCTTAAGCGTGTTAGAGAAGGTCGACCAAAAAATCGTCGTGAAGCCGATGAGCTGCTGGCTGAACACGTTGATTCGCGATCTACACGGCTATTTCTGGCGACCAATTTAGCGCGTACTGAAGAAGGCGAGTTGGGGCTACGCATAGGGCTGGATGAGATCCAGCGAGGGTATGAGGATATTATTGACTTGCCTGCGGGGGAAGCCCCTTATGAAGGTCCGACGCTCGTGCTTCGCGGCGCCCAGTCGCACTATGTGACGGACGATATGCTGCCTGCCTTACGTGAGATGATGCCCCAGGCGCGCGTAGTAACGCTTAAAAACGCAGGTCACTGGCTTCACGCAGAGCAGCCTGAGGCGTTTCAGCAAGCCGTTGAGGCCTTTTTGGAACACCATGAGCGCTAGGCTGCTTGAAAACAGTGCCTGCACTTAACAGGTCTTAATGATAAGCCCCCGCTACGAGTTTCTCCTGAACAATAAGCGCTCCTGGATTAAAGAGTGTAAGGGTCAATGGCCAAACGTGATGTGGGCAGTTCAGCGTCTATTAGCCCTTGCTGTAAAAGGTACGTTTCAAACGTTGCATAACGGCGTGCGTTCAAGGTAGCAGGGCTTAATGCGATCCGGCGCAGAATATCCGGCCAAGCGTTGGCATTGGTTGCGTTATCAAGAATGGGGTGAGCACCAATCAGCGTTTCCCAAGCGGACTCCGGATTTTCCACCATCCAGTTGCTGGCTTCTTCTAACGCCACCAAAAAACGCGACCACGTATCGGCTTTTTTGGCTAATGAGTTGCTATTGGCCACTACAATTAGCCCATCATGGCGCGGAATGCCCAGCTCGCTATAGCGCACGGTATGCGTGGCAATGCCGTTTGAGGCTAATTGCTCGGGCAGAAAATGATAAAAGCCGTCAGCAATGGCCTCTACGCTCTCTTCAGTAAACGCATTGACCACATTAAAATGAACGCTTTGAGGTTCTAAAAATGTATCGGTTTGGCGTACGGAGCGCGGCACGAGCTTGGGAACCAGCAAGTTGGCACCTTCTCGGGTGTTGTAGCCGTAGTGAAGCCCGGCCAGGTGCGTCGCATTTTCCGGTTGAGCGTCGCCAGTGACAATGACGGCGTTAAGAGGCGTTTCAATCAGTGTCGCAATGCGCGTGATGGGAGCATCTTCGTGGGCAAGTAGATGCAGCAATGGCTGGCGCGTTAACGCTAAATCCACTTCTCCCGCCGTCAGCAGTTTTATGGCGATCGCAGGGTCCGCCGGTGTTTGAAGCTCCACTTCCAGCCCCTGTGCGCTAAACAGGTCTCTCGTTTGCGCAATGACCAAGGCCGCATGCTGAGGACTAAGATACCAGTCCAGCATTAAACGCACGCTTTTCAATGGCGGCGGCTCAAGCGGAGCCGGAGGTGCCAGTGCCGTAGTGGGCACTTCATCAACAACATCACTGTCAACGGATGGCCAAAGCATGTCAGGAATCATAATGTCACTTTCAAGAGAAAGCGGTGTCTGATCCTCCTTCGGCGTGTCTTGTTCTGCATAAGCTAATGAATATGCGAAAAATAAACAAAAAATCACCATCAAAAAACGTAAGTGCCTATAACCAGAAAGGCAGCATGACATAATCATAACTCCTGATATCGAGATGGCGGAGTTTATCCCTGACAAACGGTGCGTGACTAGCCTTGAACGTGTTGGTCTGCTGAGTTCGCACAGTAAATTTACCGGTAGCATGCAATAATAGTGTGGCATTGATGTAGAGACGGAGAGACATGGACGGAATTTACACCTTCTTTTTAATTGGTGGTTCTCTAATGGCACTGAGCATTTTGGCGAGCCGACTCTCGTCAATGGTTGGTGTGCCACTTCTGCTCATCTTCCTGGGGCTAGGTATGCTGGCAGGGGAGGAAGGCGTTCTTGGCGTTGCCTTTGACGACTACTCAATGGCGTTCACAATTGGCCACCTCGCGCTTGCCATGATTCTGCTTGATGGCGGTTTACGTACACGCCTTAAAACGTTCCGGGTAGGTTTTAAGCCGGCACTTTCGCTGGCGACTTTCGGGGTTTTTATCACCAGTGCGGTCGTGGGCATGATCGCTATGTGGGTGTTTGATTTAACCCTGGTGCAAGGGTTATTGGTGGGCGCTATTGTGGGTTCCACCGATGCTGCCGCCGTTTTCTCAATGCTTAGCGGTCGTGGCGTGAATCTCAACGAGCGGGTAGGGGCAACGCTTGAGATCGAATCGGGCACCAACGACCCAATGGCGATTTTTCTGACCTTAATGCTAGTAGAGCTTTTGGTCGGTGATATGGGCGGGGCATTTGAAACCCTGACCTTCTTTGTTTCTCAGTTTGGTATTGGCTTGATTGTCGGCATTGGCGGTGGCTGGCTAAGCGCCAAGCTGCTCCGCTGGCTGGATTTAGCGCCTGGCCTTTATGCCATGCTGGCATTGGCGCTGGGCTTTAGCGTTTTCGGGCTTACCAGTGTGCTGGGAGGTAGTGGCTTTCTGGCGATTTACCTGGCAGGCCTGATGATCGGCAATCAGCCTGGCCGACACCTCAACTTTATTCTTCCCGTGCACGATGGCCTGGCGTGGTTAAGCCAGATTGGCCTTTTCCTGGTGCTCGGGCTTCTGGTAACACCCAGCCAGCTGTGGGACGTCGCGTTGCCCGCAAGCCTTGTTGCGCTGGCGCTTATCTTTATTGCGCGCCCTTTGGCGGTATTAATTACCATTAAGCCATTTTTTAAATTTCGCTGGCGTGAAACCTTTTTTATCGCTTGGGTAGGTTTAAGGGGGGCAGTGCCCATCGTGCTGGCCATTTTCCCCGTCATTGGTGGGGTAGAAAATGCATCACTTTACTTTAACGTCGCCTTTGCGGTTGTGTTGTTGTCTCTATTGATACAAGGCGGCTCGCTCACGTTGGCAGCCCGGTTATTAAAAGTGGAGGTGCCAGTAGGCACAACGCCTAACCGCCGTGGGCCGCTGGGGATTTTGCCAGATAACGATTTTGAGATGTTTGTTTACGTGGTCGAAAACCGGGACCTCGAAGATGTGCCCATCCGGCTGCTGCGCTTCCCATCGGGGGCGTTGATTTCAGCGCTGTTTCGTAATCACACCATGCTGCATCCCAAGGGCAGCACGCGATTGAAATTAGACGATGTCATCTGTGTGATAGGGCGTACAGAAGATCTTTCTGCGCTAAATCGCTTATTCAATGGCGATGCTGGCCTCAAACATGAGCGTGCATTCTTCGGTACCTTCACATTAGAGGGCGATGCACTTATGCAGGACGTTGCTCAAGCATATGGCTTAACGCTAAGCCCGGGGGAGCATAGTATGACCCTCGCCGAGTTCGTCGCACTGCGCGTGGGTGGGCATCCTGTCGTGGGTGATGATGTGGATTGGCATGGTATTCACTGGGTCGTCAGCGACATGGAAAAAGGCACGATTACCCGTGTAGGCCTGCGATTGTATTAATTGGGCTAGAAGGTGTTGACTTCCAAGGGAATACTGCTATTATACGCACCCATAAGCCGGAGGGATGGCAGAGCGGTTGAATGCACCGGTCTTGAAAACCGGCATAGGTTAATAGCCTATCCAGGGTTCGAATCCCTGTCCCTCCGCCATTATTCGAAAGGAATCAGCTACTTAGCTGGTTCCTTTTTTCGTTTCTGGGTACGAAAAAAGGGCGAAAGTATAACGAGGGGAACGCCTACCGTTATACAGCTCAGGCTAGACCAGTGCACAATAGACTAATGTCTAATCAGAAATGAATTCTTCGGCCCCTAAGGTGCTGACTCGAAGTACCTTCTTGGCTCGCAAATAAACCTCTGTGGTTCTCCGGTCGCTGTGCTGCAAATTGCTACTCGCATCGAATCCTTGCTCGTCAGCATCCGTCGCATGCTTAGCGCGCAAATCATGTTCAGTAAACCGGTTCAATTAAGCCTTCGTCATTGCCTTACGCATGCCGTACTGCCAGCGGCAATTAAATGAATCCTTGTTATAGGGCATTCCGTTTCGCTTGCTGAATAGGGTAGGGCCTTGTTTCCTCTATCCAGGTTATCGGCTTTAATCTCTTTCACTAACTGCCTAAGTCCATCATCCCACGGAATAAGAGCTTGCTTGCCCGCCTTGCTGCTTCGTAAAGCGATGCCGTCGGGAGTTAGCTGATCAAGACGCAAGGTAAGTATGTCGCGTTGCCTCAATCCAGTTTTGTATTTGAATAAGGCATAGCGCCTTACCCATGGCGACGTGAATTTCAGAAAGCGGGCGAACTCGGAATGGGTGATATAGCGGTCGCGTGGCTTCACTTTGATCTTGGTCACCGGATCAGCCGGGTTGTGCTCGACGATCCCCCAGCGCTGGGCATACCGAAAAATATGTTTGAGCGTGGCCAGCTCATGGTTGGCCTGCGTTTTCGATTGAACGCCGCGGGCATCCATATAGCGATAAATGTCGTGCACCGTTATATCTCGCGGCTCGCACTCGACAAACACAGCACGCAGCTTCTTTAATTCCTGCAGGTTTGATTTGCGTGTTGCCTCTGAGGGTTTGGCTGGGATGATTTCAGCCTCGTAGCGGTCAAAAATGAGGCCCATTCCTGCCTTTGGGAATAATCTTGCTTGCCACCGCTCAAATTCAGACTGAGCGGCTACTACTGTTTCGCCTAACCGTATCCAGCTCTTGCCCACCAAAGCTTTCTGGCGGGCGTTGCACTTGTACCGCCAGGCGCCGCTTTTCCAATACACACGGGGGATGCCTGGTTTATCTTGCTTCATGCTTGAAGTGCCTCGAATTTAGGTCGTTTTATTTCTGGTGCTTGGGTGGAAGCCTCTCCGCACAGCACCTGCTCAACATGCCGGCGGCCAACGATAAGCGAACCGCGAGCATTAATTTTCCAGCGTACGCCCATGCTATCGAGCGCGGCGCATTGCTCTTTGCACCGTTTTCGGCCCGTTAAGGTTTCAATCTCCACCGGCGTTAACAACAGGTCCATGATGATGCCTCCATGATTGGACCGTGAGGCCCGGGCAGGGCCTGCGGACGTAAAAAAACCGCTCATTGGCGGCGGAAGTCTTTAAACGGTCAGGTCGATAGTCGCCAGCACGGCGCATCAAGTACTAGGCGCTATTGCCTCAATAACGCAGCGATCCGCTTGGCGTTGGGTAGGTCGGTTAGCATGCTCAAACTCCGTGCAGCGCACGATCACGCGGCGTTTGCATTTGCTCAAGGCGGGCATGGTTGGGAAGGATAGATGGCTGCAGTCTTTGATAGCGTGGCGGCAGGCCATGCACATGCGGCCTTTGGGGTGGTGAGTCATTGGTGGGCCTCGGCGCGTTGGCGGAGCTTGTTGGCGGTGTGGTAGAGAAAGCCCTTAATGGAAAACGCAAACTCTGATGATTCACATTTTTTAGCGCATCCTCCAACGCTTCTGCTGCTTTATCGCGATTGCTTTGGCGAACTGATCAATATACTGCTCTTCAGTTGAGCCCCAAGAATTAACCAAGCATTCATCTTCTGGTTCATCATCTGGGTAATCTTCGTCTGGCTCTCCCGAGACCATGAAAAACTTGTTTTCAATAGCATGCAGATACTTTGCAAAACGCCAGCAATTTTGAATATTCGTTACTATCACGGAGGTCTGGCGGCGAATATCGTGGAGAGCCGGAAAGCCTATGGTATCCGCTACCGGTTCTGCATGCGCCGCCAGTTCGTCACGCTCGACCTTAACCTGCTCTAGCTCTTTTAGTGCGTCGGTATATTGTTGATCAATAGTCATTACGCGGCCCTCATCGAAACAAGCTGCCGACGCAGCTCTGCATTATCTGCTTCGAGTGCAGCAATACGCTCCGCTAATGTCCCATTTTCGGCAATTAACGCCGCTTTATTCGCTTCAATGTCCTCATGTCGGGATGCTAACTGCTCGTTAATGGCCTCTAGGCTTTTTCAAGTGCTTGGTCCAAGTTTATCTCCGGTAACGATGTAACGGTCGCGGCTCGTCCGGCCAGTAGGCAGCGCTTGGTCAGGGCTTTCAATATGCCGCTCCCAGGTTTCCCGCGCTTCGGCTTTAGCCACCTTGGTGAGCATCAGTTTGCTGTAGTCTAGATAACCCATAACTTGCCTCTACTATTTCTAAGAAACCTCTATCATGCTGTCGCTACCTTAAGGATGTCTTACCTTTCGCTGCTCGTTATAAAGCCCTCGCTTTCGCGTGATACGGCCTGCGCTGGCTGGGCAGTGCCTTCCCCCGCCTGCTCATACGTTGGCGAGTTAGCTGACCCAGCAGTGAGCCATTCGCCAGTGGGGTTGCGGGCTATTGTCCATAGCTCTGTTTTCATTAGCCTTTTATCCTCGCGGTTGAATAGGTAACGCTGATCTCTGCTTCAATCGTGAACGTGTTATCGCATCGCTCGCATTCACGCTCTTGCTCTCTATTGACCATGCCGTCAATTTCTTCGCGTTCTGCTTCAAACTGTAAATCGCAATAGGGGCAGCGCGGATTATCCTCAAGGCGGTAATCAATCTCGTCTTGCTCTTTCGGCATCGCTGCAAGCGATTCCGTCTTTTCTGCCTCGTGCTCAATCTCGGCGCAAGGCTTGCATTGCCGGTCGTGTTTGCCGCCCCATGGGGATTCTGGTAACTGGCTTTGAGGCGACAAACGTCGTGCTTATCGCACTCGATATAGGTCATCCAATCGCGTGGTTTACCATTACATTCAGCGCAGCCGTTTACCCAGCACCATTGCCCGCCAATCAGCTCGGCAAATAAATGATGTTCAGGCGGACGCAGAACAACATCAGCGTTTCTTCACTGGTGAATTGCCGGTCTTTGTAGTCTTTACGGAAAAGCTGAGTAGCTCCACTCCAGGTGCGCTTCATATCCGGCGTTAACAGCGGCTCGTTAATGAGAATTGGTGCCTGCATAATTTCCTCCAGACAAAAAGAAGCCCACTGGCGATGTACGTCATCACAGTGGTAGCCTTCGTTAATAAAAAAAGGGAATCACATGGCTTTCCACAACCCTGACCCGAAAATGCGGGATATTGAAAAGCGCAATGCTGCCGCCCGTGCCGCGCTGTATCGCAGAATATGGCGCGCTCTGCGCAAGGTAGTGATGGCGAAGTCTAAAAAGCCCCGCAATGCGAGGCGCTAGGCTCTACGTTTTCGGTATTTGAGCGCCCCGATCAGGCGTCAGTTAAAAGGGATTTTGTCGTCGAAATCGTCATACTGCGCAGGATTGGGGGCGCCGTATGGCTGATGGTTATTTTGTGATGGACGCTGGTTATGCGGGGGCTGTTGTTAGCCTCCGTTGTTTGCTGGCGGATGGCCGTTTCCATGCTGTTTATTGGGCTTGAAGCACGACATGATTACCCTATCGCGGTTATCCGGATTAGGCGCAATCCTGCCGGATTAAACCAGCGATGCAGAATGATGAACTCATTGCCGTCGTCGCTTTTCATCAGCGTGCCGACGTTTTGCCGACGTTTTGCCGGCGAGCTTTTGTCTGGCCTGATTATCGGTCTTGGTATTCGCCGGTTTTAACGGCAATGGGATTTCGTAATTGGCAATAATGTGGCCATATCGAGATTCCGCTAAGTGTTTGGCGGGCATCTCTGGTAATCTCGCGTTATCGCGAGGTAGGAGATACAGATGAGAAAATTGCAATTAACTGCTGCGGCAGTTATCGCTGCAGCGCTGTCTGGTTGCGCGGTATACAGCGACGGCTATGGGTACGGTGGGCATCGTGACTACGAGCGGGGTTCGGACGCCCCGAATGGGCATCTTCCGCCTCCCGGCGAATGCCGAATCTGGTACACAGATAGGCCACCTGGCCACCAGCCGCCGCCTGGCGACTGCCACAAGTTGCGATATCAGGTGCCACCTGGCGCTCGCCTAATACACGGCTAATTCTGGAAAAAAGCCCCTTGGGTGAGGGACAAGCGCAGGGAAATGGTCGGCATTCTCGGCCTCGACCGGGGCGCTGGGTCTCACTATCGCAGTTAGCGCGTCTTAGCTATCCTGAAGTTTCCACACACCAGGAGCTAAAAAAATGGCTGACACAATCACGGCACAATGCCCAGACTGCGGCAATACCGAACTCAGCATCCCTGATAACGATGATGAGCAAGTTGTTTGCGCCGCTTGCGACTCCGAAATAGGCACTAAGCGATCTTTCCTTGATAATCTAGATAAAATTGGCAAAGAGATTGGTGATGGCGTTTTGGGTGTCTTCGGTGCCAGTGGCAAGGGCATGAAGAACCGATAAGCGCCTCGCTTCGCACTTTGTTGGCCAGCTCGTGCAAGTCGTCATTACTGATCTGATCTGATCTGATCTGCCGTGCTGGCCGACTCAGTAAACTGGCTTTCGGGTGCGCCTTGGATATGACTAAGGCGCTTCCATTGACATGTCGTAGCCTTCACGCACTCCCCTTGGTCTCTCGTGTTCTCCACGCGTAGAACTGAAGGGACTCGTAACTGCCTGTTCCTAACTACTACCGAAGACGCCTTCCTAAGTTGCATGAGATTACTTTCCCTTTGGCGTTCCGGTTTCATGGAGCCCGTTGAATCTCCAGCTTTGCCACTACATGGCTGAGGTACACGAACTTACTTTTGCTTTGATAACCTGGCGATACCACTAAGTAAGGTATTGGACACTTGGTGTAAGAGGCCGGATGATAGGTTAAGTCATATCTGTTGGCAGCACGTGATCTCATTGCTTACTTTATTCAGGAGCAGTGAAATGGATATCAAATTACACAAGACAGCGACCACTACCCCACGCATCCGCCGCGAGATCCAGCTGGCACCCGCCTCGGTTAGCGATAGTGAATTGGCGCTGCGTTATCGTGTTTCTTGTCCCACGATTGCCCGGTGGCGCTACCGAGAGACGCAACATGATCTGTCACGTTGTAACTGGCTGTACAACCACCACATCAACGCACCATCAGCCTCCGATGGGCGCAATGAAGCAGTGTCAGGCTGATAGGCCCGAATTATTTTGGAAGGTGTAATCAATCATGCGGGCCCCGACATCAGCAGGCTAGCGGGTTACTGCATAAACCAGCCGTGGCTTACTACCAACGACTGACCGGTCATCACATTGCTCTCGGCACCCGCAAAGAACAGTACGGCATCGGTCACATCGTCAGTGGTAGTGAATTGCCCATCCACCGTGTCTTTAAGCATGACGTTCTTGATCACTTCCTCTTCAGTGATACCCAGCTCTTTTGCTTGCTCAGGGATCTGTTTGTCTACCAACGGTGTGCGCACAAAACCTGGGCATACCACGTTGGAGGTCACGTTGTACTCTGCTCCTTCCTTGGCCAGCACCTTGCTGAGGCCGATCAGGCCATGCTTGGCGGTGACATAGGGCGCCTTGAGCTTAGAGGCCTCTTTGGAGTGGACCGAGCCCATGTAAATTACACGGCCATAATTGGCGGCGTACATGTGTTTTAAGCAGGCTCGCGTAGTAAGGAATGCGCCGTCAAGATGGATGGACAGCAGCTTTTTCCAGTCTTCAAACGGAAAGTCGACCAGCGGATGTACGGTCTGGATACCTGCGTTACTGACCAGGACGTCAATCTTGCCGTACTTGGCAATGACCTTATTCACCGCCTTTTCGACTTGCGCTTCGTCGGTGACGTTCATTGCCACCGCAAACGCATCGGAGCCCGAGGCTTTGATCTCTTCGGCAGTGGCCTTGGCGGCATCCAGGTTGAGATCAGCGATGATAGGAGTACCACCCTCGGCAGCAAAACGAATGGCAATTTCCTTGCCGATGCCGCTGGCAGACCCAGTAATAAGACCAATTCTGTTGTCAAAACGCGCCATGGTATACTCCTTTTAAGTGTTGGAAGTGCCATCAAGATAATCCAAAACAACCTGGCCCAAGCCAAGGACCAGTTTGGCGATGCAGTGAGTGGCTGAAACCACGCCAAGAACCGGCAGATAAGCAGCATATAATCTCGCTGATCACTGTGGTAGACAACTCTCCATCATGGCAAATTACTAAAGGCCGCTACTTAAAACTGCAAGCAACGGCTTTCAGAAGAGAGGAAATATGATTTGCTTAATCTTCCGTCTCTTTTGTAAACGTTTTGACACGTCTTTCTGTCCACCACATCCAGATAATCGAAATAAGTGTTACCGCGAAGCACAGCATCCATACGGTGGTGGCGATGCCTGTCAGGTCGACGAGGGCGCCAAACATGATAGGCAGTAGAAAACCTCCCAGGCCGCCTGCAAGGCCGACAATGCCGGATACCAAACCAAGGTTTTCCTGGTAGTCATTGGCAAGATACTTAAAGACAGAAGCTTTACCAATTCCCCACGCAATGCCCACTACAAGTAGCGCGGTAGTGAAAAGCCACACGGGTATGCCAAATCCAAACTCCACACGAGCCCCATTGGCAGCGCCTTGAACGCTATAGTAAGTCTCTGGATAGGACATGATAAAGAGCGCAATTAGACTCGCCCATAAGCATGTCCAGGTCACGGTGTGGGCGCCGAAACGATCCGATAACCAACCGCCGAATGCGCGAATAATGCCGGAAGGCAAGACGAAAATAGTGGCAATCACGGCAGCTAATTGAATACCAAAGCCATATTCATTCATGTAGTAACGGGTAAGCCATAGTGAGACGCCGACATAGCCGCCGAACACTACCGAATAGTATTGACAATACTTCCAGACTTTTGGGTCGTTGATAACGTTGAGCTGCTCACGCAAGGAGCTACGTTGTGTATTGCGATGGCTCGGGTCAGTAAACGAGAAGAACCAAAAGAAAGCGGCAGTTGCGAGCATGATAATCGCATACAGATTGGGTACCGCTTGCCAGCCAAGCATAACGATAACGGTAGGGGCTATGTATTTGGTAACAGCGGCACCCGCATTGCCCGCCCCAAATACCCCCATTGCCAAGCCTTGGCGATCTTTTTCAAACCACTTTGCCGTATAAGTGATACCAACCGAAAAAGCTCCCCCGGATAGGCCGATAAAAGCGCCTAGTATTAATAACTGCCAATAAGCGGTGGCGAACTGCACCAGCCAGATAGCGGGCACAATAACCAAAAGCACAATAAAGAAAACCGGACGCCCGCCGTAACGGTCTGTCATTGAGCCCAAAGGCAAGCGGGCGAGAGCGCCGGTAAGAATGGGAATGGCCGTTAAAATGCCAAACTGCGTTCCGTTAAGTGCTAATTCCTCGGCAATAGGAACGCCAATTTCACCAAACATGGTCCAGACCATAAAGCACATGGTGAACGCAAAGGTGTTGGCAATGAGTACCGCATTCTGCTTAAAACGATGGGTAGCCATGGCGCCCCCTGAGTTTTCCCGTCAATAGGATAGATAGCATTGATATCCAGATTTCCAATTTAATAAGGCATCAAATCACTATGGATTCCGCACATAGGCATTTTTGCGCAGGTAGAACCACCAGTTGATCAGCAGGCAAACCAGGTAAAAAACGGCAAAACCATACATGGCTACTTCAGGCGAACCTGCACGAATTTGATCCCCCAGCACAACGGGGGCAATAAACGAGCCGTAACCAGCAATAGCCGCTGTCCAACCCAGTACCGGACCCTTTTTCTGCGCGTCAAAAATAAAGCCAATACTGCGAAATGTAGAGCCGTTGCCGATGCCGCTGGCGGTGAAGAGCACCATAAACAGCAGCATGAATAACCAGAAGTATTGGTTAGGATCGGTGGCGTTGTACGCCAGCATCATGACGTAACCTGCTCCGGCTGATGCAAAGACCATTACCACCGTGATGATTTGTGTGACCAGTGAGCCCCCGAATTTATCAGCTACCCAGCCACCGATAGGGCGCACCAGCGCACCTATAAAAGGGCCTATCCATGACCACGTAAGCGCGCTAGGCGCATCCGGGTTGGCGATTCGATTAATGCTGCCATCGGCCGCTATTTCGGCCATATTGCCGAATATAATCGTGATTGAAAGGGGAAGAGCCGCTGAAAAGCCAATAAATGAGCCAAAGGTGACGATGTAAAGTAGCGTCATTGCCCACGTGTGTTTATCACGGAAAATCGTAAACTGTTTTTGGATGTTAGGTTTGATTTGTTCGCCAGGTATAAGGCGCAGCATGATCAGAGTGACAATGACGGTGCAGGGTAGAGCCAGCCACATATTTAGCCAAGACAGCGCCACAAGGCCAAGGAATGTCGCAATAATACCTACACCATAAAGCCCCAGTATTTTTCCAAATGCCTGTAGCGGTGTGCCTGGGTCGGGGCTAATAGGGCGCAAGTTATTCATACCAAACCAGCCAGCAAAGGCTAAAGGGATGAGAAAGAGCACCCAGATAAACGCCGCATTCTGTATCCAGGTAAGGGTGCCCGCCTCAATTCGGCCAATCAAGGTTCCGCTTGTGTTTTGAAGCTCCATGGGGCCGCCCGCAAGAACACCAAAAAGGCCGACAGTCATCACTAGGGGAACAAGGATTTGCATGGTGGTGACACCAAAATTGCCAAGCCCTGCGTTCATTCCCAGTGCGTAGCCTTGCTGTTTTTTGGGATAGAAGCTCGAAATATTACTCATGGAACAGGCAAAGTTTCCTCCGCCAATACCTGATAACAGGGCCAGTGCCTGAAAGATCCAGAAAGGCGTGTTCGGATTCATAAGCGCGAACCCAGTGCCTGCTGCGGGTATGATCAGCAATGCTGTGGTGAGAAAAACCGTATTACGTCCCCCCGCTAAACTAAGCATAAATGCCGCAGGAATACGTAATGTTGCGCCCGCCAGCCCCGCAGTAGCGGTAAGGGTAAAGAGCTGGTCAGTAGTGAAAGGAAAGCCCAGGTTTTGCATCTGGGTGGCGATCATGCCCCACATCATCCATACCGCAAAGCCTACCAGAAGGCTCGGAATAGAAATCCATAAATTGCGGTTTGCAATGTGCTTTCCTTCGTTTTCCCAGAAGCCGGAGTCTTCGACATCCCAGCGTTCAATGTCAGCATTTTTTCTGGCCATCATGTACCCCCTTGTAGAAAAGTGCCGCATAGCACTGCTTATACGAAAGATACGCGCTAGCAAGCAGAGGGGGAATGAGGCAGGTCAATGGATGGGAACTCTCAAGTACCTCTTACGAGGTATGTATGTTGAGTATCTAATGTATTGTTTTTAAAAGTTTTAATGATGCGTTTGGTGGTGTAATAAATGGCAATAAGTGGAAGTTGGATTTTAAGGGGTATCCACTCATGGCAGGCTTTCAGCTACTTATTGAGGCCTTCTTGTACGGCCCAACCAGCCGCTTCAACGCGGGAGCGTAGGCTTAGCTTTTTGAGCAGGTGCTTAACATGTACCTTGACGGTGCCTTCGGTAATATCAAGCTTGCGGGCAATGAGCTTGTTCGACATGCCTGCGGCTAATTCGGCAAGAATCTCTTTTTCGCGCTGAGTAAGCGCATTAATAGACGGTTTCGTAGGGAGTGAACGCTGGTTGCGCAATGCTTGGGCAAGTAGCGCTGTTAAATTTTCGCTAATGGCCATGCGGCCTTTGGCAGCCTGGCGCAGTTGATGAATCATATCCTCTGGCTCCATGTCCTTTAACAAGTAGCCATCGGCCCCGCCACGCAGTGCATCGACCACGTCGTCTTCCTGATCTGACACGGTATACATAATGACGCGGCCTGCATAACCTTCTTCGCGCAAATGTTTAAGTGTTTCCAGGCCATCCATTTCGGGCATATTGAGATCCAGCAGTACCATGTCTGGATCAAGCGTGATGGCTTGATGGATGCCTTCACGGGGGCTTCCTGTTTCAAATACCAATGCCAGATCATCTTCCATTTCCAGTAATTGACGTACGCCTCGTCGTAGCAATGGATGATCATCAATTACGATAAGTGTGGCGGGCTCGTCGTAAATTTCGCTAGCCATATTCAAGTACTTCCTTCCTTGATAAGACGTTCGGTCAACGGGGTAAAGCACAGATAAACGCCTGTGCCTCCTTCCGGTCGATTATTGAAATGAAGGTCGGCATTAATGTTATTGGCTCGGTCACGCATGATCACTAGCCCGTAGTGCATGGGGGGGGACTGATCATCCTGTAGGCCTATACCGTCATCTTCAATCGCCAAGTGCAGTGTTGCCTGATCAAACACCAGGCTAACGTGTGCCCAGTGAGCTTTGGCATGTTTATGTGTATTGGCGAGTGCTTCGCGCGTGATTTGCAGCAGGTGTATTTCTTCACTTGCGCTAAGTAAGTGGGGCGGCAGGCGGTAGGTTAGCTCGACCGGGAACCCAAGCCGCTGGCTAAATTCTTTGATGGTTTGCTGAAGGGCGGGTTGAAGGCCTGGCGTATCCAAACTAAGCCGGAATGTGCTTAATAGCTCACGGAGCTGGCGATAGGCGCTATTCAGCCCTTCACGTAAATCGCTGGTCACGCCACGTTGTTGCTCGGCGGAAAATTGCTTCGCCTGCATGCGTTCCAGGCGGGTTACCTGCATCTTTAAATAAGACAGCGACTGCGCGAGTGAATCGTGAAGCTCACGGGCAATAATCGTGCGCTCGTTGACAAGAGAAAGCTGTTGCTCTTCTTCAATACGCTTCTGTAAAAAGATAGCTGTGGCCAGGTTGTCGGTAAGCGTATTGAGTAGCTGCTGCTTCGATGCGTTGATGGGCGCAGAGTAGCCCACGGTCAGGGAGCCAAGAATCTCCTCGCCAACCGCAACGGGCAGCACGATCGCTTCGGCATTGCGAGCAACTGAATTGCCTCGTTGCGGCTCCAGGCAGGCAAGGCAGTTTAAGTCTCGACAATAGAGAGGCCGCTCGGATGAGTGGGTTGCCAAAATTGCCATATCAGTATCGTCATGCTCGCTGCGCAGCGAAAGCACGATAGGGCCGATATCCAGTAGGTCTTCAAGCTCGCGTAAGATAGGTGCCGTGCTGGCGCAAAGGTCATTGCCGCCCCCATAAAGCGTACGGCTCCCATTGTGAATGATCTGGAGGGCGCGATTGTGGCGTTTAAGCTCAGCCTGCTTGCGAGATACACGCGCTTCCAACGCCTGGTAACGCGTATCCAGCCTCGCTGCCATCTGATCAAAAGCGCGCCCAAGCTGGCCTAGCTCATCGTGGCTGGAAAAATTAGAGCGATACTGGAAGTTGCCATGGCCCGCTTCTCGGCTCAGGACTCTAAGCTGGCGGAGTGGCGTCACCAGATTATGCCGAATATCGTAGAGCGCAATGAAAAGCAGCACACCAATCAAAAGGAAAAAAAGCAGCTGCAGAGAACCCAGTAAATGCATCTTGGATTTAGTGCTGCTTTCAAGTGTCGAGACATACTGGTCAATATGATGAATAAGATTATTCAGCGCTACTCTGGCTTGTGCTATATCGTTGCTACTACCGTGAATAGCATCATCAAGCAGGGGGATTAAGGTGTTATGCCACAGCGCTTTTAGCCCAGTAAGCTGCTCTTGAAGCACCTCATCATGGGTGTAGTGATACCCAACGGCGAGTGCTGGGCCTTCCAGTTTCGCGGTAAGCTGATCAGTCAGTTGGTTAACGTTTTGTTGAGACCCGTTTTGCGTTTGGGTCAATGGGCCCAAGGCTTCAGAAAGCTGAGCGCTGTTCAAGCGTAATGAGCCCGCGACATTAATCGCCGCTGCATCACCCTGGCTATTTTGGGCAACCATCATGGTGAAGCCGATGCTGAGAACGGTCATCCCTGTGATGGCCAGGAGGTAAGCAGTAATACGAGCTACAAGAGAGTGGCGTAAGAGATTCATGCGACTCCCATGGATTTAAAAAGAAGGGGTCTTAAAAAGATAAGTAAAAGCTGCTGAAGCCGACGGTGTGGCTAACGATAAATGACTATATTACTTATCGAAAGATATGAGAAGCAGATACATCGTATCCTGATGGATCATGTAATCTTCTTTGTCTCTCGTCAATATAATGGTTGGTTAAGAGGCCAATCACGTAAAACTTAAAAAAAAGTGAGGCCGTGTGTTTTTTTAGATTCGGGTATTTCTGATGAGCGTTATTTTTAGTGCTCACAAGCGACGTCTTCGCACATTGAAAATGCGCTAGAACTACCATGGCGTTCAACGGCGTTTAGTAAGCCCAAACAACCGCGAGCAAAACACCCCATCCAAGAATGCCGGCTGACATAATAGTATAAGTGGCTGATATAGTGGCAACATCCAGCTCGTTACGAGTGCAGAGCGCTTGCAAGCCGTGATAAATCAGACTGCATGACACGCCTAGAGCCGCCAATCCGACGATCATATTGAAAAATAACGAGGGCACCCATAGCGCAAGGGATGAAATCCATAAGGGAAGAGGAGCGAGTGTGGCAAGCAAATAGGCATTTTTATAGCTAATTGAAAGTTGCTCGACACCATTGACGACTGCGTGAATAACCCAGCCCATTATAAAAAAAGTCAGTAGCTCGGCCAAAAAAAGAATCGTCGTAATAAACCGCCACTCCCTTTCAGCAAAACCAGTCATAAAGGTATCGCCATAATGCGTTCCTGCATAATAGAGCATTAAAGGGGGCAATAACGACATGGGAAGAACCACACACCACGCTAACGTCGGAATGGAGGGCGAGTTCGCTTTAAGCGCTTGCCAACCAGCGCGATGACTAAAGGGCATTTTGAAAAATGTCAGTACATTCATCTCAACTACCTCTTGGTGTCTTAAAATTAAACGGCTATATATCATATGATGATATTTTATTTTTAGAGGACGTCTTCGGTATTGTCAAGCGGGGGGAAGTCGTCACGAGCACGTTAAGGAGCATCCATGGCAAAAAAAACAGCAGTGCAAAAAGACGAGCTTGATAAGGAAGATTTCGAGCGTCTATCCCAGTTTCGCTATCAGTTACGCTGTTTTTTACGTCGCAGCGAAGATATCTGCCGCAAGCATGGGCTCACCGCGTTGCAATACCAGCTGTTGCTGCACTTACGCGGCTTTGCTGAGCGTGATTGGGCAACGGTAGGTGAGCTTGCCGAGCGGCTGCAAGCCAAGCATCACGGCACTGTGGCATTGATCGATCGCTGTGAGCAGCTATCACTCGTTGAGCGCCGTCAAGGACGTGAAGACCGCCGCCAAATAGAGGTGCACTTGTTGGAGGAGGGAATCGAACGCGTCACCCGAATTGCGGAAGCGCATCAGCCAGACCTCTACCAACTTCATGCCGGTATGTTATTCCCGCCTGGTGAGTAATGCGCGTTAATGGCGTCACTTTTTATAGGTAGCGTCATCAGCTTAGCCATGAAAGCGGAGTCCGATGCATCGCAACGCCCAGTATATAGATAAATACAAGCACCGCTGCCACGGCGGCACCGGCCCGAATGGCTGGCGTTTTACCGCGTTTAATCGCCATTGTGCCGAGCAGAATATAAACAATCAGCGCGGTGATTTTGGCGCTGAGCCATGGCGGAAGTGGCCAGAAGCTCAGCATGATGGCCAATAGCACGCCGAAGGTTAGAAGCGCCGTATCGATGATATGAGGGAGTATCTTGACCCAGCGCGCCTTAAGAATCGGTCGCTCAGTGACTGACCAATAAGCACATACTATAAAGAAGGCGAGGCTCGCATAGGCGGCCGCCATATGAAGATGCTTAACCGCAAAATAGTGCTCAATCATACGTTTATCTCTGGATTAAAACAGCTTCTTGTGAACAAGAACCACCTCTTTTCGCTGAGGGGTTATACGGAGTTTCATCGCTATCTTGTCTGATTTACTGCCATGAATGAAACGTCGTCACCTGTGGTCTTTAGCCGCGTATCCCTTAAGAGGTAGGGTGGGGTTATATGGAGGTAACCTGGCAGATATTGCCGTTTTAATCGCTCAGAATCGATTTCCAAGACGCCTGTTTAGGCATTGCTTTCTTTTTGGCGCCAGGGAGATCGACCATGAGTCATTTCATTGACCGGCTAAATTTTTTCCGCAAAACGCGCGAGCCTTTTGCCAATGACCACGGCGAAGTTCGCCAGGAAGACCGCCAGTGGGAAGACAGTTACCGCCGCCGATGGCAACACGACAAGGTCGTCCGCTCTACCCACGGAGTTAACTGTACCGGCTCGTGTAGCTGGAAAATTTACGTCAAAAACGGCCTGGTGACATGGGAAACTCAACAGACCGATTACCCACGTACACGCCCCGACCTGCCTAATCATGAGCCTCGCGGCTGCCCTCGAGGGGCAAGCTACTCGTGGTATCTTTACAGTGCTAACCGCCTTAAGTATCCCCTTATCCGTAAACCGCTGCTGGCGCTTTGGCGTGCAGCGTTAAGTGAAAAAGGTGACCCAGTAGAGGCTTGGGCTTCTATTGTTGAAGACCCGGCCAAAACAAAAGAGTACAAACGCGCCCGCGGCATGGGTGGCTTTGTTCGTGGCAACTGGGATGAGCTTAATGAGTTAATCGCGGCTTCCAACGTTTATACCGCCAAACAGTACGGGCCTGATCGCATCATTGGCTTTTCGCCTATCCCTGCCATGTCGATGGTCAGTTACGCCGCCGGTAGCCGCTACCTGTCGTTAATCGGTGGCGTGTGCATGAGCTTTTACGACTGGTACTGCGATTTGCCACCCGCCTCGCCGATGACGTGGGGCGAACAAACCGATGTTCCCGAATCTGCCGACTGGTACAACTCAGGCTATATCATTGCCTGGGGGTCGAATGTGCCTCAGACCCGCACACCAGATGCCCACTTCTTCACCGAGGTTCGCTATAAGGGCACCAAAACCGTTTCCATTACCCCCGATTACGCCGAGGTTTCCAAACTCACAGATGAGTGGCTCTCTGCCAAACAGGGCACCGACGCAGCACTCGCCATGGCCATGGGCCACGTCATTCTCAAAGAGTTTCATCTTGAAAATCCCAGCGCCTACTTTACCGATTACGTGCGCCGGTATACCGATATGCCCTGCCTGGTCGAGCTGGAGCCACGCGATGATGGCTCTCTTGTGCCCGGACGCCAACTGCGCGCCAGTGACATTGCTGATCACCTGGGGCAGGAAAATAATCCTGAATGGAAAACACTGGTTTGGGATGACGCACGTGATCAGCTGGTGGTACCGCAGGGCTCTATTGGTTTCCGCTGGGGGGAAGAAGAAGCTCACCAGGGTAAATGGAACCTGGAGTCTTTGGATGCCGATGGCGTTGAAATTTCACCTCTCTTGAGCCTTGCCGAGCGCCATGACGACATCGCGCGCGTGGCCTTTCCCTATTTCGGCGGTATCGAGCATAAGCACTTTGCGCATGTAGAAGGCGAGAGTGGCGACCGCTTGTTCCATAGCCTGCCCGCTAAACGGCTGCAAAAAGCCGATGGCAGCAGCGTGCTGGTGGTGACAGTCTTTGACCTGATGTGTGCCAACTACGGTATCGACCGTGGGTTTGGTCAAGCGGGTGAGGACGATGGCGCTACCGACTATGCCCAGATAAAACCCTACACCCCCGCTTGGCAGGAAAAAATTACCGGCGTCTCGGCAGAGCAGTGTACTCGTATCGCGCGGGAATTTGCCGATAATGCCCACAAGACACGTGGGCGTTCCATGATTATCGTGGGTGCCGGTATGAACCACTGGTACCACATGGATATGAACTACCGCGGCTTGATCAATATGCTGATCATGTGCGGGTGTATTGGCCAGAGCGGCGGCGGCTGGGCACACTATGTCGGCCAGGAAAAATTGCGCCCCCAAACGGGCTGGCTGCCCTTGGCATTTGGGCTTGATTGGACGCGCCCACCACGTCATATGAACTCTACGTCATTCTTCTATAACCACTCTTCGCAGTGGCGCTATGAGAAGCTTGAGATCAAAGAGATCCTTTCGCCACTGGCTGACCCACGTCGTCATACCGGCAGCTTGATCGACTACAACGTACGCGCCGAGCGTATGGGCTGGCTGCCGTCTGCTCCTCAGCTAACCACGAATCCGCTGCATTTGGCGGGCAAGGCCAAAGACGCCGGCATGGCCACCAAGGATTATGTCGTTCAGCAATTAAAAGCCGGTGAGCTTTCTTTTGCTGCCGAAGACCCGGATAACCCCCAGAACTTCCCGCGTAACATGTTTATCTGGCGTTCTAACCTGCTGGGTAGCTCCGGTAAAGGGCATGAATACATGCTCAAGTACCTGCTGGGGACTCGGCATGGCATTCAGGGTAAAGACCTGGGCGATTTTGGCGGGCAGAAGCCAGAAGAGGTCAAATGGCACGACGAGGCGCCTGAAGGCAAGCTTGATCTATTAGTCACGCTTGATTTTCGTATGTCGACGACCTGCCTCTATTCGGACATCGTGCTACCCACGGCGACCTGGTATGAAAAGAACGACCTTAATACCTCCGACATGCACCCGTTTATCCATCCGCTAACGGCTGCCACCGATCCTGCCTGGGAATCGCGCAGCGATTGGGACATCTATAAAGGCATCGCCAAGGCGTTCTCGAAAGCGTGTGTGGGCCACTTGGGCGAAGAGACGGATTTAGTCACGCTCCCCATGCAGCACGACTCCCCGGGCGAGCTTGCGCAGATAGATGTAAAGGATTGGAAAAAAGGCGAGTGCGCGCCCATCCCCGGCAAAACCATGCCTGCATTGATAGAAGTACAGCGCGATTACCCCGCCACGTACGAGCGTTTTACCTCACTTGGCCCGGCGCTTGAAAAGCTCGGTAATGGTGGCAAAGGCATCAGTTGGAACACGGATAGCGAAATAGAACTGATCGGCAAACTGAATCACGTTAAGCATGAAGGCCCGGCAAAAGGGCGCCCGAACATCGAAAGCGCTATTGACGCGGCAGAAACCGTACTGACGCTGGCGCCAGAAACCAATGGCCAGGTAGCACTCAAGGCGTGGGAGGCACTCTCCAAAATTACCGGGCGCGACCACTCGCATCTGGCACGACCTAAAGAGGATGAAAAAATCCGCTTTAGCGATATCGTGGCGCAACCGCGCAAGATCATTTCCAGCCCCACTTGGTCGGGCCTGGAGGATGAGCACGTCTCCTATACCGCCGGGTATACCAACGTTCATGAGCTGATTCCGTGGCGCACGGTCAGTGGCCGTCAGCAGTTCTATCAGGATCATGCCTGGATGCGCGACTTCGGCGAAAGCCTGTTGGTGTATCGCCCACCGATCAATACTCGCGCCGCGGAAAATTTCAAGCTGCCCGAGGATAACGGCTTCAAAAGCAAGGCACTGAATTTCCTGACACCGCACCAAAAGTGGGGGATTCACTCCACCTACTCTGACAACCTGCTGATGTTGACGCTGAACCGCGGTGGCCCCGTGGTGTGGCTTTCCGAAGCTGACGCCGCCGATATCGATATTCAGGACAACGACTGGATAGAGGTTTATAACGCCAATGGCTCGATTGCTGCCCGCGCCGTGGTCAGCCAGCGCGTTAAGGATGGCATGGTGATGATGTACCACGCCCAGGAGCGTCAGGTGAACGTCCCCGGTTCGGAAATTACCGGCACGCGTGGTGGTATTCATAACTCTGTGACGCGTGTTTGCCCTAAACCCACTCATATGATCGGCGGCTACGCCCAGCTCGCTTACAGCTTCAATTACTACGGAACCGTAGGCTCGAACCGCGATGAGTTCGTGCTGGTACGCAAGATGAAGCATATCGAATGGCTGGATGGTGAAGGCCAAGATGACGTTCAGGAGGCCGTGAAATGAAAATTCGCTCTCAGGTAGGCATGGTCCTCAACCTTGATAAGTGCATTGGTTGTCACACCTGCTCAGTAACGTGCAAAAACGTCTGGACTAGCCGCGAAGGTGTCGAGTATGCCTGGTTCAACAACGTTGAGACCAAGCCGGGTATCGGCTATCCCAAAGAGTGGGAAAACCAGGCCAAGTGGAAGGGCGGCTGGATGCGCAGCCGTGATGGCAAGATCGAGCCACGCATTGGCGGTAAATGGCGTGTATTGGCCAATATCTTCGCCAACCCCGACTTACCCGCTATTGATGACTACTACGAACCTTACACCTTTGATTACCAGCACCTGCACACTGCCAAGCCCGGCCAGCACCAGCCGGTAGCCCGCCCGCGTTCACTGATCTCTGGCGAGCGCATGAAGAAAATTGAATGGGGCCCTAACTGGGAGGAAATTCTGGGCACCGAGTTTGCCAAGCGTCGCAAGGACATCAACTTTGAACAGGTGCAGGCAGATATCTACGGCCAGTTCGAAAACACCTTCATGATGTATCTGCCACGCCTGTGTGAGCACTGCCTTAACCCTACCTGCGTGGCAAGCTGCCCCAGTGGCGCCATTTATAAACGTGAAGAAGACGGCATCGTACTGATTGACCAGGATAAGTGCCGCGGCTGGCGGATGTGTATTTCCGGTTGCCCCTACAAGAAGATCTACTACAACTGGAAAAGCGGCAAATCCGAGAAGTGCATTTTCTGCTATCCGCGTATTGAGTCGGGCCAGCCAACCATCTGCTCAGAAACTTGCGTGGGGCGTATTCGCTATTTAGGTGTCCTGCTTTATGACGCCGACCGCATTGAGGAAGTCGCAAGCTCCGCCGACGAGCAGGACTTGTACCATCGCCAGCGCGACATCTTCCTGGACCCTCACGACCCTGAGGTCATTGCCCAAGCCAAGAAAGACGGTATTCCCGACAACGTCATTCAGGCCGCTCAGGCATCGCCTGTCTACAAACTGGCCATTGATTGGGAGCTGGCGCTTCCGCTGCACCCTGAATACCGCACGCTGCCCATGGTCTGGTACGTACCGCCGCTGTCGCCCATTCAGTCTGCGGCCGAAGCGGGTAAGGTCGAGTTCGATGGCGTGATGCCAAAAATTGAGTCGCTGCGCATCCCGGTGAAGTACTTGGCCAATATGCTGACCGCCGGGGAAGAAGCCCCCGTTGTGCTCGCGCTTAAGCGTTTGATGGCGATGCGCCTTTATATGCGCGGTAAGCATGTTGAAGGAGAAGCGGATATCAGCGTGCTGGAAGATGTGGGTCTAAGCGTTGCTCAGGTGGAGGACATGTACCGCTATCTGGCAATCGCCAACTATGAAGATCGGTTCGTGATTCCAACCAGCCACCGCGAGATGGCGCGCGACGCCTTCCCGGAACGGGGTGGGTGTGGATTCACCTTTGGTGACGGGTGCAACGGCGAGAGCACAGCGAACCTGTTCAACGGTCGGCCTGTTGAGAGCACGATGGTGAAGCCGGTCAATGTTTTTGATCCGCAGGCGCAATCCGAGGAGGCTCGTCATGAGTAATCTGGCAGAACCGCTCTTGACCCCAGAGCAACAGACCATGCGCAGCCTGCGTGTACTGTCGCGGTTGCTTGACTACCCAACAGCTGAATTGCAGCAGGCCGTAGGGGAGCTTGTCGAGATCGTGGCCGCGGAGAATCGCTGGCCCGCTTCGTTACGCCAACGTTTGATGAGTTGGTGTCAGCAAATTGCCGATAGCGAGCTTTTAAGCCTTCAAGCCGAGTATGTCGCGCTTTTCGAACAGGGTCGGGCTACATCGATGCTGCTGTTTGAACACGTACACGGAGAGTCACGAGAGCGTGGCCAGGCCATGGTGGATCTCATGGATGAGTATCAAAAGGCGGGTTTTGAGCTAGACGCCCGGGAGCTTCCTGACTATTTACCGCTGTTCCTGGAGTATCTCTCCACGCGAAGCGATGCGGAAATGGCCCGCTGGATTGGCAATATTCGCCATATTCTGGCGTTACTTGCCGCTCGCCTGGAAGAGCGTGATAGCGACTATGCCCTGGTGATCCATGCGCTGCTGGCGCTCATCGGCGCCGAAGCGGACATAAACGCGCATCGCCCCGTTGTGAAGGCGGAAAAGCCTGACAATACCCCCGAAGCGCTGGATGCCGTATGGGAAGAGGAAGCCGTACGCTTTTCTGCGGCATCCGACGAGGACTGTGCGTTGCAATCTGCCGAAGGGCGTCGCTTGGCTGAACGCAAGCAGGGTGTTCAACACGATGCCGTTCGCATTCTCTCTCCCGGAGCCCAGCCTCCGGCAATGGGTCGTTAACAGGAGAATCTCAATGTCCGCTATTACGACTTACCTCGAGCATTTTATCTACGGCTACTATCCCTATCTCGCCGGTACCGTATTTCTGTTTGGGAGCCTGGTGCGTTTTGACTACGGGCAGTACACCTGGAAGACCGGCTCCAGCCAGATGCTGTCGACCAAAAACATGCGCCTGGCCAGCAATCTCTTCCATATCGGCATCATTACCATCTTTTTTGGCCACTTGGTTGGTCTGCTTACTCCACACTGGATGTATGAGCACTTTCTTCTCCCTAGCACCAAGCAACTGCTTGCCGTGGTGATTGGTGGTATTGCCGGCGTGTTGTGTGTGATCGGCGGGGCGATGCTGCTTTATCGGCGGATGTTCAATCCACGTGTGCGCGCCTCATCGAGTAAAATGGATACGCTGATTCTGGCTATTTTGCTTATTCAGGCATGCCTTGGGCTGACGACCATTTTCTTCACGCTGGGCCATATGGATGGCGAAATGATGCTGACATTGGCAAGCTGGGCACAGGCCATTGTGTTCTTTAACGGCGGCGCAGCGAACTATCTGCAAGATGTTTCCTGGATATTCAAGCTGCATATCTTTTTGGGGCTAACCATTATCCTGTTGTTCCCTTTCACTCGGCTAGTGCATGTATGGAGCGTGCCTTTCGGTTATCTGACCCGGCGCTATCAATTAGTGCGTAAACGCGGCTAAGCGCTAATTTATCAGGAGAGTTGTTATGCAAATGATTGATATCGAAGCGCTGCCAAGTGAAGCCACGCTACCATTGATACAGGTGGGCAGCCGCGCTATTGAAGAAAGCGACATTGCCCATGAAATGCAGTATCACCCGTCAGACAGTGCGGGGAGTGCCCAGCTTAAGGCTGCGCGGGCGTTGGTTGTCCGTGAGCTGCTGTGTCAGCAGGCCCAGGCGCAAGGGTTATTGGCTGATAATGAAACAGCGGATGACAAGGTGATTGCACAGCTTCTAGAGCAAGCGCTGAACGTGCCGGAGCCCAGCACCGAAGATTGCCAACGCTTTTATGCGCACCACCCCGAGCGTTTTAGTGAGCCCACACGCTTAAAGGTGCGTCATATTTTGCTGGCTGCGGCGCCTGAAGATGCTGTGGCTCGGGATGCACACTATCAGCAAGGCGTAACACTGCTGGAAACATTGAAGGACGATCCTGCGCGCTTTACGGAGTTTGCCCAGCGCCACTCAGCGTGTCCTTCCAACACCCAAGGTGGGGAGCTCGGCTGGTTGGCCCAAGGGCAAACGGTTGCTGAACTTGACCGAGTGCTACACCACTTACCCAACGGCCTTCATGAGCGGCCCATTGCCTCCCGCTATGGTTGGCACTTGGTGGTGGTTGATGCCCGCGAGGAAGGGCAGTTGCTGCCTTACGAAGCCGTTACCGAACGTGTTCGCCATCACCTGGAGGAACAGGCAACGCGGCGCGCATTGCGCCACTACCTGTTGTCATTAGAGGCGGAGATAGGCGTCCAGGGAATCGCGCTTGACGACGACGCGGGCGGTAGTCTGATGCAATAGGACCACTCTGCGTGGTTATCGGCTTGCCCGGACTTTATGGAACCATTTCTTTCTTCTAAGGTTGAAGTGATATAGGAAAAAGGAGAACGGTCATGGAACATGTCGATAAGTGTCAGAAATGTGGTAAGGAATATATCGCCGACGCAAACGATACGGAAAATGCCCTCCCAACGTGTGGCACTTGTGGTGCAGAAATATACAGCGGGGGGGCGAACTCAGAGTTTAGCGTGACAGGTGATAATGATGATGAGCATCCGATTGAAAGGGGATTGCGAAAAGTCACCGATGAAATTACCGGAGATAAAAAGAAAGTTTGATTGAACCGCTTGTGGCTGAAAACTCTCATAGACTCCGCCACCCTTGGCCTAGACGTCGTTACGGCTAGCCAAGGGTCGCAGAACTAAATATCACGCTACATCGTTATAAGCTGGTTGATAACCAAACGCCGGTAAATAGCTGAAAACGCAATTTTGGTACCCTGATGAACAGCGATCATCACTTTCTCCTCCATGAGTTATGTATCAACCCGAATACGGGTGATGAAAGACTATAGGCCTTTTTTCATCTAATGTTACATACTATTTTTAAATCAAAAGAACGTTTCTTATTGTTAATTTGTATTAGAGTGCATGGCGTCCTCAATAAGTATGATAAATAAGATTATAGTTATAACTACTTATGGCTAAGTTTCTACTACTTAACCCGAAGTGGATTAGCAGGTGGCCTCATTGTTTGGCTAGTTGGCTAACTAACAGAGTTACTGCAGGTTAATAAATAAGTGCGTTTTTACTATCAATTATACTATGTTACTTACAGGCTATTTTTAGTGTGGCAATCTCAACCCACTGGACAAGGATGTTCAGCAAGGAGTAGTGAGTCAGGAAGACTCCCTAAGGATGGGCAGGCAGGAAGCTTGCGGAGTGTACAAGGATGCAACGTTAAAGCCCGGCCTCTGGTCGGGCTTCTTGCTTTAAGCGTAAAAGTAAATAACGTATAGCTAGATTATATCGTCGGTTACGTTGGGTTCGCCTTGCCCAAGTGTAAAATAGTTGGCATTGAAATCACTAAATTCTTCTCAGGTGCTAGGCATACATTTCGTTATGGTGGGTAATCCATGAGAATTAAAAAATGAACATGACCGTTTAGCAACCAAACTAGCCTACTCTACAGGTTGTTGTTTAATAATAATTAACAAAAAGCCCTGCCAAGTTGACCTTTGCTGATACCCGTATCTATACCTATAGGCCTAGTGAACATTTATATGAAAGTGACGAGCTAAGGCGTAGCTTTGCCATGGAGGCTTGAATGAGTAAGCAGCTGGTAGGTGATTTTCTGGTTCAACGTTTGGGTGAGTGGGGTGTTAAACGTATTTTCGGGTATTCGGGGGATGGCAGCAACGGCATCATGGGGGCATTACAACGAGCGGGTGACCAGTTCGAGTTCGTGCAAGCCCGTCATGAAGAGATGGCGGCATTCATGGCGTGTGCTCATGCCAAGTTTACGGGGGAAGTTGGTGTGTGTACCGCGACTTCCGGGCCTGGTGCCATTCATCTGCTTAATGGCTTGTACGATGCCAAAAAAGATCATCAGCCAGTCGTTGCCATTGTTGGCCAGCAAGCACGTGCGGCCCTGGGTGGTGAATATCAGCAGGAAGTCGACCTGGTGTCGCTTTTCAAAGACGTCGCCCATGAATTCGTGCATATGGCGACCAGCCCAGCTCAAATACGCCACCTTATTGACCGCGCTATCCGTATAGCACTGGCCGAGCGGACCGTAACGGTTATCATCATTCCCAATGACCTTCAGTCCCAGCCAGCGGTTGAAACACCTGCGCATGCTCACGGTACTGTGCATTCGGGCGTGGGCTACTCAAGCCCCATTACCGTGCCTCATGACAATGATTTGCGCCAAGCCGCCCAAGTGTTAAATGAAGGAAAGAGAGTGGCGATGCTAGTGGGTGCTGGGGCTCTGAATGCGACCGATGAGATTATTCAGGTGGCTGACAGGCTAGGCGCTGGTGTCGCTAAGGCGCTACTGGGGCGTGCAGTGCTTCCTGACGACTTGCCTTTCGTTACCGGATCTATCGGGTTACTGGGTACTAACCCAAGCTGGGAGTTAATGGCCAACTGCGACACGCTATTGATGATTGGCTCAAGCTTTCCTTATTCGGAATTCTTACCGGAGGAGGGGCAGGCTCGGGGTGTACAAATCGATATTGATGGGCGCCAGGTGAGTATGCGTTACCCAATGGAGGTGAACCTCGTG
Source organism: Halomonas sp. AOP43-D1-4 (assembly GCF_052446175.1). Classification (NCBI taxonomy): domain Bacteria; kingdom Pseudomonadati; phylum Pseudomonadota; class Gammaproteobacteria; order Oceanospirillales; family Halomonadaceae; genus Halomonas; species Halomonas sp. AOP43-D1-4. The sequence goes on from NZ_JBQSVY010000003.1 coordinate 86,824, forward strand.
GGTGATAGCGCGACTACCTTACAAGCGCTGTTGCCCTATTTAGAGCAGAAAACAGATCGTGGTTGGCGTCAAGATATTGAGAAAAGTGTTGCCCAATGGTGGGAAGTGCTTGCAGAGCGTGCCATGGCGGAGGCTGACCCGGTTAACCCGCAGCGTGTTTTTTGGGAGCTGTCGCCGCGCCTGCCTGATAACTGCATTCTCACCAGCGATTCCGGTTCCGCTGCTAACTGGTACGCACGTGATCTCAAATTACGCCGTGGCATGATGGCATCGGTTTCCGGTGGACTTGCCACGATGGGAAATGGCGTTCCCTATGCGATAGCCGCCAAGTTCGCTTATCCCGAACGGGTGGCCATTGCGCTGGTTGGGGACGGGGCCATGCAGATGAACGGTAATTCGGAGTTAATTACCATTGCCAAGTATTGGCAGCAGTGGGCGGACCCACGCTTGATCGTTATGGTGCTTAATAACCAGGACCTTAATCAAGTCACGTGGGAAATGCGGGTAATGGAAGGCGACCCGAAGTATGAAGCCTCGCAGGATCTCCCTGACTTTCCTTATGCCGAATATGCCGAGCTTATTGGGCTCAAGGGCATTAAGGTTAGCGATCCCGAGATGCTAGCGAATGCTTGGGAGCAGGCCTTAAGTGCTGACCGCCCCGTTGTGCTGGAAGTTATAACTGACCCTGATGTTCCGCCGATCCCGCCGCATATAAAGCCCGAGCAGGCGAAAGCCTATATGTCAGCGCTTTTGCACGGCGATCCGGACGCGCTGGGTACGGTTAAAGCCTCATTTCGGCAGTTCGCCCGGCAGATAACCCCCAAGCTTCGCAAGCACTGACACCCCAAGCCGCATAAAAGGAGAGTCTCATGTCGTTAAAAGCCTTGGCTATCAACTGTACGCTTAAAGCGTCACCCGCAGCGTCTTCTTGTGATCGACTTATATCCGAGGCCTTGGCAGCGCTTGAGCGCCATGGCGTCACTGGCGAGAAAATCCGTGCTGCGGATTTTAATATTAAGCCCGGTGTGACATCGGATGAAGGTGAGGGTGATGATTGGCCGCAAATACGAAAGCAGATTCTGGATGCCGATATCTTCATCCTGGGTAGCCCTATCTGGTTGGGCCATCACTCCAGTATCTGTCAACGTGTATTAGAGCGACTGGATGCGTTTCTTGGCGAAACCGATGAGCAGGGACGAATGGTCTCGTATGGTCGGGTCGCCGGTGTCGTGGTGGTAGGTAATGAAGATGGCGCTCATCATATTGTTGCCGAGCTGTTTCAGGGGCTAAACGACGTTGGTTTTACCCTTCCTGCCAACGCATGCACCTATTGGGTGGGTGAAGCCATGCAGGGAGTCGACCTCAAGGATTTTGAGAAGACACCAGAAGCGACTCAGAGCGCTACGGCAGGCCTGGCGCTTAATTGTGTTCACTTGGCCACGTTATTAAAGCAGAACCCGTATCCACCACAAGAGAGCTAGGCGCTGAATGTGCTATAGGTGCACATACGCAGTTAATTCACTTCTCAGCTAAGCTGTAAAGGTATGTCGCACACAACACAAGGAGTAAGTTTAAATGGCATTTCCGAAACGATGTGCCCAATGTGGCAGCGAAGACTACCGTTTCCCTGAAAACACAGACGAAGATGACAATATCTACTGCAGTGCCTGCAATGCCGTCGTGGGAAATAAAAAAGAGCTGGCGAAAGAGGAGTTGGATAATGAAGGCGAGGGCGACCACCAGGTTGAGACGCTGCTTAGATCGTTAACGGGTAAAAAATAGCGGCCTCCTTCTGCTTGCTACATTATTATCGTCCACCAGCCTGTTAGCTGTCAGGCTGGTGGATGTTCAGCCGTCGTACTGTTATCGATACTACTAAGTCGTTGCATATTTTTTGTTAAGTTCATTAACGGCTTCATCGGCTTCAGGCTTGGTCGCACAACGTTTGCGTACCAAATCGCCATCTCTTTCTTCCTCCTCACGCAAGTCTACGACCCACCACTCAGGCTGGGCATCAATTTCAGCGCCTTCCTGAACCGCTCGATACACCATAAACGTCGCCATCATCCGCTCCCTGGTTTGAAATCCTTTTATAACGTAGCTGATGGCGTGCGGCTTGAATACGACGTCAGCCACCTGCCAATCAGTTTTAAAAACCTTCTTAACATGTATTAGGTCACGGGCTGTTAGCTTGGAAATACCGGTCAGGCGAGCTAGCTTGAAATGGAGCTGGCGGCTCATGGATTCTGAATAAGAGGGAGAGAAGGGTATGGATAACCACACGCAAGGCCAGACAGGAAACGGGTTGGACGTCATCAATATTTTAACGACTGACCACCAGGAAATGCTGGAGCTACTTGCCCAAGTAGAAAGCAGTAACGACCCCGAGCAACGTCGAGTCTTGATAGACGCCGCTATTGCCGAAGTGATGCGCCATGCCGTTGCTGAGGAAATGTATGTTTACCCTGCTATGGAGAAACATATTCCTAATGGGCGTGATGAAGTTGAGCACGATAAGAGAGAGCATGATGAATTGGTCAACGTGATGAAGAAGCTAGAGGATGTCGATGCGTCAGACCCCACGTTTATGCCGTTGACTAAAGAGATGGAAAAGCAGCTTCGCCACCACATTGATGATGAAGAGTCCGACCAATTTCCCAAACTACGTAATCATATACCCGTTGATGAACTTATCGACTTGGGGAATAAAGTCGACGCTGCCAAAAAGCTAGCGCCGACACGGCCGCACCCTAGCGCACCTCATTCTGAGCTATTTCATAAGAGCGTCGGGCCGGGCGTCGGCATGGTTGATCGGCTACTGGATAAGCTTCAAGGCCGTCATACCGGTTAATAGGCTTTTGAAAACCTGCCATCTGAAATTTATGGTTCGTTGCCGAAAGCCCCATGGTGTGCCGTGGGGCTTTCGTTCGTTGAGTTGTTAACTATTATACGGCATAACGGTACTGCAGAAATTTTCTTTCAGGGAATGCCTATGTCGATGTTTTTCCAGCGTCTTAAAGAAGTGTCTTCGCCTGCTGTTGGCCTTGGTTGTATGAACTTGTCTCATGGTTATGGTCAGCAGGTGTCTGAAAAAGACGCCCTGCGAGCATTGCATGAAGCGTTTGAAATGGGGTATCGGCACTTTGACACCGCGACACTGTATGGGGCCACGGCGAATGAGCGCTTACTGGGCAATGCCTTAAAAGACAAGCGCCAAGCGCTGTTGTTGGCCAGTAAATGCGGTATGGCGATTGATGCTGAGACGGGAAAGCGGGTTATCAATGGTCGACCAGACATACTACGCCAACAGTGTGAGGCAAGCCTGACACGTTTAAAGACCGATCATATCGATATCTATTACCTGCACCGGCTTGATCCCGGCGTACCCGTCGAGGAGAGTGTCGGCGAACTGGGTAAGTTGGTCGATGAAGGCAAGATAGGCGGTGTGGGGCTGTCGGAGGTTTCAGCAAAAACGCTTTCCAAAGCGCATAAGGAGTATCCCGTAGCAGTAGTGCAGTCAGAGTATTCCCTCTGGACACGCAACCCCGAAATTGCGCTCATTAAAGCCTGCCAAACACTGGATGTGGCGATGGTTGCATTTAGCCCCTTGGGTCGTGGTTTTTTGGCAGGAGCGATTCAGGTCGATACAGTGTTTGGTGAGGGCGATATGCGGGCTAACATGCCTCGTTTTAACGCTGACAATCTGCCTAAAAATCTAGCGGTGCTTTCACGCTTTCAGGCGCTAGCCCAAGCGCTTGACGTGACTACCGCCCAATTGGCACTGGCCTGGGTAAAAGCACAAGGTGGCCATATAGTGCCCATTCCTGGGACTTGCTCAATCGCTCATATGCGTGAAAACCTGGCAGCCGATAGTTGGGTGCTCGATAAAAACTATCTCAGTGACCTCAACTCAATGATGACACCTGATCAGGTAGCCGGTGAACGGTATAGTCCAGCGCAGCAAGCGGACATCGATACGGAAGAGTTTACTCAGTAGACTAGAGATAGGGCGCTATTTTTCATGGCAGGTTTTTATCGAATACCGCTATTGCTTTCAGCCTGCTTTAAGCTAGCATTCAGCAAAAGGCTGGCTATCGCCAGCCTGGTTCAGGAAAGCCGCCATGATCAAAGCTTTAATCATCTGTTTTGCAGTGCTTTTCGTACAACTTGCGGTGCTACATGTGGTTGATGCCCGGTTATATGCCTCGCAGGATATTCGCCAAACCGCCAGCAGCGCGGTGACTCCGCTGAAAAAAGATGAAGAAATAGAGAGCTAGAAATCGAGCATTAAACACCACGACTGGCGATGACAATATCGTCAGTCGTGGTTTTTTCTGCAAGATGCCGCTATTCAAATCCGTCAATTCTTTCGTTAGAAGAAAGTTGAGTACTTTACATGAACGAAGCGATAAGGACTTGCGTCTGGAACTTGGTAACGGCATGCTGGTCTATTGTTAGCACTATTATTTGGGGAGCATACGTAGATGGCTTATAACGATCTGAACACGGCACAAACACGATCCAGTGGTGTTGCCAACAGCGTCAGCACCAATAAGGTACTGCGCAATACCTACGCATTATTGGCAATGACACTGCTTTTCTCCGCAGTGACCGCTGGCGCATCAGTGGCTATGGGTATCCAACAAATGAACATCTTTGTGTTCTTTATTGGGGCCTACGGCTTGATGTTCCTGGTACATAAAACGGCAAATTCTGCGGCTGGCTTGCTGGCCACCTTCGCTTTTACCGGTTTTATGGGGTTCACACTGGGACCCATCATTTCAGCCTATTTAACGCTCCCTAATGGTGGCGCGCTGATTATGAATGCGCTGGCAATGACAGGCCTTACCTTCTTTGGCCTTTCAGCGGTTGCGTTAACGACCAAGAAAGATTTCAGCTTCTTAAGTAACTTCCTGCTGGCTGGCGCTATTGTGCTAGTGCTTGCGATGGTTGCTGGCTTGATCTTCAACATTCCTGCCCTGTCACTGATGGTATCAGCAGGCTTTGTTCTGTTCGCCTCAGCGGCCATCCTGTATCAAACCAGTGAAATCATTCATCGCGCTGGTGAAACGAACTATATTCTGGCAACCGTTACGCTGTATGTTTCTATCTACAATCTGTTTATCAGCCTGCTTTCAATTTTAGGTATCATGAGCAACGACTAACCAATAGCGTTGTCAGCTGGTAACCGGACAGACCCTACTTGTAGGGTCTGTCTTTTTTTGGCTATCCGATTCGAGAGACGATAATGGAGTATGGTTTATTGGTGATGGGTGCGCCGTATACCAGCCCCGCACCACACTCTGCTTTAAGGTTTGCTCGTACGCTGCTGGCACAGGGGCACCACTTGTCGGGCGTATTTTTTTATCATGAAGGGGTGCACAACGCGTCTTCACTCATGGCCCCACCCCAGGATGAGCTTAACCTGCACGATGCCTGGGTCGAATTACACCGCGCGCATAACGTTCCCCTGGACGTATGCATAGCGGCGGCACTAAGGCGTGGCTTGGCAAGTGAAGCGGAGGCGCTGCGTCATGGTAAAGCATCGTTTAATATAGATGCGCCCTTTGAGTTAACCGGGCTAGGGCAGTTGTTAACCTTACAGCAGCGCTGTGATCGTTTTATTACGTTTGCCTAACAGGAGAGCTAATGGCTGAGTCAAACAGCTTGCTGGTTATCATTCGTCATGCTCCTTACGGCTCCAACCTGCTGCGAGAAGGGCTGGATACAGCGCTGGTAGCAGCCGCATTTGGACAGCCTGTAGACCTGCTGTTCCTTGGGCAGGGCGCTATGGCGTTATTAAAAGAGCAAGGCAGCGGGGCGCCAGGGCAGAAAGCCAGCCTCCCCACCATCGATATGCTGGAGATGTACGATATCGAGCAGCTTTGGACCACCGAAGAGACCTTGGTTACTCTAGGAGTGCCCGCATCCACGTTGCGAGACGATGTGCAGTTTTTGAAAGCTAAAGTACTACCCGGGTTTCTTCAGCAGTACGCGCAAATACTTAATTTTTAGTGGGATGCTCAGTATGTTGCATATTTTAACCAAGGCGCTAAATAGCGACGCTGCGCAACAGATGCAGCAAGCCGTTGGTGAAGAGGATATCGTAGTACTGACGGAAGAAGGTGTACAAGCGGCGCTGAATACGCACTGGGAAGGTTGGCAGGCGTATCAGTCACGCATCTATCTGTTAGCCGAAGATGTCGCGGCGTGGGGCCTAAATGCTGCCGTTACAGCGAATGGCTTACCTACGGTTGATATGAACGGATTCGTTACGTTAACTGGGCACCACCCTCAAATCGTTACGTGGTATTAATATGTCGGATTCAAAAATATACCGTTATCTTGATTCAGATAAAGAAATTGGATTAGACCCTGAGGGATACTTGGTAGAGCAGTCGAAATGGTCAAAAGCTGTAGCTGAAATGCTGGCCAGTGATGAAGGGCTTGTATTAACTGAAGCACATTGGGAATTAATTAGTGTAATGCGTGATTTTTATAACCGCTATGAAATGGCGCCGGCTATGCGCCCCTTGGTAAAAGCCACGAAGAATGCGCTGGGAGAAGAGAAGGGCAAGTCGATGTATTTAATGTCGCTTTTCCCCGGCAGCCCTGCGAAACGTATAGCGCGGCTTGCCGGGCTGCCTAAACCCACCAACTGTCTGTAGAAGCGGTAAGTTGAAGATTAAGCCAAATCGCCACGGGTACAAACGGACAGAACAACCGCATCATCAGCACTGGTAGACACCAGTGCATGCCCCATATCACTATCAAAATAGATGCTGTCACCTTCAACAAGCAGCAGCGGAGCATAAAACTCGCTGTACAGCATGATATCGCCATGAAGCACCATCAAAAACTCTTCGCCATCATGACGCACCCATTGGTGGTATTCGTCAAAGTTGCGTGCGCGCACAATGGTCTTAAAGGGAATCATGCGCTTTTGAGCCAGCTGGTGCCCCAGTAACTCATGCTCGTAAGTAGGCGTTGGATGTAGCTGCCCTTTGTCTTTACGCGTTAAGTCGCGTCGTCCCATGGTATAGCGTTCACGTTTGGGCGGCGTAAAGAGCTGGGGTAGATCGATATTAAGCCCAGTGGTGAGTTTTTGAACGACGCTAAACGTAGGCGAGACTTGATCATTCTCAATCTTTGAAAGGGTAGAGCGCGCTAGCCCGGTACGCTGGCTAACATCTTCCAGCGTCCATTGGTTAGCCAAGCGAATCTGCTTGAGCCGCGCGCCCAAGAGAAGCGGTTCTACAAACGGTTTGCTGCCGGAGGCAATACGCAGTGCGGCATGTTCTTCAGAAGTGGCGGTCATAATGGTCACATAAGAGACAGCAATAGGGACCATAGTAACATAGCGTTAGCGTCTGCCAGGGTATTCGCGAGTACAGAATATTTAACCTTCTTCTGAAAATGGTAGCCCCAGCAAGGCTCTAATATGCGCCTCCACACCTCTTCCTAATGATTTAGGGTCGTAGCCACCTTCCAGTACAGAGACAACGCGGTTATCCGCATAAAGCGCCGCGATCTCCATTGCCAAATGCGTTATCCAATAATAGTCTTCATCATCCAGGCAGATATCGGCCATCGTATCGTCGCGATGAGCATCAAATCCTGCCGATATCATCACCAGGTCCGGTTTAAACGCATGAAGGGCGGGTAGCCACTGATGCTCAATGAGGCGTCGAAATTCAGCGCTGTCAGTGCCTGATTCTAGCGGCGTATTAACAACGTTGTGCCACTCACTACGCAGATAACGCCACGGGTAAAACGGGTACTGAAAGCTTGTACAGATCAGGACATCTGATCTGCCCTTAAAAATATCGATAGTTCCATTACACTGGTGGACATCAAAATCGAGGATAGCGATACGCTTGGCACCATATACGTCACGTGCATGGGCGGCACCTACGGCGATATTGTTATAAAAGCAAAAGCCCATCGCCTCGCTTGCTTCGGCATGATGGCCGGGAGGCCTAACGGCACAAAAAACATTATCAGCGTGACCCTTAAACACCTGATCGACTGCTTTTATAGTGGCCCCGGCAGCAACCCGGGCAGCTTTTAAGCTATCCGGATTCATGAGTGTTTCGCTGTCCAGGGCGACAATGTCTTCAGCAGGCACACATTTCTCTAAGGCATTAAGGTGCCGGGGCGGGTGTACTTTTGCCAACGCCTCAAAACTGGCTTCTTTGGCATCAGACTGCATGGTCTGCTGTAATAAACCGGCAAGTGAAAGGCGAGCGCGAATTGCTTCCAGACGCTGTGGACTTTCAGGATGTTCTGGTCCCATATGATGCAATGAGCAGTCTGGATGGGTAAGGTAAGAGGTGATCATTCAAGCGCTCCATTGTATTGAGGCCACCTTAATCGCCTCTGGGGCTTGCGCGACAGTGTCAATAAGTCGTACACCGTCGTTATTTACTTCAGGGGAGGCTCAATTTTGAGTACGCGCTTTTTGCATCATTTTTTTGAACCTCGCACGCTAGCCGTGTTTGGCGCCTCTGAAAAACCGGCCTCGCTGGGTGGGTTAGTGCTGAATAACCTGCAAGAGGGGGGCTTTAAAGGCACCCTGTGGGCGGTCAATCCAAAAGGTTATGACCAGGTATTCGGCGTGCCCTGTTTCAGCAGTGTAGCGGACTTGCCCGAAGCGCCGGACCTGGCGGTTGTTTGCTCGCCGATTAAAGGCGTTCCCAAATTAATTAAACGCTTGGGCGAGTCTGGTGTGAAAGCCGCGTTGGTGCTTTCTGGAGGCGCCTACCTGGACCGCGATAGCGACAATACCGGTTCTATTCGTGAGCGGATGTTAAAAGCCGCCATCGCCTCAGGTATTCGAGTGTTGGGCCCAGAGTGCATGGGTGTCATCGTCCCAAGCAAGCGTTTGAATGCCTCTTACGCCAGCCAGCCTGTCAAAGCGGGCCGTGTTGCGTACCTGGGCCAATCGGGCATGCTTGCCAACGCCATGATTGATTGGGCCGCTGGGCGCGATGTTGGGTTCTCTCACTTGATTACGGTGGGGGATAGCGTCGATGTTTTGTTGCCGGATTTAATCGACTACGTGAATCAGTTTTCACCCGCTCAGGCCATCTTATTACACTTGGAAAGGGTGAATGACGCACAACATTTTATGACCTCTGTGCGCGATGCTTCGCGTAACCGCTTGGTACTTGCCATTAAAAGCGGCCGTACGCCGCAATCCGATATTTCGGGGATGGCACCTACGCCGGGTATTGCTAATCGTGAGGTCGTTTTCGATGCGGCGTTTGCACGCGCTGGGGTGGTAAGGGTCGACGATTCTGATGAGCTATTGGATGCTCTGGAAACGCTCTCGCGCATGAAGCCACTACGCGGTGATCGGTTAGCCATTGTTTCTAATGGCTTGGGTCCAGCCATGCTGGCGATTGATAAGCTGGTTAGCGCAGGTGGTAAGCTTGCCGTGTTTAGCGAGGAAACCCAAGCGGCGCTACATAAAAGCCAAGTCGATATAAGTAAGCCCGGCGAAAACCCGGTTGATTTGGGTGGCAACGCAACCCCTGCGCGTTTTGTTGAGGCGCTGGAAATTGTGGCCGCCGATGCCAATGTCGATGCGGTGCTGGTGGTCCATGCCCCAACACGGTTGGCACCTTCAGCGATGACGGCTCAAGCACTAATTGATAATCGCAAAAAATTTCGGCGTAACTTGCTGACCAGTTGGATGGGCCTGAAGGAAGCCCTTAATGCCCGCCATCTCTGCAACATCGCGGGTATACCGACCTATATTTCCCCGGAAAAAGCCGTTAAGGCTTTCATGCACATGGTAATTTACCAGCGTGTTCAAGCCTTGCTGCATGAAATTCCACCTAGCCTGCCATTTTCAACCAGCTCGGAAATACGTGCCCAGTGTCGGTCACTGATCATCCAGGCAAAAGAGCAGGGGAGAAAGACACTCAGTCATTCAGAAACAGCCCAGGTACTTAAAGCGTATGGTATTCCTACGGCGCCAAGTGTGTATCTGAGCACCCCTGAAGAGGCCGAATCCGCAGCCCAAAAAATCCAAGGGCCGATGGCTCTGAAAGTGGTTCATGAAGGTAATTGTCGGCCTTACCGATACCGTAAACACCCCCATAAAATGTCTGCCGGGCTGCTACAAGACCTGGAAACGCCTGCTGAAGTGGCGCAAGGGGTACGTCAGCTGGGTGATAAAGTACATGAGAAATTTCCCCAGTACACTATTCGCGAGTTCTGCTTACAGCCTATGCAGCGGGGTAAGCACTCCATGCAGATTTGTGCCGGAATTACCCGCGACCCGGTTTTCGGCCCGCTGATTGTGTTTGGTATTGGCGGCTATAAAGTCAATATTTTGGCAGACCGCCAGGTCGCTCTGCCGCCGTTGAACATGAGCCTGGCGGCCGACGTCGTCGGCAGGACGCACGCAGCCTCTTTAATTCGTGAGCACTCCGCTGAACCTGAGCGCGACATTCAGCGGCTATGTCAGCTGTTAGTCAAGCTTTCGCAAATGGCATCTGATTTGGGGGATCTGCGAGGGTTGGAGATCAACCCGTTACTGCTTAATCGTGATGGCATGCTGGCGGTGGATTTTGCGATGGATTTAGGCACGCCTGCGCGCTTTGCCATCATGCCATACCCGGAAGAGTTGCGAGAGTGGGTAACGCTGAAAAACGGCTGGCAGGTAGAGGTACGCCCCATCAGGGCCGAAGATGCGCCTTTAATCACCGCTTTTCACCGTCAGCTATCGGAAGAGAGTATTCGTTTCCGCTACTTCCACAATAAGTCCAACCTCACTCAACGTGATTTATCGGTTTTGTCACATATTAATTATGATCGACAAATGGCATTTATCGCCGAGCACCAGCACGCAGATGGGCGTAAAGAGATGTTAGGCGTTGTGCGTGTGTGGAACGACCCTGACAATATACGCACCGAGTTTTCGGTGATCATCCGCGATGATTTACAAGGGCTTGGGATTGGCAGCCTGCTGATGAAGAAGATGGTCAATTACTGCACGCATATCGGTACGCTCGAAATGATAGGCAAAATCATGGTCGATAACCACCCAATGCGGGCGTTAATGAAACACTTGGGATTCACGTGCCGCTATAACATGGAAGAACAGGTGATTGATGCTGTCCTGCGCTTAAATGAGCCCGAAAGCGAGTGGCAGCGCCTTCGTCTGGAAAGTCTGCCCGATTAACCCGGCCAAGTGCACCACCTCTACATCACCACTACAGCAGGCCTGCCTAATTAACGTATCACCGAAACAGACCTGCGCTGAACAATAATGAGCGATCTTTATAGGGGTTATGGGGCCAAGCGGAACTGGCTCCACTCTCCACCATCGCGACGCTCGAAACGTATACGGTCATGTAGTCGGCTGGGCTGGCCCTGCCAAAATTCAATCATGTCAGGTTGCAGGCGGTAGCCGCCCCAATGGATGGGCCGCGGGATTTCTTGCCCCTCATAGGCCTGTTCAAAGCGTTTCTGACGCTCCTCAATCCAGTTACGATCAGGAATGACAACGCTTTGCGTTGCAATCCAGGCGCCTAACTGGCTACCGCGAGGGCGGCTGGCAAAGTACTCATCCGATTCATCCGGCGCAACCTGTTCGACGGAACCTTCAATACGCACTTGGCGAGCGAGTGATGGCCACCAAAACGTCATTGCCGCAAACGGCACATTGCTCAGCTCGCTACCTTTATGGCTATGGTAATTGGTGTAAAACACCATTCCTTGCTCATCAAATCCTTTCAGCAATACAACGCGTGCATGCGGCCGCCCTTGGCTATCCACTGTTGCCAGCGTCATGGCATTGGCGTCTTTATCCTCCTTCTCCATGGCCAGGCTAAACCACTCATCAAACAGCACGAAAGGCCCTTGAGTGACATGGGTTTCATCAAGCCTGCCACCTTCGTAATCACGCCGAATGTCGGCTATGTTGCGAGTCATTAGCGGAACTCCCTAAGTTTTAATAACACCCTGAATTTTAATAACGTTCGTCACTCTTTAGATAACGCCCAAAACGTTCACTTACCTGTTTGGCGCTGTTGTTGGCTACGAAAACGTGCGTACCCCATGCAACCTACAAAAAGCGCCAGCGATACGAGCGCTTCCACAATGCCATGCACCGTTTGCCCGGGTACAGAGGCTAGCATGACACCTTGTGTAACGTAGAGAAGGCTGACAAAGGCGAGCCAGGCATGGCCACGTGCACGCTGGCCAAGAATGGAAGGTAAAAAAAGCACCAGCGGTAAAATAAAGGCCACCACAGGCCGCCAATCAAACGTATCGCTTTGCAATGTAAAGCCACGATAAATAACCAGCAGCAAGAGCAGCGTAAAACTGATCAATACACACTTCCGTGCACGCAGTGTTAACGTATTTATGCCGTGGCGCTGCTCCAGGCTAGTTAGCCACTGCTTCATGATGTCCCCTGACGCATGGCATTAAGCGCTACTGCTAGTTTAGCCAGTCGTTTGCCTTGTGCTACGCATAGTGCTCGTTCATGTTCATCTACCGAACGGTCGCTACGTGGGCCTGCCAAATGGCTGGCACCGTAAGGCGTGCCTCCGCCTTGGGTGCTTAACAGGGCCGTTTCACTATAGGGAATACCTGCATAGACCATTCCGTGGTGCAACAAAGGCACTAACATGGTCAGCAGCGTACTTTCCTGGCCGCCGTGTAGACTGGAGGTCGATGTAAATGCACAAGCTGGTTTATCGACCAAAGCACCGTTCATCCATAAGCTGCTTGTGCTATCCAGGAAATACTTTAAGGGAGCGGCCATATTGCCAAAGCGCGTGGGGCTACCCAAGGCAAGCGCGCTGCAGTTACGCAGATCATCAAGTTCAACATACACCGCCCCCTCATCAGGGATTTCCGGCGCGACGGCCTCGCAAGTTGTTGAAACTGGAGGCACCGTGCGTAAACGCGCTTCAATACCCGCAATGCTTTCAATACCTGCAGCCAATTGACGGGCCATGTCGGCCGTCGCCCCTGAGCGAGAGTAATAAAGAACCAATACGTAAGGGGTGGTGTTACTCATAAATTTTCCTTGGTCCTGGAAGAATGCCGATAAAAGCCCTGCCTGATGCCTTATGGTATCAGAGCTATGTACTTGGCAGGAGATGGCTTTAAAAGATGGTAGCTGGTTTCGGGTAATCTGACGTAAACCCAGACGTCGCTTCCATCGGCTAACCGTTTTTTAACGCGCTCGTACCGAACGCCCAAGCGTTCATAGCGATCAAGCCGCCTTAACGCTTCCGGCGTCACGGTTAATTTTAGGCCTTCGACGTGGCTACCTGGCTGAGGAGCGACGTCCAGATCGTGACGCTGATACCCTGGAAGAACCGCCGGTTCTGGACTGCCTAAACTGCCAGCGACTAACCAGCGAATCAGTGGATAACGTAGCGTTCCATACACAAACAGCTGATGTGTGCGTTGCTCTACCGTTTGCACCTCATCAGGCGGGGAATAGAGCCAGGGACTTAACAGGGTTAGCCATAGCCATGTGGCCGCTGACAGCAGTAATAAACCTGCCAGAGCGACTGTTTTTTTAACCCAGCCCATCCGTTGCCCTTTTAAAAACGTGAGTGGGATAGCCTGGCGTGCCGTTCTCCCTTAAGCAAGTGTTGAGCAATCTGCTTAAGCAATACGATATGGTTTGCTAGGATAGAGGTAGACCTTATCGGAGGAGCCTGCAATGAACCAGCCACTTCGTGATGATATGGATTTCCGAGCCTCTGTGGGTGATGTAACGCCGTTGGCACGTAGTAATCAGGCCGACGCAGGTAATCACCGGAGGAAGCCTTCTGCAGCACAGCTTGCACGCAGAGAAAGCGCTCAAGAAGAGCTTAGTGAACGTAATTTTCTATCCGATGATTTTGTTGATTTACTGCCCCCTTTTGATCCTATCGAATACCGTCGAGAAGGCATTCAGCAGGGCGTTGTCGATAAATTAAGGCATGGAGGATATAGCGTACAGGCACAACTTCATTTATTGCGTCGGCCGCTGGCTGAATGTCGCCGCATGCTGTTCCCGTTTATTCAGGAAGCCTATGCGCATGACCTGCGTTCGGTCATGATTGTGCATGGAAGAGGGCGCGAACTGGACAGCCCAGCCAACGTGCTGCGCTCTTACCTGGCCAAGTGGCTTGGCCAGTTTGAAGAGGTCCAGGCGTATGTCTCTGCCCAGCCTTCCGAAGGCGGGCTTGGCGCTACGTGGGTGATGCTGCGCAAAAGCCAACGGGCGAAAGCCAATAACCGTGAGCGCCAGCAAAAAAGGAAAGGATAACAACAAAAATGCCCCTGAAAGCAGGGGCATTCACTGTGTGCTTCGCTATCAAGCGTAAGAAGCTACCTTATTGGTTGCCTGTTGGCGCAAGTGAAACAGCGGCTCGGGTTGATCGGTCGCAGGCTGATAAGCGCGACTAAAAATATGCAGATTTCGCAGAGCATCTTCGACCCACTGGTCTTCTCGAAGCGAAAGTCCGTCAAATCCACAGCGGGTCATAAAAAACAGCTGGTCAACCAGCACATCGCCAATGGCACGCACTTCACCCTGGTAGGCATAGCGCTCCCTTAGTAGGCGCGCCAGGCTATAGCCACGGCCGTCAGTGAATTTTGGAAAATCGATTGCAATTAATGGCGCGCTTGAAAGACGTTCAGACAACTCTGGTGTCAGCTCGGTATCCGCAGGCAACCAGGGAGCTGTCAGCTTGCCCTCTGAAGTGCTATCAAGCCAGATTGAGAGCGGCACGATGGTATGCGCGTCAGATACTGTTGCGTTTGTTTCAGTATCGCGTACTAACGTCCAGCTATCCTGCGTTTCTTGGCCGCGAAACAGGTAAGGACGTTGGCGTTCTACCAGATCTGTCTCGAATGGCAGGTTCTCTTCAGAAGAAGGCTGGTTAAGCATAAACGCGCTCCTTAAAAGGCTTCAGGCCGATACGACGGTAAGTGTCCAGGAAAGTCTCGCCACTATGACGCTCACCCACGTAAACGTTTAGCAGCTTATCAATCACATCAGGCACATTTTCACGGCTAAAGGATGGGCCAAGAATCTTGCCCAAAGCGGCACTGTTGCCTTGATCACCACCCAGCGAAATCTGGTACCACTCTTCACCTTTCTTATCGACGCCTAGTATGCCGATGTGGCCTACATGGTGATGTCCGCAGGCATTCATGCAGCCTGAAATATTAAGATCCAGCGGGCCGAGATCATACAGGAAGTCCAGGTCTTCAAAGCGTTCTTGAATTGACTGTGCCACAGGGATTGACTTCGCATTAGCAAGCGCGCAGTAGTCCCCCCCCGGACAGCAGATAAGATCTGCCAGTGTACCGACCGTGGGATTTGCCAAGCCTAGTGCTTCCAGATCGTGCCATAGTGCTTCCAGTTGATCGGCAGGTACATCACCAAGCACCAGGTTTTGTTCGTGAGTTACACGAAGCTCGCCGAAGCTATATTTGTCTGCCAGGTCCGCTATCTGGTGCATTTGTTCCCAGGTAACGTCACCCGGTGAATGGCCGCTGCGTTTTAGTGACAGCGTCACCGCTTTATAGCCTTTAACTTTATGCCCCTGAACATTGTTGGTCATAAAACGGCCAAAAGCACGATTTTCCTGGCGCAGTGCATCAATAGCCGCTATAGCGTCGTCACTTACCGGGCGGCGGTCAGGATCAACAAAGTATCCTGCAACCCGCTCAATACTTTCAGGCGTTAAGGTTTGAGGGCCATCTTTAAGATGCGCCCACTCCTCGGCTACTCGGCGGCTAAACTCTTCGACACCTAGCGCTTTGACCAGTATCTTGATCCGTGCTTTGAACTTGTTGTCCCGGCGGCCAAACTGGTTATAAACGCGAACCAGAGCCTCCAGATACGTAAGCAAGTGCTGCCAAGGCAAGTCTTCACAAACAACTTCACCGATTAGCGGTGTGCGGCCCAGACCGCCGCCCGCGAGAACTTTTACGCGCACTTCACCCGCATCATCACGCCATAGGCGTAACCCTACATCGTGAACCTGAATGGCTGCACGGTCTTGCTCAGCGCCGGTCACGGCAATTTTAAATTTGCGCGGCAGATAAGCGAATTCAGGATGAAATGTCGACCATTGGCGTATCAGCTCACACCAGGGGCGAGGATCTACTTCTTCGTCTTCCGCAATACCTGCAAATTGATCAGTCGTGGTATTACGAATGTCATTACCACTTGTCTGAATTGCATGCATTTGGACAGTTGCCAACTCCGCCAGCATATCCGGCACCGTCTCAAGCTTAGGCCAGTTCAACTGCAGGTTGGTACGCGTTGTAAAGTGACCGTACCCGCGGTCAAAGTCACGCGCTAGGTCCCCCAACTTACGCAACTGATAGGAAGCCAGCATGCCGTAGGGAATGGCGATCCGCAGCATGGGAGCATAGCGCTGAACGTATAAACCGTTCTGTACCCGCAAAGGAAGAAACTCTTCTTCGCTGAGTCGACCCGCCAGATAGCGGTTCATCTGATCGCGAAATTGAGCAACGCGCTCATCAACAAGCGTTTGGTCGTGAATATCGTAACGGTACATGTGGCACGATCCTGCTAAAAAGCGAAATGGTCACGTCAAGGCGGACATTAATGTAGTGTTACCTTAACGCGTGCTTCATATTCTACAAAAGAATATATAATTATCTTTTTATCGCTAAACGATATTTAAAACATTGGGAGCTAGCCAGCGCTTACGCTGCCAAATCCATAAAAAACCCGCCGAGTTGGCAAATCGATAAACTATCTGTACCAGCCAAACCCCAAGCAGGCCTTGTTGTAAACCAATCCCAACCCACCAGGCAAGGGGCAGAAACAAAAGCCACTGCATGCTTAAGGTCAGCAGCATCACCGTACGCTGCGCGCCAGCGCCCATCAATGCCTGAGCCAGCACCAGCGCCGCCGCATCCAGCACAATCATTGCACCGGTAATTTGTAAGGGCAGCGTGCCCAGGGCGATAAGCTCGGGGCTGGAAAAGAAAATGCTGAGTACCTGCATCGGGAATACGAGCATTGGCAGTGCCAAGAGGGTGAGCAGCACACCGGCAACGCCCAGCGCATCCAGCCCCCACCGATGGGCCGCCCTTTGATCATCCTGGCCTAATGCTTCGCCTACCAGGCTCATGGCAGCAACGCCCACACCCACACCCGGCAGGATTAGCAATAATGACAAGTTAACCAACACATGCCCAACCGCAACACTTGCGGTCCCCATACGACTTAACAACCAAAAAAGCACCACATAGCCCGCCGCAAAACATATCTGCTGTAGGGAATGAGGCAGAGCAAGTGCTAGCGTTGTGCGCAGCGTATCGAACATCGGTAGGCTGAACAAAAAGCCATTCTGGTCGTGCTGTCTTACAGTGACCCAAAGCCAGATAAAAAGGCCTAAAAACATCGAGAGAGTTGTACCTACGCCTGCGCCGCTTGCCCCCATACGTGGTAGCCCAAACAGGCCATAGATCAGCCCGCTACTGGCCGCTACGTTAAACAGCTGAACAACCATAATAATGCGCAGATAAAGGTGTGTCTGTTGGCGGCCATTCCAATAACCACGAAAACATAGTGTTAACGCAATGGCTGTCAGGGCGATAACCCGCCAGCGAAAGTAATCAACCGCCACGTGATGCACCTCAGGCACCTGTGTTATCAAATACAGCAGGGCAGGCGCTTGCCACCAGGCCAGCAGCGATAGCGGCAGCCCAACTACCATGCCAACCGCGACGCCTGCCTGTAAAGGCTGAGCCGAATGCTCACAGCCCGCTCCAAGGCGCTGGGACGTTTGCGATTGAACGCTTGAAGAGAGACCAAACACCAGGGCGGTGAGCATAAACATGGCGTAACCACCCACACCCACACCCGCCAGCGCGACCTGGCCTAAATGCCCCACCAGTGCGGCATCAATGATGTTGAGCATGCTCTGAGAAAGCATGCCCAACATGATCGGTAGCGCCAAGCGAACGACCTTGCCGTGGCGTCGAGTTGCTAACGCCATATCAACTGGGGTCGTAAGAGAGTACCGGCGATAGCCAGCGCTCCATTTCCTCAAACGGCATCTGTTTACGCTCAGCGATTGCTTCTACCTGGTCACGGGTGATTTTGCCTGTCGAGAAATACTTTGACTGCGGATGAGCAAAATACCAACCCGCAACGGCAGCGGCCGGCCACATGGCGTAGCTTTCGGTTAGCGCAAGGCCGGTATTTTCTGTGGCGTTTAGCAGCTTGAACAAGGTGCCTTTCTCGGTGTGATCCGGGCAAGCAGGATAGCCGGGGGCGGGGCGAATGCCCTGATATTTTTCTGCTATCAGCGCGTCGTTATCCAGTGTTTCTTCTGGCACGTAACCCCAGAACTCTTTACGTACCCGCTCGTGAATGCGCTCTGCAAAGGCCTCTGCCAAACGGTCGGTAAGTGCTTGAACCAAAATCGCGTTGTAGTCATCACCTGCCGCTTCATACGCCTTGGTAAGTTCGTCAACGCCATGCCCGGCGGTAACCGCAAAGCCGCCGATCCAGTCGGCTTTGCCGCTCTCTTTAGGCGCAATAAAGTCCGCCAGACTGTAGCAGATACCGTCTCGACCCTTGGTGGTTTGCTGGCGAATATGGTGAAGGCGCTCGATGACCTCACTGCGCGATTCATCGGCATACACTTCAACGACGTCATCATCCACACTGTTGGCCGGCCACAGGCCGATAACGCCCCGAGCCTGAACGCGCTTTTCATCGACAAGCTTGCGCAACATGACTTGCGCATCGGCAAACAGGTTGCGCGCCGCTTCGCCCACGACCTCATCGTTAAGAATTTTTGGGTACTTACCCGCTAACTGCCAGCTCATGAAGAAGGGCGTCCAATCGATACGCTCGATCAGCTCTTCAAGGTCATAGTTATCGAACGTTTTGAGGCCCAGGAACTTGGGTTCAACCGGCGTCTGGGTGCTCCAGTCGGTGCGGAAACGACGTTTGCGCGCCTGAGTGTAATCCAGGTCCGCCGCTTTAGGACGGCGCTTGGCGTTACGTTCGCGCACCTTGACATACTCTTCACGAATTTCCGCGACATACGCCGTTTTTAGATTGGGGGCGAGTAATCGGCCGGCGACACCTACCGCGCGAGAAGCATCGGTCACATAAATGACCGGTTGCTCGTACTGTGGCTCAATTTTAACGGCGGTATGCGCTTTGGACGTCGTCGCGCCACCAATCAGCAGCGGCAGGTTCATGCCTCGGCGCTGCATTTCCTTGGCTACATGTACCATTTCATCGAGCGACGGCGTAATCAGCCCCGAAAGGCCAATAATATCGGCGTTGTGGTCAATCGCGGCTTGAAGAATTTTCTCGGCAGGTACCATTACGCCAAGATCAATAACTTCGTAGTTATTACACTGCAGCACCACGCCGACAATATTTTTGCCGATATCGTGAACGTCGCCTTTAACCGTGGCCATGACAATTTTGCCCTTGGCCTGAGTGCCTTCGTTTTTTTCCGCTTCGATATACGGGATCAAATAGGCAACCGCCTGCTTCATGACCCGCGCGGATTTCACTACCTGGGGCAGGAACATTTTACCGGCGCCAAACAGGTCGCCGACCACGTTCATGCCATCCATCAGTGGCCCTTCAATGACCTCGATAGGGCGCTCGGCCTGAACGCGAGCTTCTTCGGTGTCGTCTTCGATATAGGCCGTAATGCCTTTCACCAGCGCATGTTCGATGCGCTTATTAACGGGCCAATCACGCCACTCAAGGTCCTCTTTCTTGGCCGGGCCGCTACCGTCACCCTTGTACTTGTCTGCCAGCTCCAGCAAGCGCTCGGTGCCGTCGCTACGCTTATTCAGCACAACGTCTTCCACGGCATCGCGAAGCTCGGCGGGTAAGTCGTCGTATAGCGCAAGTTGCCCGGCGTTAACGATCCCCATGCTCAAACCCGCACGGATGGCGTGATACAGGAACACCGAGTGGATCGCTTCACGTACCGGGTTATTGCCCCGGAACGAGAAGGAGACGTTGGAAACGCCGCCTGAAATCATCGCATGGGGCAGGTTTTCGCGAATCCACTGAGACGCCTCGATAAAGTCGACGGCGTAGTTGTTGTGCTCTTCGATGCCTGTGGCAATGGCGAAGATGTTGGGGTCGAAAATGATATCTTCGGCCGGAAAGCCGATGTCATCGACCAGTAGGCGGTAGGCGCGCTCACAGATTTCCGTCTTGCGTGCGAATGTATCGGCTTGACCATCCTCGTCGAAGGCCATGACCACGATAGCCGCGCCAAAGCGACGACATTTGGTGGCCTGCTCACGAAACGCCGCTTCGCCTTCTTTTAAAGAAATCGAGTTAACAATGGCCTTGCCCTGAACGCATTTTAGGCCAGCTTCGATAATGTCCCATTTGGACGAGTCGATCATGATCGGCACGCGGGCAATATCCGGCTCGCCAGCAATCAGATTCAGAAAGCGTACCATGGCTTCCTGCGACTCCAGCATGCCCTCATCCATATTGATATCGATGATTTGCGCGCCGTTCTCGACTTGCTCAAGCGCTACTTCCAGGGCCGTGGTGAAATCTTCTTCAACGATAAGTCGCTTGAAACGCGCCGAACCCGTTACGTTAGTACGCTCACCCACGTTGACGAATAACGAGTCTGCATCAATGTTGAAAGGCTCAAGCCCGGACAAACGGCAAGCGGAGCTACGCTCAGGAATTTGACGCGGTGCCATGGGACGCGCCGCATCTGCAATTGCACGAATATGTTCAGGCGTTGAGCCACAGCAGCCACCAATGATATTAACCAGCCCGCTCTCGGCAAACTCGCTAACAATCGCCGCCATCTCCTCCGGCGTTTGGTCATACTCACCAAATTCGTTAGGCAAGCCAGCGTTAGGGTGTGCAGAGACAAACGTATCGGCTTTGGTGGATAGCTCTTCAAGGTAAGGACGTAGCTCTTCAGCCCCTAGCGCACAGTTAAGGCCTACTGACAGCGGCTGGGCATGGCGAACCGAGTTCCAAAACGCCTCGGTGGTTTGCCCGGAAAGCGTTCGGCCCGAGGCATCGGTGATCGTGCCTGAAATCATGACCGGCAGACGCTTGCCAAGGTCTTCAAACAGCACTTCAAGTGCATAGATCGCGGCTTTGGCGTTAAGCGTATCGAAAATGGTTTCGATCATGATCAGGTCAGCGCCGCCCTCGATCAGCGCCTGAGCAGCTTCATAATAGTTTTCACGCAGCTCATCGAAGGTCACGTTACGCTTGGACGGGTCGTTCACATCCGGCGATAACGAAGCAGTGCGTGAAGTGGGTCCCAATACGCCTGCAACGAAACGCGGCACGCCGGTTTCAGCCGCGACCACATCGCACACTTCCCGAGCCAGGCGCGCAGACTCACGGTTAAGCTCGACAACAATGTCTTCCATGCCGTAGTCGGCTTGAGAAAGGCGCGTACTGTTAAAGGTATTGGTTTCAATAATGTCCGCACCCGCTTCCAGGTAGCCGCGGTGAATACGCGACACTACGTCGGGGCAGGTGAGCGCCAGCAAGTCATTATTGCCTTTTAAATCTGACGGCCAATCGCTGAAGCGTTCGCTACGAAAGTCTTCCTCGCTCAGCTGGGCATTTTGCAGCATGGTCCCCATACCGCCATCCAGAATTAGAATGCGTTGGGTAAGGCGTTGGGTAAGCGAGGCGTTCAAATCACTAGCGGCCATAACAGGGAATCTTCTCCAGCGTCTTGATCGAAAATATTTTATTAAAATACGTTTTCGAAAAGGGGGATGAGCGGCGTTTTACAGCATATCAATAACCAAACGGACATTATGATACCAAAGGCCGCCAAGCAGGGCAGCTATACAATGCAGCTGTTAAAAAAATCATTAGCCCGTTAGCCATTTAAATAGCCTACTAAAACAGTCGGGATTGTGTCGACGCGCTGTTTTGCTTACCATAGCAATAAAATGACATGTGAAGTGGTATTTCCACTGTTCACGGGAGGGAAAATAGCCTCATGACCACGACTACCGAAGCACCAGGTATCGACATTACCGACAGCGCCCAAGAGTACCTTGCGGAATTGCTTGAAAAGCAAAACGTTGAGGGTATCGCTGTGCGTATTTTCATTACTCAACCAGGCACGCCGTATGCAGAGACATGCCTTGCATACTGCCGTCCGGGCGAAGAAGAACCCGCTGACGTTACGCTTGAACTTGAAAAGATCAACGTGTTTCTTGATAAAAACAGCCTGGCGTTTTTAGAAGAAGCCGTGGTCGATTTCAATGCTGATCGTATGGGGGGGCAGCTGACCATCAAGGCACCCAACGCCAAGATGCCCAAGGTAAATGCTGACAGCCCGCTTGAGGACCGTATTAATTACGTGCTGTATAGCGAGATTAACCCTGGCTTGGCAGCGCATGGCGGTGAGATCAAGCTGATTGAGTTAACAGAGCAAAAAATGGCCATTCTGGCCTTTGGCGGCGGTTGCCAAGGGTGTGCAGCAGTAGATTTAACGCTTAAAGACGGCGTCGAAAAAACGCTGATGGAACGCATTCCTGAGCTTGCCGGTATTCGTGATGTGACAGACCATACCGATAACACCAACGCTTATTACCGCTAAATAAAGCCGTGCTTTGATTCGAGCCCAGCCTTATGGCTGGGTTTTTGCGTTTTATCCAAACGTATACGGGATACGTGTTGTACAAGGATAAGGAGTCTTTAAGATTCGTTACGCGGAATGCTTTATTCGTTGGCGTACCTTGGGCAACATGCGCGATATGGCCGGAATGCGCAGGCACATCAGCAGTGCGCCTGCCATCGCGTATAAAAACCACTCCTGCATGTCGGCGCGTACTATCCACAAGAAATGCAGCAACACCAGCACCAAAATAACGTAGCTAAACTTATGGAGCGTTTTCCAGCGCTTGCCCAGTTTACGCATGGCCCAACGGTTAGACGTAGCGCCTAACGTTACCAAACCCAGCAGGGCAAGCATGCCCACAATAATATACGGCCGTTTAACGATCTCACTGCCTAGCTGCGTCCAATTAAGTCCCAGAATAAATAACGCGTAACAAACGAAATGCAAAAATGCATAGGCCAGCGTCCACAGACCCAGCTGGCGGCGAATAACGCTAAAACCTTTCCAGCGTGTCAGGCGGGTCAGAGGCGTAAGACTTAAGGTAAGCAACAATAGCCATAGTGCGCCTTGGCCAATATTTAACAGCAAATAGCGCCCAGGCTCTGGGCCCGCCAGGTTGTTAGCTACTTGCAAACTCCACCAGCCCAAGGGCGCCAAGGCGAAAATGAAAACGCCTATACGCCATAGCGTCATAAAATAAGCCGGCATCAGTAGTGAACCCGAAGATCCATGCCTGCGTATAAGTCAGCGACTTCATCGGCATAACCATTAAACATACGCGTGTCGATGATATTGGTATTGAAGAGGCTGTTCGGTAAACGGCGTTCGGTGGCCTGGCTCCAACGAGGATGATCGACTTCAGGGTTCACGTTGGCGTAAAAGCCATATTCATTGGCAGCGATTTGCTGCCAGGAATTGAGTGGCTCTTCTTCAACCAGTGAAATGCGCACAATCGATTTAATGCTTTTAAAGCCATACTTCCATGGCACCACTAGGCGAAGCGGTGCGCCGTTTTGATTAGGTAGCTCTCGTCCATACATGCCCATCGCTAGAAAGCTTAGCGGATGCATTGCCTCATCAAGGCGTAGTCCTTCTACATAGGGCCAGTCGATTAGGGCAAAAGCGGAGCCTTGCCCAGGCATTTGCTCAGGATCTACTAGAGTTTCAAAGAGCACGTAATTGGCTTTTGACGTCGGCTCTGCGCGTTGAATAACCTCGGCAAGCGAAATACCTAGCCAAGGAATAACCATCGACCAGGCTTCAACACAGCGTAGCCGGTAAATGCGTTCTTCAAACTGGGAAGGGTTGACGAGATCTTCAAGGGCGAAGCGCCCACCCTTATTGACCTCACCATCAATCACTACGCTCCAAGGCTTAGCCACCAGCGAGCCCGCTTTGCGTGAGGGGTCGCTTTTACCGGTACCAAATTCAAAAAAATTGTTGTAGCTGCTGGCATCCGCATAAGGGGCCATTTTGTCCTGGCTCGGGTCAGTAGGCACAACTGCCCGCCACTCGGCCGCATCGCGTTTGGCCTTAAACCATTCAGGCGCATCGCCTTCGGGAACATCGTTGTAGTCAGGCATTTGCTCACTGGCTGAGGCGTGGCCTGCTAATGCCAGCCCTGCTCCGAGGCCCGCGAGTCCGCCCATAAAACGTCGGCGTGATAAGTAAATCGACTCAGGGGTGATCTCTGATTCATGTAAGTCACCAGGTTTAGCAATTTTAATCAGCATGGTGATGCTCCTGCCGGTCAACAACCATCGGCTGGTTAAATGATGTCGGCAGGCTAGCCGGTGTCGACGTCATTCAATCATTCTCGTTCAACTGCCTTTCTCTGACGTTTATCGAAGCAGGTAGTTCAGAAAGTTGCTGCTGTAACGCCGTCATTTGTTGACCCATTGTGGTCTGCCATTCGCGCTCACGTTTCATCTGCTCTCGCTGCTGTTTGTTGTTTTCCTGAGCATCCATCAATTGCTGAGTGAGCGATGCAATGCGCTCTTCTTGGGTGGCGATGTGCTGCTCCTGTTCTTTTGCCTGCTGGGCATATTGGTTTGCCTGAGTCTGCTGTTTTAGTAGATCGCCGCGATTTTTCTTTAGCTCCTCCGTTAACACCTCGATGCGTTGCTGCTTCTGCTGGAGCCGCTTTTGCGAGGCTTTTTCTTCCTGAGCCCGCTCCTGGCGAGCCTCATCCAGCATCGCCATCAATCTTCCCTCGGCATTTTCATTGCGCTGCTCTTCTTGGGCCAGGCGTTTTTCCCATACGCTCTGTTGCTCTTTTAACGCAGCGGTATGTTGCTGGCCAAGGGTCTCATTATGCTGGTGTAAGGCTTCATTTGCTTTTTTTAACTGCTGGTTTTCCTCATGCGCCTCAGTGGCAGCCTGCTGCCAATGTTGCTCTTTGGCCTGGCTTGCGGCCAGCTCACGGTTAAGCGCTTCAAGACGCTGCTCGGTATGGCGGAAGTGTTCCGCCAGGGCGCTTTCGCGCTGTTCGGCGTTCGCGGCTAACTGTTCGGCCTTCTCAGCCAGCTGTTGGGCTTCTTCGACTTGTCGATTCGCCTCTTCGCGGTAGTGCAGCAGCGCCTGATTGGCGACTTCTTGAGCTTCACGCCATAGCTCACTGGCGACATTAACAACTACCTCAGGGACACCTTTAGGTGGAGGAACGTCGCGGTTCTGTTCGCGCTCGGTGCGCCAATAGCGGAAGTGCTCGCTAATCGTCGTAAAGCTGCCGGTACCCAACACCTCGCGGATTCGTTGCACGCTGGGTGTATCGCCACGGGTAAGAAGCGTATCGATTGCATGCTGTACGTCACTGTACTGAATGCCACTGCGCGCCATGCTGTCTCTTCCTGATATTGCCTATTGAATCGTTCTATTTTCCGTGCAATGGCTTATAAATACAATAATTACGTTATACATATTACGTAATTTTATTTATCATTAAGCACATAAATTCAAGATTACTATTATAATCTTGAATTTATACACGTTTGGCATCACACTTATCCCTTAGCAAACAGCGGCATAGCGATGCAGGCTAAAATAGAGCCAGATAGTGTTATCGAGATAGGTATCAGTATATTTATGATCAAATGGACGTAATTGCCGGACAGAAGGGCGGTATGCAGGCGTCAAGCGCTGTAGTGGAGCTGCCGTTTCAGTCATCACGCATTAATGCGCATACAGATGCTCAGGCCGTTGCTGCATGGCTTGCCGAGTATCAGGACAGCCCGCAAACCTGGAAAAGCTACCGGCGTGAAACCGAGCGACTGTTGCTTTGGCTTGACCACCAGCACTTAACGCTGGAAGCGATGGACCGGGAAACGCTGCGCCAATTTGAAGCATTCCTGGCAGACCCGCAGCCTGCCCAGCACTGGGTTGGGCCTTCAAAACCTCGTTACCACCCGGAGTGGCGGCCATTTCGTGGAGCGTTATCACCCGCCAGCCGCCGACAAAGTTTGATTATTTTGCAGGGGCTGTTTAGCTGGCTGGTAGAAGCAGGATGGGTCAGCCATAACCCGTTTCGGTTGATGCGCGATAAATCTCGCCGCCTAAATAATCAGACACCGCGTATTGAGCGCTATCTGGAACGTGAGCTATGGGAGTGGTTTTGGTGCTGGCTTAATAAGCCAATGAGTGACGGGAAGGGAAGTCGCGCCGGGTATGAACAGGCCCGACGCCGGTTTATTTTTGGCTTTGCCTACTTATTAGCACCGCGTATTAGCGAAATGGCGGGTGCCCGCATGGGCGATTTTTCCCAATCAGAAGGGCGCTGGTGGTGGTCCGTGGTGGGCAAAGGCTGCAAGCTTGCTCGCGTCCCTGTGCCTGATGATATGCAGGCATGTTTGGCTGATTGGCGACAAGCGCTTGGGCTTGATGGATTGCCCATGCAGTTTGACGAGACGCCTGCTATCCGAGCGCTGGATGGAAAGCGGGGTATTGGTGACAATCAGCTTTACCGGCTGATCCGTGAAACCTTTGCAGAAGCGGCCGACGTGCTTGAAGCTGAAGAGGGGGCGCCCGCCTATGTGGCTGCGCTGCGCAAGGCAACACCGCACTGGCTGCGGCACACCTCGATCACACACCAGGCTCAAGCGGGTATTAGCTTGCGTCACTTGGCAGAAAGCGCCCGCCATGCACGGTTGGACACCACGTCGCGCTACCTGCACACCGAAGATAACGAGTGGCACCGTGAACAGCAACGTCACCGGCTTACGCCATAAGGCACGTCAGGCTGACAAAGCTATCCACGCAAGCCACCTTGAACCCGTATAATGGTCTGACGCTTTTAAATCGAATATGAAAAGGAACGAGTATGAGCACTTCCGGCGCCGAGCAGGCCCAGCAAGAGCTAATCGAAGAGTTTGAAATGTTTGATAACTGGATGGACCGATATCAATACATTATCGATATGGGCAAGCAGCTTCCTGATTTTCCAGAGGCCTGCAAAACTGCGGAGTATAAAATTCAGGGCTGCCAATCCAATGTATGGATGCGCCATGAACAGCAGGGCGACACGCTGGTCTTTAGCGCTACCTCTGATGCGGCAATTGTTTCTGGGCTGATTGCGGTGCTGTTACGCATCTATAGCGAGCGCACAGCGGCTGAAATCCGCACTACCGAACCGCACTTTTTAGCGGATCTTGGGCTGGATAAACATCTTTCCCCCACGCGCAGCAATGGCCTCCACGCCATGCTTGAGCGTATTTACCAAGTGGCGCAGCAAGCCTAATACGGCATTAACGTTGATGTTGATGACAGCATGAAGGAGAGGGCGGCGACTCGTCGTCCTCTTTACAAAGTTGCTCACTACGCCCTCCGGGAACAGGGTCCATGCCACCAGGGTTGCCAGGATGGCATTTTAGGATTCGCTTGATAGCCATCCAGCCACCTTTGGCAGGGCCATGCACCTGAAGGGCTTCAATGGTGTAGGAGGAGCAACTTGGCCAAAATCGGCAGCGTGGCCCGAGCAGGGGGCTAATAAGGTATTGATAGGCACGCACCGTGCCAACCATTACTAAAACCGCCAGCTTGCGTAAAGCACGTAATATGTAATGCACCCAGCGCATGACTAACGGTTACCGTAAAGCTCATCCGGGTGAATAAGCGGTTCACTATTAATGGTGGCATCGGCGCTGGTTAGCGAAAGATAAAAGCAGCTTCGGCGACCGGTATGGCAAGCAGGACCTGTCTGGTCTACCTGTAGCAGCAATGTATCGCCATCACAATCCAGAGCCGCCGACTTAAGATGCTGCTGTTGTCCGGATGACTCGCCTTTACGCCAGAGCTTGTTGCGTGAACGCGAATAGTAGCAAACGCGATGCGTGCTCAGCGTTTCCTCTAGTGCTTCACGCGTCATCCAGGCCATCATTAACACTTCTTTGGTGTCATACTGTTGAGCGATAGCAGGCAATAAACCTTCCGCGTTAAATCTAACAGCATCCAATAACGTCGTGGTGGCGGGTAATGTATCTTGTGGCGTTGCCGCCTCAAGTGCCTTGAATAACGTATCAGCCGGTAGTTGATCAAAACGAGACATATCTATTATTCACTCTTGGCTCGACAGTTTTGACAAAGGCCTTGCAGCTCAATCGTCTGTCGTTCAACACTAAAGCCTTGCCGGCTGGCAAAGGCTGACAGCTGATCGCTAACTTCATCCAAATGCAATTCTTCGACGTAACCACATTGACGGCAAATCAGCAGTTGGAACCCATGAATATGTTCAGGACAGGCGCATGCCACATAGGCGTTTAGCGACTCGATACGATGCACCAATCCTTGGTCAATCAAGAATTCCAGCGCTCGATAAACCGTAGGAGGGCGGGCAGCTGCATGCTCGGTTGAAAGTTTATCCAACAGGTCATAGGCTTTTAAACCGCCGCCATTGTGAGCAATCAATTCAAGCACGCGGCGTCGAATGGGGGTAAATCGAACGCCGCGGCTGTGACACTGTGATTCCGCTTGTTGAAGTAGCGTATTCGCTTCAGTCATTGGTGCACTCAGTAAACGTCATCAGCTTAGTCTACGCGCTTGCGATAGTTGTGTCAGGGCTTTCTGTTAGCTCACTCTTGCGAGCAAAGTGGTGCTGAGCAAACGCTACACGCTCGGCAACTGGCACCCCTTCTGGTTGACGCTCGATGAGATCAAGCCGGCGACGCAAACCCTCTCCGTTGGTCATTTGAATAGCAAGGCCCGGGCGTGCATTCAGCTCAAGCAGCATGGGCCCATGTTGCCTGTCCAACACCATATCGGTTCCCAAATAGCCTAATCCGGTCATTTCATAGCAACCCGCCGCCAGGTTTAGCAGGGTATCCCACTGGGGGACCTCCAGGCTTGCCAGGTCATGCCCGGTATCCGGGTGGTTGAAGCAAGGGCGGTCAAACTGCACGCCGCGAAGGGCTTCTCCGGTGGCAATATTCAAACCAACACCGACTGCTCCCTGGTGCAGGTTGGCTTTGCCATCGGAGGCCGCCGTTGATAAGCGCATCATCGCCATGACGGGGTAGCCCTTGAAAACGATGACCCGAATATCCGGCACGCCTTCGTAGGTATACGCCATCAGACTTTCTTCAAAATTAATCAGCGTTTCAATGACGGCTACATCCGGAGAGCCGCCCAGGGAGTAAAGCCCTGAAAGAATATTAGAGACATGACGCTCTACAGCCTCAAGCGTTAAATGCGCTCCGCTGGGTTTAACAAACTGATTATCAACTACCTTTTCGATAACCAGGATACCCTTACCGCCACTGCCTTTGGCAGGTTTGATAACAAAACCATCATGACCTGTCAGCATATCGCCAATATGCTGAACGCCAAACTGCGTGGTTACCGTACCAATAAGCTCTGGTGTGGTAATGCCATACTCTTGCGCCAAAAGTTTAGTCTTGAGCTTGTCATCCACCAACGGGTAAAGGCGCCGTGAATTATACCGGCCAATATAGCGAATATTACGCCGGTTCATGCCGATAATGCCTTTGTCGCGCAGGCGGCTAGGCCATGTCCAGTTGTTGAGCCAGCTCATGACGGCTTCTCGTCATCAGTAATCGGCTTGAAGCGGCGTAACTCAAGCAAACGATAGCCGGTGTAGTTACCCAAAATCAGAATGAGCGCCATCAAAATCAGCTGAACACCCAGGAAGTTGAAGGTGATGTGACGCACCCAAGGGTTGTTCATGGCAAGGTATGCGAGCACGGCTGTCAACAAGCTGCCGCCCCCCTGAATAATGACCTGTTTTGGGCCTTCTTCTTCCCAGAGGATCGACATCCGCTCAATCGTCCAGGCCAGGATAATCATGGGGAAGAAGGTGACAGTGAGCCCCGCGCTTAGACCCATACGGTAAGCCAATACGGTAAAGATCGAGATAATCGCGATGACCGTTATGATAACCGCCGATACTCTCGCCACCAACAATAAGTTCAAATAAGACAGATAGTTACGAATAACCAAGCCTACAGCCACGATCAGCAGGAAGCCAATCAAACCCGTCAGCAGGGTGGTTTGTATAAAGGCGAGGGCGATCAGAACAGGCATAAAGGTGCCTGATGTTTTCACCCCGACCAATACACGCAAAAACACAACGACCAAAGCGCCAATGGGAATCAGCAGAATCGTTTGGAAAAGTGCTTGTTCTTCAAGCGGTAAGCTATGGATTGAGAAATTCAGCAGCGTATCATCAGAAAAGTGGTTGCGCACAGCAGCAGACGCTGGCTGATGGTGCGTTAGCATAGAGAAGCTAACCCGCGAGTTTGTACCACCTTGAACTTCAAGCACCGCCCGGCCACTTGTTTCCCAGAGCAGCAGGTTCTCGGGCTGGCCTTCCTCGCCCGTTGCAGGGTCGAATATATTCCAGCTTTCTGCAGGCTCATCAAATACCTGAATCCAACTGCTTAATAGTTGACGCCGGCGCCCATCTTCCAGTAGCAGTCCGCTTACTTCTCGCGCTTGTACACCCGCTTGATTTAGCAAGCGCACGATGAGTGCTGACGGCGTTTCCTGGGTGAGCAGTAAGCGGGCATTTTCACCCTGACGCTCACCATTTACATCAAGAATTAGCTCACGCGCAAAGGTCGCATTATTTGCACTTCTGGCCCACGCTCTATCAATTAGCTGGGTAGCTGCTGAATCATAAGGACTTTCCCAAGGCGTGCTCGACGCCAGCCCTGGCGGTGCTTGTACCGGCGGGCGGGAATCAGGTGATACCAGCATTTGCACCGAATAATAGAGCTGCTGGCTGCCAGCAGCATTCCGAATGGTCCACTCCGCTTGGCGCCCGAAATCATCCGTCTGGTAGGCTAAACCATAGCCAGAAGAAGCGGTATTTTCGGTCAGTACACGAAAGCCTGCCTGATGGGAGGGCAGCGCTAAGTCCACTTTTACGGGGCCATTCTGGGCATTGAAATTGATAACGGCCTCAATTTCCCATACCTGACGCTGCTCGCCTGGTACCCACGGAATTTCAAAATGAAGATGTCTATGCACACTGGTGGCAATACCTGCCACAAGAAGTAGACCTACAATGATATAAAACGGAAGGCGTGACATTAAAATTCCTTTCAGCGAAAAGCGGCAGGGGAGCTTTTACTCTTCGATATCGTCTTGGTCGACCGCTTCATCTTCAGCGGCTTGTTCAGCAGGGTCCCCGCCGGGGAATTCTGGACGCTCATGTAAGTAGGTTTGCGCCACATCAACAATAGCAATATCCATTAAGAAACGGCGGCCTAGCAATACGGGGAAATCGAGGTGGGTACGATCATTCAGCGTAAATTCGACGTTTTCACGAATAGGACCGAGCGTCATTAATAGAGAGACAACGGGGCGAGACTCTTCACCAGACGCTTGAACAATGCGTACACGCCGTTGAACAGGTGCCTCTATCCACTCGTTACGCAATGACTCCACGACACTATCATCCTCAGTCAGTGCCAGCTTGAAGCGCACCCAATCTTCGCCATCGCGCTCAAAGCGCGTAATGTCGGAGGCTGATAATGATGATGTCTCTGCACCGGAGTCCACGCGTGCTTTTAAATAGGTACCTACACTCGGCAGGCCAACCCATTCGCTACGTCCCAGCATGGTTTTCATATCTAGCGTGGTATCCACTTCACACTCTTCGCGGATAATGATGGGCTCGTCACCCCGAGCTTCAAGCTCCTTTATATCACCGCGTAAAAGGCGTAGCAGGCTACCCACTTCACGAACATCAGCGGTAAGCACCTGCTGATGGCTGAGTTGTTGCGCCTGATGCTGAGCATTAGCACTGCATTGTTGCCCTAATGCATCCTGTAGCTCGAGCATTCGGGTATTGAATGCTACCTCGTTCAATAACGGTGGCTCATTAGAATCTGGTTGCTGAAGGGCGCAGCCAGAAAACAGAAGTGATAAACCAGCCATCAGCCACAAAACACCTGGGCGCATAACGAGAGACATCCTTGAAAATTAAAAAGGAATAATAAGGAGAAGCTAGACCAGTTGTCCAACGCCGTATTAACTTTTTAGAAGCTATCTGAATCTGTAATTTAACATAATATATATTATGCGAATGCCGGGGTCTTGATTTTCACACAGAACAATTAAGATGGCGTATACCCACCTAACTGGCTGATTTTTGGACCCCAATGGCTTTAACGTGTTCATTCTTACATAACCAGATTCCGATTGCTTCCTCTTGGACCAATTCCGATCGCGGAGATGACATTTATGCTGCAGACAAGCCCAGACAGGTCATCTTAGTCATCAGGCACTAAAAAGCAGCCTGCGTTAGCAAGGCTGCTTTTAAAAGCGGTAAATAACTAAGGTTTACTCATCGGCCGGCGCATAGGATCCATCTTCGCGGTGCACCTCATTGCCACTCAGTGCCGGTGTAAAGACACAGGCCACGGTCATGCCTTTTTCTTTGCCGCGCAGGAGGTGCTCGTCATGCTTGTCCAGTAGATAAATATCGCCCGCTTTGATTGGCCAGATTTTGCCATCCGCGAGGGTTTCGACTTCACCTTCGCCTTCATAGCAAAAAACGGCTTCGTAATGATGCTTATACTGAATGTGAGTCTCTGTGCCCGGGAAGATGCGTGTGATGTGGAAAGAGAAACCCGCATTATCCTCGGCAAGCACCAAACGGGTACTGTCCCAGTTACCATTTTCAGCAGTTACCAGTCGGCTTGTTTTACGTGCTTCTTCAAGACTACGGACGATCATAATATGCTCCATGCCTGAACGGCTGGCGATACCAGCCGTTGAGTTTATCGTTAAGGTTCGTTAACTACCCAAAGTAACGTCAGGTTATCCGTTGATAACCGTGTTGACAGCCGCTTCCAGAATATCCAGCGCTTCAAGCAGATCTTCGTCGCTAATCGTTAACGGACAGAGGCATTTAACGACTTCGCCGCCTTGGCCGCTTGTCTCAATAATCAAGCCGTTTGCAAACGCTTCGCTGGTAATCTTGTCGGCGATGTCACCCGAAACAACGTCGATACCACGCATCAGGCCGCGGCCGCGCTCGGTAGCTGGGATACCATTTTCAGTCAACAGCGCCGCTAGCTTCTGGAAACGCTCTTCAACGATGCGGGCTTTGCGTTGTACGTCGCGCTCAAACGTATCGTTTGCCCAGTATTTTTTAAGCGCGGCAGTCGCCGTTACCATGGCAAGGTTAAAGCCACGGAAGGTGCCGTTATATTGGCCAGGTTTCCACACGTCCAGCTCTGGACGAATCAATACATGAGCAAAGGGCAAGCCAAAGCCAGACAGTGACTTCGAGTTAGTGACGATGTCCGGCTTGATGCCGGCGTGTTCAAAACTGAAGAACTTGCCGGTACGGCCACAGCCTGCCTGGATATCGTCCACGATGAGTAAAATATCGTGTTCACGGCAAATACTTTCAAGCCGTTTTAACCAGTCCAAGCCTGCTACGTTGATACCGCCCTCGCCTTGCACGGTTTCAACAATAACCCCTGCGGGAATATCCAAGCCGCCTGACTGGTCGCCCAGTAATTTTTCAAAGTAATCAAGCGTATCGGCATGCTCTCCCATATAGCCATCATAGGGTAAAAAGCTTGCCCCTTGCGTCGGAATGCCGCCGGTTGCTTCACGGAATTTACGGTTGCCGGTGGTGGCCAACGCCCCCATGGTCACACCGTGGAAACCGTTAGTGAACGTCACAATATTGTGGCGACCTTTGGCTACGCGTGCCAAACGAATAGCCGCTTCAACTGCATTCGTCCCGGTCGGGCCAGGCAGATGAACTTTATAATCCAGCCCACGCGGTTTAAAGATGAGTTCTTCGAGTGTTTCGAGATATTCCCGTTTAGCTGCCGTCCACATATCCAGACCGTGGACAATACCGTCGCTAGACAGGTAGTCAATCATGGCTTGCTTGAGATGCGGGTTGTTATGGCCGTAGTTAAGCGTTCCGGCACCCGCCAAAAAGTCGATATATTCGCGACCGTTTTCGTCGGTTAAACGAGCATTTTGCGCTTTGGTAAACACAACGGGAAATGAACGTGAATAGGTACGAACATTAGATTCCATACGTTCAAGCGATTGGGTCTTCATTGGCGACCTCCTTGTGTCATCGTTAAGCCGAGAGATGTCGAGAGCATCGAGGCAATACGGATAGAAAAAGAAAAATCAGATGTGATCAGTTTGGAATGGGCCGATGCGAACCAGGTTCTCTGGGTCATGCTCCCCACCAAGCTGTTCGGTAGAGAAATATTCACGGCTATTTAACGGCGCATGCCAGCGAGTGGCTAAACGTCGAAACAGTCCCCAGGAAGCCAGGTTGTCAGGTGTAATAGTGGTTTCCAAGTGGTGAACATCGGCGAGTTCAGGGCGAGAAAGAATGGCTTCAACAAGGCGGCGGGCAAGCCCTGTACCGCGTGCTTTTTCACCTACGGCTACTTGCCATAAGAAATAGGTATCGGGGGCATTGTCTTTTACATAGCCAGACACAAATCCGACTATTTCGCCCTCTTCGTTGGTGGCAACAGCGCAGGTATCACGAAATTGGGTGGCTAACAGCAAGTAAGCGTAAGCAGAGTTAACGTCCAGAGGAGGACACGCTTTTACCAGCTCGTATATTCCCCAACCGTCCTCTGCATTTGGCTTTCGGATATAGAGAGGCGCTTCTGAAAACCCAACGACCGCGTCGGCAACGGTGGGTCGTGCGAGCTCAGATGAAGGGGTAAAAGGTTGCATTGGCGTATTCATGGTTATGCTTCGCTGTAGCGAATTTGAGCATCATTATAACAGCTGATTATTAGCAATTCAAAAGCCATATTATCCACCACCCTGTTTTCCATAATTTATGGTTATATTAGGCTTGGTTTTTTAATACTGACATCGCCACTGGCGAAATAAAAATATGAGTTTAGTCCAACTTTTAAAAAACGGTGATATTAAAAAAGCGAGCCACTGGCTC
The DNA here is from genome assembly GCF_052446175.1 of Halomonas sp. AOP43-D1-4. Classification (NCBI taxonomy): domain Bacteria; kingdom Pseudomonadati; phylum Pseudomonadota; class Gammaproteobacteria; order Oceanospirillales; family Halomonadaceae; genus Halomonas; species Halomonas sp. AOP43-D1-4. The sequence goes on from NZ_JBQSVY010000003.1 coordinate 121,864, forward strand.
GCTTGATGTACTGCACATTAGGAAGCTGCTGGCAGGTTATTGCCGAGTAACGGTCCGCATGGTGACAAACTCTTCAGCACCGGTTGGATGAATACCAACGGTGAGATCAAAATCCTGTTTGGTAAGACCAGCTCTAACGGCGATGGCAATGCCTTGAATAATCTCCCCGGCCTCTTCGCCTACCATGTGCGCTCCGACGACAATATCCGTTGCATCATCAACAATAAGCTTCATCAACGTGCGCTCCTGGCTTCCCGACAAGGTGTGCTTCATCGCCCGGAACTCCGTGGAGTAAACCCGAATGTTGGTAAACTTTTGGCGGGCGCCCTCCTCGCTTAAGCCAACCGTGCCAATATTGGGCTGACAAAAAACCGCGGTAGGCACCGTAGTGAAATCAAGCCGTGTCGGCGTGGTGTCTTTGAAATGATAATCCACCAACTGCATGGCTTCAGCCAGCGCCACTGGAGTGAGCTCTGGACCAGCCGTTAGATCTCCAAGCGCTAACACAGATGGGACCAGTGTTTCATAATGTGCGTTAACCGGAATTTTGCCGTTGCCATCCAACTGAATACTCAGCTCTTCAAGGCCCAGGCCCTGAATATTGGCTTTACGCCCTGTTGCTGCCAGTACAGCGTCTACCTCTAACGTCTCGCCGGTCGTCAGATGAACGTTGTAACCGGATTCAATGGCTTCAATACGCTCTATATTGGCGTTGAAATGGAGATTGACACCTTTTTTATCCATTTCCTTACGAGTGAATTCACGCACTTCATGATCAAAGGGTTTCAAAAATAGATCGCCACGATAAATCAAATGCGTTTCGCTGCCCAGGCCATTAAAAATACTCGCAAACTCAACGGCGATGTACCCGCCGCCCAGGACCATAAAACGCTTGGGAAATTCGTCCAGGTCAAACACCTGGTTAGAGTCCAGCGCATGCTCATTACCCGGGAAGTCAGGCACCCATGGCCAGCCACCGGTGGCCAATAGTATTTTTTTTGCGCTCACGTGAGTAACGCCGTTTTCATCTTCTAACGCCACCGTATGCGCATCGACCAGTCGACCGCGAGCGCTAAGCAGGGTGACGTCTGCTCCTTCCAGCATGCGTTGGTAAATATTGTTTAAACGCTTAATTTCACTTGTTTTATTGTCTCGCAATGTGGCCCAGTCAAAGGTGGCCGGCTCGGATAGCTGCCAGCCAAAACCTGCAGCGTCATCAAAACTGTCATGAAAATGTGCGGCATAGGCATAAAGTTTCTTGGGTACGCAGCCTACGTTGACACAAGTCCCCCCGAGATAGCGGTCTTCCACAATAGCGACGTTGGCACCCGTTGCTGCAGCCATGCGTGCAGCGCGAACGCCCCCTGAACCTGCGCCAATCACTAATAAGTCATATTGATACTCAGAATCGGCTACCATTATTTGCTCCTAAAAATTGGCATGCGCGTTAAGAAACCGACGGCACATGCTTATTGACCTTAGTCGCGATGAAGGTTAAAACCTTCATCGCTTGCTTGATTTCGCCTTAACCTGACGATGTAACGATACGGAGACTCAATGTCTGACCCTATTGCGACGCTCCTCGAAAATAATCGTGCCTGGGCTGAACGCATGTGCGAAGAGGATCCCGAGTATTTTAAGCGCCTGTCTAATCAGCAAAACCCTGATTATTTATGGATAGGCTGTTCTGATAGCCGGGTTCCCGCTAATCAGATTATTTCATTGCCACCGGGCGAAGTATTTGTTCACCGCAATGTCGCCAACCTTTTACATCACACCGACATGAATGCGCTCTCTGTTGTGCAGTATGCGGTCGATGTCCTTAACGTGAGCCACATCATGATTGTGGGGCACTACGGCTGTGGCGGTATTAGAGCGGCAGTGACGGGGGGTGAGTGCGGTGTCGTTGATTACTGGCTGCACTCCGTCCGTGAGCAATATAACCACCATCGCCACTCGCTTGATCACCTTCCGTTGGATGAGCAAATTGACCGTATGTGTGAGCTTAATGTTAAAGCACAGGTTAAAAGCTTATGTCGCACTAAAATCTTGCAACGCGCCTGGCAAAGCGGCCAGAATATTTCAGTACATGGCTGGGTCTACGGCTTAAGCGATGGTCGTGTTAAAGACCTTAAATGCACCGTCACTGGGCTGGATCAGGTAGAAACGCTTTACCGCATTGATCGAGTGCAGCCAACCGATTAAGCCCTAGGCGACTATTGCCCGAAGCAATAGTCGCCTTTGCCTGCTAATACCGCGTTACCTACCCGCCAATGGGGCATGTTACCCCTGTCCCTTTTAAGCCACAGTATCCGTTAGGGTTTTTGTCCAGATATTGCTGATGGTACGCTTCTGCAAAATAGAAAGTATCCAGCGGCTTTATCTCGGTGGTAACAGTACCTTTACCTGCCGCCTCTAACGCCTTTTGGTACGCTTTGGCACTCTGCTCAGCCGCCTGCAGCTGTTCATCGGTGGTTGTATAGATAGCAGAACGATACTGCGAGCCTATGTCATTTCCCTGCCGATTGCCTTGGGTTGGGTCGTGTTGCTCCCAAAATATCTGGAGCAAGGTGTCAATATCGGTCTTGCTGGGGTCGTACACCACGCGAACCACTTCAGCGTGCCCGGTCCGCCCCGAGCAGAGTGCATCATAATCGGGGTCAGGCGTTTGGCCACCCGCATAGCCTGCGGCAGTCACGTATACGCCTGGTTGCTGCCAAAAGAGCCGCTCGACACCCCAAAAGCACCCCATTCCCAGAACGATTTCCTGATAACCCTCAGGATACTGCGCTTGTAGCGAGTGTCCGCTAATAGTATGAACATAGTTCTCGGTTAATCGTGTCATATCACTCTCTATTCGTTTCGTGCTGAATCACTGGGTTGCCTTGGCGAGTAAAAGTATAAATCAAATCGATCGCCTGATTAGTACCCGATACAGCCTGCACGTATAAGTTACGCCATAGCGTATAGCGAACGGTTAGTTCTGCAATGGGTGAGAAAATTCCCACACCATAGCTAATTCTAATGTCTTCGGTCAGCTGACCGCTAAGGGCAACCTGACTTTCATCCCCGGCGCCGGTTGTATCCAGCGCTAGGTCATCAATGCCAAACGATTGACCAATAGAGCCGACAGCCCCCCCTACACGGCCTAGCGACATTCCGATCAACGCGGTTGTCAGTGCGCTGTCCATCCCACCACCGGAATCCTGACTACGCCCGCGCAGTAAGTAGGAAAGCGCTTGTGTTTCACTCATGGAAGGCTCTGAGAAAATCCCTACGTTAGGCTCGACAGCACTTCCAGTCACGCGGACCCCAGCAATAACGTTATCTTCTGTTCTATCAGGATTACGTATTGCTTCAAAGTCCAGTGTGGGAAGCGATGGTGGACCACTAAACAGTAGTCGGCCACGGCGAACCAGCAAGTCTTGCCCAAAGGCCTGGAAACGCCCGTCAACCAGGTTTACATCCCCAAAAAGCTGAAGTCCACCGCTATCCTGGCGAACTTGAAGTGTCCCGCCCAAATCGGATTCCAGACCATAAGCGGAAATATGCATATCGCGACCTAGCGTCAGGTCAATCAATACATCAAGCGTCATGCCCGTTTGGCCTAGCTCCTCCGAATTGCTAATCCCCCCATTTGCCGCGGCCCTTAGCGCGGCCTCTTCTGCCATGCGGTCGTCGCGCTCAGTAATGACGACCTCATCAGGGCTTGGCTCAATAGCGGACGAGGATCTGGCACCAATAACAAGCCGGGACCACGGTAAATCAACATTACCGCGCACCTGTAAATGCTCGGGTGTAACACGTACCCGAATATCCGGGGCGACTTCTATACGACCAAATTGGGGCAGCACCAGAAGGACGGGCTCCTGAACGGCTTCAAGATCGACACCGATACGCCAATCATCTAGCGCTGGCCAATAGCTGTCGCCGGTAATGTTAAGCCGACCTTTTTCGGCTTCCACAAACCCATTGATATTCCCCTGCTCTCCATCAAATAAAAGCGTAAGTTCGCCATCACGGATGTCAACAGGGATACCTGGCCCATGAACATGCAGGTTGCGCAACGCTAACGCACCCTGTAAATCTGGCTGGCTTGTGGTTCCGCCAATGAGCACCCGCCCATCAAACTCGCCTTCAAGACGGTCTAAGCCGATGGCCATGGGTAGATAAGGTTCAAGCAACAGTTTATTCGCGCGTAGATCGCCTTCTAGCGTGCCCCGACCCATCGGATCATCGAGGGTAAGATCCAGGGTTAGGTCTCCCGCCTCAGAAAACGAGAGTACGATGTTGGCGTCCGCTTGCGCTTGATTCGCCTGCACCTGAACATTGAGGTCAATAGCAGGAAGCTGAACCGGCTGACCATAGTCGTTAACAGCGGTAATGGCGAGATTGCTTAGCAGTTCTACATCAGCCTGCCAGCGCGCTCCACCTTGACGCCAGTCAACAACCATATCGGCCGTTGTATCACCCTCAAACGTCCACTCTTCAGGCAGGAAAGGCTCGAGCATTTCCATAGGTACTTCGCGTACGCTTACCACCGCACGGCCCTGGTTAGCCGAGGCGTTAATCGGCTCTTCAGAGCACACCAGCCCGCCTTCCTCACGGCGCAAACAAAACGCGGAGAGACGCGCTTGACCATTGGCGAGGTTGTAGCTTAGGTCCAAGGGTTCCTCCAGGCGAATAGTGCCCGCCTCGGAATCAATTTCCAGCGGTGTCAAACGGCCTTGGTAGACTTGGCGCTGTTGATCAAAGCGACCATTCAACGCCACTACCACACGGCTTAATGGACTCTCTGGTTGACCTTGCACAGTCGCTTCAAGCTGGTGCTGAGAAAGTCGGCCAGTTAGGTTCAGGTCAACGGCCTCAAGATCCTGCCCGCCTGCAAAAATTTCTTTCAAGCCTAGCTGAACATCAAGTCTTGGATCCTCAAGCCCCCGCACATTAGCGTTAAGCGAGAGTTGCTCCACGAGGCTGTCGGTGAAGCGCAGATCACTGCCTGACAAGTCAGCAACAAGAGTAGGTTGCTCAAAACTACCTCCGGCCTGCAGGTTACCCGTCAATGTACCGCCCAACTCAGGCGAGAGCGTATTGAGTTCACTCAGGTCAATATCAGCCTTCAAGGACATTGCTCGCTCGCTTAGCTGGCCTGACGCGTGAAGCCGGTTGTTGCCCTGAGCGAACTGAAGTTGATGAATATCGATTTCCAGATTACTGTTAGCATCCAGTGCCGCCTGCAAGGTCAAGGGATAATCGCGAAGCTTGCCTTCAATATCGATGTTTGCCACGTTAACCGACCATACATCGTCTAGCTGGCGCACGTTGAGATCAATATCGCCGGTTAAGCTACCTTCCATTTGGTCAACAAAATTGCCGGGATTAAATTGATCCAACCAGACCTGTGCATCGACCGTTAGCGGCGCTAACCAGTGGATACGCCCTTCGCTGCGCAGCCTGCTTTCTTCTACCTGAAGAACCAGCGGCTCCCAACGGAAATGATTAGCATCGCCATCGCCTGTCAGTGTAACGCTGGCGCGAGGCAACTCAGGGCCATGCGCCTCAAGGCTAACCTCCGCATGGTAAGCCTCCATGCTGCCTTCCACCGTCAGGTCGACCGCCTCAGCCACATACGGTTGAGTAGCGTGCACGCCGTCGGCCGCAGGTTCGTCTACCAAGGGCCATTGCAGTCGTTCACTTTGTACACGCGCCTGGAAGGATAAATCGGGTGTTGACCAATCGACATGCCCCTCGCTACGCAGCGTGTTTTCCCCCAGTTGCAGAACTAAAGGCTGCCACTGGTAATGGCCAACGTCTCCATCGCCAGTAAGTGTTACCTGAGTCGGTGGTAACTGAGGGCCCTGCGCGCGTAGGCTAATCTCGGTGCGGTAAGCCTCAAGACTGCCCTCTACCGTAAGGTCAACGGCTTCAATCACATAAGGCTCAAGAGCACTCTCGCCCGCTGGCGGCGTTTCCTCTACCAAAGGCCATTGCAACCGGTCGCTTTGTAGCCGCGCATGGAAAGGTACGTCGGGTGCTAATGCATCTACGCTTACTGCAAGGGATGCGGTTACCACCTCTGAGGCACTAAGCTCAGCCTGTAGATTGTTTAGCGGACCGGACAGCGTAAGAGCCAGTTTTTCCCCCCTTAATTCTGGATAAAGTTCGGGTAAAAACAGCTCGGCATTTAACTGCGCTTCCAGCGGATAACTACCGGTTAAGCCCACATTGCCTACAAGAGTGGCTTCAACATCCTTGGTCACCACATCAAAAGATGTGATATCTACCTTACTTTCCTTCGTGCTACCCGCTAACTGCAAGCGCTCGACAGTATATTCAAAGGCACCTGTCAGTTGAACATCGGTTACTGTCAGGTCGCTCACGCTTATATCGACAGGTAAAGCGATCTCAGGCAGCTCAATACGCTCTCCGTCAGCCAAGCGTTGCTCGGGCGACGGAGCAGGTAAGGCATCCTCTTGAGGCTGAGGCGTGGCCACGGCAATGGCGCCGTCAATGCCCTCAGCCGTTAGTGAGGTTTGAGCACCCTGCGTAAGCTGAACACCCGCTGAGGGCGGTAAATAAATGGTCAACTGATCAAGATGTGTTGGCGCTAAATCAACGTTGCTCCACGCGGCACTAGCAGATGATTCAAATGATGCCCATTGGATACGCGTACCATCCGCAAGCTGCACATTGCTATTATTGACAACCACCGAGCGCAGCTCGATAGGAAATGGCAGATGTAGCCGGAAAGGCTCGCCCGACGCTTGTGGCTCTTCAGGCGTGTCATCTGCACTCAAGCGCACATTTAATCCATCAGCGTGCAATGTATCCAGGCAGAGTCGTCCAGAGAGGAGGCAATCATCGGCCCAGGCAATCTCAAGGTCAGCAATGCCGATCGTTAGGTTACCTAGATCAAGATGAAAGCCTTTTAACGTAAATTGTTCCAGTAATGCGCCGTCTTGTTGCTCGTAAGAAAAGTATCCTCGCTTTTCCCCTTGTGAGAATAAAAAATCAGTCCCCCAAGGTGATAATGCCGTACCCAGTAGCAGTGCGACTAACCCAAATAACCAAAGTGGCAGAACAATAGCCAGCCGTATAAGGCTCCAGATCAATAACCACGCCCGGTGTCGGGATGAGTATGGTTGGCGCGTCGTAGAAGTAGAAGATTCAACCTGGGACAAAGCGTACTCCTAGAATTCCGGGCCGATGGAGAAATGCACACGATATGCATCGTCGTTATCGAAGGGGTGCGCTACATCAAGGCGAATTGGTCCTACCGGCGATACCCAGCGGACACCCACCCCGGCGCCGGTTTTTAAATCGTGTGGCCCCCAGTTATCGAACGCATCACCGGTATCCACGAACGTCGCCGCCCACCAGTCGCCCCTAACACGACGTTGATATTCAAGCGTCGAGGTAATCATTTGACGCCCGCCCTGCAAGCGTCCCTCGTCGTTTCGTGGCGACAGGCTCTCATAGGAGTATCCGCGCACGCTGCGATCGCCCCCTGCGAAAAAACGCAGCGAGGGTGGAATTTTGGAAAAATCATCTGTTTCGATAGCGCCAATGCTTAGCCGTGCTAAAAAGCGATTATCATTGTTGATAGTGCGGATAAATTCGGTATCACCGGTTAAACGCAAAAACTGGGCGTCTGATCCCCACACTGTGTCGGAATACTCAATCGAGAGCTGCTGACGGTCGCCCCAAAGAGGGAATCGCTGTGGCCGTGTCCGCGTTCGGGACCACTGGATGCCTGGATAAAAGAGCCAGACTTTGTCTGCCTCTCCCCCTTGGGTAAAGTCTTCATACGTTGTTCGAAAATACACCGACTGGATCCAGTCGTTGTCAAATTGCCAACGACGAGCCAGCTCAACAGAGCCTTGCATCGACCGGGTATCGCTATTATCAATATTGCGAACCCCGTACTGCAATCGATAGCTATCGCGGAGCGGGTCTTCAAGGGGAACGTTGTACACACCGGTAAAACGCTGTTCCGGCGCAGAAAGATAAAGGTCATGATTCAGGCTGTGACCTAAACTATTAACCCATGGCTGGTGCCAGCTAAAGCGTAAACGGGGGCCTACATCTGTCGCATAACCGATACCCACCTCAAACTGGTGACGGTTCGCAGGATCAACGTTCACATCAATAGGCAAACGAATATCGTCATTTTTATTGATAGTCAGTACGCTCGCCAGTGCCGCACTACTAATCCGCGGGCGCTTCGGCTGGGAAGCTGTGGCTGACTCCCACCAAGGCGAGGCTCCCCCCTCAGGAGGCGCAACAACCAGCTCTTGGGCCGTTGTCAAACGAGGGCGAATCGAAACGGATCGAAACCAACCGGTTTCAACCAAGCGCTGCGTATAAGTAGCAAGCGACTCCGTGAGATAGGGATCGTTATTCTCATACGTCTGCATGTTATGCAGGCGATCAAGAACAATGTGGCTCCCTGTGATATTGGTTTCACCAAACCGAAAGCGTGGGCCGCTATCAAAATCCATATAGAGGCGCGCACTTCGTAAATAAGGGCGCACTTCCATACGCCGTTTGGTAAAAGCCCAATCAAAGTAGCCACGTTCGATAGCTAACCCCGAAAATTGCGAACGCAATTGATCCCAGGGCGGCTGAACTAACGGGTCGCCTACTTTTAAGGGAAAGCTATCCAGGGCGTCTTTAAACGTAGGATCATCTTTGGCATCGCCATCAACATTAATCGCAAGCTCCTGAATTTCGACTCGAGGACCAGAATCAATATTGAGTACAACGGCAGGGTCAATTTGAACCTCAACGGTGGGCTCATAATAACCATAGACACGCATTGCCACTCTTGTACGGCTACGTATCTCACCCTCTAAACGAGTTTGGGTATATAGTTCTTCATCAATACTCTCTAAATAGGCGCTGATATTATCTTCAACGTCGCCGTCAACCCCGTTAATAGTAGCCGTTAACGCCAAAACTGATGGAACATAGGCAAAACTCAGAGGGAGCGCAATCAAACAAGCCATCCGAGTAGCTGAAAGCCAACGCCACTGTCTTCCCATACAATAAACTCCCTAACAAACTCTTTTGTTGGCGGTTATAGCCTGTTCCACTACTACTATCTAAGCATTTCTATTTGGGCACTAAAAGCGAGTTGGGCCTGGCGAATTTGCCGTATATCACTTTCAAGGGTAGACAAACGCTGAGTCCACTGCTCTTCAAATGCCGCAATTTCATCACTTGGAGAGGATGAGTCTAACTGTAGCGTATTTAGCTGAGTGTCCAATTGATTAAAGCGCTCGCTCAAAGCAGCGATTTTCTCTTCCAACGGCCCTGTTACTGTTTGGTTTAACTGATTGACCTGCTCTTCCAGTGACGTGAGCTGCTGAGCGGTGGTTTGCTCCAAATGATTAACCTCTTCAACAAGGTTCTGCCGACCGGATATGCCCGCCTGTTCCAGCGCATCCAGGGAGGTGCTAAACGCTGCCAAGCGGCGATCACGTAAGGCAGCCTGCTCTTGGTACTGGGAAAGGCGCTGATTAAACGACGTTATCATCTCATTGGATGGGCGCTCTTCGTCATCTGTCAGCGCACCATAGAGCTCTTCACGCGTATTGATTAACGCAACAGACAGCTGCTCCTGCTCTTGGAACAGCGTTGTCATCTGAGCCTGCACTAGCGCAATTGTATCCTGCACATCAGTATCACCTGAGTCCAACCGAGCATGAACGTTAGAGACCTCGCCACTGACGCGGTGGAGTTCGGTTAATAAACGCTCGCGCTCAAACCACAGCACGACAGCGGCGCCTGCGAGTAGCACACAGAACAAGAGCATTCCAAGCCATAAGGGCCATACGAGAGGCCCTTTTCGGTGGCGCAGATGCTGAGCCGTTAAGCTTTGGCCTACATCGGGAACAATACGTTGGGAAGGCGTCGGATTAGGCATGGCATTTTCTCAAAAAGACGTAGGGTCGGCACGACGACCAATACCACGGTACTTTAAGCCGCAGTTGGCAACAAATGTAGGGTCGTAAATATTTCGACCATCTAACACCAGCTTAGCGCTGAGTAGCCCTGCAAGTCGATGCCAGTCCGGGTTCCAGTATGACTTCCACTCCGTAACCAGCATTAGCGCATCGGCACCTTCACACGCCTGATATGGGTCTTGATCAAATGTTTGAAGGTCATCGCGCTGCCCAACAAGCTGATGTAATGCGCTAGTAGCGGCGGGATCATGAAGCTTTACCTTTACACCTTGTGCCCACAAAGCGTCTAAAAGCGTCAATACCGGCGCATGGTCGATACGTGCTGTGCCAGGCTTGAACGCGGCCCCCCAAATAGCGATCGTTTTACCCGCTAACTCGCCTTCAAAATGGGCCCAAAGTTTACGGAACAGCGTCTCTTTTTTCTGCTCATTAATGTCCATGACCTGTTCAAGCAACGCGGAGTAACGGCCGCTTTTTGACTGAACATCTGCCAGGCGCATTAAGTCCCGCGAAAAGTTGGGGCCACCAAAACCACAGCCGGGATACAAATACTCAAAACCGATACGTGTGTCGGCCCCCATACCTTGGCGAACATGCTCAACATCCACGCCTAGTGTATCGGCTAAACCGGCAATTTCATTCATGTAGCTAATTCGTGTGGCCAGCATGCCATTGATGGCAAGCTTGGTAAGCTCTGCCGCCCTGCGCGGCATGGGCTGGAAAACTTCTTGGCGGCGATTGAATGCGCGTAAAAGCTCGCGTGCAACGTGCTCTCCGTGGGCATCATCACATCCAAGCAGCCAACGCGTGGGGCGAGTAAACGACGCCCAGGCACGCCCTTCTTCAAGCGTATCAGGCAAGGCCACGCTGCTATGTTGGCCTCTCATTAAATCATCCAAGCGCTCCGTTTCGCCGACCGGAAACGTAGAGTTATTAATTAACACGGCACCTTGCTGCAGACATAGTTCCGACTGTTGAAGCAGTGTGCTGGCGTCGTTACGCTGGCTTGGCGAAAGTGCAAGCCAGACAACATCAGCCGAAGACGCCTGTGATACATCATCAATCAGTACTAACGTGCCATCGGCCAGTCCCTGCTCGATATGCGGCATTAGCTCCGGCTCACTGCGCAGCCAATCCACCTGCGAAAGAACCGTCCAGGGCGCACTCTGATGAGGTAACCACTCTACTTGATGACCTACCCAGGCTAATGCGGACGCTGCTGTCACCGCACTTAGTTCACTGCCGTAAAGAAATACTCGCATTTACCGAACTCCTTGTACGGCGGAAAAGCGAGAAAATATAGCCATAAGATTCATACAATGGTCCTTTTCATGCGTTCTGACCTGGGAGTGGTTAGAATGTCCATAATACTGAATGATTGAGTGGATGCCACTCGCACTTGATGCTAATAACCAGGCTGGATAGGAAAACACTATCCATTGCTGACTGACGATGGGAGTCAACACATGCAAGCGACACCTCAGGATAGCACTGCTGATCGCTACCAAGGCAACGTCGATGCAGCGGAAGTTGCTAAATTTGAAGCACTTGCTAGCCGCTGGTGGGACCCAAAGAGTGAATTCAAGCCGCTACATGAGATAAACCCCCTGCGTCTGAATTTTATTGACGCACGCGCCGGTTTAGCCGGAAAACAGGTGCTGGATGTGGGCTGCGGAGGCGGTATCCTGAGTGAGTCCATGGCACATCGTGGTGCCAAGGTAACGGGCATTGATCTTGGCGAAGCGCCGCTTGGCGTTGCCAGGCTGCATGCAGAAGAGAGCGGCGTGTCCGTTGACTACCAAAATATTAGTGTTGAAGCGTTGGCTGCTCAAACCCCGGGGCATTTTGATGTCATTACCTGCATGGAAATGCTGGAGCATGTACCTGACCCCGCCTCAGTGATTCGGGCCTGCTGTGCGTTGGTACGCCCTGGCGGCTATGTGTTTTTTTCAACGCTCAACCGTACGCCAAAATCCTACGCATTTGCGATATTAGGCGCCGAATATGTCCTTAGGCTACTGCCCCGCGGCACCCACGACTATGCCAAATTTATTCGTCCGTCTGAAATGGCGGCATGGTCCCGCCAAGTGGGCTTGGAAGTACGTGAGCAAACAGGGCTGACCTACAACCCTCTTACTCGTCGCTACCGCTTAGTGGCTGACGATGTCTCTGTAAACTACATGATGTATTGCCGCAAAGTGAGTCAATAGATGCCAACAACGCCACCGCTTGCCATTCTGTTTGATCTTGACGGAACCCTGGTGGATACCGCGCCCGATCTTGCTCAAGCAACAAACGCCCTACGCGCCCACCACGGGCTGGCGCCCCTGGCCTACGAGCAGATTCGTCGTCAGGTTTCCAATGGGGGGAGCGCGCTAGTCACCTTGGCGTTGGATCTTGATCACAAAGCCCTAGGCCATGATACCGCCCGCCAGTTTCTGCTCGATGCCTATGAACAAGCCGTAGCGGTGCATAGCCAAGTATTTATCCCGCTTGACCAATGGCTTATTGAATGGCACGGAAATCAACGGCCCTGGGGGATTGTCACCAATAAGCCGCGCCGCTATGCCGAGCCTTTACTCGCCGCATTAGCGCTGGAGCCCGGTGCGTTGCTGTGTGCCGATGACCTGAGTGTTAAGAAGCCCGACCCGGAACCTTTGTGGGAAGCGGCCCGTCGTTTGGGCGTCGCGCCGGAACAGTGCTGGTATGTCGGCGACCACGTACGTGATATGCAAGCAGCGAAAGCCGCTGGCATGACAGCCGTTGCGGTCGGATATGGTTATATCAGTGAAGAGGATGATTATCAGCAGTGGCCCGCCGACCTGTGGTTTGAAGAGTGCTCAATGCTGGTTGATGCATTAAACGCTTTTAATGATGCGGCGTAGTTAGCAGCTTTCACTACAGCTGGCGTAACAACCACCGTTAGGGCCTTGCTTTAAGGCTCTTCTTAAAGGCTCTTCTTAAAGGCTCTTTTTTAAAGGCGCTGCATTCAAGCCCTAACGGTAGAATTAAGAATCAAACACGCGGCGGTTGCGCATCAAACTTTTGGCCGCTAACACCGGCACTATCGGGGCCCATTAGCCATAAATAGGTCGGCATAATGTCATTGGGCATTCGAAGTGTGGCAGGATCTTCACCAGGGTAGGCGCTTCGCCGCATTTGAGTGCGGGTAGCTCCCGGGTTAAGGGTATTCACCCGGATATTGGTTTGATGCTCAAGCTCGTCGGCCAGCACTTCAACAAACCCTTCGGTGGCAAATTTGGAAACCGAGTAGGCCCCCCAATACGCGCGCCCTTTGCGTCCCACACTGGATGAGGTGAAAATAATGGAGGCGTCGTCTGATTGCTTAAGCAACGGTAATAACGCTTGAGTCATCCATACTGGGCCATTGATATTCACCTGCATGACCTGCTCCCATAGCTCAGCATCGTACTGCTCGAAGGGAGTAATCCGGCCCAGCAATCCAGCATTATGCAAAAGCCCATCCAAACGACCAAATTCTTTATCGAGCGTTTTTGCCATATCATCGAAGTCACTAAGCGTTGCGCCTTCAAAATTAAGCGGAAAAATAGCGGGCTGTGGCCCACCTAACGCCTCAATTTCGTCATAGACCCGCTCCAGCTTTTCGATAGTACGGCCTAGCAAGATAACGGTCGCACCGTGTTGCGCATACTGCAACGCTGCCGCACGACCAATCCCATCGCCGGCTCCAGTGACCAATACGACACGGTTTTCAAGCAATTGCGGCGATGCTTGATAGTCGATTTTGCAACTCATGATACTTCCTGCAAACAAACATTTAACGTGATATTACCCAGCCGACTGGCGAAGAAAATCATTGGCAAGCCCAGCCGCACTACTTTGCGGATAGTCGTCACGCACTTGCTCTAGCAGCTCACGGCTGCGCTCTGCATCGCCTTGACGTGCTTTAACCAAACCAAGTTTATAAAGGGCATCGGGCACTTTACTGCTGCTATCAAAGTCGGTAATAACCCGGCTAAAGGCCGCATCGGCATTATCAAGCTGGCCTTCAGCGGCATACAATTCACCTAACCAGTAATAGCCATTAGAGGTCAAGCTGGTATCAGGATGAGCAGTGACGAATTCATCAAACGCTTGAATTGCCTCTTCAAATTGGCGTGCCTGAACATGGGCAAAGGCAGCCTGATAGTCCGCCTGGGCATCATCACTCACGTTACGTGCTGAGGGTGCACTGATAACTTCTTGAGCGGCCTCAGGTTCAACCTGTGGCGTAGACTGCTCTATGGGCGTAGATCCACTGCTCATTAGGCGGTCTTCGATATCCAGATACTGCTGCTGCGATTGGCGACGCAATTGTTCAAGCTGATGGCGCAACTCTTCAATTTGGCCACGCAACTGTTGGATTTCCTGCGTGTGCGCTTCCACCTGGTTGAACAGCACAAGGTTGCCACCGGATGCTTCCTGACGCTGAGTCTGCTGATAAAATCCGCTGGAATTACCGGAAGAAAGATCCTGGACCAGCGGCTGCTGGGCAATAGCTGCAAGGGGCAATACGGACAGCGGGAGCACTAAGGCTCCCGCACCGCACAGCCTCTCAAAACAGCGTTTGAGACTGTGATTCATGACGACTCCGTAGACAAAGTCGGCGTGCCGTTTACACGCCGTCAATATCAGTAATTAAATACAACGCGACGGTTTTGGGCATAAGCATTTTCGTTATGACCATTTACTGCCGGACGCTCTTCGCCATAGCTTACAACAGTCATTTGTGAAGGAGAAACGCCTTGGATATTCATGAAACGCTGAACAGCGCGTGCGCGACGCTCGCCCAGTGCCATGTTGTACTCCCGGGTACCACGCTCATCGGTATGTCCCTGTAACACAACCTGGGCACTCGGATTAGCACGCAGGTAGCGTACATGAGCCATTACCGCAGATTCATACTCGCTCTTGATAGCATCGCGGTCATAATCGAAGTAAATCGTGCGTACTTCAGGAATGCGAGAGTCAGCTTGTTGACCAGCGCCTGTACCTGAGCCGGTAGTAGAGCCATATTGACCACCGGTACCCGCACCAGAAGTGCCAGCGCCCGTGCTGCTGCCATTCTGGCTTCCGTAAGAATCCCCATCCTGGGTTCCGCCGGTGCTGGAGCAACCAGCAATCGCTACGATAGATAACGCTACGGCCAATGAGCGAGCCAACGGCTTAAGTTGCATAATCAGACTCCTTGCCTGAAAAAAATAACACGATAGATCATTAGTTTAAAAACGGTGACCATGCGGGGTCACGTACTTCGCCTTGAGCAGCAGGAAGCCGGAATGACGATCGCCCGTCGGCAGAAACGGCACTTAGCACCCCATTGTTACCCTCTTGGTTAGCGAAGATTACCATGGTCCCGTTCGGCGCAACACTAGGAGATTCATCTCTTATCGAATCGCTTATTACGACCAGCCGCCCTCCATCCAAATCCTGGCGCGCGACCTGGTATCCTCGGCTGGAACGGTGGATTAAAAAGATCTGATCGCCGTCCGGAGAGTAGCGCGCACGGGCATTATAATTGCCGGTAAACGTCACGCGATTTGTCTCGCCGCTACCTAACGAAAGCTGGTAAATCTGAGGGCCGCCGCTACGATCAGAGGTGAACAGCAGGCTACGACCATCCGGTGACCAAGCGGGCTCGGTGTCAATGCTATTGCTGTCGGTAACGCGCTCTACCGAGCGGTTAGCGATATCCATGATATAGATTTCAGGCTGCCCATCCTTGGATAACGACATAGCGATACGGCGACCATCGGGGGACCACGTGGGTGCACCATTGATACCGTCAAAGGATGTTGCCATGACACGCTGACCGGTGGCGATATCCTGGATATAAATCGCTGGGCGCTCCGTTTCAAAGGAAACATAAGCAAGCTTGCGTCCGTCCGGCGACCAAGTGGGCGACATAATCGGTTGATCAGACGTTAATACCTGCTGGCTATTGCGACCATCAGCATCGGCTATATAGAGACCGAACTGCATATTATCGCCAACCCCTTGGGCCGTTACGTAAGCAATGCTGGTTGAGAAAGCACCGCGTATATCAGTAATCGCCTCAAATATCTGGTCGCTGATATAGTGTGCCGCACCACGCAGATCATCGGCATTCGCTGTGACGGTTTCGCCAATCATCCGGCGCTGGCCACTGACATCCATCAGGTCAAACTGTAGCTGATAGCCGTTGTCCGTTTGCTCGGCACGCCCGACGACCAGATAACGCACGTCCAATGACCGCCAGGTCCCAAACTCAACATCATCCGCCTGGCTTGGTTGGTCAAACATGGCACTACGCTCTAGCGGTGAAAATAGACCACTACGTTCAAGATCATCCTGAATGATTTGAGCAACATCTTCCGACATGCCCTGATTGCCTGCGAAAGGCACCACCCCAATGGGTAATGCCTGGTCGCTGCCCCGTGTAATTTCGATGGTCAAGTTTGCATTCGCAGCTGCGAAACCACTTACTAGCAGTAGTACGCAAAATAACCACACTTTCCTTAGTTTTTGCATCAGCGAACATCCCCCGGGGTAAATCGCAGATTAAATTGACGTAAGTTCCGCTGCTGTTCCGCAGGTAAATCTCTTAATTCACCAAACGGTGCAGCATGTTCAACGGCTTGCATGGCAGATCGATCAAATGCACTGTCGCCACTAGATGTAGCAATTGACGTTGCAAGTAGTTCGCCCGAAGGGCCTAAACGTATTTGTAGCGTAGCACTCAATGAGTCGCTTGCTCCAGGTGGGATCAACCATGCCTGTTCAACCGCTCGACGCACAATATTGATAAAGCTATTGGCGGCCTGCTGCGCTTGCTGTGCATTGGCTGCTGCTTCCGCCTCACCTTCTAACTGGCGCTGCATAGCGGCTTCCGCTGCGGCAGCAGCTTGGCGTTCAGCTTCTTCACGAGCACGCTGCTCTTCAGCTTCACGTTGACGCTCTGCCTCGGCTTCTGCCTGAGCTTCTGCTTCAGCCGCTGCCTGGGCTTCTGCTTCAGCCGCTGCCTGGGCTTCTGCTTCGGCCGCTGCCTGGGCTTCTGCTTCGGCCGCTGCCTGAGCTTCTGCTTCGGCCGCTGCCTGAGCTTCTGCTTCGGCTGCTGCCTGAGCTTCTGCTTCGGCTGCTGCCTGAGCTTCTGCTTCGGCCGCTGCCTGGGCTTCTGCTTCGGCCGCTGCCTGGGCTTCTGCTTCAGCCGCTGCCTGGGCCTCTGCTTCCGCCGCTGCTTGGGCTTCTGCCTCACGGGCTTGAGCTTGCGCCGCCTGTTCTTGCGCTAGTCGTTCGGCTTCCTCAGCGCGGCGTTGCGCTTCGGCTTCTGCTGCGGCTTGGGCTTCTTCCAAAGCTTGTTCCTGCGCTTCAGCTTCAGCGGCAGCCTGCTGCTCGGCCTCTTGGTTATCCGGCTCTGGCTCAGCGACCTCCGGCTCAGGAACAGGTTCAGTTGAGCTGTTCATTGCCGCCTGCTGTTCAGTTACCTGTTGGGCCTGATCTGTGAACGTCTCGGTACTCACAAACGTGGCCTGAACAATGGATGAAGAGTCAGGTTCCGGGGTTGAACTGGGCCAATTGATAAGGCTAAAAACAATAATAGCCAAATGCACAGCGACCGCGAGGATGATTGGCAATGTGTAGCCAACGTCTTGCGGGTCATGCGGCGCAGCAACGGTTACTTGCGGCTTGCCCTTACTCATCTTGCGGTGGCTCTGAAAGCAGTCCTACGTTTTCAACGCCCGAGCGCTGGAGCGTGCTCATGAGTAGAATAATTTGTCCATACTGTACGCCTTGGTCGCCACGCACCATGACGGGCGTGCCCGGGCGACGTTGCAATATGGCCGAAACGCGTTCTGATATTTGCTCCAGCGAAACGGCGGTTGAATCCTCACCCAGCGTAATAAAATATCTACCTTCACGATCCACCGAAATAATGATCGGGTCACTGTCCTGAGTATCGATCGGTTCGGATGACACCTGAGGCAAATCCACCTGAACGCCTTGCGTTAGCATCGGAGCGGTAATCATAAAAATGACCAGCAGTACCAACATAACGTCGATAAAGGGGACAACGTTAATCTCCCCCATCGGCTTACTTTTGCCGCTGCGATTGAACGGACCTTGCATGGCTAACTCCCTTAACTGGCGCTAGGCTTGCCATCACGGCCTTGCAAATTACGATGCAAGATAGCGTGAAACTCTTCGGCGAAGTCTTCATATTTACCGAGTAAGCGAGACGCACTGTTAGATAAGCGGTTATAGAAGATAACAGCGGGAATAGCCGCGAAAAGCCCCATAGCGGTCGCAATGAGTGCCTCGGCGATCCAGGGTGCTACGGTTGCCAGTGTCGCTTGCTGGGTCATTGAAAGGGACTGGAAAGAGCCCATGATGCCCCAGACGGTACCAAACAAGCCGATATAGGGGCTGGCAGAGGCAACCGTTGCCAAAAACACCAGGTGTTGAGTCAGACGGTCTTCTTCGCGTGACCAGGCAACGCGCATGCTGCGCTGCACACCTTCAAGCACGGTGTCGGCATTGTGAGTTTTTGGCATTAGTCGGTTGAATTCACGAAACCCAGACTGAAAGATATGTTCGGCGCCATGGCGCGGGTCATCAGCTGGTATTTCTCGGTAAAGTTCGTTTAAGTCGACACCTGACCAAAACGACTCTTCGAATTGGTCGTATTCCCGCTTGGCACGGCGCAGCGCAATACTGCGCTGAAAAATCACCACCCAAGAGAGGACTGACCCCACCACCAAGAGTAGCATTACCAGCTGTACAACCGTGCTGGCATTCATAATCAGGTGCGGGATGGACATGGTGTTATCGTTCACAGGTGCCCTCATCAATCAATGATTGTCGGTCAAGCCCGACAAGTAGTGGTCTCTAAATTACGAAACCGCAGTGTTAAGAAATCGCTAACGTTTGTAGCTGGGACTGAAAAAAAGCGGGCCAGGCTTTGGGCCGCATCCGTTCAGCGCTCAAGCACGCTATCTCGACTGTCGCGCTGCATAGGAGTTCCTCACCGCGCATTACAAACTGCTCAAACGTTACTCGGCATCGCCCTATATCAATGACCCGTGCGGTTATCTCTAGCGCTTCGTCCAGGCGAGCCGGTTTCGCATAGTGACAGGCTAAGCGATATACCACTAGCTGCGTGCCCTCGTCTAGTAACGTTTGCTGGTTGAGTCCTTGCTCGCGCAGCCACTCACTGCGCGCTCGCTCCATAAACTTCAAGTAGTTAACGTAGTAGACAATGCCACCAGCGTCAGTATCTTCCATATAAACACGTAGAGGCATTGAAAACGAAGTACTCATGGGCGACGCTCCCCCTCCATATCAACCGAGTGCTCGTTGGGAACGCGGTTAAAGTGCCGCCATGCCTGACGCGTAACGGTACGTCCACGCGGCGTGCGCATCATCAACCCTTGTTGAATAAGATACGGCTCAATGACATCTTCTATCGTTGTGCGCTCCTCTCCAATGGCGGCCGAGAGAGAGTCGACGCCTACCGGTCCGCCTTCGAACTTATCGATCATCGCGAGCAGCAGCCGCCGGTCCATGTGGTCCAGACCATAGTGATCCACATTGAGCATATTAAGCGCCGCATCCGCCAATGCCACGTCTACGGTGCCATCCCCTTTAATTTCTGCGTAGTCACGCACTCGGCGCAGCAAGCGATTGGCAATACGTGGCGTCCCTCGGGAGCGCCGGGCAACCTCAACCGCGCCTTCATGGTTGGTTTTTACACCCAACAGGCGAGCTGAACGGGTCACAATTTCAGTGAGTTCTTCGAGATTATAAAACTCAAGCCGCTGAACGATCCCGAACCGATCACGTAGCGGTGCTGTTAAAAGACCTGCGCGGGTCGTCGCCCCCACCAGCGTAAAACGCGGCAAGTCCAGCTTGATGGATCGCGCAGCGGGTCCTTCACCAATCATGATATCCAGCTGAAAGTCTTCCATGGCGGGATAAAGGACTTCTTCAACGGCGGGCGATAACCGATGGATCTCATCGATAAACAAGACATCGCCTGGCTCAAGGTTGGTCAGCATGGCAGCCAAGTCGCCTGCACGCTCCAATACGGGACCAGACGTTGACTTAAGCCCTACGCCCATTTCCGTTGCAATGATGTTGGCCAGAGTGGTTTTACCTAGCCCTGGTGGGCCAAATACAAGGGTATGGTCAAGGCTCTCTTCGCGTAATCGGGCTGCGCCAATAAATATCTCAAGCTGCTCGCGAACCCGTGGCTGGCCGATGTAATCATCCAGCCGCTTGGGGCGAATGGCATAATCAATCCGCCCCTCTCCCTGTTCTGGTTCAGCCGCTATCAACCGATCATGTTCTAACATAGATGCTCTTTTTGAATATCTGGCGATCTGTTTGCACTGGGTGACGGCAAAACGGCGACCGCTATCAACCGCTCATTCGCCGTGTTAACGCTGCCTTGATCAAGGCCTCTGCCGATTGCTGTGGGTCAAGGTCTGAGAGCATTTTACTGGCTTCGGCTAGCTTGTAGCCCAGACTAACGAGTCCGGACTCGGCATCGGCCAGGTTATTACGGCTCGGTTGCCCATTGGTGCCTTCCAGGGCAAGCGGCGCGTCAGCACCTTGCTCCCATTCGGGAAAACGGTCACGCATTTCGATGATAAGTCGTTCGGCGGTTTTCTTGCCAACACCAGGCAGCTTGGTTAACGCCTTACTGTCATCATCACGAACACAGCGCATGAAGGCGTCTTCATCCATTCCTGACAAGATCGCCAATGCTAGCTTGGGACCTACACCGTTGACTTTAATCAGCGCCCGAAAAAGAGCGCGTTCGTGCTGCCGCGCAAACCCGTACAGCAGGTGGGCATCATCACGAATGGTTAAATGAGTATACAGAGATGTGCTTTCGCCTAACGCAGGAAGCGAGACAAGCGTATTCATTGAAGTCTCAAGCTCATAACCCACGCCATGAACGTCAATAACGATCCAGGGCGGTTGTTTTTCCAGCAAATAGCCACTTAGACGTCCGATCATAAATACGCTCGCGATAGTAAAAACAGACGGTTACTATAATGCTACTCTGTACAAGTGACCAGTGGTCGTTAGAGTCGCCAGCGCCCTGTAGAGGCGCGCCGCCCGCGCCCACGAGGCGTACTGGAAACTGAATTGTTGGTATAAGCGTGGGTTAATGCGATGGCCAAGGCGTCTGCCGCGTCCGCTTGGGGTGTGGCAGACAGCGTTAAAAGCGCGGTCACCATGTGCTGAACCTGTTCTTTATCTGCGCCTCCCTGCCCGGTTACCGCTTCCTTGATACGCCGCGCGGCATATTCGGCGACGCTTAGCCCGTGGTTTGCCATACATACCAACGCAGCACCGCGCGCTTGCCCCAGCTTTAGCGCTGAATCGACGTTTTTAGCCATAAAAACGCGCTCTATCGCAGTATCTGTGGGTTTGTACAAACCTACTACTTCGCTTAGTCCTGCGTATATTTGCGCCAAACGCTGCTCCAGCGGCCCTTCTGAGGTGCGAATGCAGCCGCTAGCAACATAGCTGGGTTTAACACCGACAAGATCAATAACACCATAGCCAGTAATTCGTGACCCAGGGTCGATGCCTAATATGCGCACGGGTAACGCAGCGCCTGCTTTATCCATTAACGTTTATCCGCTCAAGGTTACAAATTCCACACCACAAAAAGCACTGATACAAAAACACCGACGCCGGGGCGTCGGTGTTTTTAGCCATTGTGCAACTCATAGCCGTTACATCAAATAGCGCCAGGCTTACTCGCTGGCTGCTTCAGGCTTGGCTTTTTGACGCAAGCGGATATTAAGGTCTTTCAACTGATCTGGGCTAACCTCACCAGGTGCATCCGTCATTAAGCAAGCGGCGCTTTGCGTTTTCGGGAAGGCAATAACTTCACGAATGGTGTTGGCACCGACCATTAACATCACCAAGCGGTCCAGGCCAAAGGCCAAACCACCATGAGGCGGTGCACCGTACTGAAGTGCATCCAGCAGGAAGCCAAACTTCTCCTGGGCTTCTTCCTCGCCAATACCCAGAATCTCAAACACCGTGCTTTGCATGTCTTGATTATGGATACGGATAGAGCCGCCACCCAGCTCGGTACCGTTGAGCACCATATCATAGGCGCGTGAAAGCGCTTTTGCCGGGTCAGCCTTGAGCTCCTCCGGCGAGCAGGACGGCGCGGTGAACGGGTGGTGCAACGGGCTTAAGCGACCATTGTCATCCGCCTCGAACATCGGGAAGTCGACCACCCACAGCGGTGCCCACGCTTGGGTGTACAGATCAAGATCAGCACCCAGCTTAACGCGCAGCGCGCCAATGGCTTCGTTAACGATGCGCGTTTTGTCAGCACCGAAGAAGATGATATCGCCATCTTCTGCGCCAAGACGATCAAGCAGCTCTTCAACGATGTTTTCCATGAACTTGACGATAGGCGACTGAAGCCCTTCAAGTCCTTTGGCACGCTCATTGACCTTGATCCAAGCCAACCCTTTCGCGCCATAGATACCCACAAACTTGGTGTATTCGTCGATTTCCTTACGCGAGAGCTTGGCACCGCCCGGTACTTTAAGCGCGGCTACTCGGCCATCATCGGCACTGGCGGGGCCAGAGAAAACCTTGAAATCGACCTGTTTCATTAGGTCGTCAACGTCGGTCAGTTCAAGCGGAATACGCAGATCCGGCTTGTCTGAACCAAAACGGTCCATAGCTTCTTGCCAGGTCATGCGCGGAAATTCTGACAGTTCAACGTTCAGCACTTCCTGGAAGAGCTGACGAATCATGTCTTCAGTGATGCCCATGATGTCGTTTTCTTCGACAAATGACGCTTCGATATCAATCTGAGTAAACTCAGGCTGACGGTCGGCGCGCAGGTCTTCGTCACGGAAGCACTTGGCAATTTGATAGTAACGATCAAAGCCCGCCACCATCAGCAGCTGTTTAAAGAGCTGTGGAGACTGAGGCAGTGCAAAGAAGCTACCCGCATGCGTACGGCTAGGCACCAAGTAGTCACGGGCGCCTTCGGGCGTCGCACGCGTTAGGATCGGCGTTTCGATATCCAGAAAGCCCTGATTTTCCAGGAACGCACGGACGTTATGCGAAATGCGCGAGCGCAGACGCAGTTTTTCGATCATGTCGGGGCGACGCAGATCAATATAGCGGTGCTTCAGGCGAACTTCTTCACCCACCTTGCCATGCTCATCAAGCTGGAACGGCGGTGTGGCCGCGGTGTTCAGCACTTCAACGTCTTTGGCTAGCACCTCAATCATGCCGGTGGGCATATTGGGGTTTTGGGTACCTTCTGGGCGCAGCCTAACGCGGCCGGTAATACGCAGAACATACTCACCGCGCGCACGATCAGCATTGGCAAATGCATCAGCAGTATCCGGGTCTACCACAAACTGCGCAATGCCATCACGGTCACGCATATCGAGGAAAATTACCCCGCCGTGGTCGCGACGACGGTGTACCCATCCGCAAACGGTGACCGTTTGATCTACCAATGTCTCGTTTAGCTGGCCGCAATAATGGCTGCGCATGTCAAATCCTGTTCTGTTTCGTGGCAAATAAGGTGTCTTGGGCCAACCAGGCCCCGACCGCTACAGTCAAACTGCAGAGTCTTTTGACGTGGAAGTAGTATCGCTTTTAGCACTGTTAGCCGTTGTGCTTTTTGCATCAGCGACCAGGTTCTTTTTACTTCCCGTTTTAAAATCGGTTTCATACCAACCACCGCCCGCCAGGCGGAACCCTGCCGCGGATACAAGCCGCGCCAAGTCATTACGATTGCACGCAGGGCACTCTTTTAACGGATCTGCGCTGATTTTCTGTAATTTTTCCATGCGATGGCCGCAGGCCTTGCACTCATATTCATAGATAGGCATGTTGATAATTCCTGAAAGCTCAACGACGACAGAATATTGTCGAATATAAACGCAGCCAGCTGCGAATATGTAGCCTGTCGATATAAAATCCAAGGCTGCGGTTGATAAAGCGTCAATATTATACCCTTTTGTGCCCCCTGCCGAGCAAGGTTAACAAGCCCAGGCAGCAACTGGAGAGAATAAAATGCCTCATGCGGTCATGTTGGATGCGAAAAGTCTTGGGCCTCAAATAGATTTAAGCGCTATTCGCGGTGCGGTTACTCAACTGGATGTCTTCGATCAAAGTACAACGCAACAAGCTAAAGAGCGCTTGGAAAATGCTGACATCGCATTAGTAAACAAGGTGGTCCTGGATGCGGAAACGTTAAAACAGCTGCCTTCGCTTCGCTTGATTTGTGTCATGGCTACTGGTCTAAATAATATCGACCTTGAGGCAGCAAAAGCACTTAATATCAGCGTTAAGAATGTTGCGGCATACGGCACGGCAAGCGTGTCTCAGCACACATTAATGCTGATACTTAACCTGGCAAACCGGCTACCTCTATACCAACAGGAAGTCGCCAAAGGTGTTTGGCAGCAAAGCGACTTTTTCTGCCTCCAGGACCACGTAACGCTACAGTTAGCGGGCAAGCGGCTGGTGATGGTGGGCCAGGGCGAACTGGGAACTGAAGTGGCGCGCTTGGCGGAGGCCTTTGGCCTTCAGGTGACCTTTACGGCACGCCCCGGTCATGAAGCTAACGACGCACGCCCTTCTCTCGATGACGTGCTGCCTGAAGCCGATATTATCAGCCTACACTGCCCGCTTAATGCTGAGACACAGCACCTTATTAACCAAGAGCGCTTGGCCAAGGCTAAATCGTCCCTTCTGCTCGTAAATTGCGCTCGCGGTGGCATTATTGATGAAGTAGCGGCGCTTGAGGCATTACGCCAAGGGCGTATCGGCGGGTTAGCGGTAGACGTGCTTCCTGTAGAACCACCGAGGGAGGGACATCCACTATTGGCAGCGCTGGATGAACCGCTCAATTTGATTGTCACCCCGCACAATGCATGGGTAACGCCAGAAGCGCGCCAAAACATTATCGCTCTAACGGCGGATAATATTGCTCATTGGAAGCACGCCCAGTAAGCCTAAAATAAATATTAGCCTAATGCATCGTGAAGGCATCAGGAGCGTGGCATTGGGCTAATGCCTCATATTCGATATGGGTTACCTGCGCATTAGCAGGGCCTTGCCAAAGCCACTTACCTAGCATATTTACATGATGGCGCTCGCCACACATAAGCACCTCAACCCGACCATCCGCCAGATTTTTGGCATGACCGGTTACTCCCGCTGGTAACGCCTGCTTTTGAACGGCACGGCGATACCCTACGCCCTGCACTTTTCCGCTGACCAAGGCTTTTATGCAACACGCTGACACTATTCGTCTCCTGCTATCCTGGGCGTAAACGCCTCTGGTTCCAAGACTTCCTGCCTAACCTGAACGGCACTGTTTCGCGGAATAAGCTTTCTGCCTCGACGTAGTAAAAGCGAGCGTGTAAAGGCGGCACCAAACAATAAAATAAGCGACGAGTAATACACCCATAGCAATACCATCACCACCGACCCGGCAGCACCGTATGTCGATGCCGTCGCGGTATAGGTGAGATAAATCGCAATCACGGTGCGGCCGATAGTAAACAGTACGGCCGTGACAACAGCCCCGGTTAAGACATCCTGCCAACGCAGCACTACATCGGGCAACACTTTGAAAATAGCCGCAAACAGCAAGGTAACGACGCCAAGTGACACAAGAGAGTCCAATAGTGTCGTGGTATAACCGGCGAGCGGGACAAGATCACCTGCCATTTGCAGGATACTTCGCAAAGCAATACTTAATACCAACGAAATTAATAGAATAATACCAATGAGAAAGACAACCATTAACGATAAAAAGCGCGTTTTTATAAATACAAACAAGCTGTTACTGGCCGGCTTGGCGATCACTCCCCAAATGGTGTTCAGTGAAAGCTGCATTTGCGCAAAGACGGTTGTTGCACCGACTAACAAAGCACAAACGCCTAACACAGAAGGCAATACACCAGACTCTTCGAACCGAGAGTGGATAACGGCCTCTTCAATCGCGGAGGCCACATCGGTACCCAGTGAGTCCTGCAGCTGGGCCACGATTTGACCCTGAGCAGCGTTTTCACCAAAGACAATACCGATAACCGCAACGGCAATAATGACAGTAGGGGCTAATGAAAAAAGCGTATAAAACGCTAATGAGCCCGCGAAGCTAAACGCATGACGCTCTAACCATAGCTTCGTTGCATCCTGAACCACCTTCCACCAAAAAGTGAGGGTGTCTTTAGTCATATTCGGTCCCTTGCGTCATTGATGGATACCTTCATGTGCAATAGCTTAGCAGCATACCCAATACGGGTGCAGTACGTAGCCTTCGCCAGATTGCACCGCTGAACCGCTCTCTTCATAATGACGCTGTTATTTGACCAAATGTTAAAGGAAGCACCATGGCCCTTGATGCAAGATGCTCTACGCCTGATTACACCTTTGATTGTTTGGTATTTATTGGGCGTTTTCAGCCTCCTCACTTAGGCCACTTGGCCGTTATCCGTGAAGCGCTTAATCAGGCACGTCAGGTCATTGTATTGGTAGGCTCTGCATGGCAGGCGCGCTCGCTGAGAAACCCATGGCGCTTTGATGAGCGCCAGGCAATGATTCGTTCCGGGTTTGATGATGCTGATAACCAGCGGTTAGAAATCACGCCGCTGCTGGATGCTCTGTATAACGATGATGCTTGGGTAAGAGATGTACAGCGAAAGGTACGAGACTTAGCCGCACCGGCTAATATTCGTTTACCACGCATTGGTTTGATTGGTGCAAGCCGTGGTCAGTCAAGCTACTACTTGTCTCTGTTTCCGCAGTGGGAATCCGTCAGCGTTCCGCTGATTGAAGGCATTTCAGCCAGCCAGATTCGTGAACGACTGTTTCGATCGCCAAGCGCTTCAGACGATTATTTGAGCACGGGGGCTTATCATGACCTGCCGCCCGGCGTGGTCAGTCGCGTTAGCGAATTTTGTCGCGCAAGCGCCTATCAACAATTACTGGAAGAGCAACGGCTACTGGATCAGTACCATCAAGCCTGGTCACACGCTCCCTACCCGCCTATTTTTGTTACCGTGAATGCGGTGGTTGTGCAATCCGGGCATGTACTTCTGGTGCGCCGTAATGCAGCACCCGGTAAAGGATTGTTTGCGCTGCCTGGCGGATTCATTAACCCTCATGAGCGACTGCTGGATGCGTGCTTGCGGGAGCTCAGGGAACGGCTGCGCTTGAAAGTACCAGAGCCCGTTCTAAAAGGGTCATTACGTGGGCAACGCCTTTTTGATGAGCCGCACCGAAGCTGGCGAGGACGCACGCTAGCGGAAGCCTTCTACTTTGCGCTACGCCCAGACCAACAGCTACCGCGTTTAAAACCTGTGAAAGGGGGCGACCAAGCGCGGTGGGTGGCACTGGCTGATTTAGAGCCAGACAGCCTGTTCGAAGACCATTTTTTTATTATTCAGAACTTTCTTGGCCTGCCTGCTGACTTCGGCACGTCAACGTAACCCATTACGCTTGTAAAAAATCACGGGGCAGCTTCATCATCTGACGCCAAAGCTTCTCAACGCCAGGTTTGTGTACCAACGAGCAGCGATAAAGGCGGATTTCGAGCGGTATGTCCCAACTTTCATCACCGGCCCTGACCAAGCGCCCACTTTTGAGCTCTTCACGAATACAAAAATCCGGGATCCACGCCGCTCCAATGCCTTGAAGTACCATGCCTTTTAATCCTTCTGCCATGGCGGTTTCATAAACCGTACGTAATTTCATACGCAAAGGGTCATTCTTTAACAGCATTCGCACACTGCGCCCTAAAAAAGCACCCTGGGTATAGGCCAGGTAGGGAATTGAGGCCTCTTGCTGTAGCGAAAAACAGGGTTTCCCCGTTTCGTCGGGTAGCGAGACGGGCAGCATATTGACCTTGCCTATCGAGAAGGACGGGAAAACCTCGGCATCCAACTGCATAGTGGCAAAGGGGTCATAATAGGCCAGCATGAGATCGCAATTACCTTCACGCAGCACGTGGATCGCTTCGCCTACATTCATGGCGACCAAACGCGTTGGCAACTCTCCAAGGCCTTTCTGAAGGCGTGATATCCAAGGGGGGAAAAAGCTTAATGCCAATGAGTGGGCGGCCACAATATCAAGTGCTTCATTGGCAATCGACAAGCCACGCAAATGACTTAATGACTCGTTAAGCTGTTCAACGAGGTTTCTCGCTGTCACCAGAAACAACTGCCCTTCTGACGTAAGCCCTACGGGGGTTGTTGAGCGGTCAACAAGGGTTACGCCAATGGCTTGTTCCAGTGCTCGAATGCGGCGGCTAAAAGCAGGTTGAGTAACATGACGCTGGCGGGCAGACGCTGAAAAGCTGCGTGTATTCGCAAGTGCGACAAAATCTTCTAGCCATTTTGTTTCAAGATTCACCCAACACTCCTTTGCCGATTATTGCTATTGGACAGGCGACATTAAATACGCCGCCCGTGATACTACTTTTTTCCATAATGGACGCTGTTGAATTTCATCAATTGTGATACGCCGACAATCATTAAAGTCTTTCACCAACATGGTGTGCACTTCGGCGGCAAATATGGTGTCAGGAATATACGCTGTAATTTCAAAATTTAAGCGAAATGAACGATTATCCAAGTTTACCGTACCTACGGTGGCGGCATCATTATCAATCAGAATTACTTTTTGGTGCAGAAACCCAGGCTGATAACGGTATATTTTAACACCTGCTTTTAACATATCGGCCAAAAAAGCAAAGGCCGAGAGAAATACCAGCAGATGGTCTGGCCGCTCGGGAATCATCACTCGTACGTCAATTCCCCGCATGGCGGCCAAGCGTAGCGCATCCTGAACGCCTTGGTCGGGTACAAAATAGGGGCTGGTGACCCATAGTCGATGCGTTGCACTATGAATCAATTGCTGAATCAACAGGCTGGCTGTGTCCTGTTTGTCCGCGGGGCCTGAAGGGACAATAACAACATTCTGATCAATATTAGGGTGGCTTTCCGCCTGCCAATTCAAGCTGGTGACCTCCCCCGTTGCCCAGTGCCAATCTTCCCAAAAAGCTTCTTGTAGCCCCAATACGCTGGGCCCTTCCAGTACCAGGTGCGTATCTCGCCAAGGCCCATGGCGTGGATCCTGGCCCAGATATTCAACCCCTACATTAAAGCCCCCTAACCAACCCCGCTTACCATCGACAACAGCTACCTTGCGGTGATTACGAAAATTGAGCTGAAAACGATGTTTAAAGCCTCTTGAGGAGCGAAACGGGCTGACTTCTACGCCTTCTGCGGCCAGTTCCCGAAGATAACCCTCATTGAGTTTGCGACTACCAATTTCATCGTAAAGAAAATACACCCGTACCCCACGGCGTACCGCACCCAGCAAGTGCTGTTGAAGACGGCGGCCCAGCGCATCATCTCGCACAATAAAAAACTGCAGCAGTAAATAGTGCTCTGCTTCATCAATACCGTTAAACAAGCTATTGAACGTGGCGTCACCATCAATAAGCAACTCAGCGCTATTGCCCCGAGTGAGAGGCATCATGGCCAACTGCTCTACTGCTTGTGTATCAGAATTAGAAAACGGGACTAAATAAGGTAAGGAGCTTTCCTGGTAGCGAGCAAGCACACGCCTTAACACGCTATCGCGCTCCCCACGGGCCATTACGTATCCATAAAAGCGCGGCCGACCAAAGAACCAATAGGCCGGTAAAGCGATATAAGGAAAGGTAAGAAGAGAGATAATCCATGCGATGGCGCCTTGTGATGTCCGGCTAGACATTAGCGCCATGATCGCCGACATCACCCCTAACAGGTGTATCAGCATAATGCTTGTCCCTAGCAGCCAAGAGACCATACCTACATCTCCATTAAACGTATGGATATTTCAAACAGGGTATCGCTATGGTTCTCAATGCACAGAAGCCCCGTATGAACGGGGCTTCTGTAATTTAATCACTCGTCACAGCACAGACTGCCTTATGCCGTTTGAGCAATAATCTCCTTCCATTTGGCCGGTCCGGTTTGATGAACCGAAGTGCCCTGGCTATCAACCGCTACGGTGACCGGCATATCTTCTACTTCAAACTCATAGATGGCTTCCATCCCCAGGTCCTCAAAACCAACGACCCGGGATTTTTTAATTGCCTGAGCGACCAGGTAAGCCGAGCCACCCACCGCCATCAAGTAGACAGCCTCGTTATCGCGGATTGCGTCTATGGCCACTTGGCCACGTTCCGCTTTACCAACCATACCCAAAAGCCCGGTTTCTTCGAGCATGGTGCGCGTGAATTTATCCATCCGCGTCGCCGTTGTGGGCCCTGCTGGCCCCACCACTTCGTCACGTATCGGGTCAACTGGGCCAACGTAATAGATAAACCTGCCTTTCATATCAACAGGCAGTGGCTCGCCTTTCGCCAGCATATCCACCATGCGCTTATGAGCAGCATCACGACCGGTCAGTAATTTTCCATTCAGTAACAGCGTATCACCTGGCTGCCAGGTTTTAACTTCTTCGGGTGTTACGGTATCCAGATTAACGCGCTTCACGTTATCACCCATTTCACGGGTAATTTCTGGCCAGTCTTCCAGCTTCGGCGGGTCAAGCGCTGCAGGGCCTGAGCCATCCAGCGTGAAATGCGCATGGCGAGTTGCCGCACAGTTAGGAATGATCGCAACCGGCTTATTCGCCGCGTGGGTCGGGTAATCTTTTACTTTTATGTCCAACACCGTGGTAAGGCCGCCGAGACCCTGAGCGCCAATACCACTTTTATTGACCTTATCAAAAAGCTCTAACCGTAGTTCTTCAGCGCGGTTGCTCGGGCCACGTGCTTGCAGGTCCTGAATATCAATAGGGTCAAGCAGTGCTTCTTTTGCGATTTGCATCGCTTTTTCAGCCGTACCACCAATCCCAATACCCAACATGCCCGGCGGGCACCACCCTGCCCCCATTTTGGGAAGCTGCTCCATGACCCAATCGACAACGCTGTCAGAGGGGTTAAGCATCGCGAACTTCGATTTCGCTTCACTACCGCCGCCTTTTGCCGCAACGTGAATGTCGACCTTGTCACCCGGCACCAGCTTGTGGTGGATAATAGCCGGCGTATTATCTTTGGTGTTTTGGCGCTTCCCGTCCGGGTCTGCCAGCACGGATGCACGCAGCACGTTATCGGGCAACTGGTAAGCGCGGCGAACACCTTCGTTGACCATGTCGTCCAGGCTCATATCCGCGTCCCAGGTAACGTTCATGCCTACATGAACGAAGACGGTCACAATACCCGTGTCCTGGCAGATAGGCCGATGGCCAGTGGCGCACATTCTTGAGTTAATCAAAATCTGCGCGATAGCATCCTTTGCAGCCGGGTTTTGTTCTCGTTTATATGCTGCATCCATGGCATCAATAAAATCTTTAGGATGATAGTAAGAGATATACTGCAGAGCATCGGCAACGCTTTGTATCACGTCGTCCTGGCGAATCACGGTCATGGAGTAACAGCTCCTTGGTTTTCGTCTTGTCTACGGCTACTTTAACGAAGGTGGAAATAGCCGTTTAAGCGTGCAAGCAGTATACCGTATTGATCCCCAAGCGGCAGCTTCTACGATTTCTTAACTACCATTGAATGAGTTTGATAGTGATGTTTTGACAATCCAAACAAGATAACGGTATAAATTTTTTAATTATGCGCTCGGCTGCCCGGCGGATTTCGGGACCTTCTGGCATATCTCTATCCTAGCGCCAGCTGTTTTTCTTTCATTTGATGCAGTTGATCGCGCAGGCGCGCTGCTTCTTCAAACTCCAGATTCTGCGCTGCCTCAAACATTGCGTCTTCCAGCTTGCTGATAGCGGCTAACAAATCATGCGCCCCCATACTGGCGATATCATAATCACCGGCACCTTCTGCCACCTTACGCTCGGACCCACGCTTGCGGCTGCTCTTTTTGCCGGGGGTTTGCGCAGCCTCCAGAATATCTGCCACGGTGCGCGTCACGGTGGTTGGCGTAATACCATGCTTTTCATTGTGGGCTTGCTGTTTGGCCCGACGACGCTCTGTCTCATCAATCGCTTTGCGCATAGAGTCGGTAATGCGATCACCGTACAAAATAGCTTTACCGTGGGCGTTACGTGCCGCGCGTCCAATGGTCTGAATTAGCGAGCGCTCTGCACGCAGGAAGCCTTCCTTGTCAGCATCCAGAATCGCCACCAACGAAACTTCGGGAATATCCAACCCCTCGCGCAGCAGGTTAATACCTACCAACACATCAAACTTGCCCAGGCGCAGATCACGAATAATTTCTACCCGCTCGACGGTATCGATATCGGAGTGCAAATAGCGAACACGTACCCCATGCTCATCAAAGTATTCTGTTAAATCTTCAGCCATACGCTTGGTAAGCGTTGTCACCAGTACGCGCTCACCGACGGCAGTACGCAAGCCTATCTCGGAAAGCAGATCGTCTACCTGAGTGCTGGCCGGACGAACTTCAATTTCAGGATCCAGCAGCCCCGTAGGACGCACAACCTGTTCAACGACTTGACCGGCATGCTCGGCCTCGTACTTACCCGGGGTTGCCGAAACAAAAATAGCCTGAGGAACAATGGATTCCCACTCCTCGAATTTCATGGGACGGTTATCCAACGCCGAAGGCAAGCGGAAACCATACTCTACCAACGTCTCTTTACGTGAACGGTCACCCTTATACATACCGCCCACCTGAGGCACGCTGACGTGAGACTCATCAATAAACAGCAGCGCGTCGTCAGGCAGGTAGTCAAAAAACGTGGGCGGAGGCTCGCCAGGCGCACGCCCGGACAAGTAGCGTGAGTAGTTCTCAATACCATTGCAGTAACCCAGCTCCAGCATCATCTCGA
Organism: Halomonas sp. AOP43-D1-4; assembly: GCF_052446175.1. Classification (NCBI taxonomy): domain Bacteria; kingdom Pseudomonadati; phylum Pseudomonadota; class Gammaproteobacteria; order Oceanospirillales; family Halomonadaceae; genus Halomonas; species Halomonas sp. AOP43-D1-4. The sequence continues at coordinate 154,716 of NZ_JBQSVY010000003.1, forward strand.
TATCGTAAAGCGTACGCTGTTCAAGGCGCTGCGCTTCTACCAGGCGTTCATGCTTGCGCATCCATTCAAGGCGCTCTTTTAACTCATCTTTTATTGAGTCAATCGCGCCTAAAATGGTTTCACGCGGCGTCACATAGTGAGACTTGGGGTAAATTGTCATGCGCGGGACTTGGCCCCGTATGTCCCCGGTTAGCGGATCAAAAATGCGAATAGTGTCAATTTCGTTATCAAACAGTTCAACCCGTACCGCATCCTCATCAGAATCAGCAGGAAAGATATCAATGACGTCACCGCGCACGCGATACGTGCCTCGACGAAAGTCCATGTCATTGCGGGTGTATTGAAGCTCTGCCAAACGGCGCAAAAAGGCACGCTGATCAATCAACTCGCCGCGGGTAAAGTGCAGACGCATTTTTAAGTACTGGTCGGGATCACCCAACCCGTAAATAGCAGAAACGGAAACAACGATGAGCGCATCACGACGTTCAAGCAACGCCTTGGTTGCCGAGAGACGCATCTGCTCAATATGATCATTGATAGAGGCATCTTTTTCGATAAACGTATCCGATGATGGTACGTAGGCTTCGGGCTGATAGTAGTCATAATACGAAACAAAGTACTCGACAGCATTATCCGGAAAGAAGGACTTAAACTCTCCATAAAGCTGAGCCGCGAGGGTTTTGTTAGGTGCCATCACAATGGTCGGGCGCTGAAGCTGCTCAACCACATTCGCCATGGTGAATGTTTTGCCCGACCCGGTTACCCCCAGCAGCGTTTGATGGGCAAGTCCTGACTCCAAGCCACTTACCAAGTCTTTTATCGCATTTGGCTGGTCACCGGCAGGCTTAAATTTCGACTGTAACCGAAACTCTTTGCTCATCATTGCTCCTGAATGAAAAGTTAAATAACGTGCGTAGTGATATCGACAGTTGCCTGCGTCATCAGGCGCTGGATGGGGCAGCGATGGCTGATCTCTTCCAGGCGCGCCCGCTGTTCCGGGTCGCTGATCCCATGCAGTGTTAACGCTACATTCAATTTATAAGTTCCATGCGCTTCCTCACTGTCGTCCCGCTGCACCGTGACAGTAATCGCCGTAAGCGGCCACTTCTTGCGCTTGGCATACATCTGCACCGTAATGGCCTTACACGTTCCCAGAGAAATATCGAAATAGTCATGTGGGTCGGGCGCACTGCCTTCGCCTCCAGCCAGAGTGGGAACATCGGCATACAGGGCCTCCAGGCTATCGACCTCAATACGCTGGCGAAATACATGGTTACGCTGGCTGATTACCGTAATAGGCGGATGCATCAGGATACTTTCACTCCCAGTTTGAGCTTCTCTACAGCGTTGATCAGTGCCTCACGTTTAACACGGCCATCCACATCTGCGCCGTGGCGACCTACCTCTGCACTATCAACCCCCTCCAACATCATCAACGCCGTGGTAATCTTGTTAACTTGATCAGCGTTTTTTACGCCTTGAAACGTTAACGATTGCTGTGCCATTACGCTACCCTCCTCACTTAACCTTATGCAAAACTGATACAACAGAAAGATTCTAGCACGCTATTACACCTTGCAATTAGTATCATTAGCCCACAGGTTGAGAAGCGCGGCGTCCTAATCCTACTTTCAGCGATCAGCTACTCATCAGGAGTCTATATGGCAACGGTTATCCCCTCTACTGCGATCACCGACAATGTGCGCCTTCATCACTTGGCAGCGCTGGATGTAACAGGGGCAGATGCTGAAAAATTCCTGCAGGGCCAAACAAGCGCTCAGGTAAGTTTAGCGGATGGCGAGTTTGCCCCTCTTACGTGTTTTTGCACACCCAAAGGAAGAATGCTCGCCAATGGTCAGCTGCTGCGCCTTAACGCTGAACACTTTAGACTTATCCTTAGTGTCTCTCTTGCCGACTCGCTGGCGGCCCATTTAAAAAAATTTGCCGCGTTTTATCGAGCTGAATTGATCCATAACACAAACATCACGTTTATTGGCGCCAGCAAAGCAGCAGGCACCTTAGCTGAGTCACTGGGATTAACCCTTCCTGAACAACCATACGCACAAAGCGTTAATGAACAATCAAGCGTTGTACGCGTGGCCGGGAAAATGCCTCGCTGGCTGTTTTGCACGACTGAGACAACGACAGAGGCATCCTCTCAACAGGTGGTGGACGACGAAGCCCAGCAGGCTGCCTGGCAACTTGCCGACATTCGCAGCGGAATTGCCTGGCTCTCAGAGGCTCAGCAGGATCAATTTCTGCCTCAAATGCTGAACTGGGAAGCACTAGGGGGCATTAGCTTTAAAAAGGGCTGCTACACAGGACAGGAAGTGGTAGCCCGAGCACACTTTCGTGGACAAGTTAAAAAACGCTTGGTTCACGCTGAACTGACATCGACAACGCTACCCGAGACAGGCGCCAGCATAAAAACCGAGCTGGATAAAGCCATGGGCGAGGTCGTTGCAAGCGTAAGGCGCGATAATGATAGTGTGGAGCTACTGGCAGTGATGAATACCAAGGCGACAGAAGAAGCGATACCGCTTTACTGGGAAGGCAACGCAATCACCCTACTGCCGCTACCCTACGCTATTGAACGGCTTGACCCTGAACAACTGGTGGCCACGTTAAAGGGCCAGGTTTAAAAGGGCTAGGTTTAAAAGGACTAGGCCTACAAGGGCTAAGCTCACTCGTTTAAGAATCCTGAAAAGCCTTAAGCTTAAACAACCGGGCGGCATTGGCACTGCTATGTGCCGCCACCTCTTCTTCTGTTTGGTTGCGCAGCGTGGCCACGACGCGACATACGTGAGCAACACATTGGGGTTCGTTACGCTCACCCTGATGGTCGCTAAGGGGCATATCAGGGCTATCTGTTTCCAGTACAAAGCCATCATTGGGCAGTGCCGCTACCGTTCGCCGCAGCCGCTGAGCACGCTCATAGGTAACAGCGCCCCCAAGCCCCAGTACAAAGCCTCCGTCTAAAAACTTTTGGGCTTGCTCTATAGAGCCAGAGAAGGCGTGAATCAGCCCCGCTTGCGGAAGCGCTAACTGGCGCAGTCGTTTACTGACCTTGTCATTGGCCTGCACACAGTGAACCACGACAGGGAGCTTGTACTGCTTGGCCAAGCGCAGCTGATCATCGAAAAGGCGCCACTGCGGCTCCCAGGAATCTGTAAAGCGTGCATCAATACCGCACTCCCCAACCGCTACGACCCTTGGATTTGAACGCAACGCCTGCTCTAGCGCGAGGATATCCTTATCGTGCTGGTGCTGTTTTATAAAATAGGGGTGGAGGCCCAAGCACACGCTAACATCACTGCGCTTGCCTAGCGCCAGCACCTGTTGCCAACGCTTCCGAGTAGTGCCAGGCACAATGAAATGAGAGACACCGGCCGCGTGTGCTGCTGCAAAAACAGCATCGCGGTCCTGATCAAACGCGCTAAAGTCCAGATGACAATGGGCATCGATTAGCACTGTCGGGCCTCCCTGTTGATATATCACGCAAGCCCCTCCTTGGGCTTGCCAACCTTTGCTTATCTTAAAGAGTAGCTAACTTAATGCTCTCGTGTGGGCTGGAAGCGAATATCGGGCCAGCGCTCCTGGGTCATTTGTAAATTAACCCGAGTAGGTGCGATGTAGGTTAAGTAACCGCCTCCATCAATAGCCAAATTCGTGCTGGCTTTACGCTTAAACTCTTCGAGCATTTTGACATCGTCGCAATATACCCAGCGGGCCGTTTGTACGTTGACCCCCTCATACAGACAATCGACCTTGTACTCCTCCTTTAGCCGATGGGCGACCACGTCAAACTGCAAGGTGCCCACCGCCCCCAGGATTAGATCGTTGTTATCCATAGGCATGAAGACCTGAGTAGCGCCCTCTTCGGACAGCTGCTGCAAGCCCTTCTGAAGCGCTTTCATTTTCAGCGGGTCTTTCAGGCGGACTCGCTTGAAGAGCTCGGGCGCGAAGTGAGGAATACCGGTAAAACGCATATCCTCTCCGACGGTAAAGGTATCGCCGATTTGGATCGTGCCATGGTTATGCAAGCCAATGATGTCACCCGGCCAGGCTTCTTCTACATGGGAGCGATCAGATGCCATAAACGTCAACGCATCGGCAATTTTGACATCCTTGCCAATACGTACATGGCGCATCTTCATGTTCTTCTCATATTTGCCGGAGCAAACACGTAAAAAAGCGATACGGTCACGATGATTAGGATCCATATTGGCCTGGATCTTAAATACAAACCCGGTGAAACGCTCGTCGTGAGCGGTTACTTCACGCAGGTCAGTTTTATGCGGCTGAGGGGCAGGCGCATACTCGACGAAGCCGTCCAGCATTTCGCGTACACCAAAGTTCCCCATCGCGGTACCGAAGTAGACGGGCGTAAGCTCACCTCGCCGATAAGCCTCAAGATCAAACGTGTGCGAAGCGCCCCGTACCAGCTCAACTTCCATACGCAGCTCTTCGGCCTGCTCTTCGCCCAGAACGGCATCAACTTCAGGGCTATCCAAGCCCTCAATGCGCTTGTCTTCCGGAATATGGCTGCCCTGGCCCTGGGTATAAAGATGGATAACATCATTGTAAAGGTGGTAGACACCCTTGAAATGACGCCCCATACCGACAGGCCATGTCATGGGCGCGCACTGAATATTTAAAACGGTCTCGACTTCGTCCATCACCTCAATAGGGTCACGGATATCACGGTCCATTTTGTTAATAAAGGTCAGGATGGGCGTGGCACGTAAACGACACACCTCCATCAATTTGATGGTCCGGTCTTCGACACCCTTGGCGCCATCAATCACCATCAAAGCGGAGTCAACGGCGGTCAGCGTTCGGTAGGTATCTTCCGAGAAGTCTTCGTGCCCTGGCGTATCCAGCAAGTTCACAACACGGCCGCCATAGGGGAACTGCATAACGGAGGTCGTCACCGAGATTCCCCGCTCCTGCTCCATCTTCATCCAGTCAGACGTCGCGTGTCGGTCATTACGCTTACTTTTCACCGAGCCTGCCAGCTGAATAGCATTCCCAAACAGCAGCATTTTTTCGGTGATGGTTGTTTTACCCGCATCCGGGTGCGAAATGATAGCGAATGTGCGGCGCAGATCCGCTTCCTGGGCTAACTGAGTGTCTTTCATCTTGCCTCTACAGAAATTAGTACTCAGCAACGTAACGCGACTCTGGCTGAGTGATTCAGAATTGGGCGAGATTGTAACGTTATGACCGTTTTAGCGCCATGTTCATTGAAACCTGCGCCTTGAAACCCTTGGGGGAAGACACATGATGGATGCTGGGAATTTTTAAGGGCTACTACTAAGGGCTACTACAAGGCGTCCGCGCAAGCGAGGCCTGCAAAATCACTTTTGAGCTCAATAAAAAACGCCGAACGGGTCGGCGCTTTAAAATGCTAGCTGATGGTGGTCGCGGGCAACGTTCTAAGCGTAGGTATTAACCTGCGTACCCACACTACCTTCTTGAGCAAGATTGGGTTCAGCGCCCATATCCGCTGACGCCATGATTTCCGTGACCCGTTGAGCCTGAATATCCAATACGTCTTTGAATATCTGCCTTGCGGCGTGGCGATTTAGAACCGCTCAGCTCGAAAGGGTGACATATCAACTTCTGTCGGCTTGCCTTCGATCATGTCAGCCAATAGCTGACCTGTTGCGGGACCAAGGGTAAACCCCTGGTGCCCGTGCCCAAATGCTAACCATAACCCAGGATGGCGTGGTGCCGGACCAATAATCGGCTTCATATCAGGCAAACAGGGGCGCGCGCCCTTCCAGGCGGCCGCATCATGGCGCTCGCCAAGCGGAAAAATAGTCCTGGCCACTTTTTCCGCCGCTTCCAGCTGATGCTCATCAGCGGGCGACTCTATTCGATCAAGCTCAGCACCGGTCGTCAGACGCACTCCTGCGTTCATGGGCGCCAGCAAATAGCCAACTTCAGCATCCATTAACCAGTAATTCAGCTTGGCTGGCGCTTGGGCAGCATAGTGCATGTGATAGCCACGTTTAACAAAGGTAGGAAAATGATAGCCAAGCCCTTTCATCCATTCGCCAGACCATGGTCCCAAGGCAACCACCACGTCATCAGCATCAAGGGTTTGCGTTTCAGTAACGATCCGCCAGCGCTCGCCTGCTTGCTCAACTTTTTGAATATCCGCCTGAAGAAGCTTGCCTCCGTTGTCCATAAAACCTTGCGCATAGGCGGCCACCAAGGCACCCGGATCGGCCACCGTCCAGGGGTCCAGCCAATGAATAGCACCAATAATATCCTTACCTAAATTCGACTCTTTGCTTTCAACGCCTGCACGATCCAGCACGTTAAACTGCACCCCATAATGCTCACGAGCTTCTTCAGCCTCTTTAATACGTTTTGCCAAACGCGACTGCGTGCGGTAAATCTCTAACCACCCTTCACGGCGCACCAAGTGCTCGGCGCCAGCAGCTTCAATCATCGGACCGTGCGTTTTTAAGCACAATTGGATGAGGGAAGCCCACTCAGGAATGATTTTTTTATAGCGGCCTGATGAAGAGTTATGCCAATAGCTTAACAGGGGTGAAGCGGCATTCAGCATGCCTGCCGGGCGGTAACGAATATCCACGCGCTTGTTAGGCAGCACGCTTAAAATGGTTTTCATATCACGAGGGAATGCATAAGGACGCACCGCTTCTCGCTGAATGATGCCCGCATTACCAAACGACGTTTCCCGACCAGGCTGGCGTCTGTCCACCAAGGTGACCTGGTGCCCGCGACGCTGTAAATGCCATGCAATACTGACACCCACCATGCCTGCCCCTAGCACTACCGTTTGTCGCGTCATCTTGTATTCTCCTCAGCGCTAATACCTACGTTTAATACAGGCGAAAACAACGCCAGCAACTGATTGAAAAATATCACTAAACAAAGGGCACTTGCACAGCTTAAAAAGCTTTTTTCAAGGCTTTTTACAGCAATTAACGCTATAAAAATATCACTAGCAGACAACTCCACTGCTTTAGAGCTTTGCAGGCGGACAAAGCCACAAAAACAGCTTAAGCAGCAATTAAATGCAGGGTGCATGAAGAGCAAGCACAGCCAAGAAAGCAGTAAGGAAGCATGACGAATAAAACAAGCTGTCTTTAAACAGACATTACAACATGCAGGAAGGAATATGAAAGAAAAATGCAGGGATCAAAAACAAAAAAACCACAATTAAGTGGTATCAGATAAGAAGAGAAGACATTAAATAAGCAATACGAATGGGGTGGATGATGGGTTTCGAACCCACGACCACCGGAGTCACAATCCGGGGCTCTACCACTGAGCTACATCCACCACAACCTAAAACTGTAGCCGCATATTACTATCGAATGGGGTGGATGATGGGGTTCGAACCCACGACCACCGGAGTCACAATCCGGGGCTCTACCACTGAGCTACACCCACCATTGATAGCACTAACGTACTTAAACTTTCCTAACCGGCAAATGACCATCGAACAGCATTACTAATGGCACGCCCAGCAGGACTTGAACCCGCAACCTACGGCTTAGAAGGCCGTTGCTCTATCCGGTTGAGCTATGGGCGCACATAAAGCATCCCAAAAAACACTGAACGCCAATGAGCACTTGACCACAACCAAACTTGGAAAAGCAAAGTAACGCCTTTCGCGTTAAGTGTGGTCGGGATGGAGGGATTCGAACCCCCGACATCCTGCTCCCAAAGCAGGCGCGCTACCAGACTGCGCTACATCCCGATTTATCACCTTTGACGCTTACCGCGCTGCTCGTCTCAAGCGAGGCATATATTACTATTTTTAAAATTAAAGTCAACACTTAACGCGATTGATTGTGTAGATGCTTTGCCTGGCCGCTTGGGCATGCGAAAATTACTCCCTATAGTAAATGCTCAAGCAAGCGTGCTTTTGCATCAGCGCTCCAACCTCCATAGGATCTTTGTAAATGACCGCCCAACTTATCGATGGAAAAGCCATCGCTGCTCATGTCCGTCAACGCGTTGCCGAGAAGATAGCCAAACGTCAGCAAGCAGGCGCTCGTGCACCAGGACTAGCCGTTGTTGTGGTCGGTGAAGACCCGGCGTCTCACGTCTATGTTAGTAATAAACATCGAGCCTGCGAACAAGCGGGCATCCTATCGTTTCAACATGCCCTCCCCGCCGCTACCACGCAGCAAGCGTTGGAAGCATTGGTTGACCAGCTTAATGATGATGCAAGCATAGACGGCATCCTGGTTCAGCTACCGCTTCCAGCTCACCTGGACGCCAACCCGATTCTGGAGCGCATTAAGCCCGACAAAGATGTCGATGGTTTTCACCCCTACAATCTTGGCCGGCTTGCTCAGCGGTTGCCGGCTCTACGCCCCTGCACCCCCAAAGGGGTCATGACCATGCTGGCAGAAAGCGGCCTGTCGGTGCGTGGCTTAAACGCCACTATCGTTGGCGCTTCTAACATCGTGGGCCGTCCAATGTCGCTGGAACTGATGCTGGCAGGCGCGACCATCACTGTATGCCATCGCTTTACCCAGGATTTGCAGGCCCATGTTAACCGTGCCGACCTGGTGGTCGTGGCTGTCGGCAAACCTGGCATTGTTAAAGGGGAGTGGATTAAGGAAGGTGCCATTGTGATTGATGTTGGTATTAACCGTCAGGAAGATGGCTCGCTGGTGGGAGATGTTGATTTTGCAGCTGCGGCCGAGCGGGCCAGCTTTATCACCCCCGTTCCGGGGGGCGTAGGCCCCATGACCGTTGCCACTTTGCTTGAAAATACGCTTGAAGCGGCTGAGCATCACGACGCCAACGCTTAGGCTTACTGTACTGTTAATTTTTAGGGTTTGATAAAGGAGCCTATTCGATGAAGCGTATTGGCATTATTGGCGCAATGGCGCAAGAAGTCGGCATTCTGGTCGAGCAGCTCGACAATGCCGAGCGCTATGAGCATGCAGGGTTTGTATTTCATACAGGTATGCGCCATGGGCTAGAGGTAGTGATACTACAGTCCGGCATTGGCAAGGTGAATGCGGCTGTGGGTACCGCCATTCTGCTGGAGCGCCACCACCCTGACGCTATCATCAATACGGGTTCAGCGGGCGGATTTGCAAGCGATCTCAACATTGGTGACGTCATCATTTCAGATGAAGTACGCCATCATGATGTCGATGCAGTGGTGTTCGGCTATGAAATAGGTCAGGTGCCCGGCATGCCCGCGGCTTACCTGGCAGATGTTCAGCTACGCACCATTGCCCGCCAGGCAATCAAAGAGGTTGGCGAGGTTAACGTCCGAGAGGGTCTCATTGCGACAGGTGATGCGTTTATGTCTGACCCTGCACACGTGGCTGCGACACAGGCCCACTTCCCTTCCATGCTGGCGGTTGAGATGGAGGCTGCGGCGATTGCGCAAACCTGTCACCTGTATCAATGCCCATTCGTGGTGATTCGTGCGTTATCCGATATTCCAGGCAACGATGATAACCACCTTTCTTTTGAACAGTTCCTGGACGTAGCCGCCGCCCACTCATCGCGTATGGTGGACCACATGCTACAAACACTTGGCCAGCGCTAAGATCGTACCAACAGCCGGTGTTTACCACTAACGAAAACGGAGCCGAATGGCTCCGTTTTCGTTTCTTACTTCATCAACAGATTTCTTACTTCATCAACAGTTACGCTTTAATGGACCACTCAAGCGACTCTCCCGCCAGCAATGGGACAATCGTTTTGCCCCCCGCGTAAGGATAGGCTTCCGGCAGTTGCCAAGGCTTACGCTCTAACGTGATTTTATCGGCATTAGGCGCCAAGCCATAAAAACGCGGACCATTCAGGCTGGCAAACGCTTCCAGCTTATCGAGCGCGCCCATTTCATCAAAGGCCCTTGCATATAATTCAATCGCCGCCGGTGCCGTGTAAGCGCCAGCGCAGCCACAACTGGATTCCTTATCGCCCTTGGCGTGAGGCGCGCTATCCGTACCTAAAAAGAACTTGGGGCTGCCACTGGTGGCTGCTTTCAGTAATGCCTGGCGATGCTGTTCGCGCTTTAAGATGGGCAAGCAGTAGTAGTGCGGGCGAATCCCACCCACCAGCATTTTGTTGCGGTTAAACAGCAAGTGATGAACCGTAATAGTGGCCGCAACATTATCCGGCGCGTTTGCCACAAACTCTGCCGCTTGCTGGGTCGTAATATGCTCACAAACAACCTTTAACGCGGGATGGCGCGCCAGCAGAGGCTTCAGCACCGTTTCGATAAATACCGCTTCACGATCAAAAATATCGATATCGGCAGTGGTTACTTCACCATGAACAAGCAGCGGCATTCCCACCTTGGCAAGTATGGCAATGGTGTCATCGCAGTGCGCAAGATCGGTGACACCCGAATCCGAATTAGTGGTTGCCCCAGCAGGGTAAAGCTTAACCGCTTTGATCACGCCGCTTTGTGCTGCGCGCTCAATTTCCTCAGGCGGCGTCGCATCGGTTAAATAGAGCGTCATAAGAGGCTCGAACGTGCTGCCTTCAGGCAAGGCAGCCAAAATACGCTCACGGTATTCAAGCGCCTGAGCCGTGGTCGTTACCGGAGGCGTTAAGTTAGGCATAATAATCGCACGGCCCATTTGGGCGGCGGTATGGCCTACCACGGCTTTCAGCGCCTCGCCATCACGCAAATGGAGGTGCCAGTCATCGGGGCGGGTCAGGGTAATAGCGTCCACGGCAAGTCCTAAGCTGTTTAAAGAAGAAAAGCCAATACAGTATACGTGATCCACTTGGCGGAGAAATCTGCTTATCAATGTCACACACCGTAACAAGTATCGTATTATAACGGCACTCTTAGAGGTTCAAGGTCCAATTGTTTATGCAAAATGTGCGACGCTATGCGGATATTATTGCCAGCATAGAGGGGCTGGTATGGCTAGGTCTCGCCTGGTCGATTTCTATTTCCGTACATACCGGCAATACCGAGCCGACGCTGGCAGCACTTTTTATCGTGGGTGCGCTGGTGCTATTTAGCTGGGCACACCGACCGATGCGCTATCTACTGCGCCGCTACCATATCCGTAAGCGGCGCACGGATATGTGGATTCATATTCTGGCGCTACCCCTTCTGCTCGCGATGTTCTTTCATATCATGGTGGAAGCGACGTTAGGCAGCACCTGGCTGCCACCAAAAATGCTGTTATTCAATCTAATGGCATCCGCTGGCTGGCTGACCTATGTCATGACGCTACTCATTAAGGTTGTCATTCACAGCATCAAAACTTCACGTAAATAGGTAGTAGCCCATGCAAACGGCTTTGCCGCTGCCCCTCTCGACCCCGAACCGCAATCTGGTTCGCCTCACTATTGTTCGGGGAATCACCTGGACAGGGTTTCTGATCGCCATTGTGGTCGGCGTGGAGCTACTGGCCTTTGAATTACCCGTCACCGCGGTCGTCAGTGTCGTTATCGCCATGGGCTTATTGAATATCGCCACCTGGTGGCGATTGGGGCGCCCGCGAGCGGTGGAACATATTGAGTATCTGCTGCATTTATTGGCCGACATTGCGGGCCTGACCCTGGTATTTTATTTTTCGGGAGGCTCCACTAATCCGTTTATTACCTACTATCTGGTGCCTGTGACGATTGCTGCGGCAACGCTTCCGTGGCGCCATGCCTGGATATGTGCGGTCTGCGCCATGGCAGGCTACAGCTTTCTAATGTTCTTTTACCACCATGTCCCCCAACTGGCGCATATTAATAGCGATGAAATGCTCAATCTGCATGTCATGGGCATGTGGCTTAACTTTGGCCTTTCAGCAGGCCTGGTCACGTTTTTTATCTATAAGATGGCCCATGCACTGCGTAATCGAGATAAAGCACTTTCACTTACTCGCGAAGCGGCGCTGCGTAACGAACAGGTGCTGGCTGTAGCCACTCAGGCGGCGGGCACAGCACACGAACTAGGCACCCCGCTTTCGACCATGGCCATACTGTTAAAAGAGATGCAGGATGAGGCCCCCGAAGGGGGAACGTTACAGCAGGATATTCGCTTACTGCGCCAGCAAGTCGACATTTGCAAATCTCGTCTTCAGCATTTGGTCACCAGCGCTGATCGGCGACGTATGGCAGAACCCGAAATACTGGATGCCCAGATTTGGCTAACCGGTGTTGTGCAGCGCTGGTTAGTGTTGCGGCCAGATGTTAGCCACCAATTTGAGATCGTTGAAAGGCGCGGCAAACCCTGGCTTGCGGTTGACACAACGCTGGACCAGGCACTAATGAACCTGCTAAACAATGCCGCTGATGCCAACCCCGAACATGTTTCTATTCGTCTTGATTGGCAGGAAGAGAGTGTTGTCATTGATATTCGTGACCACGGCCCGGGCATTGCCATGTCTATCGCTGACCAGCTCGGTGATACGTTTATTTCTACCAAGAGCAAGGGGATGGGCATTGGCCTGTTTTTAACCCATGCCACGATCAATCGCTTTGGCGGAGGTGTTAGTCTGTATAATCATCCCGAAGGTGGCACGCTGACAGAAGTAACGCTTCCGCGTAGCTCCGCCCCCCTTTAAGCCAAACTAACGGCACAGCCTAATTGAAACGCGTTTTAGTGTGTTTCAAGCACTATCGTTGAGGACATCATGCAAACGACAGATCAGCGCCTGCTAATTATTGATGACGATGAAATGTTCTGTCACGTGCTCAGCCGCGCGTTTACCCGCCGCGGTTATGAGGTAATGACAGCGCATGATGCAGACCAGGCGCTTGCGGTAGCCGTTCAGTTTCAACCCACCATGGCCACGCTCGACCTGAAGCTTGAAAACAGCTCAGGACTAAAGCTGCTCCCAGAGATGTTAGCCGCCGTGCCAAGCTGTCGTATTGTGGTGCTTACCGGTTACTCAAGCATTGCCACGGCCGTGGAGGCCATGAAGCTCGGAGCCGTCAACTACCTGTGCAAACCAGCCGACGCTGACGACATTGTCGCATCCTTTGAACACCAGGAAGGCGACCCCAATATAGAGCTTGCTGATAACCCTCCGTCCATTAATCGAATCACGTGGGAGCATATTCAAAAAGTGCTTCATGAACACGACGGCAATATTTCCGCGACGGCTCGCGCGCTCGGTATGCATCGCCGGACACTCCAGCGTAAGCTGCAAAAACGCCCCGTTAAGCGCTAGCCTACCCCAGCGGCCTGCTCCGCGGCAGAGCCAACACTCGCCGCGTTGAGTTTGCCTACCGCATTAGCTCCCAAACCGGCCACCGCAGACGCCGATACCATCGGCGTCATTGCCTTACCCTATTGGCGAAACAAGGACTGCTACGCCACAATAGGCACCCTTGAGCCATCCATCACTTTGACGTTAGGAGTTTTCGCATGTTTGTGGTTATTTTTGGCAGAATGACCTGTCCTTTCTGTGTCCGTGCCAAGCAACTTGCTGAGCATTTGGAAACAATCGGTAAGATCGAGGGTTACCGCTATGTCGATATGCCCTCTGAAGGCGTTACTAAAGAGGACATCGCTAAAACGGCAGGCAAGCCTATCCATACGGTGCCGCAAGTATTTGTCGACCAAACGCACATAGGCGGTTTTACCGAATTCGACAGGTTTGTACGTGAGAAGCAGTTATTAGCTCCCCTGGAAGATTCGTTACGTTAAATTTGCCGTTTATAGTCGTTGAACACGCTTTTTCTCGCCTGCCTATACTGGGTTTTAAACAAGTACCCTCTTTCTAACATCGCTTGTTTAGGCGGCGAGGATAGCATCGTGCAACGTGATGAATTCGTACAGCAGCTTTGGCTTGACTATATTCACTCGCACCCCGACATCGGCGGTTTGCGTCTTTGGCCTCTCTCCTCTACGGCGGAATACTTAACGCTCGTAACGCTTAACCATGGTCCTTTTTCTGCTTCCGTTTTGAATAACCGGTTGGCGCACATGGGGTATCGTCAGGTTGCCCATTATGCGATGGCTGACAAGGGCCTTCTTATTCGCCTTCTCGCGCCTGATGACCATGGAAGTTGGCTAGTACTAGCTGAGCTACAGTTGGGGACGCTGTCAAAACTGCCTCGCGAGGCGCTGGCTGCGCTGGTGAATCAATCACACCCACAGGACTGCAAGGGCCACAACTTACTTTGTCGCGGTCGTCCGTGGCCCATGCCCTCCTGGTCGCTGTATCAGCAGCTTCTAAAGGCGCACCCTCTTGCTGCCTGGCTGGCGGTTATGGGCCCGCGCCTACACCATGCAGGCTTTGATTGTGCCGAGCTCGGCGATACGCTAACAGCGCTTAATGACCAGCTAGAAAAAACAGGCATGCCCGGTGAAAAAGAGCCACAAAACGGCGTGTTTGCGCTTTCGACGCTGATTGAGCATCATTTTTATCCTGCCATGCCGCAACGCATCATCTTTAGTGATGGCGATGAGCATCGCCTCTGCCTGGGCGGTTTGGCGCTGACTCAAAAACATATCGATGCGGGCCATGAACGCATCGCCGAAATACTCATTCCGGCCCATGCCCGCTGTGAGATTGTCTAAGCAGCCTGCCAAGGCTGCTTAAAACAAGTAACGTACTGACATTTACGTTTACGCTTCCACAAACGTCATTTCGGGTACATGGTCAGGCACTATCAGCTTACCCGCCGTTTTTTCGATAATTTCATCGATGCTGACCCCGGGCGCGCGCTCTTTAAGCACAAAGGCGCCATCTTTAATTTCCAGGTAGGCCAAGTCAGTCAGAACACGGTTAATACAACCAGCGCCCGTCAGCGGTAGAGCACACTGCTCAAGTAGCTTCGACTCGCCATGCTTGGAGGCGTGGGTCATCGTGCAAATAATATTTTCAGCGCCAGCCACCAGGTCCATGGCCCCCCCCATTCCTTTAATCAACTTGCCTGGCACCATCCATGACGCAATATTGCCATTCTGATCGACTTCAAACGCACCTAAAACGGTGAGATCCACATGCCCACCGCGGATCATGGCAAAAGATTCTGTCGATGAAAAAATAGCAGCACCAGGCCGAGCGGTCACCGTCTCTTTACCAGCATTAATCATGTCAGCATCAAGCTCTTCCTCCGTCGGGAAACGCCCCATGCCCAATAAACCATTTTCTGACTGAAGCATCACATCAATGCCTTCAGGAATGTAGTTGGCGACCAGAGTGGGAATACCAATACCCAAATTTACATAAAAGCCATCTTCCAGTTCACGCGCAACACGCTGCGCCATCTGTTCACGTGTTAAAGCCATGGTGGCAACCTCATTATTGAGCGATTAAAAAAAGTTGTTTAGCCGTTAACGGTCAACGATTTAGCCATGCACCGTGCGTTTCTCGATGCGTTTCTCAAACGAACCCTGAATAATCCGATCCACATAAATACCCGGGGTATGGATCTGGCTGGGCTCAAGCTCACCAGGCTCTACAATTTCTTCAACTTCCACCACTGTGATTTTTCCAGCGGTCGCCACCAAGGGATTAAAGTTTTGCGCGGTATGGCGGTACACGACATTGCCATAACGATCCGCTTTCCAGCCTTTTACTATTGCGAAGTCACCGACGATAGCTTCTTCCATGATGTAGTGGCGGCCGTTAAATTCGCGCACCTCCTTACCCTCACCAATGGGAGTACCGTAGCCTGTCGCGGTATAGAACGCTGGAATACCTGCGCCACCCGCCCGCATTTTTTCAGCCAGCGTGCCTTGAGGGGTAAGCACAACCTCAATGTCATCGTTGAGCATCTGCTGCTCAAAGAGCGCGTTTTCGCCGACATAAGAGGCAAATATTTTGCGGATTTGACGATCTTCAAGCAAAACGCCCAAACCAAAACCATCAACGCCGCAATTATTAGAAGCAATCGTCAGGTTCTTAACACCTCGACGTTTTATTTCTGCTATCAGGTTTTCTGGTATTCCGCATAGGCCAAAGCCGCCAGCCAGTACGGTCATTCCGTCTTCGATACCTTCCATCGCTTCGGCATAGGAAGCAACACGTTTATCAAATCCTGCCATTATTATGCCTCGCCTCGTTGTCGGTGGTGCGTAAAATGCGCTTATCGGTACTGTCAGTGTTGTCTCTATTACTACACTTGGTTACCCAAGCCCAAAAAGTGATGCCTATCACAGGCTGCCTTAAGCTTAGCCATTAAAGAGCCGGAAGTGTCGCTGGATAGAAAATTACTTTTTGAAGCGCACGAAGGTAACGACAATAAAATAAATGCTTTTTTACCATTGTGCTGGGCAGTATGGCATTGATCCATTAGCATTAATCGCATCGTTATACGTTTCATTGAAGGACGGATATGGCTATTTTCAAGGGCTTAGTCAGCATTGCGCTGTTCACGCTCACCACGCTTTTTTGGGGCATTCCCCTTATTGCGCTCACTTTTCTAAAAGTCGTTATCCCAGTGAAACGCTTTAGAAAATGGATACTTGACGGCTTATGCGCCGTGGCCCTTAACTGGATCGGCGCTAATCTTTGGTGGATGAAGCGCTGGCTGAAGCCAGATGTCACTTTTTCGATTCCTGAATCGTTGAGCCCACACCAATGGTGGCTGGTCATATCCAATCACCGTAGCTGGACCGATATTTTTATTCTTTTCATGGCCTTGCACTGCCGTATCCCTATGCCGCGTTTTTTTCTAAAACGACAATTGATCTGGATCCCGATTGTAGGTCTTGCCTTTTGGGCACTTGAATTTCCGTTTATGCGCCGCTTTAGCCGTGAACAGATCGCCAAGAACCCCACTCTTGCCACGATAGACCGCCAATCCACAGCATCCATGTGCCATCGGGCACGGAGCGCCCCCATCGCTATATTTAATTTCATCGAAGGCACACGGTTTACCATAGCGAAGCGCGATGCACAGAAAAGCCCATATCAGCATTTGTTAAGGCCAAAAGCAGGGGGAATTTCGCAGGTACTTAGCCTGCTTGGCGATCAATTGGATGGTATTCTTGATGTAACGATCAGTTACGCTAACCCGTCGCCAACGTTTTGGGGGTTTTTATGCGGTCAGGAAGCGCCTATTACACTACAGGCACGAACATTGCCCATTCCCCAGTGGATGCACGAATCCGACTACCACGAAGAAAAGCAGCATAAGGAACGCTTCCACGCATGGACCAATTCACTCTGGCAGGAAAAAGATGCCTTGTTGGACAGCCAATCCGATCACGCCTAACTGTCAGGCTTGGTGCCTGCTTGCTAATTAGCTTATTAACAGGCTGTGCAGGTTCGTCGCCCTCTTCCTCCCAACGCGATGCCGCACCTACCCATAGTGCGAGCCAAATCAGTGGCAACTGGGTGGCCGTTCAACGTGGAGATACGCTAGGAAAACTGGCTAACCGGGCTAACGTACCTCTTGAGCGACTGGAGCGTTTTAATCCAGGCGTCAATGCGCGTCGTCTTGCGGTTGGCCAGCGCTTGATGATACCTACTCAACAAGAGCGTGCTCCCTCCGGCGGCCCTTACCGTTATCAAATCCGGCCTGGCGATACGTACTCCAACATAGCACGACACTTTGGCACGACCAGTGGACGTATTCAGAGCGCCAACCCCGGCGCTTCGCCCACCGCGCTAAGGATAGGCCAAATCATCAGCGTTCCTTTAAGTAGCGGCGGTACGCGTAGCCCAGCGCCTACCAGCAACGCCTCGCCCAGTAATCGTCCGGCGCCCTCTAGCAATACCCCGGCAGTGTCGCCTCCGACCCCCACGTCATTGCCCGCATCCGCGCGTCGCTGGCCTTGGCCGCTTGAAGACTACCGCATTGTCAGACGTTTTGGCGCAGACAGCCGAGGAGCATTGCAACCCATGCTGCTTGCGACCCAAGCCGGTGCGCGTGCTCAGGCCGTAGCCCCCGGCGAGGTACGCTTTGCAAACGGTATGCGCCAGCTAGGTGAAGTCGTGATTGTGCACCACGCTGATAATCTGCAAACCGTGTATGCACTGTGTGAACGCACGCTGGTCTCGGCCGGACAGCAAGTCAAAGCAGGTGATGAACTGTGTGAAGTAGGTCAAAGTAATACCACTCAACGTTACGATCTGCTGTTTGATTTACGCCAGGGCGGCAAGCCGATTGATCCCGGCAAGGTACTGCGTTAACACGCTTGCTAAACGAGCAAAGCCCCTTATCAAAAGGGGCTTTGTTTTCTATAACGACTATTTACAGTTGACTTAGCCGCGATAATATCGGGGCTTAACAAAGGGCATCGGCGTTACGGTCATCGGTAGTTGTTTGCCGCGCACATCCGCAAACACGTTGCTTGCTGGCGCTTCCCAATCGCGGCTGACATACCCTATAGCGACAGGATGCCCAACGCTTGGCCCAAACGTGCCTGACGTTACGACTCCAACTTCGTTACCTGACGCATCCCGCAACACAGCACCTTCTCGAATAGGTGCCCTACCTTCTGCCAGCAACCCTACACGCTTGCGTAAATGATCCCTGGCATCGATTTGATGAAGAATGACATCCGCCCCAGGAAAACCTGCCGAACGCTCCCCCCCATGACGACGAGGCTTACCAATCGCCCAAATCAACCCGGCTTCCACTGGCGTTGTAGTGGCATCCATATCATGCCCATAAAGGCATAGCCCGACCTCCAGGCGCAGCGAATCGCGAGCGCCTAGCCCAATCGCCTCAACTTCCGGCTCCGCCAACAGGCGCTTGGCAAACGCTTCACAGGCATCGGCTGCCACAGAAATTTCAAACCCATCTTCGCCGGTATAGCCACTGCGGCTCACCCATACCTCATGCCCATCAATGGTAAAACGTTGATGCTGCATGAACACCAGTTCACATGCCGCTGGGCAAAGGCGCTGCATAACTGCATGTGCCTGGGGGCCTTGCAGGGCAAGCAAGCCGCGGTCTAACAACTCAATTTTGTGGGTGGCGCCCAAATTTTCCCGCAAATGCGCCAAATCTTGGTCTTTACAAGCAGCATTAACCACCAGATAGAAGTGGTCGCCACCATTAACGACCATTAAGTCATCAATAATTCCACCTTCAGTATTGGTAAACAGACCATAGCGCTGCTCACCTTTTGGGAGCCCCACTAAATCCGCTGGAATCAGTGTTTCCAGCGCCTTGGCGGTATCTTCCCCCGATACAAGAATCTGCCCCATGTGAGAAACGTCAAAGAGGCCACACTGCTGCCGGGTATGCTCATGCTCTTTTTTTACCCCCAGTGGATACTGCACCGGCATATCATATCCAGCAAAGGGCACCATTTTTGCCCCGAGTTCAAGGTGCAGTGCGTGAAGTGGCGTATGCTTTAGATCGGTCATGATAGTTCCTTGGTAAAAACGAACAACGGGGAGCTATTGTCATAACTCCCCGATGCGATTACTGCTTAAGCGGCCAATATCGCTTACTTGTCATGGTCGAGTTCTTCACCGGCTAACACTTCCTTGCCCGCAAAGTAGTCTTTGGTGAGCTTGAAAACCACCGGGGAAAGCAGCGCCAGCGCAATCAGGTTAGGAATGGCCATCATGGCATTAAAGGTGTCGGCCATGAGCCAGATAAAGCCGAGTTGCGCAATAGCACCCAGTGGAATGGCTAATACGAACAGAACGCGATAGAGCATGATGGAGCGCGTTCCAAACAGGAACTGGAAACATTTTTCACCATAAAACGACCAGCCTAGAATAGTCGTGAAGGCAAAGATAGCCAGCGCGATAGCCACAATGGGGTTACCGAATCCAGGCAGTGCCTGGTCAAAGGAGAGCGCGGTAAGCGATGCGCCTTCTTCACCCGTTTGCCATACCGTAGAGGTCAGGATCACCAGTGCCGTAATAGTACAAACGATAATGGTATCAATGAAGGTGCCCAGCATGGCAATAAGCCCTTGGCGAACCGGGTTTTTAGTTCTGGCCGCGGCATGAGCAATAGGCGCACTACCTAAACCTGCCTCATTGGAGAAAATACCCCGCGCCACACCGAAGCGAATAGCGGCCATCACAGCGGCACCCGCAAAACCACCTGCCGCCGCCATGGGGTTAAAGGCGTAGTAGAAGATCAGGCTAAAGGCCTCGCCGATTTGCCCTGCGTTAACAATCAGCACCAGCACACCGGCAATCACATAGGCAATCCCCATGATCGGTACGAGCTTCCCAGCGACTTTCGCAATCCGCTTGATGCCACCTAGAATGACCGCGCCGGCCAATACCATGATGATGACACCGGTAAGCCAATGCGGTACGCCAAAGGTGACGTCCATCGCATCAGCGACCGAGTTAGACTGCACCGTGTTACCAATACCAAAGGCTGCGACAGCACCAAAAAACGAGAACAGACCGCCAAGCCAAAGCCACTTTTTACCCAGCCCGTTTTTAATATAAAACATGGGGCCACCTACGTGGTGGCCGGTATTATCTGTTTCACGATAGCGTACAGCCAATACCGCTTCGGCAAATTTTGTTGCCATTCCCACCAGCGCTGTAATCCACATCCAAAACACAGCACCTGGGCCACCTAATGCAATTGCGGTGGCCACACCGGCAATATTGCCGGTACCAATGGTGGCTGAAAGCGCCGTCATCAGGGCATTAAAGGGAGAAATTTCGCCGTCTTCATCGGACTTGTCGACGCCAGCCTTAGCGACGGAGTCCTTGTGGGCAGGTTTAGGCTCACGCCCCTGCCAAAGTAGCTTGAACCCCATGCCCAACTTTCTGATGGGCATTAATTTTAAACCAATTTGTAGGTAGATCCCCACACCCAGTAGCAAAATCAACATCAATGGCCCCCATACGACGCCATTGATCGCCCCAAAAAGGCTATTTAACGTTTCCACACGCTTCTCCTTACCCTATTAGTTCAATTTTTATAGATGTTTGGCCGTCAGAAAACGGGCATTCACGATTATTTTGTTTAGCTAATATAGCGATGTCATGGGCACGCCCCATCTTTGATAGCATGATAGAGGCAATTATTAACATGCTCAGGTGAACCACCTGTATGTTTTACACCATTATCCCTGTTCGCTTCTATGCTTAGGCCCTTCTAAATAGTAAATGCCTTCGTACCTCCCCGCCCGATAGGCACGCTGGGTCATAAAATCTCCCTTGCTGAGCATTTTTTAGCTCACAGGAAACTTGTTTCCGATCAGAAACACGTTAACATGCTTAAAAATTCGTTTATTGGCTGGCACGCTGGTAGTCGCCAAGACTTCCGACAAGCGCTAGTATTAGCCTGTCCAGTCAATTGTTTCATAAAGGGAATCATCATGAGCAACCTTCCTTCAAATCTGCGTTACGCGAAAAGCCATGAATGGGTACTTGATCATCAAGACGGCACCGTCAGTGTAGGGATTAGTGACCACGCCCAAGAAGCGCTTGGCGATGTGGTATTTGTTGAACTACCCGAAGTAGGTCAAACGCTTACCCAGGGCAAAGAGTTCGGCGTTATTGAATCAGTAAAGGCGGCTTCCGATCTCTACGCCCCGGTAAGCGGGGAAGTTATCGAAATTAATGACGCGCTTGAAGACTCACCCGAAACGGTGAACGACGCACCCTATGAAGGCGGCTGGCTGATGAAGGTACGCCTGACCGACCAGAATCTGGACGGCTTACTGGATGCTGATGCTTATCAGGCCACATTAAGCACTGACGATTAATACCGCAAAGCCTGCCCTTTACGGCAGGCTTTGTATTTTATGCCTCTACCACGCTTCTCTTTCTCGCTCGGAATCTTCCCATGTCATTTGAAACACGCCGCTTGTCCGAACTGGCCGACCACGATGCTTTTATCAAACGTCATAACGGCCCGAATGCCGACGACGTAGATACCATGTTAAACGTGCTCAATATCAAGCGCATGGAAGATCTGATTGAGCAAACCATACCCAGCGATATTCGCCTTGGCCGCGAACTGAACCTGGATGACCCACGTAGTGAGGCTGAAGCGCTTGAGTACTTAGGCCAGCTGGCTCGCCAGAACCGTGTTGCTAAAAGCTATATTGGCCAGGGTTATTACGGCACGCATATGCCAGCGGTTATTCAACGTAATGTGCTCGAAAACCCGGGTTGGTACACCGCTTATACGCCCTATCAGCCAGAAATTTCTCAAGGCCGGTTGGAAGGATTATTAAACTTTCAGCAGGTTATTATGGACCTGACCGGAATGGAGCTTGCCAATGCTTCATTACTGGATGAGGCCACGGCAGCCGCAGAAGCCATGGCGCTATGTAAGCGGAGTAATAAAAAGAGCAAATCCAACGCTTTCTTTATTGCCGACGATATTTTTCCGCAAACCCTTGATGTCGTAAAAAACCGCGCTGATTTTTTTGGTTTTGAAATCATTACAGGGCCTGCCGATACGCTTGCCGACCATGATGTGTTTGGCGCGTTGCTTCAGTACCCTTCCGCCAGCGGCGAAGTACGTGACTTGGCACCTCTGTTACAGGCGGCCACTGCCCATAATATCATGACCTGTGTAGCCTCTGACTTGCTGAGTCTGGTGCTTCTCAAGGAACCCGGCGCGTTAGGTGCGGATATCGTGATTGGCAATTCGCAGCGTTTTGGGGTGCCGATGGGCTTTGGTGGCCCACATGCGGCGTTCTTTGCCACCTCAGATAAGCTTAAGCGCTCTATTCCCGGGCGTATTATTGGCGTATCCAAAGATAGCCGAGGCAACACCGCCCTGCGGATGGCCATGCAGACGCGCGAGCAGCATATCCGTCGCGAAAAGGCCACCTCCAACATCTGCACGGCGCAGGCTCTTTTAGCCAATATCGCAGGGTTCTACGCGACCTACCACGGTGCTGAAGGGCTGCGTAAAATTGCTGGGCGTGTCCATCGGCTCACCACATTGCTTGCGCAAGGCTTGCAGCAATCTGGCGTTTCGCTGGTGCATAACAGCTGGTTTGATACGCTGCGCTTAACCCAGGTAGATGCAGGTAAAATTCATGGCCGCGCCATGACGCACGATGTCAATCTCCACTACTTCGCCAATGGCGATGTAGGCATCAGCCTGGATGAAACAACCACCGCACACGATGTTGCCACCCTATTTGATGTGCTGCTGGGTAATGAACACGGGCTTTCTGTCGCAGCGCTGGATGAGCAGGTAATTGCCAGCGCTACCACGGGCATCCCCGCCGCCTGCCAGCGGGAAAGTGGTTTTCTGAGCCACCCCACCTTTAACCGATACCGCAGCGAAACAGAAATGCTGCGTTATCTAAAACGCCTGGAGAATAAGGACTTGTCGCTTGCCCATGCGATGATCCCTTTAGGCTCTTGCACCATGAAACTTAACGCTACCAGCGAAATGATCCCTATTTCCTGGCCTGCGTTTGCAGACTTGCACCCGTTTGCGCCGCGCGACCAGGTCGCTGGCTATCATCAGATGATTGATGAACTGGCCGCGTTCCTGGTAGAAATCACCGGTTACGATCATATTTCCATGCAACCTAACTCGGGCGCGCAGGGTGAGTACGCGGGCCTGCTGGCCATTCGCCGTTACCAGGCTGCGCAAGGCGAAGCACACCGTAATGTGTGCTTGATCCCAAGCTCTGCCCATGGTACCAACCCGGCAACAGCGGCCATGGTGGGCATGGAGGTGGTCGTTGTAGAGTGTGATCAGAACGGCAATATCGATATAAATGACCTAATGGACAAAGCCGCCCAGCATAGCGACAAGCTCTCGGCGATCATGATTACTTACCCTTCGACCCATGGTGTTTTCGAATCTCATGTGCGCAAGGTCTGTGACGTGGTGCATCAGCACGGTGCCCAAGTGTATGTCGATGGCGCCAATATGAATGCTCAAGTGGGGCTCACGCGCCCAGGCGACTTCGGGGGCGACGTATCGCACCTTAACCTACATAAGACCTTCTGCATTCCCCACGGCGGCGGCGGCCCGGGCATGGGGCCTATCGGCGTAAAAGCTCACCTGGCGCCTTATGTCTCCAACCACGTGGTGACACCTATCAATGGCGTTAACCCAGAGAGCGGTGCCGTCTCAGCGGCAGCGTTTGGCAGCGCATCCATCCTGCCTATCTCGTGGGCCTATATTAAAATGATGGGCGCCCGGGGGCTTCGCGAGGCAACACAGTTAGCCATTTTGAACGCTAACTACACCGCCAAGCGCCTAGAGGAGTCCTACTCCATTCTCTATCGGGGAACTAACGGCATGGTTGCCCACGAATGCATTATTGATATTCGCCCACTAAAAGCAGCGTCAGGTATCAGTGAGGAAGATATTGCCAAGCGGCTGATGGACTATGGCTTCCATGCGCCCACCATGTCATTTCCGGTGCCAGGCACACTGATGATAGAGCCGACCGAGTCCGAGTCGCTCTATGAAATTGACCGATTCTGCGATGCCATGATTGCCATCCGCGAAGAGATCAAGCGTGTTGAAAGTGGCGAGTGGACGCTGGATAACAACCCGTTGGTTAACGCCCCCCACACGCAGGCCGACATTATGGACAGCCAATGGGAGCGGCCTTATGACCGCCAACTGGGCGCTTTTCCCACTGAGGCGGTCACTGCAGCCAAATACTGGCCAACCGTTAATCGGGTGGATAATGTGTTTGGGGATCGTCAGCTTATTTGTTCTTGCCCGGGCATTGATGAATACCGGAAGTAAAACACGCTAGACGCCTAATACGTAAGCCAACGCTTCAGCAAGTGAACGCCTTTGAGCCCTTATTCGGGTACCAGAGGCGTTCTTTCCTGGATGCGTTGCTTACAAAAACCATCCAACAGTTTTTCATAGCGTTTAGGAAGTACGGAGTCACGCCGACGTAGCAGATAGAGCTCTTCATTCACCGCAATGGGTAAGGTTAACGCTTTCACCTGACGTTGCCACGGTGACGTTTCCAATACCAATAAAGAAACCACTGTAAACCCAAGCCCGCGAGCAACCGCATCCAGCACCATACCGACTTCGTTGGTAAACCCCTGGTAGCGAAAATGTGTCATTGAGCGAAACTCACCTGGATAATTCGCTCTCAACAGTGAATACGCGTGGTTAATGCCATCGTAGTAGTTAAGAAAGCCGATACCCATTAAATCAGACAGCGTACTCCCGGCAAAATCAGCGGGCACCACTAGGCACAGCGGCTCTTTATGCCATAGCGTGCAGGTAAGGTCAGGATGGTTGAGCGCGTCCGTCACGATACCTATATCGTAGCGCCCTTCCAGCAAGTCATTCACAATCTCATGGTTAAACGCAAAGCTATAATTAACGGTTAAATTAGGATGCATTTGCTGCTGACCTAACATAAACGGATACAGCATGAGGCCAACACTTCCAGGCGACGCAATACGGCACTCACCACTGTCCAGGGAGTCATCATCCAAGCCATGACGAAATTGTTCATGCTCAGCAAAGAGTTTTAACGCGTAATCGTAAGCACGGCGACCCGATTCCGTTAAGGTAAAAATTCGCCCTTTACGCTCAATTAGCGTTTTATCAAGGTAGTTTTCCAATTTACGTACATGCTGACTAACCCCGGGCTGGGTCATCTCCAGGCGATGTGCCGTACGTGTAAAACTACCGGTCTCAACTAACGTAATAAATGTCCGAAAATACTGGGCATTAAACATAATAAAACGCCATTTTCTATAGCCACCGTGTGCGCGTATTTTGCGCATAGAGTAGCACAGTTGGGCTTGTCACTGGTTGCGCTGTACCCACCGCTTTAGCGTGCTAGTATGCAATGAGTTAAAAAAATGACCAGGAATCGACGCACTAATGACATCAATTATCCAGCCTCGTGCCACTATCTCTAGCATTATCTCTCCCGAAGGAAGCCTTGAAGTGCTTTCACAGCACGAGGTTAATCGGCTACAAAGCACCTCACAAAACGGCTTACATGATTTACTGCGCCGCTGTGCACTGGCTGTCTTGAATTGCGGAAGGCCCACCGATGACAGTGTGGCTATTCTTGAAGCGTATAAAGATTTTGATATTGAGGTGTTACAACAGGATAGAGGAATTCGCTTAAAGCTAACCAATGCGCCCGCAGAAGCCTTTGTCGATGGCCAGATGATACGCGGCATTCGTGAGCACCTCTCCTCCATTATTCGCGATATTGTTTACGTATATAACGAGATTCAGAACCACAACCGCTTTGACCTTAATACAGCGGAAGGAACCACCAACGCCGTTTTTCATATTTTGCGTAAAGCCGGCACATTAAAACCTGGGCGTGACCCAAGCCTGGTAGTTTGCTGGGGCGGACACTCCATTTCACGTGATGAGTACGAGTACTCAAAAGATGTTGGCTACCATCTTGGGCTGCGTGATTTAGACATTTGTACCGGCTGTGGGCCTGGCGCCATGAAAGGACCGATGAAAGGCGCAAATGTTGCTCATGCCAAACAGCGGCGTCAGGATAGCCGTTACCTGGGGATTTCCGAGCCAGGCATTATTGCTGCAGAAGCCCCCAATCCCATTGTTAATGAACTCGTCGTCATGCCTGACATTGAAAAGCGTTTGGAAGCGTTTGTACGTCTAGGCCATGGCATTATCGTCTTCCCTGGCGGGGTCGGTACGGCTGAAGAGATTTTGTATCTACTCGGCATACTGCTGCATCCAAATAACAGTGAAACCCCCTTCCCTCTCATTTTCACAGGGCCTGCGGACTCAGCCGCGTATTTCCAAAAAATAGACGAATTTCTGGTCTATACCCTGGGCGAAGAAATTCGTCGCTACTACACTATCATTACCGGTGACCCGGTGGCGGTCGCCCGTAAGATGCGTACCGGGATTGATACCATTAAAGAGTTCCGGCGCAATCAGCAGGATGCCTTTTACTATAATTGGCGTCTCACCATTGCACGAGATTTTCAAGCGACCTTCGAACCTACCCACGAAGCCATGCGTGAGCTCGCTCTGCATCGCCAGCAGCCCAAGCATGAACTTGCCGCCAATCTTCGTCGTGCCTTTTCTGGGATTGTGGCTGGAAATGTTAAGGAACAAGGCATTAAAGCCATTAAAGCCCACGGTCCCTTTGTGCTAACCGCAGAACCTGCTCTGATGCAGCACCTGGATGAGTTACTGACCTCATTTGTTGCCCAAGGGCGCATGAAACTTGATGGCCAGCCCTACACGCCGTGTTATGTTTTAAAATAACCGCAGCCCCAAGGCGCTATTTGCAGCACAATTACCAGTATCTGCAGCCGAGAAATCGGCTGCTTCACTTGCTCCCGGAAGAAAACCTTGCTCATCGCCCTACTGACGCTGTTAGCTGCTGGCATTATTAAAGGTGCTATTGGTTCGGGTGTGCCGGTGTTGGTTGTGCCGGTATTTACCATGCTTTATGACGTTAAGCTCGCGATTGCCGTACTGGTTGTTCCCAACCTGCTTAGCAACCTGCTTCAGGTATGGCAATACCGGCGCCACCTACTGCCCATCCGGTTTCTGGCTGCTTTTTCGATAGCGGGCGCGCTAGGTATTATTCTGGGCACTTGGGGGTTAGTGGTTCTCTCGCCAAAGCTGCTTTCGTTAGGCGTTGCGGGCGCGATTGTCTTGTATCTACTCATCAAACTAACAAGGCGGCGCTTGGTACTTTCCTACGCACTGGCTTCACGATTCGTCATCCCGGCTGGCTTACTGGGCGGTATATTGCAAGGCGCTGCGGGCATGTCCGCTCCCGCTTCAATTACATTTTTGAATGCGATGAAGCTCGAAAGGCCTGTGTTTATTGGCTCAATTTCCGTCTTTTTTGTGGCGATTACCTGCGTGCAAATTCCCGCGCTCTTAAAGGCTGACATACTGACAATGCAGCGTTCGCTTTATAGCGTCATTGCGCTAGGCATCATTTTGACGGCCATGCCGCTGGGTGCCTACCTGGGGAATCGAATGCCACACCGTTGGTTTGATAATTTAATCATGCTGCTGCTTACGGGTATCGCCATTAAAATTATTATTGATACGCTACTCTAAGCTTGATGCCCTAACTTGATGCCCTAAGATTAAGATCCTAAAGCAAAAAACAAGAAACAATCTACACTCTAGTCTGTCTTACCTTTATCAAGGCCGATATTGACCAAGGAAAGGAGCTAACCATGCAGATGATTAGTCAACTACACGACGGAAAGACAAAAGCCTTTGCAAAACACTGCTTTGAAAGTAGCTCAGCTGAAAAGCTCCGTGCAGCAGCCGAAGGTAAGGCTGATTCGGCTGAAATGAAGCACTGGGGAATAACGGAAGGCCAATGGGAAGAAGCTGTCGCGGCAGCCTTGGCCGATCATGAGGCTGACGAGTAACCTGCTTATTACCTGCTCATTACCTGCTCATTCGTTATGCTTTCCCTAAAAGCCGCTCACGCCATTCGTCGGCGGCTTTTCTATAGCTAAATTAACAAACATTAAAGCCACCTTTAACGCAGCCATTGTGTGATCACAAGCAAACTAAAACGTTCTAACGGAGTCCTAAAAAATAGCATGAAATAACGACGGCTGATGGAGAAATATCATGTCCATAATGATTGACGATATACTGATGTTGCCAAAAACGGATTTTAATGACGCATTAACTGTCGGCGACGAGCGAGAGCATTTTGGCCTAATTGATAAACGTGATGAATATAAACAGGTGTCGAGAGACGCTCTTATCAAGGTAGTCGCCATTCATGATGACAATTATGAAGTTAAAGTCATTGACATATTAACACCGTAATACTGGAGTGGCACTGGCAGGGCATATTATTAAGCTCGCCAGTGCCCTTTCTGGCTTTTTTCACTTACTCTTCCACCGATACCCTTCGAAGATCTTCAAGACGCACATTTTCCGGCAGCTCAGACGCCTTTGCAGGCAACCATACCGGCGACAAATCGCTATCCTCACGTCCATCCTTATGAGTACAGCCGGGTATGCGATAAACCACCCGGCCATGATGGTCATCCCACGCAAAAATACGGTCCATACGGCTCTCCTTGAAATGGATAACGCTCAGCAGTGTGCCGATGCCAAGAGTTTGCAGTTGAGTAACTAGCAACCCCCGCTCTTTCCTTGGCAAAATCTCTTGGTAGGAAAAGTGACATGTTCGTGTCACCAACCTGTGCAGCCTTCTCACATTTACTTCTTTTTTCGTTCTAATGCGTCCTTGATAGACAAAATCTTTAGCGAGCCACACATAACGCGCTATTGTGGCAAGCAATTTTCCCAAGATAGAAAACAATCGGTTTTGCCGAAAGCATTTGCTAAGCTAACATTAAGAATTAATCTATATTACCAATAATTAAATGCTTTAAAACACACTGGGGGACGAACCAGCATGGCCAAAGGAATCAAGATTTATAATAAACCGGCTGGCGGGTGGGGAGCACTCAAAGCTGTCGCCGAAGCAGTGCGTGAAGAAATGGGGATGAGTACCCATACGCGCGCATTATTGCAAATGAATCAGCCCGATGGCTTTGACTGCCCAGGCTGTGCATGGCCGGACCCCGAACACACATCATCGTTTGAATTTTGCGAAAATGGCGCCAAGGCCGTCACCTGGGAGGCGACATCCAAACGCGTCACGTCAGAATTCTTTGACACACACACCGTTTCAGAGCTTTGGGAATGGTCGGATCACCAGCTGGAAAACCAAGGGCGTTTGACGCAGCCTGTACGTTTTGATGCCCAAACTGATCATTTCGTTCCAGTAAGCTGGGAAGAAGCATTTAGCCGGGCTGCAGACGCTCTGAATAATCTCGACGATCCTACGCAAGCGGAGTTCTATACCTCAGGACGGGCATCCAACGAAGCTGCCTTTCTTTATCAGCTTTTTGCACGTGAATTCGGCTCGAATAATTTTCCCGACTGTTCCAACATGTGTCATGAGCCTACCAGTGTCGGGCTACCAAAATCGATTGGCATCGGCAAAGGGACAGTGACGCTGAATGATTTTGAGCAGGCTGATGCCGTTTTTTGTATAGGGCATAACCCTGGAACCAACCACCCACGTATGCTCAGAACGCTGGCGGATGTCTCGAAGCGCGGAAAGCCGGTGGTGGTTATTAACCCGTTACGTGAACGAGGCCTGGAGCGGTTTCAGGACCCACAATCGCCCGGTGAAATGCTCACTGATAGCGCAACAGGTATTGATCGTGCTTATTTTCAGGTGAAGGTCGGCGGCGACGTAGCCGTGTTCAAAGGCATTATGAAATCGCTGTTTGATGCTGATACGAAAAACATGAACGCAGGTGGGAGCGGCCTGCTTGATCGCTCTTTTATTGCCGAACACACGGTTGGCTTTGAGGCGTTGAAGTCGGATATTGAAAATACAGACTGGGACACCATTATTCGCCGTTCGGGCCTACCGCGTGAACAAATTGAAGCGCTTACAGACATCTATGCATCTGCCGAGAACGTTATCTTCTGCTATGGCATGGGTATCACCCAGCACCGGCATGGGACAGAAGCCATCCAGCAAATGGTCAACCTGCTTCTACTACGCGGAAATATGGGACGCCCCGGTGCTGGAATTTGCCCATTGCGGGGCCACTCCAATGTTCAAGGTGATAGAACAGTCGGCATCACAGAGATTCCAAACGAGGCATTTCTGTCGCGGCTAGATAAGGCATTCGGTATTAAAAGCCCTCGTGCCCATGGTCATAATGCCGTCAACGCACTGGCTGCGATGCGTGATGGACGATCAAAGACATTCATCGGTTTGGGCGGTAACTTTGCCGTCGCCATGAGCGATCCCCAAATCGCCTACGATGCCTTCCGCGGCCTTGATCTCAACATCCAGATTGTCACAAAACTCAACAGAACCTGCCTGCTGACAGCACATGAAACCATCATCCTACCGTGCTTAGGCCGAACCGAGCATGATATCCAGGAAACGGGCCCACAAAGCATCACTGTCGAAGACTCAATGTCGATGGTCCATGCATCAAGGGGCGGCCTAAAGCCCGCATCAGATGAACTGCGCTCAGAGCCCGCCATTATTGCAGGCCTCGCCATGGCAGCACTGCCCGAAACGGCCGTCGACTGGAAGGCGCTGATTGCCGACTATAACCAGATCCGTGACAAAATTGAGGCTGTGTTTCCGGATTTCTTTGACTTCAATGAGCGTATTCAAAAACCAGGCGGCTTTCGTCTGAGAGTTGGTGCAAGTCAGCGAGAATGGGATACGCCTGACGGCAAAGCGCACTTCCTTGTCATGTCGGGTACAGACGAAGATGACGGACGCGATGATACAGCACTCACGCTGACCACCATACGTAGCCATGATCAATACAATACAACAATATACGGCTTGAATGACCGTTATCGAGGCGTCCACGGCAGGCGTGATGTACTGTTCGCAAACCGTGATGATCTAGCAGACCTGGGGCTCGAAGAAGGTGATGTCGTCGACGTACGGTCAGGAGATCGAATTTTGGCAGGGCTGACACTGGTTGATTATTCGATTTCGCGTGGCTCATTGGCAACGTACTTCCCGGAAGCCAACTGCCTTGTTGGTCTGGATGACAAGGACCACGAAAGCGAGGTCCCTGCTTATAAATCCATTCCCGTCACCATCACAAAAGCAGAGGTTTCACTCCGATCACATGCGCTGTGAGGCGGAACCTCTCAGATGGGACTACTGAATCAAACGGAAATGTGATTTTTTAAGCTCACTACTTCAGGCATAAGCAAGGTGCTGGGCACCCAACGGGGAGACAGAGCATGTCTCCCTGAACTATCCAAACTGAGATACTCAATGATGGACGATCCTGTCGAAAATCTAGACAGACCGGGAAATCGTAATGCCCAGATACGCTATGTCACACTTGCCGGAATAACGGGAATATTAACAGGCACGGTCGGCTCGTTTTTCCACCTTTTGATCGACCGCCTCCAGGTTTGGCCACATCTGTTGGCTGAGCATATTAGCGGTACTGTGCTCATTATCTCGGCTGCACTAATCACGATGTGCATTACGGTTCTTTCCGCCTATTTCGTGAACCGCTATGCCCCTGAGGCGCGTGGTAGTGGCGTGCAAGAAATTGAAGGTGCCATGCTGGGCTTAAGAACCGTCCACTGGCGCCGAGTGCTTCCTATCAAGTTCTTCACGGGTGTGGCGGCCATTGCTTCTGGCATGGTCCTTGGACGTGAAGGCCCCACCATTCATATCGGTGCTTCGTTTTCCGCGGCGATCACCGATTTTTTTAAGGTAAGCGAAACTGAGCGGCGCGGCATGCTTGGCGCTGGTGCAGCGGCTGGCTTGGCTTGCGCCTTCAATGCTCCCCTTGCTGCTATTCTTTTCATCATTGAAGAGACACACCGTCAGTTTCCTTATACGTTCCGGACGTATATGGGCATTATCGTTGCCGCGCTGCTGGCAACCGTGATGACGCAAGTCATCGGGGGTACAGCGCCCGATTTTTCCATGTTGGTTGCAGCCCCTGAAAACTGGCTACTGCCAGCGTTTGTGGCGCTAGGCTGCCTTCTCGGCGTTCTCGGTGTTGCATTGAATGCAGGCCTTATGCACATGGCGGTACTCGCATCGAGCATCAATGCACGCATCCCCTACCTCTTTCCCGCGCTTGTCGGCTTTGCAGTTGGGGCGCTGCTTATTCTCATGCCGTTATCCGTGACAGGTGGCGAATATGCTCTGACGTTTATTGCTGAGCACAGCCAAGGATTAATGTTTCTTCTGCTATTGGCGATAATGCGCTATTGCACGATGGTTACCAGTTATTCAGCCGGCACACCAGGCGGTATCTTCGCGCCTATGCTGGCTTTATCAATGTGCGTTGGCTTGGCTTTTGGTGGCACCCTTGATGCCTTAGCGCCATCAGCCGGCATCGTCCCACTGGCATTCGGTATAGCGGCGATGGGCGGTCTGTTCTCGGCCTCAGTGCGCGCTCCCGTGGTCGGCGTAGCCCTGACCCTTGAGCTGACAGCTTCCTATACAATGGTTATGCCTCTGATAGCCACATGTGTCACTGCCAATATGGTGGCTCAATGGATCGGCGGGCGCCCCATTTATGACCAGCTACTCGAAAAAACATTGGCGCAAGCCGAGATTAACCCGGCAGCCAAAGGGCCCGACAAAACGGGTCTGGCATAAGCTTTTAGGCATTAGCACTACTGTCTTTTATACGTAG
Source organism: Halomonas sp. AOP43-D1-4 (assembly GCF_052446175.1). NCBI lineage: Bacteria > Pseudomonadati > Pseudomonadota > Gammaproteobacteria > Oceanospirillales > Halomonadaceae > Halomonas > Halomonas sp. AOP43-D1-4. The sequence goes on from NZ_JBQSVY010000003.1 coordinate 187,727, forward strand.
GCACCAAAATCGTTGGTACGAGGATAAAGTGGATATAACTGTCATCATATTTCTGCTGGTCTATCTGGCATTAGCACTCGGCCATCTTCCTGGTTTTCGTGTTGACCGAACGGGCGCGGCCGTCGTTGGTGCTGTCGCCATGATTGGCTTTCAGAGGATTACCGATGAGGCTGCCTGGAATGCAATCGATTATGAAACGGTCGGCTTATTATTCGGGCTAATGATCGTGTCAGGTGCTTTTTCCGTTTCTGGGTTTTACGCATGGCTCGCCAGTAAAGTGGCCTCGATGGATGTCTCTCCTCCGCGCTTGCTTGCGCTGCTAGTAATAACGGGGGCAGGCCTGTCGGCGGTGCTAACGAATGATGTCGTCGTGGTTGCCATGACACCGTTGTTAGTGTCGATAACCCTCTCTCGTGGACTTAACCCAACGCCATTTTTGTTGGCCTTTTGCTTTGCGACCAATACCGGTTCGGTAGCCACTATTATTGGCAGCCCACAAAATATGATTGCAGCCCAAGCGCTGGGCTTATCGTTTACCGGATTTATGAAAGTTGCACTGGTACCTGCGCTGCTTTCCTTACCACTCGTTTGGGGCGTTGTAGCCCTGCTCTATCGAGGCAACTGGAAGCTTGCGCCGCATAATCCGAGTGTGCCATGTGAGTCGCCAGCGCCGATAGCATCAATGGACCGATTAGAAACCCTTAAAGCCGCGATTGTGACTATTGGTGTAATTTCTGCTTTTGTATTTTCAGACTTACCTCGCGAACTTATTGCTCTGTCAGCAGCAGGTATTATTCTGGTGAACCGCCGCTTATCTTCCAAGGAGGTGCTCGGCACGGTTGATGGGAATCTGCTGCTTTTATTAATGGGATTGTTTGTTGTGAATGCAGCGCTCGCACAGACAGGACTGCCGCAAAAGATCATCACCGAAATGCAGGCGGCAGGCATCGACTTTTCCGACCCAACAACACTTTTTATTGTCGGCTCAGTCTTAAGTAATGTTATTGGGAATAATCCTGCGGTAATGCTGCTGGCGCCATATTTACAGCATTCAGGGGATGTGGATGCGCTTGGTGCAGCGCTGGCATTGAGTACAGGCTTTTCCAGTAACCTCATCATTTTTGGAAGCCTGGCGGGCATTATTGTGGTTGAGCAGGCGGCAAGTCGCGGCATCACCATTAGCATGCGTGAATTTTGCCGTGCAGGCGTTCCAGTTGCCGCCGCTTGCATAGTGCTGGCACTCGCCTGGATAACACTACTGACCGCGTGATCATGGCTGCTCGTATTTTACTAACGGTCTTCATTGTATCCGATGCAACACCCATGTTGCCGAGCAATTTATACGAGGCGTGGGTATCACCACACGCTATTTCCCGAATATTGACGCCCCGGACGATGGTCAGTCGATCACTTCGAACAGGCTGACGATCCAGATCACCTGAAACAGGAGCGCAAATACAACGAACCCCGCCTGATAGCGTTCTGATCGCCAGACCAGCGCCAATATGGTTCCGGCAATCAGCACCGCTTGGCGAACCGGGTAATACCAGCCATAGTGGGCTGCATAATAGTCACCGCCCTTGATCAGGGTGTCGATAACATCGACGACCAAAAGCACTAGCAGCAAAACATAAAAGCTCCGGCTGCGCTTTTGGAGGCAATCACCATATCCCTGATATTCGTCCATGCGATCTGGAAACAGAATCGCCGACAAGGCTGCAAACAGGCTAGCGTAGAATATCAGGAAGAAATAGATTGCGAAGGACCAGTTCGGGCGATGGGCGAGCGCGAATTCAAACCACCAGAAATGAATGATGAACAGTAGCAGGAATAGCACCCAGCCTATGTGTAGGAGATAAATTTTCTCCCGCCCCGGATGTTGAACGAAACGCGTGAGGCCGATAATCAGGCGACTAACGCTGAGCCCCAGCACCATTCCTACGATGATGCGGATATGCGTAAAGATTTCTACACTGGAAGGAACGTGCGGCAACTCGTTCATGTCACCTCGCGATGCTGCAACTGGATCAACATACGCAGGTTATCAAAACCTGTTTTTTTGTATTTTTACTTCCCGACGGTATCAGTTCGATTATCTCGGTAGAAGCTCTTAGTTATACAAAATCCTTGCTGACTGGTTTGCCCCTTTCTTCGAATATAGTTACCCCACATTTTTCGTGAATCCATCTGCCGTTAACTGGGCATGGGATTATGAGTGCAAAGCGGCATCACTCTAGCGGCACATTTTTAACATAGCTGTCTACCATGCTCAGCTTCCTGAGGCTTGCCTAGGTTGTCGCTACCTGACAAAAGTTAACAGGCCCATAGCTCACCGGAAAAATTAAATATTGGTAACACCTGGAACATAAGTCCGTCTTTCGAGCAGACCTAACAAGCTCGCTACGGTAGATGTCAACACCAGGTAAATCACCCCCGCCCAGAGAAAGACCATAAAAAAGTCCAGCGTGCGTGAGCCAATATCTGACGCAACCGCGGTGATCTCCACTACACCGATCGTAAAAGCAATAGAGGTAAATTTGAGTTCGATGATCGCCTCGTTTGACCATTGAGGAATCACGCGACGCAATGCCTGTGGCAGCAGAATATGGCGAATAGCCTGCCACTGGCTCATCCCACACGCCCGTGCAGCTACCAACTGCCCTTTTGGCACCGACAGCACTGATCCACGAAAATACTCTGCCTGATAAGCCGCACTATTAAGTGTGATGGCGATAACAGCAGCCGTGAATGCATCGAAAACAATCCCGACATGAGGCAGCCCCAAATAGATAAAAAACATTTGCACTAGCATGGGTGTTCCGCGGAACAACTCCACATACCCAGTGCTAATCCAATAAAAAAAACGATTGCCATACACCCGAGCCCAACACAGTATGAGCCCTAGAAAGAACCCCAACGTAATCGCAATTATCCACAGCGACAGCGTAACAGGAACACCCGCAAGCAGAGAGGGCAGCCATTCAATCCCAAATTCGATGAACTCCTGCATGGCTCACCCGTGCTCGGCAATAACGTTGAGAAAAGCGCGTGTCCGCTCGTGGGTAGATTGATTGAACATGACTTCAGGCTTCCCTTGCTCAACTATATATCCATGTTCCATAAAAATAATCTCGTCAGCAGCTTGACGTGCGAAGCTCATTTCATGAGTCACGACCACCATTGTCATCCCTTCCTTGGCGAGCTGTTGCATCACTTTCGTCACTTCTCCCGTTAGCTCAGGATCAAGCGCCGATGTTGGCTCATCAAACAGCAAAACATCGGGATCCATCGCCAAAGCACGCGCTATCGATACACGTTGTTGCTGGCCACCGGAAAGTTCAGCTGGATAAGCATTTGCCCTATCGGTCAAGCCGACCCGCTCTAGTTCTTGATGTGCCCGTTCAGTGGCGGAAGTTTTATCTTTACCCTTCACTTTGATCTGGCAAATACGCACATTGTCGAGCACAGTTAAGTGAGAAAACAGGTTGAAATCTTGGAAAACAAAGCCCATTCGCGCCCTCATTGCATCAATATTAGTGTCCAAGACTTCTTCACCGTTTAGCTTGATACAACCGGCATCCGGTATGGTGAGATAGTTAATACATCTCAACAAAGTACTTTTACCCGACCCTGAAGGGCCAATCAGCACCTTGGTTTCACCTTTTCTCAAACTAAAGCTGATGCCTTTGAGAACATCCACCCCATCGTAGGCTTTTTTCAGGTCTTGCACGTCCAGAATCAGATCGTTGGCCATTGTAGGCTGAACCCCTTATATTATTTTTCAAAGCCTGGTACGGCCAGCTTACGCTCAAAAGCGTACAGCAAGCTGTTACCCGCACGATTAAGAATGAAGTACATAAGCGCGATCACGGCAAACACGGTCAAAACATTTCCCTGAGTACTGGTAATGATATAGTGTGCCTGGCGTGTAAGCTCAACGACACCAATCACATAAGCCAGAGAAGTCTCTTTAATCGCGGAAGAAAACTCGTTTGTCCACGGGCCAATCGCATGGCGTGCTGCCTGCGGGAACATGATGTGCCGGATGGCACTTAATTTGGACATCCCCATGGCGCGAGCTGCCATCATTTGCCCGGCAGGCACTGACTGAAATGCACTACGAAAAATCTGCGACTGGTAAGCCGCTGAGCGCAGCCCCATGGCAAGAACAGCGGCACCAAATGCTGAAACATCCCAAACGCCCGAGATACCGTAATAGAATATGAACAACATGATGATGATCGGAATGCCGCGAAAAATACGTTCATACACTTTTAATGGCCACTGCACCAGGCGTGACTTAGGCCCATAGAGCTGGATTAAACAAATCGCCATCCCAAGCACAAAACCGATCAATAGAAGCGCCGCTAACAGAACAATGGCAACGCCTAACCCTTTAAGCAAGAAAGGGAAATCACGTATCAATACGTCATAGATATTCATGAAAGCTTCCCTACGAGGCAGACAGGAAGCGCCCTAAATAAAATCAGGCCGCTTCTTAATAAACCGAAAAGTTATTCGTTACCTAACTCGGGAAGACCAGCAACAGGCTTTTGATAAGTGTCAACAAAGTCGGGCATATGACCGGGAATCGCAGGAGGCGTTACGCCAGGAATGTATTCTTCAACAATCTCACCCCACGTACCATCTTCATAAGCTGTCAGAATCCCTTGGTTTAGAATGCCTAGAATTTCCTGAGGGTCACCTTTTGTAACGGCAAGTGCTAACGGGGCACGTATGTAAATTTTACCTGCCATTTTTACCGGTCTGCCCGCGTTGATATATTCCTGAGCAGATGTATCGTCGACGATTACGGAGGAAATACGACCAATGGCCATATCATCAACCGCAGTGACATAGTTATCGTACCTGGCAAGTTCGACGTCTATATCACTGGAGTTCACAACATTCTCTTCCATCCAGGCTTGCTGTGAAGAGCCACCTTGAACACCCACGCGTGCACCACAGCACACGGCAGTAAAGATGTTTTGATCAGAATCCTCCGGTACCAACACAACATCGTTCGTTTCCCACCAAGGGATTGTAAAGTCGATATTCTGACTGCGCTCTTCCGTCACCGTCAGCCCAGTTGCGAGAATATCAATTCTTTCTGCCGCTAACGCAGGGATCAAGGATGAAAAGGGCATATCCTGAAACTCAATTTCAAAACCAGCCTCATCTGCAATGGCCTCCATTGCATCAATGGCAATACCTTTGAATTGACCACTCTCAACGTATGCCCAAGGCGGAAAAGCAGCTTCCACACCGACAGTGTAAGTTTCCTGAGCATGCGCAGAGGTTATAAAAAAGCTTCCACTAATAGCCGAACAAAGCATTGCGGTGGATACAAAAGATAGTTTTTTCATAATAAGATGCCCTGTGATTTGGATTTATTGTCAGTAGCATGGGAGTTTGGTCAGCTCTGAGCATGCTTGTCAAGTTAACGAGCTAGCAATTGTCTTGCCAAATTTAATTTAATAAGATAAACATTTATTAAGGCCTGTTTACATGGGTAATCATAAAACCAAAGGCTAAGGCTAATGCCGCCATGCTTTCGCTGAACACAATCAGCGGCCCATAAGCAACCACGACCAAGTGAATCTTGCTCGTGTTACCCGCGCGACTTTTACCCCTTCGACGGCGCTACTGGGTCTCGGCAACTCCCTCCCAAAAATGATCATCCTCCCATTCAAGCTCATGCAGTGCCCAAGTACGGGCGTCACGGGTTAGCACCCATTCGCCGTTGATGCGCTCTCAGCGGGAGGCGGCACGCCACCGGCCATCGACGCGCACGCACTCTTCGACATAGTGCCATTGCTCGTCAATGCGTAGTTGCATGGGTTGGATCCAGCGCTGCAGCCACACATCGCCGTCGGTGCTGTAACGTCGGTGCTGTAACCATCCCTAAAATCGGTGCATGCGTGATTAGAGTTCTCCAGCCTACAATGAGGCAATCGGAGAACGGCATGAAGAAATAACGGTACACCGAATCTCAGATCGTCAAGACCCTGAAGGAAGTCGAGGGCGGACGCCTGGTCAAGGAAGTATGTCGGGAGTACGGCATCTCCGATGCGACCTACTACAACTAAAGCCAAGTACGGCGGCATGGAAGCGTCTTAAATAGCTGGAAAAGGAAAGCCGCCGTCTGAAGCAGATGTACGCCGAGCTCAGCCTCGACCACAAGCTTCTGAAGGATGTCATCGAAAAAAGCTGTAAAGCCGGCTGTTCGACGAGAACGGGTGGATTATCTCAAGCAGGCTCATGGCGTTAGTCTCCGACGGGCCTGCCGTATCGCTGGCATCAGTGACTCTGTGTACCGGTATCGGCCAAACACCTCCCGGGATGAACCAGTAATTGCAGCGCTTCAAAGCGCAACTAACCGCTATCTCGCCTACGGCTTCAGAAAAACCTTCAAGGTGCTGCAACGCTGGGGGGTATGGATGGAATCACAAGCGGGTCCACCGGCTATATTGTGCACTCAACCTGAATAAACGACGACGGGGCAAGAAACGGCTCCCGACACGAAACCCGGGGCCATTGAGCGTACCAGCCTCCGTCAATCAATGCTGGGCCATGTGAGCGACAGTCTGTTCAGTGGTCGCCGGTTTCGGACGTTTAACGTGCAGGACGACTTTAACCGGGAGGTACTGGCTATCGAGATTGACCTGAATCTGCCAGCACTCAGGGTCATATTGGTGAGGCTAAAACTCAATCAGAGTTAGCGCTCAATGCAATACACCAGCTCAACTACTTTTGATGCCTTTCTCTACAGGCATCGCCATTTGGTAGAAAACCTCTTTGCCCGGCTGAAACACTTTCGCAGTATTGCCACTCGCTTTGAAAAACTGGCACGAAATTTCAAATCCATGTTTTACCTGGCGCGCACCTTCATTTGGTTGAAAATGAAATGAGGACACGCCCTAGTAATATGTCAAAAATCTTCTGGCCTCCTCAAACTAAAGGGAATAAAGGCGAGCAGCGCAGGTTGCGCGGTGAGATATTGAGAGAAAAGTTAGGCCTCCCTGATCAAGGCCATTTTCTGTGCGATAGAAATATTAGAAACCACTTAGAACACTATGATGAGCGATTAGACGATTGGAGAGAAAATAGCCCAGAGCGTCACATCCTCTCAGACATGATTGGCCCGCCCAGCGCCATAGGGGGTATCGATCCCCAAAACATGATGCGAGGCTATGCCCCCTCCACACATTCATTTAACTTTAGAGGCGAATCGTACGATATACAGCAACTAGCAGATACTATCGTCTTAATAAATGAACAAATTTCGGATTTTGAATCCGAGAGATCTAACCATAGGTAATGGCCTAGCTGGCCCACACCTTACGACTATTTCTGCATAGCTTATCCAGAGCTACGGAGCGCTGGTTTTACCAAAATATTACCAATGTTTTACCAAGCAAAAAAAACCGCCGCTCGGCATGACCCGTAAGCGGCGGTTTTCAATAATATTCTTGGTCGGAGTGACAGGATTCGAACCTGCGACCTTTGCAACCCCATTGCAACGCGCTACCAAGCTGCGCCACACTCCGATGTCTTGTGCATTTCCCTCAAGACGGTGCGTATACTATCGCTTTATGCGCCAAATGAAAAGTTATTTTTGCGCTTTCTTTTCAAGTATTTGGCATTAGGCATGGTCTGCATCCAGCAACAGGCGATGCATCGCTTCATACACACCGGGCGCAGTCACCAGCAGTTCATTAGGATACAGGTCCGCAGGCACGCCTTCTGGAACGATACCCAAGTGCCCTACGCTTGCCCCAGCTTCACGGGCAACAACCCAGCCAGCAACAAAGTCCCAAGGCGAAACGCTTTCATAATAAGCACCCAAGCGTCCGCAGGCCACATCACATAAGTCCAACGCTGCTGCTCCATTGCGTCGTACATCTCGACAATGCGCCAGTACTCCATTCAAGCGTGCTAGTAGTTTTTGGCGGGCCTCTTTTTGATAAGGAAAGCCTGTACCTACCAGGGTTTCAGCTAGCCTCATCACCTTACTGGCTTGGATCGGTTGCTGATTGCAATAAGCGCCCTGTCCTTCTGCCGCACTGAAGGTTTCATCCAGGAAAGGCGCATAGACCACACCCACCTTGGCTATCCCCTCTTCCATCCACCCAATGGACACCGCAACATGCCGTAACCCTTGCGCAAAGTTGACGGTTCCATCAATGGGGTCTACCACCCAAAGTTTAGAAACATCGGCATTTAACGCATGCGCGGGGGATAGTTCTTCACTGAGGAGCGCTTCATCAGGGAAGTAAGTGTTTAATCGTTCTCTTATTAACTGATCGACGGCCACGTCAACATCCGTGACTAACTCATCACCCGCTTTAAGCCGTTGTGAAAATGACTGGTCTGCGCGTGCCTGACGAATGAGCTCTCCTGCCTCATGGGAAATAGAAACGGCTACATCCAGACGCTCTTTCAATGTATGCATTGCTCTGCTTTTCCTTCTACGCATTGCGAGGAGTTTGAGCATAGTCACACAATATGACTTTTTAAGTCACGATGATGCAATAAAAGCAGGAAAATTAACGCAGTGCACCCACCAGAATGTCGACGACTACACGCGTGGCCGCCTCAATCAGCACTACATCAGCGCCTACTCGTTCCCATTCGTAGCCAGGATAGCGCGGCAAATGACCGGCCAATGAGCCGTCAAAGCGCTTTGCTATACCGGGTGGTAGCGGTTTGCCACGCTGAATTTGTCGTTGAATGCCGGGGGGCAGTGATTCAGCAGCGGGTGCATTAAACTGGCGTAGCAAGCGCAGTAGCTCGCGCTCATTGACGCGTGGCAAATCCACATATTGCTTATTGTGGCTTTCACGCATCGAACGTGAGCTTCCTTGCTGATACCGCTGCTCTTGCCCATTATCGCGTGCGCCATGGGCTGGCGCGTGGGCAGGCGGCTGTGCAAACGTGTTGCTGGCAACTATCAATCCTCCCAGACAACTTACCAACACGGCTAGACTCGTTCGCTTCATTTGAAAACCTCTCACTAAACATATTGGCTAACACGGTTAGCTTGTAGTGTAGTGAGGAAATACGCACAGAGTATGGAAATATAAAGATCATACGGGGTCTTTTAACATCCACTCCCTATCGGATACTAAGAGCCTTTGACCACGATTTTTCCTGCTTCAATATTAATAATGCCCCCGCGTGCTGACTGAATTTCGATTCCATCCCCACTTGTGTTACTGCTCGTAAACGCGTCAAGCAGCTCTTGTTTACGGCTATCAGTGCCGCTATCACAGGCTTGAAAGCTGAAATCATCAGAAATAGCTGAGTCTGCTTGAGCTGTTTCGGACAGCGAATAATTTACCAATGCCATACTCCGATAGGAAGCCAGCTCCCCCTCGCAGGCGGTTAAAGACGCTTTATCAAGGTAATTCCCATACTGGGGCACTGCCACTGCCATCAAAACGCCCACGATAGCAATGACGATCATGAGCTCTATCAGAGTAAAGCCATCTTCACACCCTTTGGTCTTGCCGCTATGTTTATCCAAACTGCCCCCTGTTTATCGACATCACACACATTTTTATTGAAATTACCAACTAGTCTTACCGCAGCATTATAGATACAATACTAATCATAATTAATCAATTTATTAGTTAAAATATTAGTTTTTCTTACGAGCGTAGGCAAAGCATTTTTAGAAACTTTTCATGAATTATAACAATCACTTAAATATCAAAAGCTTAAAATATCATCTTTTCGAGATTATTGATGGAATTTGAAGGATTAGCCAAGCGTTTAATTAACAGCGAGCTGCTAAGCATTGACCAGGCCGAAAAAGCAGAAACAGCATCACTCGCCTTGGGGATATCATTATTACGCTATGTAGCTGAACAAAGACTCGTGGACGCTAGCGCCGCCGCCTGTGCAGCTGCTTGGGAATATGGTTTTCCAGTGATAGATTTAGAGGCTCTGCAGCTAGAATCACTGCCAAAAGCGACCAGTTTTCCTGCTCATTTTTTAACATCATTAAAAGTCCTGCCTCTGGCTCAACGGGGGCGTCATCTCACAGTCGCCATTTCCTGCCCATCAGTCCTGTCTCAACTTGATGAGCTAACATTTACTCTAGATGTCGTTAGTATTGAAGGGATTTTGGCCCCGTTCGATCAGCTTGAGACCGTATTAAGTAGCTACCTCACCCATCATAAATATGCCTCTTTGGGTTCCATCAAGCATCTGCCTGATTATAAATTAGCCTCTGAAGATGACGATTTTCAGCTTGAAGATATGGCCCAAAGTATAGAAGACGGGCCTGTCGTTGAATTCGTTAATAAAGTACTGTTGGACGCTATTGATCGGGGCGCTTCAGACATTCACTTCGAGCCCTATGAGCAACACTACCGTATTCGATTTAGGATTGACGGCGTGCTTATTGAAGTTGCTCAGCCACCACTGACAATGCGAAATCAGATAGCAGCACGCTTGAAGATCATGGCTCGCCTTGATATCTCGGAGCGTCGCCTTCCTCAAGATGGAGCCATTAAATTCTCGGCAAAACGCCATCAAACGTTAGATTTGCGTGTCAATTCATTGCCGACCGTTTACGGCGAGAAGGTCGTACTACGTCTGCTTGATCCTACCTCTCTTCAGCTTGGCATTGACCAATTGGGCTTTTCAGATACCCAGAGGGGGCTCTATGAAAAAGCACTTGAACAACCCCAGGGAATGATTTTAGTCACAGGTCCTACTGGCAGTGGCAAAACAGTCTCCCTCTATACGGGCATCGCCCTACTCAATCAAGTAGAGCGGAATATCTGCACTGCAGAAGATCCTGTTGAAATCAAGGTAGCAGGTATTAATCAAGTGAACGTGCTACCTCACATTGGATTGGATTTTGCCAATGCACTGCGCGCTTTTCTCCGTCAGGATCCTGACGTAGTGATGGTAGGTGAAATACGCGATCTTGAAACGGCAGAGATTTCAATAAAAGCAGCACAAACAGGTCATCTTGTACTTTCAACCGTGCATACCAATTCTGCGGCAGATACCCTGACTCGCTTATGCAACATGGGAGTATCGCCGTTTAACATTGCAAGTTCGGTGAGCCTGATTATTGCACAACGCTTAGCTCGAAAATTATGCAGTCATTGCAAACAGCCTACAAACATCCCCATGGATGCCCTATCCAGCGAAGTTACCAATGAAGATACCCTTCAACAAGCAACCTTTTACCGTGCTGAAGGATGCAAAAAATGCACACATGGATACAAAGGCCGGGTGGGTATCTATGAAGTGGTTCCCGTTTCCGAAACAATTCGGCAGCTCATTATGCACAACGCGTCCGCACTTGAAATTAACGAGCAGATCAAAAAGGAAGGACATGCCAGCCTTCGCCAAAGTGGCTTTTATTACGTTATCCAAGGCATTACCAGCCTGGAGGAAATTAATCGTGTCATTAAGGAGTAACGTTTGACTCGATATGCCGTTAAACGTAAAGCCAAGTCACCCCGCTTGTATCGCTGGAAATGGACAGGGACGGTGGGCCAAACACGTTTACTACATGGTGAAATTATCGGCCACAGCAAGGTCGCCGTTACCGCCGAGCTACGTAAACAAAATATTGACGTGCGGCGTGTCGCTAAAAAAAGCGACCTGAGTAGCCAAGGACGTATAAAGCCTCGCGATATCATGATTTTTTCACGCCAGATGGCAACGATGATTCAAGCGGGCATCCCCCTATTACAGGCTTTTCAGGTAGTGGCTGAAAGCCTGAAAAAACCGTCGATGGTGGCGCTTGTTCATCAGCTAACCAATGACGTAGCATCAGGGACAAGCTTTTCTGACGCCTTACGATACCACCCTCAATATTTTGATCGTTTGTTTATTAATCTGGTTGATGCAGGCGAACAGTCCGGCACTCTTGACAAAATGTTAGAGCAAAATGCGGTTTATAAGGAAAAACTAGAGTCCCTAAAGGGGCGTGTCAAAAAGGCGTTGTGGTATCCGACGACCGTTTTGCTGACCGGCATCGCGATTACACTGCTATTACTTATTAAAGTGGTACCTCAGTTTGAAAGCATGTTTCAAAGCTTTGACGCTGAGCTACCGGCGGTGACACAGCTAACCGTCGACTTATCGATGCTGGCCCAACAACTATGGCTACCTTTACTGGGAACAGCCACAACAGTGATTCTATTGCTGCGATGGCTGACGCGCCGCTCTCCAGCGCTTGTCTACCTGCTTCATCGCCTTTTGCTACGTATTCCTGTTATCGGCAACATCATTGATAAAGCGGCTGTTGCACGATTTTCCCGTACCTTGGCCACGACGTATGCATCCGGCATTCCTCTGGTAGAAGGGCTTGCAACTGCGGCTGGCTCAACGGGCAATAAGGTATATGAACAAGCGGCACTCCAGACACAAAAGGAGGTAGCAACAGGTCAGCAGCTGCATTTTTCAATGCGAATGACCAACCGTTTCCCTGCTTTAGCGATCCAGATGGTAAGCATTGGTGAAGAAGCCGGTGCCCTTGATACCATGCTCCACCGTGTAGCCAGTTACTACGAAGAAGACGTCGATAACCAGGTGGATGCGCTGACGTCTTTAATGGAGCCCCTCATTATCATTGTGCTGGGCATTTTGGTGGGGGGAATCGTCGTTTCTATGTATTTACCTATTTTTAATCTGGGTACCGTCATCTAGGTATTCTGAGGAGCATTATGAGTTCTCTTACGCTGAGCACCGGCCTGGTGGTTTGTTTGCTGGGCCTCTGCTTGGGTAGCTTTGCAAACGTTGTTATCACTCGTCTTCCTGTCATGCTAATGCGTCACTGGCGGCTTGAGGCCCGTGCGGCTCTTGAGCTGCCTATGGAACAAGCACCTCGCTTTAATATTGCGACACCTCGCTCACAATGCCCACGCTGCGAGAGTTCCATCGCCTGGCACGATAATATTCCCTTAATCGGCTGGGTTAAACGACGCGGCCGCTGTGCAAACTGCCACACCCGCATTAGCTTGCAGTATCCCCTTGTAGAATTAAGCAGCGGTGTACTGGCCCTAACAGTTGCGCTTCTGCAGGGCATAAACCTCTCCAGCCTGTTTATTTATGCAGCCTGCGTAACCCTTCTCGTACTGGCCGTGATCGATCTTCGCACCTACTTGTTACCGGATATTCTCACCCTTCCCTTGCTGTGGGCTGGCCTTGTCTATCAGCTCTTATTTCAGCCCTACTTACTAACCAATGCCGTCGTTGGTGCAATGGCGGGTTACCTGATCCTTTGGAGTTTTTACTGGGTATTTAAACTAACCACTGGAAAAGAGGGCATGGGGTATGGTGATTTTAAGCTTCTAGCCGCTCTTGGCGCTTGGTTGGGTTGGAGCTTCCTGCCCCTGCTCTTACTGCTCTCAGCCGGGATAGGTGCTGTTGTAGGCGTTGTGGCACAGACACGCTTTCCACACTTACGTGGCGCACCGCTTCCTTTTGGGCCTTTTCTCGCGTTAGCGGGCTGGACATGCCTCCTGGAAGGACATGACCTTATCGCCCTTTATTTGTCCTTTTTCCCTGGGGTTTAATACAAACCAAGAAGGTATATTGCATCTCATGCCCAAAGCGGCGCCTACATGGGCGTAATGCGCTATGGGTACCGACTTTCTACGTAAAAACACGTAAAATAGCGTTTTAAAGAACGCAATAAAGGGTAGCTATGATTATTGGCTTAACCGGAGGCATTGGTTCGGGTAAATCAACCGTAGCGCGCGCGTTTGAATCGCTAGGGGCCAGCTGGGTAGATGCAGATATCGTTGCCCGTGAAATTGTGGCACCAGGTGAGCCCGCCTTGAGCGCTATTATTGATTATTTTGGTTCAAATATTGTCAAGCAAGACGGAACGCTTGATAGAGCCGCTTTGCGTTCAATTATCTTTGAAGATCCACCCAAGCGTGAATGGCTAGAGTCGCTTACTCATCCGATTATCAGAAAACGGTTAGTCGCGCATTTAACCTCTCTATCCCACGATTCACCCTATGTACTTCTCGTTTCACCGTTACTTTTTGAGTCAGGACAAAACATGCTGGTCGCTCGAACAATTGTGGTTGACGTACCCACCGATGTTCAGCTTTCCAGAACACTCGCTCGTGATGACGTAAGCCCTAAACAGGTACGTGCCATTCTTGCAGCGCAAATGTCTCGTGAAGAGCGCTTGGCTAACGCCGACGATGTGATAGATAACAGCGGAGATTATGACTTTATGATGCGTCAGGTTGAGCGTCTGGACAGTATTTATCGCACTCGTTAATTCAATTTTATCTATATTTCAGGATTATTATGACTCACCCTGCTAATGATACTCCCATGGAAGTTAACTGCCCCCACTGCGGCCAAAAAGTGGCTTGGGCACCAGAGAGCACCTACCGCCCTTTTTGCAGCAAGCGCTGTCAATTAATTGATTTTGGCGCATGGGCTGAAGAGTCTCACCGTATCGCAGGCGAGCCAGCCATGGATGAGGCTGACTTGGATACCCTTCTGGCACAAGCGGATAAAGATGCGCCTCTTTCTTAACGAATGGTTTTCACGGTGAGGTAAATATTGGTCATGCAAGAGCCCGATGTAACCGCTTATCACTTATTGCATGAGCTTGATAATCGATTTGATAATCTGGTTTGCGCTATTGAAGCGGCGCTGGTGCTTTACGAAAGGCAGCGCCCGGCGGCGTGGGTCATGCATCAGCCGTCCGTCGAATTAAACTGGCTGCGAAACGCACTGCTGGATATGTGGCACTTGGAAGGCCAGGACGGTCGTGAAACGCGTAATTACATAGGAGTGATTGCCGCTGGCACTCCCCTTATTGAGGCAGTTGGCACTATTAACCATGCTAAAACAGCAATTAGCGAGTTAATCCATAGGATAAAAGAGCTCTCTCCAAAAGCATTCGGAGAAATCAAGCAACGCCTGCCACAACGCCACCCTCAAGTAGATAATGTATTGCGCCGTACCGGGCTTGCCAAACTCCACCTGAAACAGTGTTGGCGACAAATACCGATTGCTGAAGCGCCGGTTTCGCGTATACGGCTTGCCTGGTACAGCAGCGGGCGCTCTATCAAGCGTCTCAGCGTGCAGGAAGCGGAGAAAAAGCTCATGCAACTGGATACCGAAGCGCCGCATATACGTATTCAACTGCGCAAGCTGGCTGGCCTTCCTGGCGACGAAGCGTTGGCACAAGTACAAGCGCAGGCGCCTTTGATGCGGGCGAACCTTTTTTTTACTGAGCCTTTACTCGACGGGCACTCACGGCGGGCGCTCAATATTGCCATGCCGCTGTTTGTGCCCGCTCCTGACCAACGCCTGCCCCATATCAACTTGCCGCCGCTACACCCCCCTACGGAACGCACACGGGCAAGAAGGCGCGATGAAAAGCTTGAGCACGAAGCGTTTTTACCCAGCTTGCGTATTTATCGCTACCGATCCTGATCAAAGGCCTAGCCACCAGTGAGCTCAGGCGCTTGATGTTGTGGCCAGAGCTCATAAAACAACAGCGTTGAAATGAGCTCGTGCAGCTCCTGGTCCGATTGGTTGTACTCATCCATTAACGCTTTCAAGCGCTCTCCAAACAAGCGCTCTCGCTCTTGTGAGCGTTTTACTGCGTCATCTTCTTCTAACGCTGCCAATGAGCGTACCGGTGGCCCGGTTGGAATATCGAAGTCACTCTTAGGATCTTCCAACTGGCGCAAAGCTTGCGCAAATGCATCATCCAACTCACGAAACTTACGCAGCTTGTCACGTTCATCCGACTGTTTTGGAGTTTTGTGATATTTCATTGATGTTTCATTCATACCTTACTTGAAATGGTCGAAGTACCGCCACAACAGATATTTCCACAAGAGATACCCAATGCCGCACAGCCAGCCTGAAAGTCTGCCGTGCATCTCGGTGCAGTGGAATTACCACCAAGCGATGACAACAAGGTTATCGGCCAATGCCAATAGCCTTACGAGAAAAGGTTCAACGTATCATTCACTAAAAACGTATAGGACGTAAACGACAAAGCCTATATGCCGGCTAACTCACATCCCCGGAAACGCTATTAAAGGCACAGCTATCCAATAGCGTTTTAAAGGCAAGACGAGCAGCCACAGAATCGTACACAAAAAAATCAAACAATAGTCAACACGATACGATGGGGCAAGCTATATGCACAAGCGACCCATATATGTCAGACAGCAACTCGATATTCCCGGACAGCGCCCGCCTTTCAATAGCGATATCAAATCAGGCCAAGCCTGTTTTTAATAAACCATAAAAGAGCGTAGTGTACAAACAGAATACTCTCCACCCCTTTGCTCTTACCAGCACAGAACAGCAGCGTGACCGGTCTACTGCCGAGCTGATAGAAGCAGTTGAATATGCCACTGAACTAGGCAAGGAACGACTACAGGCTACTTAGGCTCTGTCTGAAAAGTGTCTGCGCTCGACAATACGGCGTTAAAAATTGGCTCAAAATACTCATTTACACATGTAAACTCCGTTTTTTCGCCAATTTTTGCCTTGTCTTGTCTTCGCTCGTCGACTTTTCAGACAGACCCTAGCATGTTCATACAAAACCGTATTGCCAGAAAGGCGACGCGATGGGCTCAACGGGTAGCCAGTATTGGGCGTATACCCGGAAATAGCAATGGCACTCACCGCATTCTGCATCAGATAGCCCATGAAGGCACTTACAGCCTCGCCAAGCGCCATGCATGCTTAGGCGACTATCCTTCCAGCAAGCTATGTCACAGCAACGACACGGCCATATCAGTGACACGATTACCAAACACGCTAAATAATTTCAAGCTGGCAAAGAATGCAGCACTAACTTTTGCGGCGCTAAGCTAACGGGAGATATTTTTTTAATATTGAATAGCTATCGGGCCTACTGTGAGCCGCGCACCGGAAAGCTGCCTCTTGTTAAAGCAAAGCCGGCATTTCTTAAGAGAAGTGCCGGTAGTTGCTAATTAATCTTCCATGCTTTCCAGCCAGGACTCAACAGTTTCGTCACCGTATTCATCCTTCCAGCTACGCAAACCTTTATGGTTACCACCACGGGTTTCGATAATTTCGCCCGTATTGGGGTTTTTATACGTTTTTAGGCGACGCTTACGGCGACTAGTATTATTGCTGCCAGAAGCCTTGGCGCCACGTTGATCGTTTGTCGGATCCAGCAGGGCGATAACATCTGCAGGACGCTTACCAAATTCATTCATTAGCGCTTCAAGCTTAGCCTTGAATTCCAACTCGCTTTTTAAACGCTGGTCTCCTTCAAGACGCTGCAAGTCTTCTTGCAACTGCTTAAGTTGCTGCTCTTTTTGGATATATTCGTTTAGAAGTGACATGGGGAGTCCTTATACTTCAGATTTATCTTCTGGATATTGAATTGACACTCATCATATCCATTAGTTCAGAATGCGCGCTCATTATTACTTTAAAAGCACTAATTGACAATAGTCTAGTGTACTTTCATTCAATTACTAAGAGGTTTTTTAAGCGAATAGCGTAGATTTAAAAGTTTTTAAGCAGGTTGGTAAATCTAATTTAATACAACTAACTGGCTTAGAAAACAGCTTGTTAATAAGCAAAAAAGCGCCGCCCATAGGGCGACGCTTCTTAGAACCAGCGACTAAATAGCTTAGTCTTGGCCCATCTGCTGCTTGATCAGGTCACCGATAGTGGTCGGGCCACCAGCTTCGGGTTCCTGGTCACGCAGTTTCTTCAGGTTCTGACGAGTATCGTCCTGCTCTTTCGCTTTGATCGACAGATTAATCTGACGACTCTTGCGATCGACATTGATGATACGCGCTTCAACGCTGTCGCCTTCATTCAGCACATTGCGCGCGTCTTCAACACGGTCAGCACTGATTTCAGAGGCTTTGAGGATGGCAATAACATCGGTTGCCAGCTCAACGTGTGCTTCTTTTGCGTCTACTTCAACAATACGGCCAGTCACCATGCTGCCCTTATCGTTAACAGACAGGTATTCAGCAACAGGATCGGAATCCATTTGCTTGATACCTAAAGAGATGCGCTCACGCTCAGGATCGATAGACAGAATAACGGCTTCGGCTTCATCACCTTTCTTGAAGTTACGAACCGCTTCTTCGCCAGTTTCTGTCCAGGAAATGTCGGACAGATGAACCAGACCATCGATACCACCTTCAAGGCCGATGAAGATACCGAAGTCAGTGATTGACTTAATGGTACCTGAAACACGGTCGCCCTTGTTGTATTCAGCGTTGAACGTTTCCCACGGGTTAGCAGTACACTGCTTGATACCCAGAGAAATACGACGACGCTCTTCGTCGATATCCAGCACCATGACGTCAACATCGTCGCCCACTTGGACAACTTTAGACGGATGGATGTTTTTGTTGGTCCAGTCCATTTCAGAAACGTGAACCAGACCTTCAACGCCCTCTTCCAGCTCAGCAAAGCAGCCGTAATCGGTCAGGTTAGTGACCACAGCGTGTACTTTGGTGCCTTCCGGGTAACGCTGCTTAATGTTGACCCACGGATCTTCGCCCAATTGCTTCAGACCCAGTGAAACGCGGTTGCGCTCACGGTCAAACTTAAGCACTTTAACGTTGATTTCGTCGCCAACAGCAACGATTTCAGACGGGTGCTTAATACGCTTCCACGCCATATCGGTAATGTGCAGCAGGCCGTCAACACCACCCAGATCTACGAACGCGCCGTAGTCTGTCAGGTTCTTAACGATACCTTTAATCTGCTGGCCTTCTTGCAGCGTTGCCAGCAGCGCTTCGCGCTCGGCACTGTTTTCAGCTTCAAGTACAGCACGACGAGAAACAACAACGTTATTACGCTTCGGATCAAGCTTGATGACTTTAAAGTCCAGCTCTTTATTTTCCAAATGCGCAGTATCGCGAACCGGACGTACGTCGACCAAAGAACCCGGCAGGAAGGCACGGATAGAGTCGACATCGACAGTGAAGCCGCCTTTGACTTTACCGTTGATCACGCCTTTGATGATTTCGTCTTTCTCGAAGGCGGCTTCCAGAATCTTCCAAGCTTCTGCGCGCTTGGCTTTTTCACGGGACAGACGCGTTTCACCGAAGCCATCTTCTACGGCTTCTAGTGCAACGTGGACGTCGTCACCGATAGCGATGTTTAACTCGCCATTTTCATCGCGGAATTGTGCCGCCGGTATCTGGCCTTCAGATTTCAGACCAGCATTGACGGTAACCCAGTCGCCATCGATGTCGACAACTTGAGCCGCGACGATAGCGCCTGGCTCCATGTTAATGTCGTTAAGGGACTGTTCAAACAGTTCAGCAAAGCTTTCGCTCATGGTTTTCCTACGTGATCAACGTTGTTGAGGCATAAATGCCTTCTCCGTACCACCAGCGAGTACGGGCCTAATGTCACTCTGCCTTTGGAGGTGTTAACGCTGGTTAGACCTGACCGGGCTCTCTGATATGAACGATCATATGAACTGCCGCCCTGCCATGTCATGACACCTTTCCAAAAACGCCGCAAGGGAGAATCAGGTGCCGGATACGAACCCTTTTTGGGCAAGCAATTCCGCCAACCGTTCAACCACTTCCGGTATGCTCAGACGCGTGGTATCAAGCGTAATGGCATCATCTGCCGGCTTGAGAGGTGCCACGCTGCGCTGCGTGTCGCGTGCATCGCGTGCCTGAATCTCCTTCAAAAGACTCGAAAGACTAGCATTCATACCCGCTTCCTGCAACTGAAGATGGCGGCGACGCGCTCGTTCCTCAGCACTAGCAGTTAGAAATATCTTTAGCGGCGCGTCTACAAATACGACGGTGCCCATATCACGGCCATCTGCAACAAGGCCTGGCGCCTTCTGAAAATCTCTTTGCCGCTGAAGCAGAGCCGCGCGCACAGCGGGAAGCGCAGCCACCTGGGATGCCAACTCGCCAGTGTGCTCGGTCCGGATTGCCTGGCTTACTTCATCACCTTCAAGCAGCGTGCGGGGCTTACCATTTTCGATGGGAAATGCCACATCCAGCGATTCGGCTAATGCAGCAACAGCCGCTTCGTCATCAAGCGCAATACCATGCTTAACCGCCGCGGTGGCGGTTAGCCTGTATAACGCTCCGCTGTCGAGCAAATGCCAGCCTAAACGCTCGGCAACCAAACTACTGATGGTTCCCTTGCCTGCCCCACCTGGCCCGTCAATGGTCAGAACAGGGATAGGCTTAGTCATTCTCGCCCCCGACGTTAACCCCCATGCCGATTTTATTGGCAAGCTCAACGAAGGTGGGGAACGACGTAGCGACATTGGCGCAGTCATCAATAATAATGTCATCACTTGCGCGTAGTGCGGCAATGGCAAAGGCCATAGCGATACGATGGTCACCTAAACTATTAACGCGCCCACCACCGTAGCTTGCAACCTCGGCATTGGCGTTACCGATAATATCGATTCCGTCGCCAACCACGGTATGTTCAACGCCCAAAATCGCCAGCCCATCAGCCATGGCCTGAATACGGTCAGACTCTTTGACACGTAGCTCTTCTGCACCACGAAGACGCGTGGTGCCAGCAGCATTTGCCGCCGCAATAAACAGCGCAGGGAACTCGTCAATCGCCAAGGGCACTTGATCAACCGGGATATCAATACCTTTCAAGGGTGCATAGCGGATACGAATATCAGCAACCGGCTCGCCACCCACTTCCGCTTCGTTAAGTAGCTCAAGGTTGGCGCCCATTAACGTAAGAATATTAATAACACCGATGCGAGTCGGGTTGATACCGACATGCTCCAGGGTGATATCAGCACCCGGCGTTATTGCAGCCGCCACCATAAAGAACGTTGCCGATGAAATATCAGAAGGAACGTCAATGGGGCCAGCGCTCAAGGCACCGCCACCTTGCAACCAACAGGTGTCCCCTTCGCGTGACACAGAATAACCAAAACCATTAAGCATACGCTCGGTATGATCACGCGTTGGTGCCGGCTCACGCACCCGCGTCTCACCTTCAGCATAAAGCCCAGCCAACAGCAGGCATGATTTCACTTGAGCACTTGCCATAGGCATGTCGTAGAAAATACCTTTGAGCGCCGCGCCACCTTTAATTTTAAGCGGCGGTCGACCACCTTCAGCTGTCTCAATGGAGGCACCCATCAACCGCAACGGGTCCGCCACGCGTCCCATGGGGCGTTTGGTTAGCGACTCATCGCCGGTAAGCTCGCTATCAAATGCCTGCCCGGCTAAAAGCCCCGAGAACAGGCGCATCGCCGTTCCTGAGTTACCCACATAGAGCGGCCCGGCCGGAGCCTTAAGCCCCTTCATTCCCACGCCATGGATAGTGACACACCCTTGGTGAGGCCCCTCAATCGCAACGCCCATCTCACGAAACGCTTGCAGCGTCGCCAGGCTATCTTCACCTTCAAGAAACCCTTTGACCTCGGTGACGCCTTGAGCCAGCGCTCCTAGCATAATAGAGCGGTGTGACATCGATTTGTCACCCGGTACGCGCAAATGGCCTTTCGCCTGGCCGCCGGGCCGAACTCGGTAGGTTACCTTGCCTTGTGGTTGCATATTGTATTCCGCTTGGTAGCTGGTTTTATTCAATAACGTATCAAAGTAATGGCGTGCGTGGCTGGCACGATCAAAGGTCGCAATCAGGGCATCGCTATCGCCTCGCTCAATCGCGTGACGTAACTGAGCCAGGCCTTCTTCAAAATCATCTAAAGATGCCAGAACCGCCTCACGGTTAGCCGTAAAAATATCCCGCCACATGACCGGGTCGCTGCCTGCGATGCGCGTAAAGTCGCGAAAACCACCGGCGGCATAACGGAAAATCTCAAGCCGCTCATCCTGTCGGGCTAGCGTATCCACCAGAGAAAAAGCCAGTAAGTGGGGTAAATGACTAGTGCGTGCAAGGACCTGATCATGGCGCCCAACGTCCATCTCCAACACATTCGCGCCGCAGGCCTGCCACAACGCACGCACGCGCGCCAACGCATCACAATCGACCCCTGGCTCAGGCGTCAAAATAACGTTGTGATCAGCAAAAAGGCGCGGATTAGCCGCCGCCACACCGCTCTTTTCTGACCCTGCAATAGGATGACCCAACACCATATTGGCTGGCACAGCACCAAACACACGCTCGGCGCAGTCACGAATAGTGGCTTTGGTACTGCCCACATCGGTTAGCACCACATTGGCCGCCGCTTGCGAAAGCACGCCTGCCAACGATGCCATCACCGGCTCCATGGCAAGCACGGGCACCGCGAGGACGATCATGGTCGCGCCTGCCACTTGGTCAGCGAGAGTGACGCCCCCCGTATCGATTAACCCCATCTCGACACCGCGAGCGATTTCATCTTCGCTTGGATCGCAAGCCACAATCACGCCATTAAACCCTGAGGCGCGCAGCGCTGCTGCGAGTGACCCACCAATCAAGCCGAGACCAACGATCAATAGCCGCTGTTCATTACAGGAAGGTGCTTCAACGACCGATGATGCCATAGCGGTCACAGCACGCCCTGCGGATAGGAACCTAAAACGCGAAGCTCCGAGGCGCGTAACCTTACCTCTTCCAACACGGCAGCAACGCGCGGTTCGTCAGCGTGGCCCTTAAAATCGATAAAGAAAACATAGTTCCATACGCCCGTACGTGATGGGCGTGTCTCGATGCGCGTTAAATCAATATGATGCCGATGGAAAGGCTCAAGCAGGTCGTGCAGTGCACCAGGTTGGTTACGCATGGCCACGACAATGGAGGTTTTATCATCCCCTGCCATTGGCACACGCTCACTACCAATAATCAAAAACCGGGTCGAGTTATCCGGGCGGTCTTCAATTTTGTCAGCTACGCGCTCAAGCCCATACAGTTTGGCCGCCATATCACCTGCAATGGCCGCACTGTGCCATTCAGTTTTGACCAGCTTGGCAGCCTCTGCATTCGAGGAAACAGGAACCCGTTCGGCGTGTGGGTAATGTGCATCCAGCCACTTTCGGCATTGGCCAAACGACTGGGGATGCGAATAAATGCGGGAGATTTTATCGCGACGCGTCGTATCACTGATCAGCAGGTGATGGTGAATGCGTAGCACCACCTCGCCACAAATATGGATAGACGAATCCATAAACGTATCGAGGGTATGATTCACAACGCCTTCTGTTGAATTTTCAACAGGCACTACGCCATAGTTCACGGCACCCGCTTCTACTTCACGAAACACTTCATCGATAGCTGCCATGGGTAGGCTAATGGCGCTTTCGCCAAAGTGCTTTAGTGCCGCCTGCTGAGTAAACGTCCCTTCAGGCCCCAGATAAGCCACTTTGATCGGCTGCTCAAGTGCCAAGCAAGCCGACATGATTTCTCGAAACAGCCGCGCCATTTCTTCGGAATCCAGCGGCCCCTTGTTAAGCGACATAATCCGTCGCAGCACTTGCGCTTCACGCTCAGGCCGGTAAAACACCGCATCCTTATCGTGAGCCAGCTTTACATGCGCCACTTTTTGAGCACAGTCAGCGCGCTCACTGATCAGGCGTAGTATATCGCCATCAAGTTGATCGATACGTTGGCGTAGGTCGTCCAGATTGATCGACGAGTCGGACATGATTATTAGCCTCTTCGCTGTTCAAAATCAGCCATAAAAGCAACCAGCGCATCAACGGCTTCTTCGGGTACTGCGTTATACAAGCTGGCACGCATACCGCCCACGCTACGGTGCCCCTTTAGATTCAGTAGCCCCGCTTGGTCGGCCTCTTGCAAGAACGCTTTATCGAGGGCTGAATCAGCCAGCACAAACGGCACGTTCATACGCGATCGATTAGCCACTGCAATGGGGTTGCTATAGAAATCGCTGGCATCAATGGCGCCATAAAGCTTTTCCGCTTTACGCTGATTAATGGCATCCATAGCTACCAGGCCACCGACATCATCACGTAACCACTGGAATACAAGCCCTGCCAGGTACCACGCATAGGTTGGCGGCGTATTCACCATTGACCCAGCGTCTGCGAGCATTTGGTAATCAAACAGCGACGGAGTATTGGGGACCGCCCGGCCGAGCAAATCATCACGCACTACGGCAAGGGTTAGACCTGCCGGCCCAATATTTTTTTGGGCCCCAGCAAAGATAACGCCAAAGTCTGCGACATTAATGGACTTGGACAAAATATTGGAGGACATATCACAGACCAACGGCACATGCTGGCCATCTTCGCGTACAACCTGCGGCGTATAGTCAAATTCTAGCCCGCCAATCGTCTCATTGGAGGTGTAGTGCAGATAGGCCGCATCCGCACTTAGCGTCAACGCATCCTGGGAAGGTACATCCACATACCCACCCGCCTCACTGTTTCCAGCCAAGTGGCATGCATAGCCAAGTCGCTTGACTTCGCTAATCGCTTTTTTGCCCCAAATGCCCGTTTGGATAAAGTTGGCACTACCGCCCTGGCCCAGCAGGTTCATTGGCAGCATAGCAAACTGCATGCTGGCGCCCCCCTGCAGGAACAGCACCTTATAGTTGTCGGGCACACTTAGCAGCTGACGGAAATCGGCTTCCGCCTGCTCAGCAATGGCTATAAATTCATCGCTGCGATGGCTCATCTCCATAACGGATAAGCCACGCCCTTGGTAATCTACCAGCTCGTTGCGGGCTCTTTCGAGCACCGCAACAGGCAGGGCCGCTGGCCCTGCACAAAAGTTATAGTGACGTGTCATCAGTCGCCGTATCCTGTGCGCTGTCGCCCGCGTTGTCTGGCTCACCCTCTTCATCCAGTGCTTCAAGCTCACTGTCACCAGGCTCGTCAACACGAACTGTTTTAACCAGTTTTTCTTCTTTACCCAGACGGATCAGCATAACGCCCTGGGTGTTGCGTGAGGTGGTAGACACCTCTTCCACACGCGTACGTACCATCGTCCCGCGGTCTGTAATCAGCATCATCTCATCGCTGTCATAAACCTGCATGGCCGCCACAAGGGCACCGTTACGCTCGCTGGTCTGCATGGCGATAACCCCTTGGCCACCACGGCCGCGCAGCGGGAACTCTTCCAGGCGTGTGCGCTTGCCATAACCATTTTCGCTGGCCGTTAGAATGTAGATCTGGCCTTCTGCCTGGGTGCTTTCAGCAACGGTTTCTTCTGCCTCATCAACATCCGTATCAGCCTCAGCATCAATCTGCTGGCTCTTGGGAATGATCAGACTGATAACCTCAGCACCCTCTGCCAAGCGCATGCCACGCACACCTCGAGCGGTACGGCCCATTGCGCGAACATTGCCCTCTTCAAAACGGATCGCCTTACCGTTAGAAGAGAGCATCATGGCGTGGTCAGCGCCTGACGTAATAGCAGCACCCACCAGGCGGTCGCCCTCTTCAAGGTCAATGGCAATCAGGCCAACGCTGCGCGGACGCGAGAACTGCTCCAGGCTGGTGCGTTTCACCGTACCATTGGCGGTCGCGAAGAAAATATAGTGCTCGGGGTCGTAGTCACGCACCGGCAAGATGGCGTTAACCGACTCACCCTCTTCAAGCGGCAGCATATTGACCAGCGGTTTACCGCGCGAACCACGGCTCGCTGAAGGCATCTCGTAAACTTTCAGCCAGTACACTTTACCGCGGTTGGAGAACAGCAGAACGGTGTCATGGGTCGACGCAACGAGCAGATGCTCAATCACATCCTCATCTTTCATCGATGTTGCCGACTTACCGCGCCCACCACGCCGCTGCGCCTGGTAATCCGAAAGCGGCTGAGTTTTGGCATAGCCGGAACGCGACACGGTCACCACCATGTCTTCTTCGGCGATCAAATCTTCGATTGAGAGATCCAGATGGCTTGCCTGAATCTCTGTACGCCGGTCATTACCATACTGGTCACGCACGGCATGCAGCTCTTCACGAATCACTTCCATTAGCCGGTCGGCCGAGGCAAGAATTTCGGTGAGTTCTGCAATTTTTTCAAGAATAGAGAGGTACTCATTGAGCAGCTTCTCAGTCTCAAGACCGGTCAGACGATGTAGGCGCAGCTCAAGGATAGCTTGCGCTTGAGCAGGCGATAGGCGGTATTCGGTCGCGGAAGGATTAAGGCCAAAGCTTTCATCCAGCTCTTCGGGCTTGCACGAGGTAGCACCTGCCCGCTCAAGCATGCCGGTAACCTGCCCCGGTTGCCATGTTTTCGCCAGTAGTTTCTCTTTCGCCTCGGCTGCGCTGGGCGAGGCCTTGATCATCTCGATGATGTCGTCAATGTTCGAGATAGCCACCGCCAGACCTTCAAGAAGGTGGCCACGCTCACGGGCTTTTTTAAGCTCAAACAGCGTCCGGCGCGTCACTACCTCACGGCGGTGACGAATAAACGCCTCTAACATCTCTTTTAGGTTCAACGTGCGGGGCTGGCCATTCTCCAACGCCACCATGTTGATACCAAACACATTTTGAAGCTGTGTCTGAGCAAAGAGATTATTAACGACGACTTCACCCGATTCGCCACGTTTAATCTCAATAACCACGCGCAAGCCGTCCTTGTCCGACTCGTCGCGCAGTTCGGCAATGCCTTCGATCTTTTTCTCTTTAACCAGCTCGGCGATTTTTTCAATCAAGCGCGCCTTGTTCACCTGATAAGGCAGCTCGGTAATGATGATGTGGTCACGGCCGGTTTTATCATGGTGCTCAATTGTATGGCTAGCGCGCACATGGATGCGGCCACGCCCGGTGCGATACGCATCTAAAATGCCAGCGCGGCCGTTGATAATCCCCGCCGTGGGGAAATCAGGGCCAGGAATGTACGCCATCAAGTCATCCACCGACAGCGTGTAGTCATCAATCAGCGCTAAACAGCCGTCAATCACTTCGCGCATATTATGCGGCGGAATATTGGTTGCCATGCCCACGGCAATGCCCGACGAGCCGTTAATCAGCAGGTTGGGAACTTTAGTAGGCAAAACGGCAGGGATGCGTTCGGTGCCGTCGTAGTTATCGACCCAATCGACGGTATCTTTCTCAAGATCGGCAAGAAGCTCGTGCGACAGACGCGACATGCGCACTTCGGTATAACGCATGGCAGCAGCGTTATCGCCGTCGATAGAACCGAAGTTACCCTGGCCATCGACCAGAACGTGGCGCATTGAGAAGTGCTGCGCCATACGTACGATAGTGTCGTAAACCGCACTATCACCATGCGGGTGATATTTACCGATGACATCGCCGACAACACGCGCCGATTTCTTGTACGGTTTATTCCAGTCATTCCCCAGTTCATGCATGGCGAAGAGCACACGCCTATGAACAGGTTTCAAACCGTCACGCACATCGGGTAGCGCGCGGCCGATAATGACACTCATCGCATAGTCGAGATACGACTGTTTGAGCTCGTCTTCAATATTGACGGGCAAGATTTCTCTGGCGATGTCACCCATGAAAGTCAGATCCTTTGCACTGCATTGGCACTGCGAGAGTTGAAAGCGCTAAAAGTACCGCCTTTAAAAAAAGACGATGCGCAGATACTGCTACATCATACCACTGCATCCGCACCAAGGGCAGCCAGGACACTCCCCTTGATTATTAAGGCGTAAACTGCTCTTTGGTAAGTAGTAATGCATTCAGCCGCTCGGCAAGCTCATTTTCAATCACCGAGGCTTTATTCGCCCGCATATCGAGAAGCACAAACGTAAGATCGGCCTGTGCAACTAATACGCCATCGCTGCGATAGATGCGGTGATGACACAGCGCACGGCGTTCTCCTACCTCGACGATCCCCGTCAGAATAGTCAGGTCATCGCCCTGAACGGCGGCGGCGCGGTAGTCAATATTCAGGTTCACCACCACAAACGCCTGCCCCGCCTGATGAAGCTCGCTAATCATCGCTGGGTGCTCATCAAAAAACGCCCAGCGCCCCTCCTCCATAAACTCAAGATAGCGTGCATTATTGACATGCCCGTAGCCGTCCAAGTGGTAGCCACGTACACGCAGCTGAACGCGAGAAGGTAATACCGACATAACAACTCCTTTTAATAAACACAAGCGCAAGCCAACAGGCTCATTAGCCACTACCTCAATCAAACACAGGTTTAAAACACATACAACTTATACCTAAGCGGCAAGGTGCTGGCAGGAACGCCCCGCTTTCGACATAATGTGCCACCTTTTGGATAGGACTGGTGACATGTGGTTTAAGCACCTGCATTTATATCGCCTACATGGCGCCCCTGAGCTCGACAGTTCAACGCTTGCCGACGCATTGCAAGCACATGCGGCCAAACCGCTCGGCAATGCGGATGCTCGCCGACTAGGCTGGACAGCACCAGCAGGCCGCCTTGGCGGCGGTCAACTGCTACATGAAATCCAGGGCCACCGACTGTTATCCGTGCTACGTCAAGAACGCCTGCTACCTGCCTCTGTTGTCAAAGAGGAAGTCGACGAGCAGGTCGCTGATATAGAAGCGCGCGAAGGTCGCAAGGTGACGCGCAAAGAGAAAACCGCGCTTAAAGAGCAGGTGACGGAAGCGCTTCTGCCTCGTGCCTTTGTACGCAGCCAAAAAATTGACCTTTGGTGGGACACACGACGTCACTTGATCGGCATCAATGCCAGCTCTCGTACCCGTGCTGAAGACTTGCTAGACCTGTTACGAGAAACCTTAGGCAGCCTCAAGGCAACGCCCTTGTCATCCCAAACACTGCCTATTCGTGCGATGACAACATGGCTTGGCGACCCTGCAAACCGCCCGGCAGATTTGCAGCTGGGTGACCAGGTGGAACTTAAAGCCAAAGGCGACGATGGCGTTCTCCGCGCTCGCCAGGTTGACCTGGATAGCGATGAGATACAGCAGCTACTTGAGAGCGGACGCCAGGCAAGCAAGCTCGCCATGAGCCTTGAAGGCCGATTAAGCTTCGTTCTGCATGATGACCTGGCTCTGAAATCGTTGCGTTTTGGTGATGCCTTGATTGAAGAGGCCGACCATGCTGACGACGGCGATGACGCTCTGGCCCGGCTTGAAACCGACTTTATTTTGATGGCCCAAGCGTTATCCAATGACATTGTTCGTCTGATAGAGTGGCTGGGTGGTGAAAACAAGCAGGAACCTGCTGCCCCGTTAGGTAACTAAAGGGTTGATCGCGCTGCTATGAATTGTTCTTTATTGTTTATCATCCAACGGATCGCATGACTCATCACAACGACGCACCCAACGCACTGAACGCCGCTGACCCATGGGCGGATATACGCCCTTATACAGACAACGAAGTGGCCGATGTTCTCGCGCACCTGGCCCGCGATAGCGAGCTTCTTGATGCGCTTACTCGTTTTCGCCTTCCCCGCATGGCGCTCTGGGTTCCGCCGCTTGCCCGAAAGCTTGCAAGCCACGCGATACAGCGTGAAGTAAAAGGTGTGGCAACGGTGCGCGATTTTCAAATGCGCATCGCAAGCTACATGGATCGCATGATCCGCACCACTACCGACGCGTTTGAAGTGGCAGGCTTGGACAAGCTCGACCCAAATAGTGCTTATCTGTTTATTGGTAACCACCGGGATATTTCGCTCGACCCCGCGTTCGTTAACTACGCACTCTACCAGGCGGGCCGCGATACGGTGCGCATTGCCATTGGCGACAACCTGCTTAAAAAGCCCTATGTCACCGATCTAATGCGGCTCAATAAAAGCTTTATCGTCCCCAGAAGTGCGCGCGGAAAGCGTGCGATGCTGGCAGCGTACCAACAGCTTTCTGCTTATATTCGTTACTCAATTACCGATGACCAGCACTCCATCTGGATGGCTCAGCGTGAAGGCCGCGCCAAAAACGGCATTGACCGCACCGACCCCGCTATTATCAAGATGCTGACCATGGCCAAGCGTAATGCCGAGCGAGACATGATGTTTGGTGAAGCGGTAGCCGAACTCAAGCTGGTGCCTGTCTCGATTAGCTATGAATATGACCCTTGCGACGTGCAAAAAGCGCAGGAGCTACACGACGTGGCAACAGAAGGTAGCTATGCTAAAAGTGAATTTGAAGATATTCGCTCTATCGTTGCTGGCATTACCGGTGATAAAGGCAGAGTACAGCTGCGTTTTGGCTCCCCGGTAGGCGCCGACATGGCGACTCCCGATGAAGTAGCCGCTGAGATTGATCGTCAGGTTATCGGTGGTTACCGCCTCTTCCCAAGCCACTATTTAGCCCTGGAAGCACTCGGTGAAGCGCCGGAGTTGGTTGCCCGTAAAACCATCACTCGCCAGGACCGCGAACGCTTCCAGGCGCGAATGGCGGCAGTGCCGGAGAATCTGCGTCCTTACTGGCTGGCTCAGTATGCCAATCCGGTAAAACACAAAGCAGGCCGTTTAACGTTAACGTAGTAGGCTAAATCACTGGTCTAAACGTAGACAAGCCATACTCGCTGCACTAAAAATGCTATGGTCAATGCATGGACTGGCTTCGCTTGATAATCAGCTCAAGCGCCGCGTTAAGGAGACTCTTATGTCTGCATCAGAAATTCAAAAAACACGTATTATTAATGAACTGCGCGGTTTCATACGCAAACTGCTTCAAGATCCTGACATTCTTGGTCAGTCGCTGGTAATCGCGCGTCAGCAATTAAGCGAAGGCAGCAGCCCGGCAGTAATGGCGCGAATCGCCAATGAGATATCTGGCACTACCAGTGTCCACATTCCGGAAGATCCTGCCGAGCATTCAGAGGCTGACAAACTGTTTTTAGAGCTTTTAAAAGAGGTCGTTCAAGAAGAGCAGGCACTTTACTAACCACCCGACATCAAGACTGCACGCGCTTTAACGTCAATTTAAACGCCTGCATCGTACCTTGTTACCGGCCAGCTGCCGGCTAACTTCGCCGTTTTATTGTTATCGTCTAACCGGAATTATCATTCACCATGTCTAACTCTGCCACGCGCAATATTCTGGTGACCAGCGCGCTCCCCTACGCTAACGGAGCGATCCACCTCGGTCACTTACTTGAATATATCCAAACCGATATCTGGGTACGTTTTCAGAAAAGCCGTGGCCAGCAGTGCTACTACGTTTGCGCCGACGACGCTCATGGTACGGCCATCATGCTGCGTGCCGAGCAGGAAGGTATTACGCCTGAAGCTTTGATTGACCGCGTCTCACGCGATCACCAGGAAGACTTCGCTCGCTTCAACGTTAACTTTGACAACTACCATTCCACGCATTCGGAAGAGAACCGGCACCTCAGTGAGGTTATCTATAAGCGTCTGCGTGATAAAGGCCATATCGCCACCCGCGATATAGAGCAGATGTACGACCCGCAAAAAGGCCTGTTCCTGGCGGACCGTTTCATCAAAGGCACCTGCCCGAAATGCGGCACCGACGACCAGTACGGTGATAATTGCGAAAAGTGTGGTGCCACTTACACCCCTGCTGACTTGATCAACCCGGTATCCGCCATTTCCGGCGCAATCCCGGAAGTACGCTCTTCAACCCATTACTTCTTTAAATTGCCGGACTTTGCCGAGTTCCTGCAGCGCTGGATCAACGATGGCCACGTACAGCCACAGATTCGTAACAAGCTGATGGAGTGGTTTGAATCAGGCTTTAACGAATGGGATATCTCCCGTGATGCGCCCTATTTCGGGTTTGAAATCCCCGACGCGCCGGGCAAATACTTTTATGTATGGCTTGATGCCCCTATCGGTTACTTAGCCAGCTTCAAGAATTTGTGTGACCGTGACGGCATTGATTTCGATAGCTACTGGAATAAAGACTCCAACGCCGAGGTCTACCACTTTATTGGGAAAGACATTGTCTATTTCCACGCACTTTTCTGGCCAGCCATGCTGCATGGCGCTGATTTACGCACGCCCACCGCGGTAAATTGCCACGGCTTTCTGACCGTAGATGGTGCCAAAATGTCGAAGTCACGCGGCACCTTTATCAAGGCTTCGACCTATGCCGATTACTTGAATCCCGAGTACTTGCGCTATTACTTCGCTGCCAAACTGACGTCCAAAGTGGACGACCTGGACCTCAACCTGGATGATTTTGCCGCACGGGTTAATTCAGACCTCGTGGGCAAAGTGGTTAACATTGCCAGCCGCTGCGCCGGGTTCGTTAAAAAGTTAGGTGGCGGCACCCTTTCAGCGCACTGCGCCGAACCGCAGATGGTCGCCCGATTTATCGCCGCGGGCGATGACATTGCCGATGATTTTGAAGCACGCGAATTTAGCCGTGCCATGCGTAAAATCATGGAGCTGGCGGATGAAGCCAATACCTATATTGCCGAGAAAGAGCCTTGGGCGCTCGCTAAGCAAGATGGCCATGACCAAGAAGTGCTCGAGATTTGTTCAGTCGGCATCAACCTCTTCCGCCAACTAATGGTGTACTTGGCCCCCGTGGTACCCACCATGGCCGCTCAGGCACAAGCCTTCTTGAAGCTTGATTCACTTAACTGGGAAAGCCGTCATAATGTGCTGGTTAATCATGAGGTGGAGAAATTCAAACCTCTTATGACCCGCGTAGAGCGTGACAAAATTGACGCCATGATTGAAGCCTCCAAGGAGGATCTGGTGGAAGAGCAAAAGCTTAAAGAAGCTCCCAAAGGGCCTCTAGCAGATGACCCCATTGCCGCCGAAATTAGCTTTGACGACTTTGCCAAGGTAGACCTGCGCATTGCCCGGATCACCAAGGCACAGTATGTAGAGGGCGCGGACAAGCTGCTGCAATTAACGCTAGATTTAGGCGGTGAAACCCGCAATGTTTTCTCCGGCATTCGCAGCGCCTATGCGCCTGAGGCGCTTGAGGGACGTCTTACCGTCATGGCAGCCAACCTTGCGCCGCGTAAAATGCGTTTTGGCCTTTCCGAAGGTATGGTGCTCGCCTCTGCCAATAAAGACGGCATTTATCTGCTTTCACCTGACACTGGTGCCGAACCCGGCCAACGTGTAATGTAGCCGATCTTCAAGCACTTCCGGGGGGTAGAGACGACCAAGCTCTACCCCCTTCTTACGTGGATTGCTTAATAAACCTTTTATAAGACTCTCCGTTTAGGCCTGATTATGCGTCGGCACTTCTCTCAATCACTGCGTTTTCAATTTTTAGTAGCGCTGAGTGGTGTGCTCTTGCTCGCACTATGCTCGTTAGTCATGTTGAGCAAGTGGTTTATTGTTCCCGCGCTGCACGAAGAGGAACGCGGCATGATCAGCCAAGAGCTAAAACGTATTGAGCGTAGCCTCGCCTTGGCCCAGCAAGATCTTTTAACTCAAGCACGCGACTGGGCAAACTGGGACGATACTTATCAATTCGTTCAGGATAACAACCCACGCTACGCCGAGGTTAATTTCAGCCCTGAAATGATGGAAGAGATGCGCTATCAGTTGATAGCGTTTTTCGATGCTGACGGCGAGATATACTTCCTTTCAGGCTTAGCGCCTGACACTAACGATTTTACAACCTGTGCGCGCGTTGCTGACGATTGCGCCTGGATGGCACGACTTATTGACAGTATCCAACACTCGATAGACAACACCCCTGACCAGCAAGTCTTTTTCTCTCCAGGCATCAGTTCACCAACCATGGTAGCCATCACGCCGATTTTGCGCACTAATGGTGATGGCCCAAGCACCGGCTGGTTAGCAAAAGTTCGCTTAATGGATAAGAAATGGGTGGAGCAGATGGAAAACATGACCGGCCTTTCGATCACTATTGAGCAACAACCTACCTCCAAGGCCATGCCGTTAACCAATATTGAAGGCGAGACGATTTACGCCCAATACTTGCTGCCTACCAATGTGCCCGCTATTAGCATCCAGGTAGGCACTCAGCTTAACCGTACTCATTATCTGGCAAGCCTTAGCACCATTCGTTATGTATTAATCTGGACAGCCTGCCTTATGCTGTTTGTCATTGGCTTTGTGCTCTGGCGTATGGAACGCATGATTTTAAAGCCGCTGAAAGCACTGGCCGTTTTTGCGAAACAGGCTTCAAACGAAGACAGCAAGAACTCTGCACGGCTTTGCCAGCGTAATGATGAAATTGGCATGTTGGCTCGAAGCTTTGAACAGCAGCTAGGCCGCCAGCGCAAACTTAATGCAGAGCTTTTAAATCTCTCGACACATGATGCTTTAACTGGCCTGCCAAACCGGCGGCTGTTCGACCAGCGCCTTCAAACGACGATTCATGAAATGGAAGCGTCATCGCAACCGTTAGCAGTAATGATGCTGGATATCGATCATTTTAAACTATTCAATGATCATTATGGGCACCAACAAGGCGATAAGTGTTTAAAGCAAGTAGCCCAAGCGCTACAAAAAGTGGCTACCGCTCATGACTTTTTAATCGCCCGAACTGGGGGTGAAGAATTTAGCGCATTACTGCCCAATACCTCCGCCCAACAGGCAGAATATATTGGCCAGTTGCTGCATGATACGATAGATGCTTTAGCATTTCCTCACTTGGCCTCTCCCGTAGCGCCCTATGTTACTATTAGCGTGGGAATCGGGTCGCTTAACGAAGGCACCGATATTTCTCCCAATGTGCTGATGAGCACCGCCGATCAAGCGCTGTATAGTGCTAAAGCGGCAGGGCGCCATCAGGTCAAGATATTCACACCGCCTAACGCTGATTTTTCAGCTGTCAGCCACGATACGTCACTATGAGTGAGTTATTCATCATTTTGGTCAGCACCGCGCTGGTCAATAATTTTGTCTTGGTACAGTTTTTGGGGCTCTGTCCGTTTATGGGGGTTTCCAACAAACTGGAGTCCGCCATGGGAATGTCACTGGCAACGACGTTCGTATTAACCCTCGCCTCTGCAGCAAGCTACGTCGTTTATTATGGCTTGTTGGTGCCTTTGGATGTTACTTACCTGCGCACCATCAGCTTTATTGTGGTGATTGCTGCCGTCGTGCAATTCACCGAAATCATGGTGCGCCATTTAAGCCCGTTGCTACATCAAGTGCTGGGCATCTTTCTGCCCCTGATTACGACCAACTGTGCCGTACTGGGTGTTGCTCTGCTCTCGCTCAACCGTGAGCTTGGCTTTTTTCATACCACACTCTATGGGCTGGGGGCAGCGCTCGGCTTCTCGCTGGTGTTGGTCCTGTTTGCCGCCATGCGCGAGCGCTTGGCTGGCACGGATGTCCCCAGGCCTTTCAAAGGGGCCGCTATTGCCATGGTCACTGCCAGCCTTATGTCGCTCGCCTTTCTTGGTTTTTCTGGTTTAACTCAAGGGTAATTTTCTACCATGAGTGATGGTTTTTCTCTTTGGGGGATTGTCAGTTCAATTGGCATCTTGACGGGGCTTGGCATCGGTTTTGGCGCCCTGTTGGGTGCGGTTAGTGAACGTTTTAAGGGGGACGAGCACCCTCTTGTTGAGAAAATTGATGCGCTGCTGCCCCAAACGCAGTGCGGCCAATGCGGTTACCCAGGCTGCCGCCCTTACGCCGAAGCGATTAATGAGGGCGATGCACTCAACAAGTGCCCGCCCGGTGGCGAGGCCACCATTCATGCCTTGGCAGATCTACTCGGCCGTGAACCCGAGCCACTTGATGGCGAGGCGCTCAGCGAAGCCAACGTGGCGTATATCCGCGAGGCCGAGTGCATTGGCTGCACCAAGTGCATTCAGGCGTGCCCAGTGGATGCCATTATTGGCGCGGCCAAGCAGATGCACACCGTGATTGAGGATGAGTGCACAGGCTGTGACTTATGCGTTGACCCTTGCCCGGTAGACTGTATCGACATGCTGCCCCGGAGCACGCCGCTTGGCCAGTGGCAGCCCGTTGTTTTACCCACTGGCGTCATTGCAAGCGACCGTACACCAGCAACAAGGGGGCCAGATGGCACACCCATTTGATTTCCCCGGCGGCATCTACCCACCGGAGCGAAAGGACCGTTCAACGCAATCACCGTTGCGACGTGCCCCGTTACCGTCGCAGGTCATCCTTCCGCTGTGCCAGCATAGCGGCCGCCCCACCACCCCCTGTGTGGCCCGGGGCGATCATGTTCGCGTTGGCAGCCTGATCGCCAAGCGCGATGGTTTGATATCCGCAGATATCCACGCGACCGTTAGCGGCACGGTTGGTCATGTTGATAGCGCTGCTATTCACATAGACAGCGATGGTCAGGATACCCGGCAATACCTGCCCCCGCTTGATTGGCGCACGACGGATGCGCCTACGCTGCTTATGCGGCTGGATGAGAGCGGTGTGGTCGGGTTAGGTGGTGCTGGGTTCCCGACCCATATCAAGGCTCGCGTGATTGAGCGCCATGCTATCGACACGCTGGTGATTAACGCCGCCGAATGCGAGCCTTACATTACAGCCGATGACCTCACATTACGGAATTATCCAGGCGACGTGCTGGAAGGCGCACAGCTCATCGCTGCCTTATGCGGTGCCCAGCAGATCATCATCGGTATTGAAGATAATAAGCCCGAGGCCATTGCCGCCTTAGAGCATGCCCTTCCAGACAGCCAACCAGCCCGCGTGACGCTGACCGTTATCCCTACTCGTTACCCAAGTGGCAGCGAGCGACAGTTAATTAAAAAGCTATTGAACCGAACGGTACCCAGCCAAGGCCTACCGGCAGATGTTGGAGTGCTTTGCCACAACCCCGGCACGCTACTGGCAGCACTTTACGCGGTGCGTGATGGCCAACCGCTGGTCGAGCGGATGGTGACGCTAACCGGGGAAGCCATTACTCAACCGGGTAACTACTGGGTGCGTTTGGGGACGTCTATTGAGACGCTTTTATCCCATGCAGGGCTTGATAGCGCCCAGCTCAGCCGCGTAATCCTGGGTGGACCGATGATGGGCACCTCAATTGAAACGCTTAATACGCCCGTCACAAAGACCACCAACTGCCTGATTGCGGCAACGCCTGACGAACTGCCGCCTGCGCCGATGGAATCACCCTGTATCCGCTGCGGAGCATGTGAAAGTGTATGCCCCGCCCTGCTTCTTCCTCAGCAGTTGCACTGGTACGCCCGCGCCCAGGACGACGATAAGCTAACGAGCCATCACCTGTTTGACTGCATCGAATGTGGCGCCTGCAGCTATGTTTGCCCCAGCCATATTCCGCTGGTCGATGATTACCGCGACGCCAAACGTCGCCTTCGCTACCAACAAATTGAAGCAGCCAAGGCCGAACATGCCAAGCATCGCTTCGAGTTTCGCCAGGCACGCTTGGCCCGGGAAGAAGCAGAAAAACAGGCGCGCCGCCAGGCTCGGCTAGCGCACAACAAGCCCACCGACGGCAACGCCAGTAACGAAAGCACCAGCGCGCCTCCAGCCGACTTGCGCAGCCTGCGTATTGCCCAGACGGCGGCCAAGGCAGCGGTTAGAAAAGCCGAAAAAGTGCTCGCACGGGCAGCCCAGCAAGAGCCACAGCACTCCCATGAAGACCTGGAAACGCTGCTGGCGACCGCCCAGGAAAATCTTAAGGCCGCCGATTTACAGCTGGCGCAAGCGCGTGAAAGCGCTAAAGCACCGACCGCGGAGGACACCCTATGAGTATGTTTCACGCATCACAAGTAAGCGCATCCTCTGCCAAGTCAACAACACCAGCAACGGCGTCATTAATGCGCTGGGTGGTGGTCGCCACACTGCCTGGTGTGTTGGCCATGACGTATTACTTTGGGTTGGGCGTACTCAGCAATATTGCCTTGGCGGCCATTATGGGCATGTTTCTGGAGGCGGGCATGCTGCGCCTTCGCCGCCGACCCATCGCGCCAGCCTTAACGGATACCAGCGCCCTACTTACTGGCGTACTGCTGGGTGCCTCGCTCCCTCCGGCAAGCCCTTGGTGGCTAATTGGGGTCGGCATGATAGCCGCCGTGGTGATTGCCAAGCAGCTGTATGGTGGCCTAGGGCATAATCCGTTTAATCCGGCCATGGTGGGCTATGCGCTATTGCTGGTCTCATTCCCTACGTACATGACGCTATGGGCGCCGCCTCAGCCTCTCATTAGCGATACGCTTTGGGCGCAAATTCTTGGGACACTGCCTACGTCACAGCTTGATGCGCTTAGCGGTGCAACGCCATTGGATGCGTTCAAACATAAAGCCGAAGGGCTCTCTGCCGAGCAGTTCTGGCTAAGCGCACCGCTACCCGAACAAACGCTTGCTGCCTGGTACAGTATCAGCCTGGCTTGGCTTGCGGGCGGGGTACTGCTGCTGTTTAAACGGATTATTAGTTGGCACATCCCCATCGCCCTGTTAGGTAGCCTGGTAGCGCTGGCAACGCTGTTTCATCTACTTGATCCTAACCGTTTTGCATCGCCTCTTTTTCACCTGCTAACCGGTGCGGCGCTGTTTGGGGCTTTCTTTATTGCCACCGACCCGGTATCCGCGGCGACCAGCCAGCGCGGAAAATTGCTGTACGGCATAGGCATGGGGGTGCTGATCATGGTGATTCGCAACCTGGGG
This sequence comes from Halomonas sp. AOP43-D1-4, assembly GCF_052446175.1. Taxonomy (NCBI): domain Bacteria; kingdom Pseudomonadati; phylum Pseudomonadota; class Gammaproteobacteria; order Oceanospirillales; family Halomonadaceae; genus Halomonas; species Halomonas sp. AOP43-D1-4. The sequence goes on from NZ_JBQSVY010000003.1 coordinate 226,059, forward strand.
GGCTATCCGGATGCGGTGGCTTTTGCCGTTTTGTTGATGAACCTGTGCGTCCCATTGATTGACCTGTACACCGTGCCACGCCCTCAAGGTCACTCAAAAGGCGCGCTAGGAGCATTGCGATGACGCCTATTATCGCCATGCGGCGTGGCGCTTTAACGCTGGGTATCTTCGCGCTCGTTACGGCAGGCAGCGTCGCGGTTACCCGGGCCTTGACCTCTGAACGTATTACCCAGCATCAGCAAACCTACCAGCTCCGCCAGTTGCAAGCGGTACTGCCTCAGGCATTAGCCGATACACCGGCGGATCAAGTGCTAAACAGTGCCTTCGACTTACCCAATGCCGCCGCCCTGGGCCACCGAACGCCAGTGACAGGCTGGCAAATCAGCCGTGGGGATCACCGCGTTACTGTTCTGCCAGTGATCACCCGCCAGGGTTACAGTGGAGAAATTGATTTACTGGTAGGAATAGATGAGCAGCAGCGTATTAGCGGTGTGCGCGTGACCTACCATCAGGAGACCCCAGGCCTCGGTGACAAGATTGAGCGCCAGCGCAGCGACTGGATTACCCGCTTTAACGGATTAAGCCTTGATGAACTGCCACCAAATGCCTGGGCCGTTAAAAAAGAGGGCGGCCAGTTTGATGGTTTTACCGGCGCAACCATTACACCTCGCGCCGTTATTGAGGCCGTTCATAACGCTTTAGAGTACGCCGCCAATACGCCGCTACCGGGTAACATTGAGGAGCCGATTCGATGAGCCAATGGCAAGCGCTGACCCGTGACGGGCTTTGGAGCAATAATCCGGCATTAGTACAATTGCTGGGGTTATGTCCACTGCTGGCCGTCAGCACAACCGTGGTTAACTCGCTAGGGTTAGCCATCGCCACGCTGTTTGTCATGGTAGGCGCCAGCACCGCCGTATCGCTTGTGCGTCACCAGGTGCCGAATGCCGTTCGGCTACCGGCCTTTGTCATGATCATCGCGGCGTTTGTTACCTGTGCTGAACTATTGATGGCCGCCTTTGCCTACCCGCTCTATCAACTGCTGGGTATTTTTATTCCGCTAATCGTCACCAACTGCGCCATTTTAGGGCGTGCCGATGCGTTTGCCTCCCGCCAACCGGTAGGACTTGCAGCGCTTGATGGCCTGATGATGGGCGTTGGTTTCGGTAGCGTTTTAGTGCTGCTTGGCGGGCTGCGTGAGCTATTGGGCCAAGGCACGCTATTTAGTGATATGGCGCTGCTGCTTGGTCCTATCGCGGCCAATTGGCAACTCACCCTGGTAGACGACTATCAATTTCTGTTTTTCGTGCTGCCACCTGGCGCATTTTTTGTGGCCGGGATGCTGATCGCGCTAAAAAACGTGATAGACCAGCGACGCGCCGCACGCGCCTTGCCTTCAGCGGCCACCCCACGAACAGAGCGTCGCGTCCGGGTCACCGGCATCATCAAGTAACCATAGAGACACGCTATGAATGCCCAAAAGCGTCATGAAATTTTTGCTCGCCTTCAGGCAGCAGACCCGCACCCAACAACAGAGCTCAACTGGACGACCCCTTTTGAGCTGCTTGCGGCGGTTTTACTTTCCGCACAAGCCACCGATGTCGGCGTCAATAAAGCCACCGCACGGCTCTACCCCGTTGCCAATACGCCCCAGGCTATTATTAACTTGGGGATTGATCAGCTTAAAGCGCATATCAAGACCATCGGCCTGTATAACACCAAAGCAGAGAACTTGATGAAGACCTGCCATATTCTGGTCAACCAGCACGGCGGCGTCGTGCCCGACACGCGCAGTGCGTTAGAAGCACTGCCAGGGGTTGGGCGTAAAACCGCCAATGTAATTCTGAATACGGCGTTCGGGCAGCCAACCATTGCCGTCGATACGCATATCTTTCGTGTATCGAACCGTACCGGCATCGCCAAAGGTAAAAATGTCGTTGAAGTCGAGCAGAAGTTAATACGCCATGTGCCCAAGGAGTTTAAGCAGGATGCTCACCACTGGTTGATTCTCCACGGTCGATACACCTGCATTGCGCGCAAACCTCGTTGCGGAAGCTGTATTATAGAAGACCTGTGCGAGTACCCCGACAAAATCGAACTCGCCTAGCTTACGTTAACAGGAGACTCCTATGCCGATGCCTGCTACTTTGCTACATGACCAACCCATTGAGCAGCGTATTGACGCACTATTTGCGCTCTCCCGCCAGCACGCTGACCACTTTGGCAGTGCAGGCGCCTGGCTTTCACGCCAACGCTACCTAGCGCAACACCCTACGTCGATTGTGGTTATGAAATGTATGGATGGACGTATTCATATCCCACACGCCACCCGCACACCGCTCGGCATTATTACCCCATTTCGTAACCTTGGCGGGATTTTCGATTTGGGTTGGCCGTATTTGGGTGAGCTACTTACCGACACCGTTATTGAAGCCGCCAACGCGGGGCGAGCCACGCTTTTATTGATTACTTACCACTTTTCCGAGGGCAACCCGGCGCGAGGATGCGCCGGATTCGCTTGCGACACCCTAGCCGCCAAAGCACACGCGCATACGATTGCCCACCAGGCCGGCCAGCTATTTGGTGAAGACCATCAGCAGGTGTACCCGTTAGTGTGTGGCTTTGAAACGGATAGCGACGCTCTCATCCTTCACGGTCAGGACGACGCAGTATTGGATGTGCGCGAATGGATTGGGCAGCCCACAGAAGCGCTCACCGCGCATCTACAGGCTATTTTCCCTGATATGCCTGCGGACATACGCCGGGATTTACTGCCTTTATTGAAAGGTAACCTAGCGCATGTCAATGATCTTCAGGGCGTTGAACGCGAACTGGATATCGAGCATCGCGAGTGGGCAATCTGTATTGGGCGTGGGTTCGACTTTTTGCACTTGCCTAATACAGCACTGATTATTGGGCCTTACGGGCCCGACCTGGCTGAACCGATTGGTACTGCCGCCACGATTATTGAAGCCAATATGCAGGCTGGCAAGATCCCCGATGATGGTTTTATGCTGCTTGCCTCAACACCGTATCAGCATAGCGGTGTTGATCGTGCCCGGGCGATGCTGAAGTCGCGTTTTTTATCCGAGTTCGCCGAGCACGTCATTCGGCGGGAGCATCCGCACCTTGCCCAAAAAATGCGCCGCCATACGGCTGTCGTTCACTGGCCAACCCGACGGCTGGATTCACTGGACTAGCGCGGTAGCGATAAGCCTGGCTGTAATAGTGCGCGGTACGCATCACGCCAGGCGGGCCACTCCCAGGCCTGCGTGTTTATCTCCTTTGGCCGTGAATCAGGCGTGCTAAGCCACGCATGCAAACGCATATAAAGGCCATCTGGCGTACCATCATAACGGTAAGCATCCGGATATAGCTCAGGAAAACAGAGTCTATCGGGCACTAGCGGTAATGCCCCACGCTGGGCAGCTTCCATAATGGCCAAGCCCTGAAACTCGTGCCAGGTCGTCGAGACTACAATCCCGGCGGTCGCCAACAGCTCTCGGTATTGCGGTTCCGGCTGCGGGCCCCAGGCCACACTATGCGCAGCTAGTTTCTCTTGGGCGACATCAAAAATAGGCGGTGTTTGCCGAAAACGCTGACCCAATACGGCTAACTCAAAATCAATGCCCTGCTCGCTTAGCGCTATTAACGTATTGAAAAAGTCATCCGGGTTTTTGTCATACTCCCAGCGATGGTTCCACACAATACGCCGTGAAACCCGGCCATCAGCATGCGTTTCTGCCAGCGGTGAAATCGGTACGGGCAGTACGCGAGCACGTGAGCGTAATGCCTCAAGCGGCTTGGCCGCAGGCAGGTTTTCGGGCATTTTCTTTAAGAATGCCCGCACGCCGGTAAAAAACGAGTCGCGGTTATAGGCGGTGTTAAAAACAACGGTATCGGCGGCAAGCGCTGCATAGAGATTGACCATTTTTGCCTCTACCTGAGGCATCTGGTCACTCGATTCCGGATAGGCGAACTGGTTTTCGTGAAAATAGACAATTTTCCTGGCCTGACCCAAATGAGGGAAAAGCCCCAAAAGCGTCGCCAAATCCACCATCGACGTTGCCAATACAACGTCATAGGATTGGCTAAGTGTGTCATGCTCTTTTAGCCACCAGCTAAGCGGGTTTCCACGAATTCGCCAGGCAAAGTGACGCGGCGATAAATTTAATGTTTTCCATGTTATCTCAGGGAGATGGGCCATTAAACTGTCTGCCCAGTAACGGTGGCTCACCGCTTCGTATGCCGAAAGTAGTAGAACGCGCATTAAAACCCTTGTTTTAAAAACTCTGACATTAAAAACCCTGGTGCTCCAGCTTATCAGCCAGCGATTCTAACACGTCGATCCCTTGTACATCGGTCGCTAACCACGGCAGCGTGGGTCGGGGAAATTGCTTAAATAACGTATCAATGCGTTCAAGATAAGTGGCCTCCTGCACACGTCGTGCCTGCAAAAAGGCACCGTCCGCTTCTTTAGGTATCACCCGGTTAACCAGTACGCCCGCCACGTTGATATTAACCTCTTCCAAGGCGCTGACGGCTCGCTGCGTCTCAAGGATAGGCAGTCGCTCCGGCGTCATGACGAATAAAAAGCTGCACGCCTTGGCATCCTCTATACGACGCCGTGCCTGGTGAAACAGCCGCCGACGGTTGATCAGCGTTTCCGCCACCTCGCGGGTACGCTCATCCAGACCGGAAAGCGCATCTTCTGTGGGGTTATCAAAGGGAGTAGCCACATCCTGCCCACGTGATGGAGTGAGATGCTTAAGCACACCGCTCAATTCAGCCGATTTGCGATTATGTGCCAGCAGCCCATCCGTCCAGGCCGCCATGGCTTCGGGCAGGGTTAAAAGGCGCAGCGTATGTCCAGTGGGCGCCGTATCGATAATCACCAAGTCATAAGGCGCATCGTCATCCAGAATCAGCCGCGCCAGCCGCTCAAGCAGGGCCGCTTCCTGAGTGCCAGGGGATTGACGCGTCAGGCGCATTTGCCGCTCTAGCTCCTGCATCATTTCAGGCGCGGCGAAGCGGCGCATTTGCTGGGTGATTCTATCTAAATGCGCCTCAACCTCACTATCAGGATCAATCTCCATGGCATCCAGATTAGGCAGCAAGCGACACGGCGTATCGCCTAACGTTTGATCAAACACATCGCCCAGGCTATGGGCGGGGTCAGTTGAAACCACCAGCACGCGCTTGTTACGCTTGGCCGCAAGAATTGCCAAAGAGGCCGCGACGGTTGTTTTACCCACGCCGCCTTTACCGCCTACCCACAGCAGGCGGCGGTTGAGAACTGATTGCATAGGTTACACCTATCCATGGGCTTATTTAGGGGGCTAGCAACAGCGAAAATGGTCCAGCGGCGAATGCTCCATGCCCATTCGCGTATGCCAGTCATGAAAACGTTCAAGCAGCAGCGGCTGCAATTCCAGTGTGTAATAGGCGGCGGGGTTGGGTACACCCATCATTTCTGAAAAAACCAGCAGCATGAACAGGTCATCTTCATCACGGCGCGCCCGCGCAATCGCCCCTCGATAGCGCGCGCTATAGACCTCTTCGGTAAAAAAGCGGGCCTGGCCTAGCCAGGCCCGCAACGTATCACGCTTGGATGACATTATGATGCCCTCTTATTTAGTCACCTTGGGCTGCCATTTCGGCACGCGAGCGTTTAAGCGCCGCGGCACACTCCATCGCGACGAGAATGGCCGCCATCAGCACCACAATATCCATCACCAGCAGGAACATGTTGCCTTGGTCCCAGAAAGTGCGAAGCTGAATGAGTAATGCCAATATGGTCATTACCAGCAAAAAGCACAGGGGCGCCAGGGTGTACCACATGGGCCGCCGCAGACGTACCAGCATGACAGTAATAATCAGCAGCGTTAACCCGGCAAGCAACTGGTTGGTGGTGCCAAAAAGCGGCCAGATAATCAAACCGCCAGAACCATCCGCACCACCCGCCCCGAACGCCAACAACAGGCAGGTTCCCACCGCCAGACCTGTCGCAAGTGCCGGTTTTTTCATCCACGGCTGGTTATAAATATCACCCCACTCCTGGAAAATATAACGCTGCAAGCGTAAGCCAGTATCCATGGTGGTACCTGCAAAAAGCGCGGCCATGACCGTAAGCAGCGTCGCGGCAGTAGCCTCAGGCAGCCCAATACCGTTATGAATAATAAATGCGCCCCCTTCCACAAAGGCGTTAACGCCGCCCTGGCCAAAGGCGCTGTACATGGCCTGCCAATCGCCAAATGTCGCAAACCCTGCCGTCGCGGCCAAAATAGCCGCTAGTGCTAGCATCCCCTCGCCTACCGCCCCAAAGTAGCCCACGAACCGCGCATCGGTTTCTTTATTAAGCTGTTTGGAGGTAGTACCGGAAGATACCAGCCCGTGGAAACCCGATATTGCCCCACAGGCAATCGTTACAAAAAGCAGCGGAATCATCGAAGGCGTGCCGGCAGGTACATTGCTGTTAAAGGCAGGCGCGACCAGCGTTGGGTTAAGCAGCACCAGCGCTCCATAAAGAATCAGCAGACCGATAAATAGCTGTAAACCATTGATATAGTCTCGTGGCTGCAGCAGCATCCATACGGGCAATAGCGAAGCAATGGCTGCATAGCCAAACAAAATCACAATCCAGATAGCGTTACCCGACAGCCCAGCGACTTCAGCAGGCATTTGAACAGGCACCATCGGGCCAATACCAATCAGCGCATAAAGAGCAATGACGCCTAATACCGATACCACAGTTAGGCTCAGTATCCGCCGGTAGATCAGTTGGCCAATGATCAGTGCCACAAAAATCGCTCCCCAGACCGGTACCACTGCACTAGGAAAGTTCATCATTAATCCGGCAATCACCACGGCAAACACGGCATTAACCATGAGCAGCACAAGGAAAATAACGATCATAAAAATGCTGCGTGCCCGTTTGCCGACTACATCGCCCGTTAAAGCGCCTACCGACTTGGCCTTATTACGTACGCTGGCCCATATAGCGCCAAAATCGTGTACACCGGCAAAAAAGATGGTGCCGAACACCACCCATAAAAAAGCAGGTGCCCAGCCCCATATCACCGCAATGGCAGGCCCTACTATGGGTGCCGCTCCCGCTACTGAGGTAAAGTGATGCCCCCAGAGCACAAAACGGTTGGTCGGCACATAGTCGATGCCATCCTCAAACTCATGGGCAGGGGTTTTGAAATCAGGGTCTAACTGATAGATCTTTTGAGCAATAAATTTAGAATACAACACGTATCCTAACGCCATTGCCCCAAGTCCGATTAACAGCAAGATAACAGCACTCATATGCGCGGCTCCTTTGGCAAGATTGTTCTTTATTATTAAAACCAAGGCACGTATAGGTTAGGTGTTTCTGTTTATATGTTGGTACGGCTTCTTGATTACGTCTATGTCTAAATCTCTTTAACACCGATTATTCACCCTAAAGTTGTAAACTGGTACCCGCACTCGCTTTCTATTCGGCCAAGGTCGTCTTGGCCTGCCTTGCATCGCTACCTACACTCGTAGTGAGTGAGATAAATGTTTTTAAACAACAACCAGTCGGTGGGCTCCATGACAAAAGTGCTAGTGGTCGATGATGAACCGAACATCGTCCTGTCGATTGAATTTTTAATGGAGCAGGCAGGGTTTGATGTCATCAGCGCGCTGGATGGCGAACAAGCCCTTGAGTGTGTGGCGGCCAACGAACCAGATGTTGTGTTACTGGATATTAGCCTTCCCGGGATTAGCGGGTTTGATGTATTGGAAGCACTACGCAGCCATACCGCTACGGCACAGCTGCCGGTGATTATGCTCACCGCCCATGGCCGTGAAGCGGAGCGTGAAAAGGGCTTTGCGCTGGGCGCTAACGCCTATATTACCAAGCCATTTTCAACACAGGCGCTGGTTGAGAAAGTGCAAACCCTGCTGGGTGAGGAAACCTCATGACGCCAAAGGCACTGCCTAAACGGCAGCGTTTGGTGGGTGCCTGGCTACTGCTTAGCGGCTTGAGTCTCTTGGGAGGGGCTTTATTTGCTGCTTGGCTGGAAAGCCAGTTGAACGTGACGGGTGGCTATCGGCTTATCCTCTGGGCAGGTTGCTTTTCAGGCGGCATCACACTTTTCTTAGTGGGCTTGCTGCTTGAACGTCTGCTTTTTACGCCGCTACGCAGTCTGCAAGCACAGCTTGCCCGACTGGCCGCCAACCCTGATACCGAAGACACTTGGCCCCCGCAAGGCTGGCTGAAGGGTCTGGCACCTGATCTACGCCGTGTGCAAGAGAGCTGGCACTCAGACCGTCATTCATTGCATAAGGCCCGTGCCGAGGGCGCCCAAAGCGCAACCCGTATCCGTAAAGCGCTTGAGGCGCTGCTACAGGTGCTGGAAACGCCGCTTCTGCTTTACGATAAGCACCGCCGTTTAATGCTGTTCAACCAAGCGGCTGAGCGCTTTTTTGTGAATACGCAAGGCCTGGGCTTGGGTAAGCGTCTGGAAGCCCTATTGCCGCTTGCAAGCTTGCAACAACTCCTTGAGCAACTGCCCGCTAATGGCACTCCGCGTGAGCTTTTGGTGCCGTGTGATCAGCGCTGGTTAAAAGTCATTATCCGTCGGGTGCCTGAAAGCCAAGGTGAAACACTAATAACCTGCAGCGATGCCACGGCGGCCTGGGCCAGTGAACGGGGTGAGCGGGCCGATCTTGCACGTATGCTCACACCTCTGCGCCAACATACGGCAAGCCTGGTAACGGCGACGGATGCACTCAGCCAACTGCGTCAATCGACGTATGAAAGTGGCTCGCTTGCTCAGCGGCTAGAGCAAGTAGTGCATGAAGAGAGTAGCGCCCTTGGTGAAACAGTCGCTAACGTCAGTGAACTTGTTGAAGCCATGCAGCAACAGGGTGAGCGGCTTACCTCAATATGGTCCAATGACTTTTGGCAGATGCTGGATGATTATCTGGACCCTGCCCACCGCCTGATCACCCCCATTGGAATGCCAGTCTGGTTTAAAGGCGATGCCCCTGCGTTGATGGCTCTTTTTGGATCGCTGGTTAAACACCTGAGTGATTACATCACGGGCAGTGTGTTTGAAGGCGAAGTGTCACTTAGCCCGAAACACACCTACCTCGACCTTGTATGGAAGGGCAAACCGATACCCGAGAGCGAGCTTACCAAGTGGCTAATGCACCCCCTGAACACGCTCCCCTTGAGCCCAAGTGCGGCGGATGTATTGCGCCAGCACGCAAGCGATGCCTGGAGCACGCAAGACACCGACGGCCAGCACGCACGCTTGCGGCTACCGCTTCTTGGCGTGGCGCAAAACGCGGCTCCGCGCTCTGCGCCACCTCGGCCAGAATTTCATGATTTTGGTATCGCAGACCTGCCCTCTCCCGATACCACGCTCGCTAATTGCGCTCTGCGTAGCCTGGAACTGGTGATTTTTGATACCGAAACAACCGGGCTTGAGCTACGCAGAGGCGATACGGTGATTAGCCTCGGCGCCTGTCGTATTGTGAATGGACGCTTATTAGCCAGCGATGTGTTTGATCACTACGTTAACCCACACAAGCCGATTCCTGCCGCCAGTACCGCGATTCATGGCATCACAGATAGCGACGTTAACGAAGCCCCGCGCCTGGAGCAGGTGCTACCGCACTTTCGTGATTATATTGGTGAAGCTGTCCTGCTCGCCCATAACGCTTCGTTCGATATGCTCGCGATCAGTCAGAAAGGTGTGCTATTCGACATGCCCGTACTGGATACTTTATTAATCTCCCGTGCGCTTGATGAAGGGCTCGATGGCCATGACCTGGACAGCCTAGTGAAGCGGTATGGCTTGACACTGCCACCCGGTCTTCGCCATACGGCGCTGGGCGATGCTCGCGTAACTGGCGAGCTCTGGCTTGCATTACTGCCGCGTTTGGAAGCACGCGGAATTACTACACTTGAGCAGTTACTCGCCTTACAAGCCAGTGCGTTTGATAAAGAGGATGCCAGCGCCTCATGATGCCTTCAAATTCACGCTACCGAGAACGCTTACTTGGGCTAGTCACCCTGGCACTGATGCTTTTCTGTCCGCCACTGCTTCTAGTGATTGATCGCCTGCCCTCGGTAGGTATCGGTTGGCTACCCCTTTATCTTTTCTGCAGTTGGGCGTTCATCATTGGCCTGAGCGCGTGGCTGATGGAACCTACTAAAAGGCGATAATCATGCGAACGGATGCGCTGATACTAAGTGCGGTGTTCGGCTATTTAGGCCTGCTTTTTCTAGTAGCGGCCTGGGGCGACCGCCGGGCGGTGCAAGGCCGTTCCATTATCAACTCACCAACGGTGTATGCCCTTTCTATTGCCGTTTACTGTACGGCATGGACATTCTACGGCAGTGTCGGGCGCGCGGCGCAGTTTGGCCCAAGTTTTTTACTTATCTATTTAGGGCCAACGCTTGCGATGATGCTATCGCCTTTTATCATCCGCAAAATGGTGCGCATTGCCGCACGCCAACGGCTCACCTCCATTGCTGACTTTATTAGCGCCCGCTATGGCAAAAGTGCCAGTCTTGGCGCGCTGGTGGCGCTCATATCGCTGATTACCATTACGCCGTATATAGCCCTACAGCTAAAGGCCATTACGGTGAGCCATGCGGTACTCATTAGCTACCCACAAAGCGCTGAGTCGATTCTCTATAACGAGCGTTTCTGGATGGACCGCTCCTTGTGGGTTGCTTTGGTACTGGCCGTTTTTATTATTTTATTCGGCACACGCCATCTGGATGCCAGCGAGCGTCATGAAGGCATGGTAGCGGCTATTGCGCTGGAGTCTATTGTCAAACTGGTGGCTTTTCTAGCGGTGGGGATTTTTGTTGTCTTTATCCTGTTTGAGGGGCCAGGTTCGCTATTTACTCAGGTCGCCCAAACGCCTGCCTTAAGTCAATTAATGCACCTGGAAAGCGTTCCAGGTGGAGCAACCGGCTGGGTAGGCATGTTGGTCCTTGCCTTTCTGGCGTTCCTAACCCTACCACGTCAGTTCCAGGTGCTGGTGGTTGAAAATATCGACGAGCGCCATCTTGCCAGGGCCAGTTGGCTATTCCCCCTGTATTTACTCCTGATCAACCTATTTGTGATCCCTATTGCCCTGGCCGGTTTACTGCTCGATGCGGGAGACCCAGACAGCTTTGTGCTGACCCTGCCGCTTTCTGCGGGGCTTGAAGGGCTTCCCCTGCTGGTCTTTATTGGCGGGCTTTCTGCGGCAACGGGCATGGTCATTGTTGAAACCATTGCGCTCTCCACTATGGTCAGCAACCAACTGATCATGCCGCTCTTGCTACGTTTCAAGGCGCTGCATACAGACAGTAAAGGCGGGCTTGCCCGGTGGCTTTTAAGAATACGCCGGGTCGCCATCGTACTTATCTTGCTACTCGGCTATCTCTACCACGCGCTCATCGGCGACTCCTACAGTTTAGTCACCATCGGCCTGGTGTCTTTCGTCGGCGCGGCACAGTTCGCACCGGCCCTGCTAATTGGCCTTTATTGGCGTGGCGCTACCCGGCTGGGGGCAGTGTATGGCTTAATCGGCGGATTCTTCATGTGGAGCTACACCCTGCTTCTGCCTGGGTTTGCTCAGTCCGGATGGCTGGATAGCGCACTACTCACCGAAGGCCCTTGGGGTATTGGCTGGCTGACGCCCTATGCGCTTTTTGGGTTGGAAGGATGGGACATTTATACGCACTCCCTTCTCTGGAGCATGTTTGTCAACGCAGGTCTGTTAGTGAGCATTTCACTGTTTACGCGCTCCACCCCGCTTGAACAAACCCAGGCCGCCCTGTTTACCGAGGCGCTGCACCCCAACCTGCCCACCACTTCGCTTCAACGTGGCCAAACAACGCAAGGTGCTCTGCATGAGCTATTGGTGCGCTACTTAGGACTTAAAGCGGCGCAGCAGGTTTTTTCAACGCACACCCAAACCCTTAGCACATTGCAAAAAGACCAGCCTGCCGCTGATGAACTTATCATGCGCGCAGAACAGGCCTTGGCAGGCTCACTGGGTAATGCGTCAGCGCGCGTATTGATCAACTCGGTGGTTCGCGGTGAAGCACTCGATATTGAGTCATTGCTCAGCATGCTGGACATCACCACGCAAACGCTGGAGTACAACCGTCGTTTAAAACAGAAATCGGATGAGCTGACGCGAATCGGCAAGGACTTACAAAGCGCCAATGATCGACTCCGTGAACTGGACCGTTTAAAGGATGAGTTTGTAGCGATGGTGAGTCATGAGCTGCGCACCCCGCTCACCTCCATTCGCGCATTTGCAGAAATCCTGTCAGGTTCTCAGGCCGTTCCCGAGGAAAAACGACAGCACTTTTTGCACGTCATGGTACTTGAGAGCCAACGCCTTTCACGGCTGATTGATGAAATTCTGGATCTTGCTCGTCTGGAGAGTGGCCGTATGACGTTTGATGCAAAAACGCTGGATCTAGCAGCGCTTACCGACCATAGCCTTGAAGCGATTGCGCGACTACAAGAGCAACGTAATGTCCACCTTGAAATCACTATTTTAGAACGACCCTCCAACGTTATTGGCGACCCGGACCGGCTGGAGCAAATTATTATCAATCTGCTGGATAACGCGAGCAAATTTGCCGACCCGGCAGACCCACACGTCTTGCTGCGCTTGTATAAACAGAATCAACACGTTTATTTATGCGTCGAAGATAATGGCGCAGGCATTGAGCCAAGCGCACGTGAACATGTATTCGAGAAATTCCACCAGCTACAGCCGGGCGATACATCCACCGGTGGTCGCCCTAAAGGCAGTGGTTTAGGCTTACCTATCAGCCGGGCAATTGCTGTTCACATGGGTGGCAGGCTTTGGGTAGAGGATGCCCAAGTACTCAAGGGCGCCTGCTTTGTGTTGACACTACCAGAAGCAGAGCCTAACAAAGGCACGCCTGCGCCTTAGGCGCTTGGCGTTTGCTGGTTATCCGTCATTGTTGGCTCACTGCCCGCATGACGAGGGTCAGGCTTAAACATTTCATCGCCCACTTCATCAATAAAACGCTGTGCCTTGGTCACCATCATGGCATCGCAAGCATCGCGGCCAGGGAGCATATCGGAACGCTCAAAGCGAAGTTCACGCGGTTCACCATTGCTGTCAGCCTTGCTAATCCAACCGCTGACGCGGTATTGACCGCTTTGTTGATCGGGCTGAGAAACGATCGAATAGCCTTTGTATTCCACCGGTTCCGCGGCATTGGTGACCGCCTTAGTGGCCGACTTACTGCCGCCACCCAACAGTCCTGAAAAGAGCTTTTTAAACATACGGGCTCCTCGCGTTAGAAAAAAAGCGGCAGGAAAACCTGCCGCTTTTGATCGGAATTAGCTCTGCTGACGACCTTTGCCAGCGGCGATCCGTAAACGTAATGCATTCAGCTTGATAAAGCCTTCCGCGTCTTTCTGGTTGTAAGCACCGGCGTCATCTTCAAACGTTGCGATGGACTCGTCGAACAACGACTGCTCGGACTTACGTCCTACTACGGTGGCGTTACCTTTATAGAGCTTCATGCGCACAACGCCCGAGACGTTTGCCTGCGTCTCATCAATAGCGGCTTGCAGCATGCGGCGCTCGGGGCTCCACCAGTAGCCGTTGTAGATCACTTCTGCGTATTTCGGCATTAGCTGATCTTTGAGGTGGGCTTCTTCACGATCAAGCGTCAGCGATTCAATGGCACGGTGGGCGCGAAGCATGATGGTGCCGCCAGGTGTTTCGTAGCAGCCACGCGACTTCATGCCCACGTAACGGTTCTCTACGATATCCAAACGGCCAATGCCGTTATCACCACCTACTTTATTGAGTTTCTCAAGCACTTCGTGCGGCTTGTGTGCTTCGCCGTCGATGGCAACGATATCGCCTTTCTCGAACGTCAACTCAACATACGTAGGCTGATCCGGGGCGGCTTCAGGCGATACGCTCCAACGCCACATATCGTCCTCAGCTTCGGCCCACGGATCTTCCAAAATGCCGCCTTCGTAGGAAATATGCAGCAGGTTGGCGTCCATGGAGTACGGCGATTTCTTCTTCTTGCTGGAGAAGTCGACCGGGATATTGTGCTCTTCGCAGTAAGCCATCAGCTTTTCACGAGACGTTAGATCCCACTCGCGCCACGGCGCAATCACTTTAACGCCAGGTTTCAGTGCGTAACCGCCCAGCTCAAAGCGCACCTGGTCGTTACCTTTACCGGTTGCACCGTGAGAGATAGCGTCGGCGCCGGTTTCATTGGCGATTTCGATCAACCGCTTGGCGATTAGTGGGCGTGCAATGGAGGTGCCCAGCAAATACTCGCCTTCATAAACGGTATTGGCACGGAACATGGGGAAGACATAGTCGCGTACAAACTCTTCGCGCAAATCTTCAATGTAAATTTCTTTAACACCCAGTGCCTGTGCCTTCGCGCGTGCCGGCTCGACTTCTTCGCCTTGACCGATGTCGGCAGTAAAGGTCACTACCTCGCAGTTGTAAGTTTCTTGCAACCACTTAACGATTACAGAGGTGTCCAGGCCGCCTGAATATGCCAGCACAACCTTTTTGACATCGGACATTCTTTGCTCCTTGTTTATAAAACCGTTTATAAAAACCACGTGTGTGAAACGACGCTCACCAGCGAATACGGCGCCTTTAAGCGCACAACGTATCAAAGTAAACGCCAAGTATAGCGTTCTCTATGGCTAGCGAATACCGTCAGCGACGCCTTATACAGAAACCTGCTAGAATCACACCATCCAGGAGGCGGCTTACCGCCCATTTTTGACGATTACTCGCTGTACTAAGGAGAGCTGCATGAGCGAGGCAATTGCCCGCGAATTAATGGCCCAACGTTTTCGCAGTTATCTGCCGGTTGTCATTGATTTAGAAACGGGCGGCTTCAATGCCCACAGTGATGCCGTGCTTGAAATTGCAGCCGTCACGCTCACCATGGACCCGGAAGGAAACCTACTGCCTGATGCGACCTACGCTTATCACATTCAACCTTTTGAAGGGGCCAATGTTGAACAGTCAGCGCTGGACTTTACCGGTATCAATCTGGATGACCCACTACGCCGCCAGGTAGCGCTCAGCGAAACAGAAGCGCTGGGTGAAATTTTCCGCCCTATACGCAAATCTATAAAAGCCCATGGATGTTCGCGCGCCATTTTAGTCGGCCACAATGCGGCGTTTGATCAGGGGTTTCTTAACGCTGCCGCTAATCGCTGCAACGTTAAACGCAATCCGTTCCACCCTTTCTCAAGTTTTGACACCGCGACGCTGGCAGGCCTTGTTTACGGCCAAACCGTACTGGCCCGAGCCTGCCGTGCGGCCGGTATCGAATTTGACAATAAAGCAGCACACTCAGCACGCTACGATACCGAACGCACGGCGGAGTTATTCTGCGCCATGGTTAACCGTTATAAAGACTTGGGCGGATGGCGCCTGGCCCAACGAGAGCAGGACATGGATGACGGTGAATAACCCCAAGCTGGATGCAGTGACGTGGGCTTTACGCTAAACTTCGACACTTTACATGCACCGTTGATGAAGGCGTTCAACGCTTTCTGTGTGCTTTACTTTTTCGCTTTTCAAAAGATGAGACGTTTCAATGGCTCAGTATAATGCCTTTTACGCCCAGTCAGGCGGCGTTACCGCCGTTATTAACGCCAGCGCCTGCGGCGTTATCGAAGCATGCCGACAAGCTCCCGAACAAATTGGCAAGGTATACGCGGGCCATAACGGCATTATTGGCGCATTAACCGAAGACCTCATTGATGTTACTCAGGAAAGCGACGAAGCGATTGCCGCATTACGCTATACGCCCGGCGGTGCATTCGGTTCTTGCCGCTATAAGCTAAAAGATATCGATACCCATCGCACTCAGTACGAGCGTTTAATTGAGGTATTTAAGGCACATAACATTCGCTACTTCTTCTATAACGGTGGTGGCGACAGTGCCGACACTTGCCTGAAGATCTCTCAACTTTCAGAAAAGCTGGGCTATCCGCTAACCGCTATTCACGTGCCTAAAACCGTGGATAATGACCTGCCGATTACCGATAACAGCCCAGGTTTTGGTAGCGTTGCCAAATATATTGCCACCTCTACCCGTGAAGCCTCTCTTGATATCGCCTCCATGTGCGCAACATCGACCAAAGTCTTCGTGCTTGAAGTGATGGGGCGCCATGCCGGCTGGATTGCAGCGGCGGGCGGATTAGCCGGTGAAGGCGAAGGTGAACCGCCTCACTTGATTATTTTCCCCGAGATCGCCTTCAACCGTAAAGCCGTCATGGCGCGGGTTGAGAAAAGCGTGAAACAGAACGGCTACTGCGTCATCGTGGTATCAGAAGGCGCACGTTATGAAGACGGCACCTTCCTGGCCGATGCAGGCAATACCGATGCCTTTGGTCATCGCCAGTTGGGTGGTGTTGCGCCTACGCTTGCCGGCATGATCAAGCAAGACCTGGGCTACAAGTATCACTGGGCCGTCGCTGACTACTTACAGCGTGCAGCTCGCCACTTGGCCTCGAAAACAGACGTTGAACAAGCCTATGCGGTTGGCCGTGAAGCCGTGACGCTCGCGCTGGCAGGCAAGAACTCGATGATGCCCGCGATTCGCCGCATTTCTCAATCACCCTATCAGTGGGATGTTATTTCCGCGCCGTTGGCCCAGATTGCCAACCAGGAAAAGTTCATGCCGCGTGATTTTATTAGCGAAAGCGGCTTTGCGATTACCCAGGCATGCCGTGATTACCTCTCACCGTTGATTCAAGGCGAAGACTTCCCGCCCTTTGAGAACGGCTTGCCCAAAGTGGCTAAGCTGAAACTTGCCAAAGTGGACCAAAAACTTCCCACATTTACGCTATAAGGCGCCCCCTTTCGGGGTTGCCAACGGCGGTAACCAAAACGGGCGATGATTATCTCATCGCCCGTTTTTTTAGCTAGCACATCACCTTAATAGCCACGAAAGCACCAATAGCAGCAGCAGCACACCGGCGACGCCTTGCCAGAAATGACGACGTGGCTCCTGGCGAGTGTCCTCTTGAACAGGCAAACGGCCTAGCGGAACTCGCAGTGCATGCAGAAACTCTGACTGACGCCTAAAGCGCAGCGCACGCTGTGGGTCCAATGCACGCCGTAAGGCATCATCCAGCTCTTGGGTAATTTCCGGGTTATGAGTTCGCGAGCTGCGATAGCTAAGTTCTTCTAAATCCGTATGACTGCGCAACTTGTTTGGGGTAAGTTGGTAAGGTAGCTCTCCGGTTAACAGCCAGTAGACGGTTGAAGCGAGGGAGTACTGATCGCTGCGGCGGCCAATGCTATCTTCCAATGCATACTCAGGCGCGGTGTGTTCGTTAAAACCAATTTGGCGCAATAGCTCACCTGAATGCCGGTGACCGTCCACCTCACGCATATGGCACGCGCTAAAATCGTTGAGCATCAGCTTACCGTGGCTATCAATTAAAATATTATCCGGCGTAATCTGCTGATGAATAATGTCGCGGTGGTGCAGCGCTTGCACGGCCTTACCCAGCTGGTTTGCGATATCCAAGCGCTGGACAAGGCTGGCCTGAGGATGCCGCTCGGCCCACTGGCGCAACGTGTCCCCTTCAACATGCTGCATCAAGTAGTAAAGATAGCGGCGTGGTCTTGAGGGCTTTACGACCTTAGCGATAAAAGGCGAATTAACCCGCTCAACGATCCACTGCTGAAGCAGGAAATGCTCCAGATAGGCATTACGGAGCGATAGCTCAGGGCTTGGCGCCTTCATTGCCATTTCACGCTCGGTATGCACGTCTCTTACCCGATAGACACGAGACTGCGCATTACGCGACAGAACTTCTATCACTTCCAACCCATCAAGCCGTTCGCCTGGCGCCAGTTCAGGCGGAATCGGCAAATCACCGTAAATCAGCCCCGGGTCGTCCGGCGACTCTTCCGGCAACTCATCAATGCGCACCAATTGAAAGCAAAATTGATCCCCTCCGTAGCCTCGCTCTTGAGCGCGCTGCTTGGCTTCACTGGCCAGGCGTTCGCAAGCCGCATCCAGGTCACTGGCATCCTGGCGAATCAAGCGTACGTAGTCGGAAGGCAACAGCGTACCGCGCACGCCACGCGTGGTGAACAGAAAAATATCGCCCTGCTTAAGGCCCAGATGGGTATAGTCGATGTCCACACTGCCATCCATTCCCAGCGCCCGGGAAGGATAGTGGTAGCCGCCAATATCGGTCACATGGTCTCGCGTCAGCTGCTCAAACTCAGCGCCCCGTAAGCGAAATACCAGCGTGTCCCCCATATGAAACAGGTGCGCTTCGCACTTACGAAAGACAACCACCGACATTGAGGAAACAAAGCCACCCTCTTTTACATGCTGGCTTTGGCTGTAACACCAGCTATTGAGTGCACGTAGCACGCGTGTTGCTGACGTTTTAGTGTCCCAATGGTCAGGCGTAGAAAAGTAATCCGCTAAAAAGCCACGCACACTTAAATCACCCGCCTGTTTGGCCAGCGTATTGCGCGACACAGAGTCGCTGATAACGGCGCAGCCCCCTTTGACCTTTAATAGCGGTGCATCAGGGAAACGCACCGACATGGAGCTGCGATGCAAACGTCGGTCAGGCGCAACAAACGCTTGACCATAACTGATCAGCAACTGGGCATGCCCCACTCATCCTCCTTGGCGAACCGCTCAACAGAATTTCATGACAGAATTTCATGACAAAACTTCATGGTCGCTATAATACACGCAACGGCTTTACTGCGATGCCCACCAAACGTCGCGACCACTGCGATAAAAGCAAATTACCGCTACCATTAAGCGATAGCGTCGGCGCTGCGCCCATGTTGCATTGGCAATCGCCCAGCCATCTTCGTATAATTCCCGACTATTCGTGCAACGCATCAATTGCTTAGCCACTGCAACACCCAAGAACTTCTAAGGACTCAACGATGAACTTCGATAACATCCCAGCTGGAAAGGATTTGCCGAACGATATTTACGTGGCGATCGAGATTCCTGCGAACCACTCGCCTATCAAATACGAAATTGATAAGGATATGGGCGCACTCTTGGTTGATCGTTTTATGGCGACCCCGATGTTTTACCCCGCCAACTACGGCTTTATTCCCCATACGCTGGCTGATGATGGCGATGCACTCGACGCCTTAGTAGTAACACCGCACCCGGTAGCGCCTGGCAGCATTATTCGTGCGCGCCCCATCGGCATCCTGAACATGACCGATGAAGCAGGTGAAGATGCCAAGCTGGTATGCGTACCGCACCCCAAACTCAGCACGCTTTATGATGACGTACAGGAAGTTACCGACCTGCCCGAGCTTCTGCGTCAGCAAATCGCTCACTTCTTTGAAAACTACAAAGACCTTGAAAAAGGCAAGTGGGTAAAAGTTGAGTCTTGGGAAGGCGTTGAAGCAGCGCGTAAAGCTATTGAGAAATCAGCGGCCGCTTACCAAAAGGCGTAAGTGAACTAAACGCGCTGTTTTGTCTCTATTAAGAAGGCCGCCAATAGGCGGCCTTCTTATTACACCCACTAGCCATTTTTTTATCACTGCGCGCGGATCTTTCACAAGTGCTACCAAGCGCTCGTTCCATATTATGCGCCATGTTAATGCGGGTGCTTTTCAGCCATATCGCCGTTAAGGATGTATCGTGTTATCCGTCAAACGATTAGGTTTATTCTGGCTACTCTGCTGGCTACCGTTATTCGCCCACGCACAATGGTTTTCATCCAGCAGCAACGATCAGTTTCTGCCCGTAATGGAGGCATTTCAGCCTACCGCTTGGCACGATGGCGAAACACTTTATATCGGCATTCAAAGTGCCGAAGGCTATTACCTTTACCGACATCAGTTTGACGTTAAAAGCCAAACGCCGTCTGTGGCACTGGGTAGCCCTGCTCTACCCGAAGGCACCTTTACCAATGACGAATTTATGGGCGATGTCTACACCTTTCGCGACATACTGGTGTTTGAGACACCGCTTGAACATGTTTATTCAGGTCCCATCGACATTAAGCTTACCTTTCAAGGCTGCGCCGATGCCGGGCTTTGCTACCCACCTGAACAGGTACCACTACAGGCCGCTGAGTCACAGCCGCCTGCTCAATATGCCCAATGGTTAGCCGAAAACAGCCCCTCATCAACAGACATTGCCGCGCCTGCCCAAGCGACTACCAGCGCTGGGTCGGAAAACCCAAACACTTCTCGTCAAGCGCTGAACACACCGCAAAGTGCCGACAGCCGCTTTAGCGCCTTACTAAGCGAGGCAAGCCTGCCGCTAGCCTTGGGGCTTTTCTTTATTGCCGGGCTGGGTTTAACATTTACGCCCTGCGTTTTACCCATGATTCCCATTCTTTCCTCGATCATCGTTGGTCAGAACCCGACTAAACCGCGTGCGTTTGTTCTTTCGGCAAGCTACGTATTGGGCATGGCGACGACCTACGCCATTGTCGGTGTCTTAATGGGGCTCTTTGGAGCAGGCCTAAACTTGCAGGCCCGCCTTCAGTCGGCGCCTGTATTAATAGCGTTTGGGTTACTTTTCACGCTGTTTGCGCTCGCCATGTTTGGCGCCTTCGAGTTACGTTTCTCGTCACGCATGACCCACCGCATCGAGGCATGGCAAGCTCGGGCGCAACGCAGTGGCCCGGGAGGGCTCGCCCTGGCAGGCGCGCTTTCGGTACTGGTGGTATCGCCCTGCGTTACCGCGCCGCTTGCCGGTGCATTGGTCTTTATTTCCTCTACCGGCGACGCTGCTATTGGGGGCGCGGTTCTTTTTGCGCTGGGTCTTGGCATGGGGTTGCCGCTGCTACTGGTCGGCACGCTGGGCGTTACCCTACTGCCACGAACAGGCGCCTGGATGAACGGCGTTAAAACCGGCTTTGGTTTATTGCTGCTGGGTGTGGCCATTTGGATGATTGAGCGTCTTGTACCCGGGCCTGTAGGACTCCTGCTCTGGGCAGCACTGGCGATAGGCAGCGCGCTGGCGCTGGGCGCGTTACGTCTGAACCCACCGTCAGGTTGGTCGCGTGCGCGACAAACGCTGGGATTGATGCTGCTTGCCTGGGGGGTTGCCCTCGTTTTGGGCGCAGCTCAGGGCAATAATAACCCGCTTCAACCGCTGCGCTTTTCCCATAGTGCTACAGCCACTCAAGAAACGGCGCTTGATTTTGTAACCGTGGATAGCCTGGATGAACTACGCTCAGCTCTTGCTCAGGCAAACAGTGCCCATCAACCCGCCTTTGTCCACTTCACCGCTGACTGGTGTATTTCATGCAAAGTTATGGAGCGTGAAGTTTATCCAGACCCACGTGTTATTGAGGCGTTGGAAGGCTTCACGCTAATTGCCGTCGATGTCACCGATACGACCCCTGAAAGTAGGCAGCTACTTAACCAGTACCAGCTTTTTGGGCCGCCCAGCCTGCTGTTCTTTGATCAAGGTGCAGAAATACGCCCAGCGCGGATCCAAGGGGAGGTCACCGCCAACGCGCTTGCAGAGCATCTTTCATCCTTAAAACAGTGGCTATTAAGCTAAAAGCCTGAACTTTATTTGTACCCTGGGGGCAATTGTTGAGTACCGATAACAGCATGCTCTTCGCTAAACGGTAAAGATAGCCATCAAGGCATACCGCGTTTTATGCCTCGGCTCTGCACTGGACTAGCGCTGGACATGTTCCGCTTTTTTCGGCAAACTCCGCCTCCACATTAGTTAAATGCTCGATTTTTAAGCTGTTAGAGGGGTAACGTTCACCATCATGCTGCGTTCTCTTCTTTTCTTAACTTGGTTTACTGCGCGCTAAATATTGCGATACTTAAGCGTTATCACTAGCGTGTTAGGCAGCAACCTTCATCTATCTACGGGGCCCAATATGGATATTCGCAAAGTAAAAAAACTGATCGAACTGCTCGAAGAATCCAACATTAGCGAAATTGAAATTCAGGAGGGCGAAGAGTCAGTACGCATCAGCCGTCATCCTAACGGTGCTACCTGGCAGCCCCAGCCAATGCCCCAGTATTCCCAACCTTTTGCAGCGCCTGCACCGGCTCCCGCAGCACCTACAGCGCCCAGCGTTGACGCGGAGCCTGCCAGCGCAAGCTTCCGCGGTGAAGCCGTTAACTCTCCGATGGTGGGCACCTTCTACCGCAGCCCGGCACCGGGTGCAAAATCGTTTGTTGAAGTAGGCGACACCGTTAAGCAAGGCGACACGGTATGTATCGTTGAAGCGATGAAAATGATGAATCAGATTGAAGCTGATCGCGACGGCGTGGTTGAAGCCATCCTGGTGGAAGATGGTGAGCCGGTGGAATTTGATCAACCCATGATCGTCCTCGCTTAATCTTTCACATCAACACGGGTGGACTCTCCCATGCTGGACAAGGTACTTATCGCGAACCGCGGCGAGATAGCCCTACGTATTTTACGGGCATGTAAAGAGCTGGGCATCAAAACCGTCGCCGTACACTCCAAGGCTGACCGCGAACTGATGCACGTACGCTTGGCGGATGAGGCAGTGTGCATTGGCCCGGCCTCTTCGGCCCAGTCGTACTTGAATATTCCCGCGCTGATTAGCGCTGCCGAAGTGACCGACTCAAGCGCCATTCATCCCGGCTATGGCTTTTTGTCTGAAAATGCCAATTTTGCCGAGCAGGTTGAGCGCTCCGGCTTTACCTTTATTGGTCCGCGCGCTGAAACCATTCGCTTAATGGGCGACAAAGTGAGCGCCATTGAAGCCATGAAGAATGCGGGCGTACCTACCGTACCTGGCTCTGATGGCCCCCTGGGCGATGATGAAGCCGCAAGCCTGGCGGCTGGCGTGCGTGTAGGCTATCCCGTTATCATCAAGGCAGCGGCTGGTGGCGGTGGTCGTGGCATGCGGGTCGTGCATTCAGAAGACCAGTTACTGTCCGCCATTAGCATTACCCAAAACGAAGCCCAGGCAGCGTTTGGCGATGGCACGGTTTACATGGAAAAATTCCTTGAGAAACCGCGCCATGTGGAAGTACAAGTTCTGGCCGATGGTCAGGGCAATGCGATCCACCTCTATGACCGCGACTGCTCTTTGCAACGCCGCCATCAAAAAGTACTTGAAGAAGCACCTGCCCCCGGCCTCGACCCGAAAGCACGTGCCGACGTACTGGAAGCGTGCCGCCAGGCCTGTATTGAAATTAACTACCGCGGCGCCGGTACGTTCGAGTTCCTGTACGAAGATGGCAAGTTCTTCTTTATCGAGATGAACACACGTGTTCAGGTTGAGCATCCGGTAACGGAAATGGTCACCGGCGTGGATATCGTCAAAGAACAGCTGCGTATTGCGTCAGGCTTGCCACTGTCGATTCGCCAGGAAGACGTTAAGCTTAACGGCCACGCGTTTGAATGTCGGATCAACGCGGAAGACTCACGCACATTCATGCCATCACCAGGCAAAGTGACGCTGTATCACGCCCCAGGCGGCTTGGGCGTGCGCATGGATTCTCACCTGTATACCGGCTATACCGTTCCGCCACACTACGACTCACTGATTGGCAAGCTGATCACCTGGGGCGAGGATCGTGAGATCGCGTTAACGCGCATGCGTAATGCGCTGGATGAGCTGCTGGTCGAAGGTATCAAAACCAATATTGACCTACAGAAAGACCTGGTGCGCGATAGCCAATTCCGCCAGGGCGGTGTCAACATTCACTATCTAGAAAAGAAACTTGCCGGCTAAACGCTCCATGTGCCAAGCAAGCATTTCATAGTGTTGCCGAGTAATACCCAACGGGGTGGCCAACCCACCCCGTTATCGATTATGCCTACCGCGGAGACTCCCCATGCCTTGGCTGCAACTCAAAGCCCACGTAGCGCCTGAACAGGCTGAACTTCTGGAAGAGCTACTGCTTGAAGAGGGAGCTACCGCCATTGGGCTTCAGGATGCCCATGATGACCCCGTCTTTGAGCCAGAACGCGGCACCACGCCGCTTTGGCAGGACACCATTCTGACCGGCCTGTACGATGATTTGGAGGGCGTGGAAAGCATGCTGGCCCGCATCGAAAGCGCTTGGGCGCAACAAATGCCCGATGAATCCTGCCCCACCATTGAGTATGAGCTGCTGGCCGACCGCGACTGGGAACGCGAGTGGATGGATGACTTCAAACCGCTCCAGATGGGCCAGCGCTTATGGATTGTTCCTAGCTGGCATACACCGCCTGAAGCAGGCGCGGTCAATCTAATTTTAGACCCAGGTTTAGCCTTCGGCACCGGCACTCATCCTACTACCGCACTGTGCCTTGAATGGCTTGATCAGTTAGCGGTTGATGGCACACTTGGCGACAAGAACGTGCTGGATATTGGCTGTGGCTCGGGCATTCTCGCCATTGCCGCGCTTAAGCTAGGTGCTCAGCACGCCGATGGCACGGATATTGACCCTCAGGCGCTGCAGGCTAGCCGCGATAACTCCGAACGCAATCATATTGCAGAGCAAAATCTCGCGCTCTATTATCCGGAGCAGTTAACAGGCGGCCCTTACCCGATTGTCACTGCGAATATTTTAGCCGGCCCCCTGGTGGAGTTAGCGCCAACGATTGCGGGACATGTCGCGCCGAAGGGGCTTCTTGCGCTGTCAGGCATTCTTGCCAACCAGGCCCAGGACGTGCTTAAGGCCTACGAAGCAGAAGGCATAATGATGGATGAGCCGGTTATTCGTGAAGGCTGGGTGAGACTAACAGGCCATCGACCCGGTTAATCTTCAAAACAGCCTTCATTCCGCTTCCGAGTAGGCGTATCATACGCCCCCCTGAACGCCTACTCGCTTATCCAGCAGCGCAAACTCCATGACATTAGCCACGCTACAATCGACATCTATCGGCCCTTACAGCTTGCCCAATCAGGTCATACTGGCGCCGATGGCAGGCGTGACCGACCGCCCTTTTCGCCAGCTTTGCCGGCGGCTGGGCGCTGGCTGGGTAGTAGGCGAAATGGTCACCTCAGACCCCAGCCTGTGGCATACCCGAAAGTCCCAACTGCGGATGGACCATACGGGTGAGCCCGACCCACGGATCGTGCAAATTGCCGGTGGCGACGCCCAGATGCTTGCTCAGGCGGCACGCCTTAACGTCGAACTGGGCGCCCAGATTATCGATATCAATATGGGCTGCCCGGCAAAGAAGGTCTGCAACAAGGCGGCTGGCTCAGCGCTACTGCGCGATGAGGTCTTGGTTGCCGATATTTTAGATGCGGTGGTCAAGGCGGTGGATGTGCCGGTTACCTTGAAAATCCGTACCGGCTGGTGCGCCGAATCCAACAATGGCGTGAGAATTGCTCGATTGGCAGAAGATGCAGGCATTCAGGCACTCGCTGTTCATGGCCGACATCGCGAACAGCGCTATACTGGTTGGGCAGAGTACGACACGATCGCCGATATCAAATCGTGTCTGTCCATCCCAGTGATTGCCAATGGTGATATTACAAGTCCTGAAAAAGCAGCCGATGTCCTACGCTATACCGGCGCGAATGCGGTAATGATTGGACGTGGCGCCCAGGGTAATCCTTGGATTTTCAAGCAAATAACCCATTACCTACAGCATGGCGAGCAGTTGGCTTTGCCAAGCTTGGAGGAGCGTCGTCACGTGCTGGCCGGGCATGTAGCGGCGCTGCACGCCTTTTATGGCGACACGATGGGTGTACGCATTGCGCGCAAGCATATTGGCTGGTATCTCGAAAGTGATCTGCGCTTTTACGATACAAAGCGCCGCGAGCTAAAACAGCAATTCAATGCGCTGGCATCACCTGAAACACAATTTGATTGGATTAACGACGCCATGGCGTTTGACGCAGACAAGCGTCTATTAGCCAAAGGAACCCATGCTGCATGAACGAACGCGATCTTCTTTCTAGCGAGTTACCCTCGCGACTAGCGGGTACGCTCGCTGACCCAGCGGCAAGCGCCCCGCCGCAGCCGTTAAGAGAGGCCGTGGAGTCTGCCATGCGCCGCTACTTCGAGCATCTCGATGGCAGTCAGGCCACCGACCTGTACGCCATGGTGATGGCCGAAGTAGAAGCGCCGCTGCTGGCCTGCGTGCTGGAGCATACCGAAGGTAACCAGACACGCGCCGCTGATGTACTGGGATTAAACCGCGGTACGCTGCGCAAGAAACTCAAGATTTACGGTCTTATCGAAGGTGACGCCCCATAACCATGGGGCGTTGTTGTTTTTATTGTTCCACTCTGCACACGAGCTTATTCATGGTTGATAGTACCGCTACTCCTGTTCGCCGCGCGCTGTTAAGCGTGTCCGATAAAACGGGTATTGTTGAGTTTGCCCGCAGCCTTACCGAGCGCGGCATTGAGCTACTGTCCACGGGCGGCACCTTCCGCTTGTTACAGGAAAACGCCATCCCGGTCACCGAAGTATCCGAACATACGGGCTTCCCTGAGATCATGGATGGCCGAGTGAAAACGCTGCATCCTAAAATTCACGGCGGTATTCTGGCGCGCCGTGGTCAAGATGACGCAGTAATGGCTGACAACGATATCACCCCGATTGATATGGTCGTGGTTAATCTCTACCCGTTTGCAGCCACCGTTGCCAAACCTGACTGCAGCCTGGAAGACGCCATCGAAAATATCGATATTGGCGGCCCCACCATGGTCCGTGCCTGCGCTAAAAACCACGCGTACACCACCATCGTAGTTAACGCCGACGACTACACGCGCGTGCTTGAAGAACTGGCCGCCAATGATGGCCAGGTGAGCACCGCCACACGCTTTGACCTTGCGGTTAAAGCGTTTGAGCACACTGCGGGCTACGACGGCGCCATTGCCGAGTACTTGGGTCGTAAAGTCAGCGAGAGCGATGCCACCTTCGCGCGTACCTTTAATCTTCAGTTGCATAAAAAGCAGGACATGCGCTACGGCGAAAACCCGCATCAGCAGGCTGCCTTTTACGTTGACCCTGCAGCATCTGAACCCTGTGTTGCGACAGCTACCATGCTGCAAGGCAAACCGCTTTCTTTTAACAATGTTGCCGATACCGATGCGGCTTTTGAGTGCGTCAAGGCGTTTGATGAAACGGCGTGCGTGATTGTTAAACACGCTAACCCCTGTGGCGTTGCCATCGGCGCTACGGCGCTTGAGGCTTATGACAAAGCGTTTGCAACTGACCCTACCAGTGCTTTCGGCGGCATTATTGCCTTCAACACGCCGCTTGAAGCTGATACCGCGCGCGCAATTGTTGATCGTCAGTTTGTTGAGGTCATTATTGCACCCGGGGTGAGCGATGAGGCCGTTGCGATTATCGCCGAAAAGAAAAATGTCCGCCTGCTGGATGTCAGCGCACATTGGCCTGGCAACCACCAGCCCGCCTTTGATTTCAAGCGGGTTAACGGAGGTTTGCTGGTACAAGAGCGCGATCAGGGCATGGTGACTCGCGACGAGCTTACTGTGGTCAGCGAGCGCGCACCTTCAGAACAGGAACTGCGCGACTTGGCATTCGCATGGCGCGTTGCCAAATTCGTTAAATCCAATGCCATTGTGTATGCCAAAGCCGGCCAAACCATTGGCGTGGGCGCAGGCCAGATGAGTCGCGTGTACTCCGCTAAAATTGCGGGCATCAAAGCGGCCGACGAAAACCTTTCTGTACCTGGTTCCGTTATGGCGTCTGATGCCTTCTTCCCCTTCCGTGATGGCATTGATGCCGCCGCCGCTGCGGGCATTACCGCCGTTATTCAGCCTGGTGGTTCCATGCGCGACCAGGAAGTGATTGATGCTGCCAACGAAGCGGGCATTGCCATGGTCTTCACCGGGATGCGCCACTTCCGTCACTAAGCTGTGCTTTAGCGCTAGCACCATAAAAACCTCGCAAGCACTGCTTGCGAGGTTTTTTTATGAATATAACGCTCAGAATGCCTTAACCGACACTAGCCAAGGTCAATGCATAAATACTTGGTTTCCAGGTACTCTTCCAGCCCCTGATGACCACCTTCACGGCCAAGCCCTGATGCTTTGACACCCCCAAACGGCGCCGACGCATTGGAAATAGCCCCGGTATTAATGCCCACCATGCCGTATTCAAGCGCGTCAGCCACGCGCCATACACGAGCAAGATCGCTGGAGTAGAAATAGGACGCCAGCCCATACTGAGTATCATTGGCCATTTCGATAGCGGTCTCTTCGTCGTCGAACGGGAACACCGCCGCTAGCGGGCCAAACGTCTCTTCCTGAGCAACCTTCATGCTGGCATCGGCAAAGCTGATTAACGTAGGCGTGAAGAAGTTGCCGCCTAACGGATGCGGATGACCGCCCAGCAGCAACTCAGCACCTTTATCAATAGCGTCCTGAACGTGTTCGCTGACTTTCTTGACCCCATTTTCATCAATGAGCGGGCCAATATTGTTGCCTGGCTGAGCACCATCGCCAACATGCAGCTCACTGTTCATGGCAACCGCGAGCTTTTCGCAAAACGCGTTAATCACACTAGACTGAACTAAAAACCGATTGGTGCAAATGCACGTTTGGCCTGCATTGCGGAACTTGGCTGCCATCGCGCCCTCAACGGCGGCATCAAGGTCAGCATCTTCAAAAACGATAAACGGCGCGTTTCCGCCCAGCTCAAGCGATATTTTTTGCACATGCTGCGCCGCTTTTTCCATCAGCGTCCGGCCTACTTCCGTAGAGCCAGTAAAGGTGATTTTGCGCACCTTGGGCGACTGGGTTAGCGCTTCAGCAATGTCAGCGGCGCTGCCTGGCACCACATTAAAGACGCCGCGGGGTATCCCTGCTCGCTCAGCCAATAGCGCCAGCGCCGTTGCCGAGAAAGGCGTTTGGCTAGCGGGCTTAACGATAACGGTACAACCTGCTGCTAGCGCTGCACCTGCTTTACGCGTGATCATCGCTGCGGGGAAATTCCACGGAGTAATCGCTCCTACAACGCCCACCGGCTGCTTGGTTATCACAATACGCTGGTTGGCTTTTGCTGCAGGAATGGTCTCGCCATATACACGCCGCGCCTCTTCGGCAAACCAGCGCAGAAAACTGGCGGCGTAAGCAATTTCGCCCTCAGCCTCTTTAACCGGTTTACCCTGCTCATAGGTCATCAGCAGTGCAAGGTCGTGCTGATGCTCAAGCATCAGATCATGCCACTTAAGCAACATGTCTGCCCGCTCTTGAGCGGTCAATGCCCGCCAGGCAGGCAAAGCGGCATCAGCAGCGTCAATGGCACGCTCGGTTTCAGCTTTACCTAATCGCGGCATATCCCCCACCGGTTTGCCTGTGGCGGGGTTAATAACGTTAATTTGTTCTCCACTTTCAGCCGCTACCCAACTGCCGTCGATATAGGCAAAGGGGCAATACAGCTGTGTCTCTTTTAGCGCTTCCATGACAGACTCCTGGCCAAAGGATGGCCCTGTGGGCTCATATTTACGCTTTCATGCTAAGACGAAACGGCGTATTTAACCAAGTGTTTGGCAAATATGGCCATCCTGGCCGTGGAGAAATTCGTTTAGTTAATAAGCGTTAGAAATTCCTGGCGCGTCGCGGGGTTGTCACGGAATCCACCCAACATTACCGATGACGACATGCTCGAATTCTGCTTTTCAACACCGCGCATCATCATGCATAAATGGCGCGCCTCAACGACAACCGCTACCCCTTTCGCACCGGTTACCTGCTGGACGGCATCGGCAATTTCACGGGTCAGGTTCTCCTGAATCTGCATACGCCGCGCATACATATCAACGATGCGCGCAAATTTGGAAAGCCCTAACACCTTGCCATCAGGTAAGTAGGCAATATGACACTTGCCAATAAACGGCAATAAGTGGTGCTCACACATTGAGTAAAGCTCAATGTTTTTTACTAACACCATTTCGTCGGTCTTCGATTCAAACACCGCGCCGTTGATAATCTCTTCCAGCGACTGCTGATAGCCCGCGTTTAAAAACTGCATGGCTTTGGCTGCACGCTTTGGTGTATCCCGCAGCCCTTCGCGGTCCGGGTTTTCGCCAAGGGCGGTAATAATTTGGCGATAGTGCTGGGCGATATCGTCGGTCATAGTCATTCTCATTAAAGCGGTGCCCGCTCACTCGCTCGTTATTGCTTTATCAAGTAACCAGCACGCAAGCAAAACAACCTTACAAAACAATGCCCAAGCATACAGAAACCACTAAACGTACCAAAGGCGATTTATGCACTTATTTTAACGTACCTGGCCACTCGGTGGCAGCGTCGCAACGACTTTTAAGGCAGTGAACGTATAATTTTTACGACAACTGAGGGTTCAAAATATCTATTAAGCCAACCAAACAGGACGCTCAAGCTGTAAACACTGCTGTTCTAACTGACGGATATGCTGATCCCAGTAGCCGCTATCTGCCATCCAGGGAAAAGCACGCGGAAACGCCGGATCGTCCCAGCGCGAAACCAACCAGGCGCTATGCCGAATCAAGCGATAAGCCCTTAGCGGTTCAATGAGCGACATCTGCTCATGAGGAAACGCTAGTGACTCCTCATAGCCTTCACTAATCTCACTTAGCTGCGCCCGCCAGCTATCCGGCTCATCAGTGGGCAGCAACATCCATATATCCTGTATAGCGGGCGCCATCGCACAGTCATCAAAATCGACCAGGGAAAAATGCTCATCTCGGCCCAATACGTTCCCTAAATGACAATCACCGTGGCAACGTATTAACGATGCTGGGTCCAACGCCTTGGGCGCCAACCGATGCTGCAGCTTTTGAATCACCGCGTCATACGCCCGACGCTGAAACTTGTCGAGCCATTGGCTGCCCACAACGCGCTGCCGTGCCTCTTCTATACCGCTTTCCAGCTCCAAGCGCGGGCGGTGTTGAAATGCCTTGCGCTGCGATACGTTATGCAGCTGACCTAACACTTCGCCCAGCGCAAAGAGGTGTTCAGGATTATCAAGCTCAGGCGCCTGGCCTGCACACTGGGGGAAAAGAGCAAAGCGAAACGCTGCGTAATGATGCAATGACTGCCCCGCGCTGTTACGCCAGGGTGCGACAACCGACACCCCGGCCTCGCTTAATTCCTTTAAAAAATCATGCTCCTCTTGAATCGCAGCATCCGACCAGCGCTCGGGACGGTAAAACTTGATTACCCAGTGACGGGCATCATCATCACGAAACATCAATACACGGTTTTCATAACTGTTGAGCGCAAAAGGCTCGCCTGCGGGCCAAATATCAACCGATTCGGCCGCCGACATAACCGTGTCGGGCGAAAGCGCACTAAAAGGATGTGACATAGATCGCTCCTGCATAACGGGGCGCCTATCTTATCAACTATTGCATGGAAACGTTCTGACGAACGCCCCACTATCGATGCACTGAGCCTTTGCTTTTAGTACACCTTCTTCGGGGAACGTCTGGAGGAAAAGGGCACGAAGATAACAACACATAGCTTTAAACCGTGCAGCCTGGAGAAATTTACATGACAAAAGCAGGCTAATCTGATTTATGTATTTCTATATTTTGTGCCCAACTTAAGACACGTTTACGATCGCGCCTGCTATTCATACGATGTGTATCCACGTCACAAGGGTTGAGCTGCCGAGCGGGCTCAGCCGAAATATCAAGATGAAAATGGCGTGCGGCGCCAACCGGCATGTCTTCTGAGCCATAGATGGCAATCACCCGAATTTCAAGCTGAGGTTTCTGCTGTTTAATGGTGTCTTCTTTTAAATCCCAGTGCTGAAGGAGTCGCTTCAGGATCCTGTCAAATGACTGAATATGAATGTAATCACCTGAATTAAGCGGGCCCTGGTGGGTACGGAAAGCGGCTTCATGCTCTTCATCACCCTGCTGTTGGTATTCAACAATATCGAGTTCGTAATCTCCGTCCCGGGCATGCAGCACAGCCACCAGGTGCTGAATATAGATAGCCTCATTGCTCATATTACTTATTAAGCACAAGGCCTCCAGCCCAACGCCCTTGCCCCGGTTAATAATAATTCGCGGACGTCGCTGCCGAACATAGCCGTTATAAAGAAGCTGAGCATAGAAAACCCAAACAAACAGGGTAAGGACGCTGGCAATAGCAGAAATTGCCTGGGCGTGCTCATTGAGCCATCCCATGATTGAGATCCTTCTCAAAGCAATAATGAAATATCAAGCTAGTGCAACAGCAAGCAAAAGTCAGGCGGGCAGGAAGGAGGGTAGCGAAAAATAGACACAAAAAATCGGCAAGCAGATGCTGGCCGATTGATATTTAAGTAATAACTATGAGATAACAAGTAATTGGTGCGGATGGGGAGACTCGAACTCCCACACCTTACGGCACTAGAACCTAAATCTAGCGTGTCTACCAATTCCACCACATCCGCAGAAGACGAGACGTATATTATATATATGCGGTGCAAAAGTCAACGCTATCATCCAACATAATTATTCAAAAGCATTCCAGGAGCAGTATGCGTTTAAGGTCAACGTGGCAGCAAGCGGCCCATAAGGAACTTCAAAAGGCATTACCAGGCTACTGCGCCTTTTGTTTAATGCCAGCGGATCGAGGTCTAGGCTGGTGCCAAGCTTGTTTTACTGAATTACCCTGGAACGTTTCAAGTTGCGAACAATGCGCCGAGCCCCTGGATCATCCAGCACAACGACGCTGTGGGCACTGCTTGCTTGATCCGCCCCTGGTCACTCACGCCCATGCTGCTTTGCTTTTTCAAGCATCGATTAAAGAGCTGCTGCACGATTTCAAATTCAAGGCATCTCCTCGTGCTGGGATGCTGCTGGTAGAGCTTATGCTGGCGAGCATACCCGACGACCCAGGCACTGCCTTGGTAGCAGTCCCCATGCATCGCAAACGAGCACGCGAGCGAGGGTTCAATCAAGCGCGATGGCTGGCGGAGCAACTGGCAAAGCGTACAGGCCTTGTCGTGCTGGAAGCTCAATGCAATAAGCTGGTCGCTTCCCAGCGTAGCTTAAACCGACACGAACGGGCGGCTAATTTACACGGAGCCTTTTCAATCAAAGCACCACTTCCAGCACATATAACGCTGATTGATGATGTAATCACTACCGGTGCAACCATCAATGCATTAGCGAACGTTGCCCAACAAGCAGGTGCCACACGCATCGATAGCTGGGCAGTCGCCAGGACGCCGCTGGGCGGCTAGAAGATGATACAACAAGCCAAGTGATAGCTCAGGCGATACTAAAGCCGCAAGCCGCCATCGCACTCAATAATACGCGCACTAAAATAGTCGTTATCAAATATAAACGCGACACTTTTGGCAATATCACCCGGCTCCCCCAAGTGCTTTAACGGCACGCTTGAAGAGATCCGCTCTAACATATCAGGGCGCATGGACGCCGTCATTTCGGTCGCTATAAACCCAGGTGCCACGGTGCCGGTGCGGATACCATAGCGCGCAAGCTCTTTACCCCACGTGACGGTTATCGCATGAACGCCCGCCTTGGCGGCGGCATAGTTGCTTTGCCCCGCATTGCCAGCCCGGGAAATACTCGAAATATTGACAATCACCCCTTCGTGTCCGGCCTTGATTATCTGTGTTGCCGCTTCACGGCCGCATAGAAATACGCCGGTTAGATTAACATTGAGGACTTTCTGCCAACTCTCTAGCGACATGCGCTTTTCGACCTGGCCATCACGTGCTTTTACCAGCAAGGCATCTTCGGTAATACCCGCATTATTAACGCAACCACTGATGGCACCC
Organism: Halomonas sp. AOP43-D1-4; assembly: GCF_052446175.1. Taxonomy (NCBI): domain Bacteria; kingdom Pseudomonadati; phylum Pseudomonadota; class Gammaproteobacteria; order Oceanospirillales; family Halomonadaceae; genus Halomonas; species Halomonas sp. AOP43-D1-4. The sequence continues at coordinate 259,764 of NZ_JBQSVY010000003.1, forward strand.
ATGCGTTTCGCAATATCATCAAACGCCGTGATGACTGACGACTCATCGGCAACATTGACGACAAACGCTTCGGCGTGAATGCCTTGTGACTTAAGGGTTGAGACCGCTTGGTCCAACGCTTCAGCACTCCTATCAAGCAGTGCAAGCGCGGCACCTTGCTGGCCCAAACGCTCTGCAATGGCATAGCCTAATCCCCGCGCCCCGCCCGTTACTGCAATGACTTTATCGGTTAACTGCATCCGTTACTCCTTTAATGTAAGCGTGCATTCAAAATTCGAGTTTATCCAGGAGCGCCCCCTTGTCAGCAAAGGGCTTTCCGGCAAAGACCTTCGGGCGCTTGTTTTTTGCATATTTGACACAATAATGAGCGATTACGCCTGTTACGGAGTCCACCATGCCTATTCTTGTTTTTATTTCCTTGTTTACCTTACTCGATTTTATTTTGCTATTTTCGATTGGTAGTCAAATAGGCTTATTAACCACCCTACTGCTCGTGCTGGCAACCGGTGTTATCGGCCTTCATCTTATTCGTAAAGAGGGTGTGGCCACCTTTTCCCGCGCCCGCCAGCGCATGCAAGCAGGAGAGCTACCTTCCAGCGAGCTCCTAACCGGCGCGGCACTTATATTCGGCGGTGCTTTGCTGATGGCGCCCGGCTTTCTCTCCGACCTGCTGGGTATTGCTTGCTTACTCCCCACCGCTCGGCAGCTTATGTACAACGCATTAATGTGGCTGGGTTTAAAAACCAGAGTGAATAGCGAGCAAGCAACATCTACCAAAACGCATCGTCGTGAAGGCACGACTTACCACGAAAATAGCCACTCCAATGCTAATACCTCACATAAAGAGACTCCCCTGGAAGGCGATTTCATTAGCCGTGATGAAACTACCCGGTGACGCTAGCCTGCATTAGCAAGAAAAAATCCAACAAAAGACACTTTTTTCACTGCCACCCCCTTGAAAGGGCTACTGAAGCCCCCACTTTTGAACCAGCATACAAATTCGGTGGCGATGGTGACATTGCCACCATTAACAACGAAGGTCGCGAACCTTCATTTCTCGATGGGACATCCTCGAGAATCTTGTTTTAGCTATCTGCCCTATACGGGCCTTGACGATACTCAGGAGAACGTGAGCATGAAAATCCGTCCTTTGCACGATCGCGTCGTTGTTCGTCGCGTGGAAGAAGAACAGAAAACTGCTGGTGGCATCGTTCTGCCAGGCAATGCACAAGAAAAGCCCACGCGTGGCGAAGTTCTTGCAGTAGGCAATGGTCGCATTCTCGATAACGGCGAAGTACGTCCGCTAGACGTTAAAGTTGGCGACAGCGTCATTTTCAAAGATGGTTTCGGCGTTGAGAAGCAAAAAATCGACGGTGAAGAAGTCTTGATCATGAGCGAAGCCGACATCCTGGCGGTCGTTGAAGGCTAATCATCGCCTCGACTACTTACTTTCACCTTTTACAATTCGATTCTAGGAAGTAACGAACATGGCAGCTAAACAAGTTAAGTTTTCTGATGACGCACGCAAACGTATGGCGCATGGCATTGACGTCCTGGCCAACGCGGTAAAAGTTACTCTAGGCCCGAAAGGCCGTAACGTTGTGCTCGACAAATCCTTTGGTGCGCCGACCGTCACTAAAGACGGTGTATCAGTTGCCAAAGAGATCGAACTGAAAGACAAGTTCGAGAACATGGGCGCACAAATGGTGAAAGAAGTTGCGTCTAAAACTTCTGACGCTGCGGGCGACGGTACTACGACAGCTACCGTACTGGCTCAAGCTATTGTTGCTGAAGGCCTGAAAGGCGTAACGGCTGGCATGAACCCGATGGACCTTAAGCGCGGCATCGACCAAGCGGTTACTGCAGCGGTTAAAGAAATCCAGGCAATGTCTGTACCCTGCACCGACACCAAGTCTATCGCTCAGGTAGGTACTATCTCTGCCAACGGTGACAAGCGCATCGGCGAAATCATCGCTGAAGCAATGGAAAAAGTCGGTAAAGAAGGCGTTATCACTGTCGATGAAGGCCGTGGCTTCGAAGACGAGCTGGAAGTCGTAGAAGGTATGCAGTTTGACCGCGGCTACCTCTCGCCCTACTTCGTTACCAACCAGGACACCATGGCGGTTGAACTTGAAGATCCTTACATCCTACTAGTGGATAAGAAGATCTCCAACATTCGCGAACTGCTCCCGGTACTGGAAGCCGTTGCCAAGCAAGGCAAACCGCTTGCCATCATCGCTGAAGACATCGAAGGCGAAGCGCTGGCAACGTTGGTTGTGAACAACATGCGCGGCATCGTTAAAGTAGCAGCGGCCAAGGCACCTGGCTTCGGCGACCGTCGTAAAGCCATGCTGCAGGATATCGCCATCCTGACTAACGGCACCGTTATCTCTGAAGAAGTTGGCCTGACACTTGAGCAAGCGACCCTGGATCACCTGGGTACCGCCAAGCGCATGACCATGTCCAAAGAGAACACCACCATCATCGATGGCGCTGGTGCAGAGAACGATATCGAAGCACGCGTTAACCAAATCCGCGCGCAAATCGAAGACACCACTTCTGATTACGACAAAGAGAAGCTGCAAGAGCGCGTTGCCAAACTGGCAGGCGGTGTTGCCGTTATCCGCGTTGGTGCTGCTACCGAAGTAGAGATGAAAGAGAAGAAAGCTCGCGTTGAAGACGCGCTGCACTCTACTCGCGCTGCCGTAGAAGAAGGTGTTGTACCTGGCGGCGGTACTGCGCTGGTTCGCGTAATGGCCAAAGTACAAGGCTTGACTGGCGATAACGAAGATCAGAACCACGGTATCAACATGGCGCTGCGCGCTATGCAGTCTCCGCTGCGTCAGATCGTTACCAACGCCGGTGAAGAAGCCGCTGTTGTGATCAACCGCGTTAAAGACGGCGAAGGTAACTTCGGCTACAACGCTCAAACGGGTGAGTACGGCGACCTGTTCGAAATGGGCGTTCTTGACCCGGCAAAAGTAACCCGTACTGCGCTGCAGTCTGCGGGTTCCGTGGCTGGTCTGATGATCACCACCGAGTGCATGATCGCTGACGATCCGGAAGAGAAAGAAGCTGCACCGGATATGGGTGGCATGGGCGGAATGGGTGGCATGGGCGGCATGATGTAATGCACCCCTGAGCCTACCGCTCTGACGCCTAGCGTCACCAAGAACCCCGCCTTTGCGGGGTTCTTGCCGTTTAACGCCTGCGTAATGCCCACGCGTACCCGGCGTTAAAGCGTGCTACCATCAGCGCCTTTATTAGGCAGCTTTTAGGTCATCATTACCGTGCTTTCCAATATTCGCATTGTACTCGTGCAAACCTTTCATCCTGGCAACATAGGCGCCGCCGCTCGCGCCATGAAAACCATGGGACTAACCCACCTGGTACTGGTTAACCCACGAAGCTTCCCTGATGAAGAGGCCACCCGATTGGCAGCGGGCGCGACGGATGTGCTGGAAAACGCCCGCGTGGTTACCAGCCTTGAAGAAGCGGTGCAGGATTGCGTGCAAGTGATTGGCGCAAGCGCCAGATTACGCAGCCTGCCACTTCCCCACTTTGATGAGCCGGATGAAATGGCCGAACAGGTTATTTTAAACACAGCCAATGCCCCCGTCGCACTCGTTTTTGGCCGTGAGCGTTCGGGCTTAACCAATGGCGAGATTCGCTGCTGCACGCATCAAGTCAGCATACCGGCCAACCCTGAATACGGTATTTTAAACCTTTCCCAAGCCGTACAGATCCTCGCCTACGAAACCCACCGCGCTTGGCGAAAACGTGCCGGTAACGACTTCACTTACCAGCGCCCTCTTGACGCCACCCCACCCAGCCGCGAGCAGTTTGTGCATTTCCAGGACCACTTGGGCCGCTTGATGCAGCAAAGTGGTTTTCTTACCCAGCCGCATGCGCGCACCGAAGAGCAGCTTCAGGCGCTCTTTGCACGTGCCCAGCCAAGCCGAAAAGAGCTTTCTCTGTTGCGCGGGTTATTAAGCGCCTTTGAAGCTCACTTCCCGAAGCAGCCATAAATAAGGCAGCCATAACAACAAGGGCAGCCATTGGCTGCCCTTGTTGTGACTGCGATTACCGTTTTGAGTGCTTAATGGTTGCTGCCCTATAACACTATTAAAGCGTCATGGCCGCCAGCCAACCAAAGGCGATTAATGGCAGGTTGTAATGCAAAAATGTCGGTACAACGCTATCCCAAATGTGGTCGTGTTGCCCGTCCACGTTTAGGCCTGAGGTTGGCCCTAACGTCGAGTCAGATGCTGGTGAACCTGCATCACCCAATGCCGCCGCCGTACCCACCAGCGCCACCGTTGCCATGGGGGAAAAGCCAAACTGTATCGCCAAGGGTACAAAGATCGCGGCAATAATCGGAATCGTCGAGAATGATGATCCAATGCCCAGGGTAATAAAAAGCCCTACCAGCAACATCACTAACGCTGCGACACCTCGGTTATCACCAAAGATATCAAAAGCCCCCGTCACTAACGTATCGATCTCACCCGTGGATTTCATCACTTCGGCAAAACCTGACGCAGAGATCATGATAAAACCGATCAGCGCCATCATCCGCATGCCGCTGGTAAACAGGTCATCAGCTTCACGCCACTTAAAAATGCCGCCTAAGGAGAGCAAGCCAATCCCGACCAGGCCACCCAAAATCATCGACCCGCTATAAAGCTGCAAGCCAAGCGCTGCCACAATGGCAACACCAGACATTACCAACCCCAAGAGGTGAGGCTCAGCCGGTGTAGAATCCTGCTGATAAGGAGCCGCCGCCAACTCTTTATCCGCATATTCGCGATTACCGCGGTAGCTAAAGAACAGCGCCACTAATAAGCCAATGGCCATACCCCCAACAGGAATGGCCATCGCCATCGGCACCATGCCACGCGTAATCTCCAAGCCAAATGGCGTACCGGCGCTGTTTAAGTTAGCCAACAAAATATCGTTCAAGAAAATTGCGCCGAACCCAACGGGCAATAACATGTAAGGCGCGGTTAGGCCGAACGTTAATGCACAGGCTACCGCTCGACGATCCAACTTCAGACGATTCATAAGGGTAAGCAGTGGAGGAATCAGCACCGGAATAAACGCGATATGCACCGGAATCACGTTTTGCGATGCAATAGCCACTAACAATATAGCGGTGAGCAGCAGCGTTTTCACACGAGCCTGACGCGCGGCCGTTGCCTCCTTGCCCAGCATGGCAATCAATCGGTTCGCCAGCATATCGGGCAAGCCAGAACGCGAGATGGCAACCGCAAACGCACCGAGCGTTGCATAGGCCAGCGCTACTTGCGCTCCCCCGCCAACGCCGTTGTTGAAGGCCTCTAACGTTTGGTCAAGCGTAAGCCCACCCACCAGGCCACCCACCAGCGCACCTACAACCAATGCAAAAACAACTGAGACACGCACAAGAGACAGCACTACCATGACAAGCACGGCAAGAATAACTGCATTCATGAAGATTTCCAGACCGATGACAAGGTGATTAGGACGTGTACGAAAAACAAGCGAATGCCGGATGGCACACTCAAGAGCCACCATTTCGTACACAGCCTAATATCGAAGGGTGCAAATTTTAGCAGATAGCGCGCTTACAAAAAGCATCCATCAGTTATTTCTCTGCTGTTGCTAATGTTTTGGCATATAGAGGCATCTCTGTACGTTTGCTAGCCCCGCTAATGGCGTCACTGGCCGTACTGCTTTTTAGCCAACTCATGGCGGACTCGGGTGCTCTGTTCGTAAACGAGCCGTTATCCCATCTTCCAATGACGCCACTGGCGCGGCACGATACCCTGCTTGGGCGAAAAGAGCAGCGCTAAAACAAAGAAAGCGAAAGCCACTAGTACGATTGAGCCACCCGATGCCACGTTAAATACTACCGAAAGCCAAAGCCCAATAACCGCAGACAATATGCCAATAGATACTGAAATCAACAGCATTATCGTGAAGCGGTCTGTCAGCAGATGTGCTGTCGCACCTGGCGTGATTAACATGGCAACGACCAATATGATGCCGACAGTCTCAAGGCTTGCAACAATCGTCAGCGTCAGCAAAAGAATGAGGCCATAGTGAATAATCTGCGTATTAAAGCCCAATGCTTGTGCCTGCTGAGGGTCGAAGGCATAGAGCAACAAGGGCCGATAAGCGAGCCATACCGTTAAAATGGCAATGATGCTGGCAACAAAGGTCAGCATTAATGCTGAGTGTTTAACACCCAGTACATTGCCAAACAGAATGTGCATCAGATGGGTACTGGAAGCCAATTTACTGATAATGACCACACCAAGGGCGAAGGAGGCGGTAAACATCAGTCCCATCGCGGCATCTGCTTTAATTCGTGTGTTCCTTTCAATCGCCCCGATGCCTACCGAGGTCAGCGCCCCGGTAATAAACGCCCCTACAAAGAAGGGCCAGCCAAGCAAATACGCAATGGCTACCCCCGGCAGCACAGCGTGAGAAATCGCATCCCCCAGCAGCGACCAGCGCTTTAGCACGACATAACAGGAAAGCATCCCACAAATAGCGCCTACCAGCACCGAGGTGAGTAGCGCTCTTTGCATAAATGCATACTGAAAGGCGTCAGAAACGCTGTCAGGTAGCAGGTTAACTACCACCATTAACGCTGCGATTAAGCCGTTTACCAGTGCATCGCTAAACGTTTCAATCATTAATATGCTGTCAACCACGTAACTTACCCCTGCCCAGAACTATTGGAAGCCACTGGCATCGTTTGGCGATCATTGACCGTTTGCTCAATTGAACTCACTGCAAGTTCGGCCAGTTTTGTTTCGCTTAGCATCTCTTCAGGCGTACCGGTACCCCGCACAAAGCGATTAATCAGCACGACGTGATCCACATAGCGGCGAGCACCGGGCATATCATGTGTGACCATAATCACGGTTCTACCCGCTTCACGCTCGCGACGAAGTACTGACAAGATGAGCTTCTCGCTGGGCGGGTCAACGCCAGCCAGTGGCTCATCTAACAACAAAATGCTGGCCTGCTGCGCTAGCGCGCGTGCTAGCAACACACGTTTTTTTTGACCACCGGAAAGAGCGCCAATAGGTCGGTCAGCCAGGTCGAGCATATTGACTGCCACCAAAGCATCATGCACCGCTTCGCTATGTCGAGCGTGATGCCAGCGCGCAGGCAATAAGCGGCGCCATAACGCATCGCTGCGCATGTGTCCGTAGCGCCCACCCATGACGGTGTCCCATACCGAGACAGGGAAATCCCACTCAATCGCCTCGCGCTGAGCCATATACGCGATACGCCCCGCCCGACGATGCTTTGCTATGGGCTCGTCAAAGGCTTTTACGCTGCCTTGCAGCGGCTTCATGCTGCCGGTCAACACATGAAAAAGTGTCGATTTTCCCGCACCGTTAGGTCCGACAATGGCCGTCCATTTCCCAGCGGGAAATGTGAGGTGTATATCTTCCAGCACGGTTTGGCGCTGATAAGCAGCGTACAGCCCGGTTATTTCAATGGCGGCCATCGTGCTCGGTAAACTGGTTGTCATGGTGCACTACTCAACGGCTAAATACTGGCGCAGCATATCGGCGTTATGCCTCAACATGGCAAAATAGTCTCCCGCCTCGCCCTCTGGCTCGCTTAACGAGTCCACGTATAAAGGACCCGCGGTGGGAATTCCCGTATCTCTGGAAAGGCTACTAACGTAACGATCCGATGTTGTGCTTTCCCAAAAAAGCGCTGCAGGCTGGCGTGCGTTAATCAAGTCAATGATGCGCATTAACTGCTGCGGCGAGCCTTCCGTTTCGGCGTTATTCCCCCAGATACCGTCATGTTCAAAGCCATAAGTATCAGAGAAATACAAAAATGCTGCTTCGCTTGAGAGCAAAACACGACGCTCTTCCGGAATATCGCTTAGCGTCTGTTGAAGCTCCAAGTGAAGGTCTTGAAGTTCTGTCACGACGTTATCGGCACGCGCCTGAATATCCTCTGCCTGCTCTGGCAGAAGGTCTTCCAACTCATTCGCTATCACGTGAACATAGGCCATTGCCGCACGCGGGTCTGTCCACAAATGTGGGTCGACATCGCCCTGCATATCGCCAATCATAATATGTTGAGTGGGGTGTTCAGACGCTTCGGCAACGGCGACCAAGGGCACATCGCCTTGGGTAGTCGCTTCCACCTGGTGCATCCACTGCTCTAGCTGATAGCCGTTATAAAAAACAATATCGGCTTCTTCCAGAGCGGCAAAATTATTGGGTGTTAATTCCCACTCGTGCACCTCTGCATTAACAGGGCTCAGCACTGATACGTTGGCGTCGTCTCCTGCCACGCGGGCCACCAAATCGCCCAATACCGTAAACGTCGCCACAACATTAATCGGCGGCGATAGCGTCTGGGCACTGGCCGTCGTAACGCTGCCCGCCGTCGCAAGCAACAAACTTATTATCAAGCATGTTTTTCGTTGGCTCATGGACGTCCCCCGTTGTAAATTTGGTTTGCGCTAATTACAACTTTAGCTCAACAAAAAAGCATTGTGCAAATAGTTTAGCCTTGGCTAACAATTATTCTACAATATGCGCTACCATGATCCATTAGAGTTTTCCATTCACCTCGATATAGTCTGCCAATGAGTGATAACGATCAGCCGCTTCCCCATAACGCCAAATGTATGAGTAAAAGTTACTGCAATGACGCATTGCCGCCCATTGAAGAGCACACACGGCAATATGAAACCGTGCGCAATGCGCATGAAACCGAGCTAATCGAAGATTACGTTGAGCTGATCGGCGACCTGATTCGCCATCGGGGAGAAGCGCGCGCCGCCGACATCGCCAGCCGCATGGGGGTGAGTCAAGCGACCGTATCCAAGATGATCCGCCGCTTAAATGAGCTGGGACTGGTCACCAGTAAGCCTTACCGCTCCCTGTTTCTAACAGCGGAAGGCCAAAAAATGGCAGAAACATCCCGGGCACGGCACGATATAGTGCTACATTTTTTACGCGCGCTGGGCGTTAATGATCATACCGCACGCATTGATGCTGAAGGCATGGAGCATCATGTCAGCAATGAAACTCTGGCGATTATGCAGCACTTTATTGACGAACAAACAACGCGTTAATCACGACCGACAGCCTAGTGATTAACATCCCTCGCTACTCACAATCCTGAGAAGTGCTATTTAAGTAACACGGTGAGGACGTTAACTCTTGGTCTGCTCGGTCTTCTATATCCAGCGCGTCCAGCACCGCTTCACGCAGAATGGGCAAATGTGAATGGTCCAACTGACGTGAAGCCGTTAATAACGTCAGCTTACCTTGCCTGGCATAACGCATCAGCGGTAGTAACGCTTCATCCGACTCCTTTAATTCCAAACGGTAGCGGGTCTGAAAGGAAGCCTCACTAATTTTGTCCTGGTGGTAGTCACGCCTTAGAGATGATGAAGGCGCGGCATCGCGATACCATTCCGTTAGCGCCAGCGAAGCACGCTCTTTTCCACGTGGCCATAAACGGTCAACCAGGACGCGTGCTCCCTCGTCGTCTTCAAACGCTGAATAGACGCGCTTAAGCACTATTTCGTAGTTCATATGACCTCCCTGATCCGTTTTTTAACAACACCCCATTCACCCCACCCATGCTATACAGGCTACCAGGCAATTACTCTGCCCCATGTTAACGACATTAACGATGAGCAAAAATGATTAATAGCGCTCATTTTCTATCATAAACACCTTCCTTTTATTATCACGGCCCCTAGCCGAATATTCCCCATCCTTTTTAAACCCCGTACAATGCGGTGTTTGGTCCACACTTGGCAAACCATGCACCTAACCCGCTTCACGGATTACTCTATTCGCGTTTTGATTTACCTGGCAGCCAAGGGAGAAGAGCGCGCAACAATCACGGAAATTGCCGAGACATTCTCGATCTCGCGCAATCACTTGATGAAAATTGTCCAGGAACTACATCAAAAAGAGTACCTCAAAGCCATCCGTGGCAAGCATGGCGGGCTTTGGCTAAACCGGGCGCCCGAACACATTCGGTTAGGGGCGTTGGTGAGAGATACCGAGCAGGAAATGGCGCTCGTCGAGTGCTTTCGAGACGATAGCGCCTGCGTCATTACCCCCGCATGCCGCTTAAAGCCTATCCTTAACGATGCACTAGACGCCTTTTTGGGCGTTCTGGATCAATATACACTGGCCGATTTGCTGCAGGGCCAACACACCAGCCTAGCGTCACTGATGAAAATACCTGCCAAAGAACTTTAATTTTTTTTAAAGTCTCCTTCCAAATAAATAAAATCCAATACGATAAATCGCGTAACCTGGCTATTTCACCTCACGTGGAGCATGCTTGAGACTGGCATTACCAAACCACATAGTGCGCAGAAAATGTTGCATCAGGCTTCATTATTTCTGCAAACCTCGGAGCCAAACATGACCACAGCGCCCTTCTCGCCCAATCACATCATGATCCGCAAATTAGAAAATATTTTCGCGCTTACCAGTGAAGAGAAGCAGGCACTGATGGGGTTACCGATTCACACAAAAGAAATCAAGAGCAATCAAGACATTGTTAAAGTGGGCGATCAGCCAAACCAGTGCTGCTTGATGGTTGAGGGCTTTACCTGCGTCAACAAAGTATCCATTGAAGGCAAGCGCCAGATCATGGCCCTGCATGTTCCTGGCGACATCCCCGACCTGCAAAGCCTTCACTTGAGAGTAATAGATATTAATATTGCCTCTATCAGCCCCTGCAAGCTCGGCTTCATTCAGCATAAAGATCTGCATCAACTCTGTGAGCGCTATCCCAGGCTTGTCGCTGCCTTTTGGCGCGAGACACTTGTCTACGCCTCTATTTTCCGTGAATGGCTGTTAAATATTGGACAACGCGAGGCTTACTCCCGCATCGCGCATATTATCTGCGAACTCATGGTGCGCCTAAAGACAGTCGGCTTGACTGAGGGGAACACGTTCTATATGCCAACGACCCAAGCAGAAATAGCAGATGCGACAGGGATGACGCCCGTCCACGTAAACCGCGTTTTTCAGGCACTACGCGCAGATGGCTTGATCATCACCGAAAGAAGCCGGATGACCATACCGGACTGGGACAAGCTGCAGCAAGCTGGCGAGTTCGACCCACTCTACCTTCACCTTAAAAACGATGGAAACACATAGCGCTCAGCCTCCAACCGGCAGGTAGGCCGTATGATTATCACACAGCAGTAGCATTAATATAGGGCACAGTAGAACCAAGTTGATGGCGCCTCAAACGTTAATATCCACCGCAAGACCGAGTGTTAATCCGCATGCTTAATTAATGGCGGTAACAGACACTATCCACTAAATCGTTGTTTATACCTAAGGCCAATGTGAGTTTGGGCTTAGGGGGCAAATAAATCATTGGTTTACTACTTCCTGGCACGTCATTGTAAGGGATTGAAGTCGCGCCTATTGGCAGCTTCGAATATCAACAATACTCGCCAGGGAGATTTCTATATGGCTAGACCTAATGTACTGGTGTTAATGGCCGACCAACTCAACGGTACACTGTTCAAGGATGGCCCCGCCGATTTCTTGCATGCGCCTAACCTCAAGAAACTGGCCAAACGCTCGGTCAATTTCAACAATGCCTATACACCTAGCTATCTTTGCGCACCGGGGCGGGCCGCCTTCATGTCGAGCCAGTTGCCGAGCCGCACCGGGGTATATGACAACGCAGCGGAATTTCCTTCAAGCGTGCCGACATGGGCGCATCATTTGCGTCGCGCAGGTTATTCCACCTGCTTGTCAGGAAAGATGCACTTCGTCGGCCCAGATCAGCTCCACGGTTTCGAGAAACGCTTAACCACCGATGTCTACCCGGCTGATTTCGGCTGGACACCTGACTACACCAAGCCCGGGGAACGTATCGACTGGTGGTACCACAACCTGGGGTCGGTGACAGGCGCTGGCGTTGCTGAAATTTCCAATCAGATGGAATACGACGACGAAGTCGCGTTTCACGCCGAGCAGCGGCTATATGACCTGTCGCGCGGTCACGACGAGCGGCCTTGGGCGCTGTGCGTCAGTTTCACTCACCCGCACGACCCCTATGTAGCACGTCGCCAATACTGGGATTTATATAACGACTGCGAGTATCTTGAGCCCCAGCAAGGGCCCATACCCTTCGATGAGCTGGATCCGCACTCCCAGCGAATTTTCGAAGCCAACGATTACACCAAGTTCAATATCCAGCCCCAGGACGTGCGCAACGCTCGCCAGGGCTATTTCGCCAACATCTCCTATGTCGACGATAAGATCGGCGGCATTCTAGACGTGCTCGAACGCACCCGCATGCTCGACAACACGATTATCGTGGTCTGTGCTGATCACGGCGATATGCTTGGCGAAAAGGGCCTGTGGTTCAAGATGAGTCCCTATGAAGGCTCGTCGCGGGTACCGCTGATGCTGTCTGCACCGGGGATCGAACCGCGCAACGTTGAGGATCCGGTATCGATCATCGATATCAATACCACCATTGCCGACCTGGTCGGCATCGACCTTTCCTCGATCGCGCCCTATACCGATGGCCAGTCGCTGCTCCCCTTGACCAGAGGCGAGAAGCGCGACGCGCCGGTGTACATGGAATACGCCGCCGAGGCCAGTTATTCGCCAATTGTGACCATCCGCGAGGGCAAGTGGAAATTCAACTATTGCGAGATTGACCCACCGCAGCTATTCGACTTGGAGGCCGACCCGCTGGAGCAGTACAATCTGGCGGTGCATCCCGACTACGCCGAGGTGGTAGCCGACTATCAGGCCAAGGTACACAAGCAGTGGGACATGAAAGCCTTCGATGCCGACGTGCGCGCCTCCCAGGCACAGCGTCTGATCGTCTACGAAGCCCTGCGTAATGGCCACTACTATCCGTGGGACTATCAGCCGCTGCAGGACGCTTGCGAGCGTTACATGCGTAACCACATGGATCTGAACGAAGTCGAAGAAGCCCAGCGCTACCCTCGCGGCGAGTAAGCTCATGGCGACTCACCTCATCTGAGCTGAATCGGGTTTTCGGGGGGATTACACAAGCAACGCGGACGCCCGTACCTGTTGGGGTACAGGCGTTTTTGTTTCGTGCGGGACAGTAAAACTTCTCTTTGGCGGACATCGCGTCCGGCAAAGGGACTTCACGTCACTTTCCGTTGCGCATGCGGCGCAGCTCGCCGTTCAGCGCTCGGATGATGCAGTAGCACATCAGCAGCATCAAGATGGAAAATGGGATAGCCGTCGCCGTGACACCCGCTTGAAGCGCCGACAACCCACCACCGATCAGTAACACGATGGCAATCAACCCCTCTACCGTCGCCCAGAACATACGCTGAGGCCGAGGCGCTTCGATCTTGCCGCCGGCGGTGATGGTATCGATCACCAGAGAGCCGGAATCCGATGACGTCACGAAGAAGGTGAGCGCCAGAATGATCCCCAGGCTCGACATCAAACCCGTCAGCGGTAGCTCATTGAGCATGCCGAATAGGGCTAGTTCGGGACGGTAGCTATCGATCACGTACTCCTTGACCAGACTCGCGGCGGGATTGGTATAAAGCTGATCCAGTGCAATGCTGCCGAATACCCCCATCCAGATAAAGATAAAAAGGCTTGGCACGATCAGCACGCAGAGCAGAAATTCACGCACCGTACGACCCTTGGACACGCGCGCGACAAACATTCCGACAAAAGGCGCCCAGCTGACCCACCACGCCCAGTAAAACACCGACCAGTCTTGACGATAAGCGTCATCTTCACGGCCAAAGGGCGCCGAGAGCGGAATGAGTTCCGTCACATAATGGGTGATTCCCGTCCACATGCCGCTGATCGCCATCAGGGTCGGGCCAGCGAACAGCACAAAGAAGAAGAACATCACGGCCGCGATCATGTTGATCTCGGAGAGTCGCTTTACGCCCCCCTCCAGGCCACGCCACACCGATACCAGCGCCACCGCAGTGACAAGCGCAATGATGATGACCTGTGTCGTGGTATTGATGGCCATACCGAACACAAAATTCAGTCCCGCGTTGGCCTGCTGCGCGCCCAGGCCCAGTGCCGTGGCCAAGCCGAACAGGGTGGAAAACACCGCCAGGATATCGATCCAGTGCCCCCACCAGCCCCATACGCGATCCCCCAGGATAGGAAAGAAGATCGAGCGAATAGAAAACGGCAGTTTCTTGTTATAGCTGAAGATCGCCAGGGCAAGCGCCATCACCGCGTATACGGCCCAGCCGTGCAGCCCCCAGTGTAGAAACGTCCCCGCCAGCCCCATGGCCGAGGCTTCGTCAACCGCGGCCATATTTAGCGCACCGTCGGCACCAAAGGGCGAAGGAGTGCCTAAGGGCGAAGACACATTTGCATGATAAACCGGTTCCAGCACGCTGAAGAACAGCAAGGCGATCCCGATACCCGCCGTGAACAACAAAGCGAACCACGACAGGTAGCTGTGTTCCGGCCGGGCATCCGGGCCGCCTAGTCTCACTTTGCCATGGGGAAGCACGATCAGCGCCAGACAGAAGACAATGAAAAAATCCACCAGAATCATGAAGTACCAGTCCAACGTGCGCGTCGAGAAGCCAACGATAGATTGGAACAGCTCCCCTGCCTGCGCCGGGAACATCAGGGTCAACACAATGAAAATCAACGAGGCGAGTGCGGACAGGACAAAGACGCGGTTATGAATGTCAAAACCGATGGGCCCCATACTTCCCTGGATGTTGTCCTGCCCTACAACATAATCCGTCTGCATATCGCTGTCGTCGTACGTCGACGAGGCCCGTTTATTTAATAAGCCCATACGCTGTATCTCCTTATTGTAGTGATTGATTTATCATTGTTCTCGCTTGGGCACTGACGACTGGCTGCAAAGCGAAATGGCTTGCTGCTCGAAGCGTTGTTATGTAGAAAAACGTCATGCAGGAAAACCTGGCAATGCCTCTCATGAAGTAATGCACCCAGGCAGCTAGCCTCTGCCGGCGCTCCCGGGGGATTCCCCTCACTCTTATGCTCTAGCACCCCTCTCACCGAGACAACGGCTACGAATAGTCAGTTGACCTGAGTGGCGCGCCAGGAGGCTGGCTTATCTCTAACTGGGGTGCTTTCATGCAGAAACCTCTCAGGCAGGGGCTGCCAATGCTAAAACAATTCATCTAGTCGTCGTGAGTCCATGCACAATGACGTGCTTGTCGCTAACAGACCAATGATTTATTCGCTACCTGAGCCCAAGCACACATTGGCCTTAGGCATCACCGCTACTGAGTTCTTCAAAGCCTTGGATGGATATAAGAAAATGCATGCCATCGCATAAGATAAAGGCGCTACTCGCTTAGTTGCTTAATCGCCATGTTCCCAGTAGTCATAGCACGCGTGCTGATCACAACCCGTCAAGGAAGACTCAACAATGCGAGTACAGCTTGTTTTAAAACTAGCAAATTTGTAGAGGTTTTTTACACGAGGGTGACGGAGCTTGCGCTAAACATGACAACACCCCATTTCGTAGGATTACTACAAAAACAGGTTATGTCACGATAAGCCGCAAATTATGTCATTTTGGCTGGAATTTATGTCACAACAGGCTGGAAACGACAGAAATGGAGGCGGCCCCAAAAGCCACATCCCGGCACACGCAGCCACCACTACCGTTGCTCCCTTCCGGGCCTGGCGGGGTTTGCAGTTTAGCGTTGCGGGAGGACCTAAGGGGCCACCATAGCAATACACTTGGATATCCGTGTACTGCGGCGCTGATTTTGGTGGCTACGCCCTGATTTGAACAGGGGACCCCATCATTATGAGTGATGTGCTCTAACCAGCTGAGCTACGTAGCCTTTCCGACATCAGCGGGTGCAGATTATGCCTATTCTCGAAACAAAAGGCAAGCCGAAAACAGGCCTACCTTTCAATGAGACAATGACAAATTTACAGAGCGGCCTGAACTGCTGGCAGTGCAGGCTCACCATCCCGGGTTGTCACACCCTCAAGCCACGCGGCTAATAAATCGTCGTGCTCTTTTAAATAACGATTGGCGGCAACGCGAGGGCCGACACCCTCATTCATAATGGCGCCCATTAACTGGTTTTCCATTTCCAGCGTAAACGTCATATTACCAAGTAACGTACCCACGTTCGGGCACGCTTCGACAAACCCGGCGCGCGTATTGGTGTGCACCGTGGCGCCACCCAAATCAGGCCCAAAGTAATCATCCGCATCGGATAAGTAGGCCATATCAAAGTTGGTATTCATGGGATGCGGCTCCCACCCCAGAAAGACCATCCACTCTTCATTGGGGACGCGTGTTGTCAATTCTGAAAGCATGCCAGCTTCACTGGAATCCACCACCTGCCAATCGCCCAGGTCGTAGGCATTATCATCAATCATTTGCTGGATAAGCTCATTGCCATCGTTACCCGCCTCGATGCCATGCACGCGATGGTTAAATCGATCAGCGTGAGCCGCTAAATCATTCACAGAGGTAACACCTGCATCGTACACGTATTGCGGTACAGCCAGCGTGTATTTGGCACCTTCCAAATTGACAATTAACCGCTCAACATCGCCACTCTCAATATACGGGTCGCTGATGGACGCCATAGAGGGCATCCAGTTGCCTAGAAAAACATCAAAATCATTGTTACGCATGCCCGCATAGGCAATCGGCACTGACACCGTATCGACGGTTGGCGTATAGCCTAGCGCCTCCAGCACTTCGCTGGCCAACGCCGTCGTCGCGGTAATATCGGTCCAGCCCACCTCGGCAAAACGCACACGCGAACACTCATCGGCTTGGGCCATCATGGGCATAGCAGCCCCCAACACCAATGCGCTTAATCCCACCACCTGGACACGTTTCATTACAACTCCCCTTCTATTTTACGTAAATGGGCATGTTTATTCCTTTAACGCCAAGCGCAGCAACATGCACCAGCGTTTATTGATTGAACGTTCAATAAACAACTACTAAGATATACAGATAATCATGACTAACCGTATGTTTCAAGTTAGGCATTCAACGTCATCAGGAGACAGCTGTGCCAAAGCTGGGAATGGAACCGATACGCCGCCAGCAGTTAATCAACGCCACCATGGCGGCCATTGACGAAGTGGGGTTGGCAGAAGCAACCATTATGCGGATTGCCCGTCACGCGGGCGTCTCTGCAGGCATCATCAGTCACTACTTTGGCGGGAAAGATGGCCTTCTTGAAGCCACTATGCGCCAGATCTTGACTGACCTTAGTGACGCTATTTCTGCGCGACGCAGGGCGTTGAACGATGACTCACCTAAAGCGCACATCAGCGCGATTATCGAAGGCAACTTCGATCGCACTCAAGTGACCGGCCCAGCGGCTAAAACATGGCTTGCCTTTTGGGCCAGCAGCATGCACAAGCCGATGCTTCAGCGCCTGCAAAATGTGAACGATAGACGCCTTTACGCCAATTTATGTTGTCAGTTTCGACGCGTGCTCCCCCACGTTGAGGCACGCAATGCGGCCCGTGGGTTGGCCGCCATGATTGATGGTTTATGGCTACGCGGTGCATTAACACCCGAAGGGCTTGATGCCGACAAAGCCCGCCATCTAGCGCTCCACTATCTTGATCAACTCTTGGCCCATCACAAATATCAACACTCAGCACCCGCTCATTAAGGTTATAAAGGAGATCAACATGTCCGCTCAAGATGTACAGCCTCTCTATATTGATGGTCGCCCGGTCGCTGCCACGTCAGGTACTACTTTTACCGTTACTAACCCATTTGATGGCAGCCTGCTTGCGACACTTGGCCAAGCAAGCCAACAGGACGTTGACGCAGCCGTTGAAGCGGCCCAGCGTGGCCAGCGCGAATGGGCTGCCATGACCGGCATGGAGCGCGCCCGTATTATGCAGCGCGCGGTTGCGTTGCTGCGTGAGCGCAATGACGAGCTGGCAGCGCTCGAGACCCGCAACACCGGTAAGCCGATTAGCGAAACAGCAAGTGTCGACATCGTGACGGGCGCTGATGCGATTGAGTACTTCGCAGGGCTGGCCCCCGCTATTCAAGGTAGCCAAATTCCACTGCGCGAAAGCTCCTTTGTGTATACCCGCCGCGAGCCGCTGGGCGTCATTGGCGCCATCGGCGCGTGGAACTACCCCCTTCAAATCGCCTGCTGGAAAGCCGCGCCAGCGCTGGCGGCAGGTAATGCCGTTGTCTTTAAACCCAGTGAAGTGACACCGCTGAGCGCAATTAAACTGGCTGAGATATTTACCGAAGCTGGCCTGCCAGACGGTGTTTTCAACGTGGTGCAAGGCGATGGCGACGTAGGCGCGATGCTGACGGCACACCCGAGCATTGCCAAAGTGTCGTTTACCGGTGAAGCAGGTACCGGCAAAAAAGTGATGGCCGCAGCCGCTAGCTCATCGCTTAAAGACGTCACGATGGAACTGGGTGGAAAATCACCGCTGATCATCTTTGCCGATGCGGACCTGGACCGCGCCGCCGATGCGGCCATGATGGCCAATTTCTACTCCAGTGGCCAAGTTTGCACCAACGGTACGCGGGTGTTTATCGAACGCAGTGTGAAAGACGCATTTGAAGCCAAGCTGGTGGAGCGTGTTAAGCGCATCAAAGCAGGCGACCCTATGGACCCTGGCGTTAATTTTGGTCCTCTGGTCAGTTTTGAGCACCAGGCAAAGGTGCTTTCCTATATTGCCTTGGGTAAACAGCAAGGCGCCCGCCTGCTGGTGGGGGGTGATGAGTGGAAAAGCGGCGACTGGGCCAACGGCGCTTGGGCAGCACCTACCGTATTTACCGATTGCACAGATGATATGCGCATTGTGCAGGAAGAAATTTTCGGCCCGGTGATGTCGGTGCTGGCCTTTGATGATGAAGCTGACGTCATTCGTCGCGCCAACGACACCCGGTATGGCTTGGCAGCCGGCGTATTTAGCGAAAGCTTAAACCGCGCACATCGCGTTATTCATCAGTTGGAAGCGGGTATTTGCTGGATGAATACGTGGGGTGAATCGCCTTCTGAAATGCCGGTTGGCGGTTATAAAGAGTCGGGTATTGGCCGTGAAAATGGTATCGATACGCTTAACCACTATACCCAAACCAAGTCGGTACAAATCGAGATGGGCCCCTTTGAGTCGGTGTTTTAAAGCGAAACAGCAAACACGCCAGCTATTCTACTCTCTCAAGGTGTAACTATGCCGCAACCGCATGAATTTGATTACATTATTATCGGCGCGGGCTCAGCGGGAAGCGTGCTGGCTATGCGTTTAACGGAAGACAGCGACGTCCGCGTTCTCTTGTTAGAGGCCGGCGGGCCGGATTACCGGCTTGATTTCCGTACCCAAATGCCAGCAGCCCTCGCCTTTCCACTTCAGGGAAAGCGTTACAACTGGGCATTTGAAACGGACCCGGAACCGCATATGGATGGCCGCCGCATGGAGTGCGGGCGCGGGAAAGGGTTGGGCGGTTCTTCGTTGATTAATGGCATGTGCTATATCCGCGGCAATGCACTGGATTACGATAACTGGGCTCAACAGCCAGGCTTGGAAGATTGGGATTACTTAAGCTGCCTACCCTACTTTAAAAAGTCAGAAACCCGCGACACCGGGGCCAATGACTACCACGGTGGTAGCGGCCCGGTCAGCATCACTACTCCCAAAAACGGTAACAACCCGCTGTATCGCATCTTTATTGAAGCAGGCAAACAGGCAGGCTACCCGGAAACAGATGATGTTAACGGCTATCAGCAAGAAGGCTTTGGCCCCATGGACCGGTTCGTTACGCCCAAGGGGCGACGCGCCTCTACCGCCCGGGGTTACTTGGACACCGCCAAACAGCGCACCAACCTGACCATAGAAACCCACGCCGTTACCGACATCATTGAGTTTGACGGCAAGCGCGCTGTGGGTGTGCGCTACGAGCGCAAAGGGCAACAGCAGACCGCCCGCGCCAAGCGGGAAGTGCTGCTGTGTGGTGGTGCTATTGCGTCACCTCAAATTTTGCAGCGCTCGGGCATCGGCCATCCTGAAGTGCTCGAGCCGCTAGGCATCAAGACCGTTCATGCCCTGCCGGGTGTCGGCGAAAACCTGCAAGACCACTTAGAGATGTACATTCAGTACGCATGTAAAGAACCCATCTCGCTCTACCCCGCTCTAAAATGGTACAACCAGCCCATGATAGGCGCTGAGTGGCTACTCAAGGGTACGGGTATTGGCGCCAGCAACCAGTTTGAAGCGTGTGCGTTTATTCGCAGCCGTGATGAGGAAGAGTGGCCCAACCTGCAGTATCACTTTTTACCCATCGCGATTAGCTATAATGGCAAAAGCGCGGTTCAAGCGCATGGCTTTCAAGCGCACGTGGGCTCGATGCGCTCCAAAAGCCGAGGCCGCATTCGGCTAGCCTCAAAAGACCCGCACGCGGCACCCAGTATTTTGTTCAACTACATGTCGCATGAAAAAGATTGGGAAGAGTTCCGTGATGCCATTCGCTTAACGCGCAACATTATCGAACAACCCGCATTCGATAAGTACCGAGGCCGTGAAATTTCCCCAGGGCCTGATGTACAAAGCGATGAAGCGCTGGATCAGTTTATTAAGGCAAACGCGGAAACGGCGTATCACCCCTGTGGCAGTTGCCGTATGGGAGACGATACGCTGGCCGTGACAGATGGCCAGGGTCGCGTTCATGGCGTAGAAGGTTTAAGGGTGGTTGACGCCTCACTGTTCCCTCTAATTCCTACCGGCAACCTGAATGCACCAACCATCATGCTGGCCGAAAAGATTGCCGACCACATTCGTGGACACGAACCGCTGCCTCGCGCGCAAGTTACCTATTTTGTAGCTAACGGCGCGCCTGCCCAACATGGGTGAATGGCGTTTTCACACGTGAATCCCCGTTCATCCAAGCGCCACGGCTAACTGCCGTGGCTTTTTTTTACTAAGCTACTATTAATAAGCAGGATAAAAAGACGTAACGACTTGCGCGGGATAGCGTACGTCTGCCAATATTCAAACATCTGTTCGAATGCCTATGGCTTGCGTTCTAATCATCACTTCAAGCGTTACACACGACGGCAAGGCTGCATTGATGGATCAGACATCAACGTTCTGAGCCAAGCGCATGTAGACCAGAACTGGACAGTGCCTAATAATACATGGAGACGTTCTATGCTCACCCTACTACTGATTATCCTGGCCGTGGTTGGCCTGCTGATTATTATGCGCCGCGAAGCAGGCGCCCCAGCAGCCCTGACACTGTTGGGTATATTAGGGCTTGTTGGCCTACTCTTTGACGCCGCCGTTATAGGCGTATTGCTGCTAATCGCTGCTCTGGTCGTTGCTGTGACGGGCCTTGAAGCAGTGCGCAAACAGTGGCTGACACCGCGGATTTTTAAAATTTTCAAAAAGGTCGCGCCAAAGGTCTCCGCCACCGAGCGCACGGCGCTAGAAGCCGGTAGCGTTTCCTGGGACGGGGAGCTTTTCTCCGGTAAGCCACAGTGGAATAAGCTGCTGGCTTACAAGGATGAAGGCCTGCGCGAAGATGAACAGGCTTTTCTTGATAACCAGTGCGCTAAAGCGGCTGGCATGTGTAACGCATGGGACATTGCTCAAGAGCGTGCCGACCTGCCCCAGCAGTTATGGGACTACCTGAAAAAAGAAGGCTTCTTTGGGATGATTATTCCCAAGGAGTACGGTGGCCTGGGTTTCTCAGCAAAAGCCCAATCCATGGCACTGCAAAAACTCTCCGCTAACGAAACGTTAATGGTGACCGTTGGGGTGCCCAACTCCCTCGGCCCGGGCGAGCTGCTGCTTAAATACGGTACTGAGGAACAGAAAGACCACTACCTGCCCCGTTTGGCCGATGGCCGCGAAATCCCCTGCTTCGGCCTAACAGGCCCGCGGGCGGGCTCTGACGCAACGTCATTGCCTGATACTGGCGTAGTGTGTAAAGAGATTATTAATGGAAAAGAGACGCTGGGCCTGCGCCTGACGTTTGAAAAACGCTGGATCACGCTGGCTCCCATTGCCACGGTTGTAGGTTTAGCCTTCCGTTTATTCGACCCTGAAAAGCTGCTGGGCGACGAAGAAGACCGAGGCATTACCTTAGCGCTCATTCCTCGCGATACGAAAGGCATGGACATTGGCCGCCGCCATCACCCCATCGGCAGCCCGTTCATGAACGGCCCGATTAAAGGCGTGGATGTCTTTGTCCCGCTGGATACCATCATCGGCGGGCAGGAGATGATTGGCCAAGGCTGGCGCATGCTGGTTGAGTGCCTATCGATTGGTCGTTGTATCACGCTGCCCTCCGGCGCGACCGGCACCGCCCGCTACGCACTGGGCTGGAGCGGTGGCTTTACGCGTGTTCGTCGTCAGTTCAACGTGCCTGTCGCCGAAATGGAAGGCGTTCAAGAACCGCTGGCACGTATGGCAGCGATGGCTTATATCTCCCAGGCAACCGTTTATCAAACGGCTAACCTGATTGATCATGGTGAGAAACCGGCGGTTCCTTCAGCGATTTTGAAGAGCCAACTGACCGAGTTTCAACGTGATTTGTTAAGCGATGCGATGGATGTGCATGGCGGTAAAGCGGTCACATTGGGCCCACGTAACTACTTAGGTATTGGCTATAGCGCCAACCCGGTAGCGATTACCGTTGAAGGCGCCAACATCATGACGCGCAACCTGATGATCTTTGGTCAAGGGGCGATCCGCTGTCACCCCTACGTGCTGGAAGAGCTGGCCGCCAAGGATGCCAACGACATCAACGCGTTTGATAAAGCCTTCTTCAGCCATGCGGGCCTGATTTTTGGTAACGCCGCACGTGCGTTCACCATGGGGCTAGGGTTTGGCAAAGAACGCGTGCCGTTTGACGGGCCAGCCGCGGCTTATGCGCAAGATATTGCCCGCCTCTCGGCAGGCTTTGGGCTATGTGCGGATGCCGCCATGGCAAGCCTGGGTTCCGCGCTGAAAAAACGCGAAATGCTCTCTGCCCGTTTGGGTGATGTGCTCTCTAACCTGTATCTCGCATCCATGGTGCTCAAACAGTGGCAAGCAGGTGACAAAGTGGAAGGCGAAGACGCCCTGCTTCACTACAGCTGCCGTTTCCTGCTGCATCGTGCAGAACAAGCCTTTGTGGAGATTTTCGACAACTTGCCTAATCGGGCACTCGGCCGTGTGCTTAACGCCGTGGTAATGCCAACCGGCCGCCGTTGGGATAAACCCCATGACGATTTGGCACGCGACATTGCTAAACGGGTTTCCACCCACACTGCGTTGCGTACCAAACTGCTTTCCAACACCTGGGATACCGACGACGGCGAACAACCCAACCCATTGGCGCGCTACAACGCACTGTTGGTTGATTATGACCGTGCTGAAGCCATTTATCGCACGGTTAACAAAGCCTACGCCAAAGGTGAGCTGCCTCAAACGGCCCTTCACCCTGAAGCTCGGGTTGAGGTAGCGTTTGAGAAAGGCCTGCTTAGTGAAGAAGAAACGATCTTTATGCGCGAATTCGAAAAGAACGTGCTGGAGATGCTAACGGTCGATGACTTTGCCTACGATGCGTTTGCAAAGAATAAAAGCACGCTCATTAACCATAATGCTACGCAGGCAGCGCCAATTAATCCTGAGGAAGCCCACGTCGAATAACACATCCTGGCAACAGGATTGCCATAAGCCGGCTCCACGATGGAGCCGGTTTTTTTATAGGCGCTCAATGTTCGTTTTCAAACTTGAAAGATCGCAAACGATCACATATTCTTCATAAATGAAAATAACTGTGTTTTGCTTTGGTTATCAAACCTAATTTCCCATTAATGAGGCTATCATGACCCTGCGTGAACAAAACGTTAGTCAATTGACAAGTGCCACCTTTGACGCGCTGGTAATTGGTGGCGGTATTAATGGCGCAGCCAGCGCGGCGGCACTGGCAGGCAAAGGTGCCAAAGTCGCCTTGATTGATCGTGGCGACTTTGCAGGCAGCACCAGCATGCACTCCTCCAACCTGGTGTGGGGGGGCATCAAGTATATGGAAAGCAATGACTTTGGCCTGGTGCGTAAACTCTGTAAAAGCCGCAATCATCTGATCAAGAGTTACCCTTCCACGGTTGAGGAAATACGCTTTCTCACCACGATTACCAAAGGGTTTCGCCACTCCCCTCGCTATCTGTGGGCAGGCACCTGGCTTTACTGGTTAATGGGTAATGGTTTTACCAAAACGCCCCGCCTGCTTTCGCCAAAAAATATCAAGCAAGAAGAGTCGATCATTAATGTCGATACATCGGTGGGCGGCTTTGAGTATTCGGATGCCTACCTGCACGACAATGATGCTCGGTTTGTGTTTAATTTTATCCGCCACGCGCTCGATTTCGGTGCGACAGCCGCCAACTATGTGGAGTCGCTGGGTGCTGAGCGCAAAGATGGTGTCTGGGTAACGAAAGCCCGCAACACCATGGATGGCAGCACGTTTGAGATACGAGCCAAGGTATTGATTAACGCGGCTGGCCCGTGGGTAGATCATCACAACAAGCTGACCAACCAGCAGACATCGCACCAGCACCTTTACTCAAAGGGCATCCACTTAATCGTGCCGCAGTTAACAGAGTCAAAGCGTGTACTGGCGTTTTTTGCTGATGATGGGCGGCTTTTCTTTGTTATCCCCATGGGCAACCGTACCTGTATCGGCACTACCGATACGCACATGGACCACCCTGATGCGGTAGTGACCGATGAAGACGTAAGCTTCGTGCTGGAGAACATTAACAAGCGCTTAACGCTTGAGAAGCCCCTGACACCTGACGATATTATTTCAACACGCTGTGGCGTACGCCCCTTGGCCGTCGAGGCCAACCAAGGCAGTGACCGTGACTTCCTGCAGCTTTCACGCAAGCACATTATTGATACACATGACGATACGGCACATATCAGTATCTTTGGTGGCAAGCTCACCGACTGCTTAAACGTCGGCGATGAAATTGCGGATGCGGTAACCCAGCTAGGCGTGACGTTAACCAACCCCAGGTTCCAGTGGTACGGCGAACCTGCTGATTCTGTTAAACAGCAATTTATGGCTCAGGCCGAGCGTATCGGCCTTGATGCGATGACGCCCAGCACCTCTTCAGAGCTACTTACAAAACGCCTGTGGCGCCGCTACGCGGATAAAGCGTTTGCGATGCTTGAAAAAATCGAAGCAGACCATGACCAGGCCGCCTTGCTTATTGAAGGTACCGAATATATTCGCGTTGAGCTTGAACACGCCCGCGATTATGAAATGATCACTGAACTGGAAGATTTCCTGCGCCGCCGGGCCAAAATATCGCTTGTGGTGCGTCATGAGCAGCTACGCCACTCTGAAGGGCTTAAAGAGGCTTGCTGGATGCTTTTCGGTGACCAGGCCGATGAACGATTTAATGCCTACTTCGAAAATAATTCTGGCGAGGCAATTCAACAAGCAATGGCAGACGCCTAGTGCTTGCTAAAAGCACATAACCAAACGGACATAATCAAACGGACATAACCCAATTATCGTGCTAAAAAAGCTCCCTTAAAATTTTTAAGGGAGCTTTGTGTACATCCACCACCAAGGCTTCTAAGCGTTTAACGCCTTACTCCTCGTTGGCAACCTGTAGCTGCGAGTCGCCTGCCAACACTTCATCCCAGGCTTCATCCAGCGTACAGCCAGACCGACTATCGAGCGTATCGATCACTTCCACGGCACATTGAAGCGATCTCGGGCTATCTTTAAGCGCAAGTACCAGTTTAGCCAGGTCCTGCTTGCTAAATGTACTGGCAATCTGGTTAGCTTGTTGGCTTAGTTCAATACAGTTCATATTCAGTACCTCATGGTATGGTCATCCGTTACCGGTCTCACAAAGGGCTTTCGTTGGCAAAGCCAGCCGCCCTATACGTATGGTGGCATTGCTACTCATGCCAGGTCGGATAAGCACCTGGTTCGGTGACTGCGAACGGTCAAACAAACAGATAAAATCTTCGCTCTTTAGCGCCTGCTGTATGCACGCACAAAGGTTATATGGCAAGGTATAGTGCGATGTGTCGGGGTAACGAGGCATCACTCCATCCCATGCCCTGACTATGGTTCATGAACGATCAGCCAACAATGCATCATTGGACGCACGCCCCGTTGTAGCTTGACTACATTGGCCGCCACCCAGGGTTAAACGTGTTAAAAGCTTACAACAAGAAGAGAATCAAGAAGTGCACGCAGCCACCTTACGATGGCTACGTGATGGCCTTATTCGCCGGAACGTACGCGCGACACGGCATCCAGCCAGCCTTGGTACAGCTGCTCGCGAGACGCATCCTCCATGGTCGGCATAAAGCTCTTTTCACAGTCCCAGAGCTGTTCAATTTCTTCCAAAGAGTCATACCAGCCTAAGCGTAAGCCTGCCAGGTACGCTGCTCCCAGTGCAGTAGTTTCTAAAATAGTGGGACGATCCACCTCAACATCCAGCATGTCGGACAAAAACTGCATCAGCCAGCTGTTTTTAACCATGCCGCCATCCACACGCAGTTTGCTTGGTGTGGCGTCCATATCGTCGTTCATGCAGTGCTGTAAATCGCGAGTTTGATAACAGACTGCCTGCAAGCCTGCCGCAACGATTTCTGCAATACCGGTGTCCCGTGTCAGGCCAAAGATTGCTCCCCGCGCTTTAGGGTCCCAGTGCGGCGCCCCAAGCCCCGTAAAGGCAGGTACCAAATAGACGCTATGGCCCAGTCGGGTCTCCTTGGCAAGCGCCTCAGTTTCAGCCGCATCCGCAAACAGGTTCAAGCCATCCCGCAGCCACTGTACGGTTGCACCTGCGACAAAAATACTGCCTTCCAGCGCATAGGTAGGCTTACCGTTAAGCCGATAGCCGATGGTGGTCAGCAAGCGATTACGCGAAAGCGCGGGCGTGTCACCGGTGTTTACAATCATAAAGCAGCCGGTGCCGTAGGTGCTTTTACCCATACCTGGCGTAAAGCATGCCTGCCCTACTAGCGCTGCCTGCTGATCGCCCGCCACACCAGCAATCGGTAGCTCAGCCCCTAACCACTCTGCCTCCATCATGCCAAAATCATCGCTGGAGTCTTTCACACTGGGCAGCAGGTTGGCAGGTATGTTGAACAGCGCCAGCAAATCCTCATCCCATTGCTGGGTGTGTATGTTAAAGAGCGCCGTGCGTGAGGCATTGGTGGCATCGGTGACATGCTGCTTACCGTTTGTCAGCTGCCAAATCAGAAAGCTATCTACGGTGCCAAATGCCAGCTCGCCACGCTCAGCACGTTCAGCACGTTCACGGGCACCCTCCACGTTCTCAAGCAACCATGCCAGTTTCGTCGCCGAAAAATAGGGATCAATTAACAGGCCGGTTTTTGCTTGAACGCTATCAGTATGCCCAGCTTCACGCAGCGTTTGGCAGGTATCAGACGTTCGCCGATCCTGCCATACGATCGCGTTATAAAGTGGCTTACCTGTTGCGCGGTCCCACAGCAGCGTGGTTTCGCGCTGATTGGTAATACCCACACCCGCCACTTGACCTGCAGAAATACTGGCCTTCACCAGCACTTCTTTACAGGTCGCAACTACTGATTCCCAAATATCTTCAGGATCATGCTCAATCCAGCCATCACGGGGAAAGTGCTGGGTAAACTCTTGCTGGGCAACGGCCGCAATTTCCCCTTGTCGGTTAAACAAGATGGCACGGGAGCTGGTGGTACCTTGATCAATAGAAAGTAGATAACGGGACATTAGATGTTCGCTTTGAGGTGAATATTTTCGCTTTATTATGAATAAGGCTACGCTAAGCCTTATTGATGCTCAAGTACGAAAATACCTCTACAAAGCAGCCTTGGCCCGTTTAGGCGATATAGAGCGCCACATCATATTGGGTTAGCAACTGCTGGATAGACTCGGGAGGCTTACGGTCAGTGAACAACGCATCCAGCTGGGAAAGATTCCCCTGGCGTACCACAGGGTTGCGATGGAACTTAGAGTAATCCGCGGCTAGATACACGCGTCGCGAATTAGCAATGATCGCTTGGGCCACACGTACTTCCTGGTAATCGAACTCCAGCAAAGAGCCATCTTCATCAATACCGCTAATACCAATAATGCCGTAGTCGACCTTAAACTGATTAATAAAGTCGATGGTGGCTTCACCGATGATGCCGCCATCCCGAGAGCGCACCTGGCCACCCGCAATGATGACGTTAAAGTCTTCTTTATGCTGCAAAATAGCGGCAACGTTCAGGTTGTTGGTGATCACTTCCAACCCTTGATGCTCCAGCAATGCCTGGGCAATGATTTCATTGCTGGTACCAATATTGATAAACAGCGATGAGTGATTAGGAATATGCTGCGCCAGACAATGAGCAATACGCTCTTTCTCTTCAAGATGGAGTGTTTTACGTGTGCTGTAGGCCGTATTAACGGTGCTTGACTCAATTCCCACGCCACCATGCACCCGCCTCACTCGGCCCTCATTCGCCAACGTATTGAGATCGCGCCGAATCGTTTGAGGCGTTACTGCGAAATGATCAGTCAGTTGCTCAATGCTCATATAACCGTGCTGACGAACCAGCTCGACAATCGCATCCTGACGGTATTGTTGATTCATAGGCTTAGCCTGTTCACTTTTATTTATCGCCAAGCGTAATAGGGTAACAAAATCTGATAGCCCTGATCCACACGACGAAGCTCAACAAAGCTCGGTGGCCCACGGCGGGGCCACCGAGCACTATCTTTTGCTGTCGTTACTTACAGCGGCCATACCCACAAAATAACCGGCAGGGCAACCACCAGCACAACGATCGAAAGCGGCAAACCTAGCTTCCAATAATCACCAAACCGATAGCCGCCTGGCCCCAGCACCAGTGTATTGGACTGATGGCCGATGGGGGTTAAAAACGCGCATGAAGCACTCACCGCGACCACCATTAAAAACGGATCAAGAGAGACATTAAAGCCTTGGGCTAAACTGGCGGAAATCGGTGCCATTAACAATGCGGCGGCGGCATTATTGACCACATTTGAAAGTAGCATGGTGAGCACGAAAAGGCCGATTAAGGAAATAAAGATGGGCCACTGCGCGCCAAGCTCTAGCAAGATGTTCGCTACGATTGTGGCTCCACCGCTTGTTTCCAAGGCTTCCCCTACGGGTATCATGGCGGCTAACAGTACAATGACAGGGCCATCAATGGCCTGGTAGCCATCCCGCAGTGGCAATACCCCAATTAATAGCGAAATAAGCGCGGCACAGCCCATTGCGACCGCTGCGGGCAGAAGGTCCAGCAACATCGCGACAATGGCCAGCGCAAAAATCCCAATTGAGATAACCAACTTACGCGGCTGGCCTAACTGCAGCTCCCGATTAGCCAACGGCAAACAGCCTAAGGTAGAAAGGCTATCGCTAATTTCGTTCTCGCTGCCCTGAAGCAGTAGTACATCGCCGGTTTGAAAACGAATATCTCGCAAGCGCTGTTTCAAACGACTACCGTCACGAGCAACCGCTACCAGATGTAGACCAAACTGTTGATTTAATCGCAGCTGTCGGACACTGCGATTATTCATCATCGAATCATTACGCACGACCGCTTCGATCAGTTGCAGCCCTTCGGTATCCACCGGCTGCCGGCCCTCATTGCTGTCTGCTTCGCCCTCATCCTCTTTTGAGGCATCTTCATCCTTCTCCTCAGGCTCCGCAACCGCACTCAACCCTACTTTATCTTCAAGCAGCTTTAGATCATCCGGGCCCGCCTCAAGCAGTAAAATATCACCCTCTTGCAAGATCCCATGAAAGGAGTAGCCCGCCCGACGATTATCGTCGCGCACTACGGCCAATACAGGAATGGTTTCCTCAAGTTCATCGCGTAACTGCGGTAGCGTTAAGCCGTTGGCTTTAGAGTCCTTGGTGACGTTAAGCTCTACCAGATAATTGGCGGTATCAAACATCTCTTCAGTTGATGACTTCGCATTGCGTTTAGGTGTTAAGCGCCAGCCAATTAACACGATAAACACAAGGCCTACAACAGCTACCGCAACCCCGACAGGGGAAAAGCTGAACATGCCAAAATTTTCTCCGGTTACACTGCCACGGTAGCTGGAGATAATAATATTGGGCGGTGTGCCAATCAGGGTGGTTAAGCCCCCCAGCAACGAACCAAACGCGAGCGGCATTAAAAGCAGGGAAGGAGACGTGTTATGTTCGCGGGCAAGCCGCATGGCAACGGGTAGCAATAGCGCTAACGCCCCCACATTATTCATAATGCCGGACAACACCACCACGGTTCCTACTAGCGCTAAAAGCTGGAGTATCAGCCGGTCACCCACCTTGAGCACTTGGTTGGAGATAATATCCACTACGCCAGAACGCTCAAAGCCACGGCTTAACACCAGCACGGCAGCCACCGTAATGACGGCGGGATGACCAAACCCGGCAAACGCTGAATCAGCCGGAACAAGCCCTAGCATCACCGATGCAAAAAGCGCCGTTAATGCCACTAAATCATAGCGAAAACGCCCCCATACGAACGCTACCAACGTTAATCCCAGCACGATAAATATCAGTGTGCTGGGTGCCAAGCCGATTGCTTCCATCGCCATGCGAATCATCTCCTGTAACGCTACCCGGCCTGCTTACCCCTTCCGGCTTGCCTTTGTAAACCACAACCCATGTAAAGAATGAGAAGAACCTTCACACATTAGACGGTATCTATACAGCCGTATAGCGTGTGCAAACGTTAGAGAATAGCCGACCGGCTGGAACTGCTGATAAAGCCGCATGGGGACGACACATTGGCTGCGCTTCCCAGAACGGTAATCTGAAAAAGGTACAAATAAGCAGTAAAGAGGAGCTAGTCTGAAAACTAGAATCAACAAAAGCCGCGTTTGCGGCTTTTGTTGCTCGCTACCGATCAGGGCAGCAGTACGGTTGAACCGGTTGTTTTACGGTTCTGGAGTGCATCCTGGGCTTTACCCGCATCGGCCAGCGGGTAGCGGTTGGCAACATCAATTTTGATTTTGCCACTCTCGATCATGCTAAAGAAATCTTTGCACATCATTTCCAGGCGCTCGCGCGTGTCGGCATAACCGTTCAAGCTGGGGCGGGTAACAAATAACGACCCTTTCTGATTCAAAATTCCAATATTAACGCCATCAACCGGGCCGGAGGCATTACCGAAGCTGACCATTAACGCGCGAGGCTTCAGGCAGTTTAACGACATATCCCACGTGTCCTTGCCCACCGAATCATAAACCACATCGCACATTTCGCCGTTAGTAAGCTCGCGGACGCGTTCAACAACGTCTTCTTCGGTGTAATTAATGGTCGCCCATGCGCCATTTGCCAGCGCCAAGTCGGCTTTCTCTTTAGAGCTAACCGTACCAATCAACTTCACACCTAACGCCTTGGCCCACTGGCAGGCAATCGAGCCTACACCACCCGCTGCGGCATGGAACAAGATGGTCTCGCCACCTTTGAGTTCATGCGTTTGACGTAACAGATACTGCACGGTTAAGCCTTTCAGCATGCTCGCCGCTGCGGTTTCAAAATCGATGAAGTCAGGCAGTTTGACGACTTTTTCAGCCGGCAGCGTATGATGCGCCGCATACGCGCCTAACGGGCCTTGCGCATAGGCAACGCGGTCCCCAACACTTAGATGAGTCACCCCTTCGCCAACCGCATCAACAATACCCGCGCCTTCAGTACCCAAGCCCGCAGGCAGCGACGGTGCTGGGTAAAGACCGGTACGAAAATAAATATCAATAAAGTTGAGGCCAACGGCTTTATTGGCGACCCGCACTTCACCTGACTTGGGCGCTGCCGGAGTAACCGTCGCTACTTCAAGTACCTCAGAACCGCCGGTACGGGCAAACTCGATACGCTGAGACATATAAACTCCTTGTACTTTATTTTGACAAACAGACATTTTGTAAACGAGCTAATGGCTATCCAAACGCTTTAGGCGTCAGAAATCAAGCCGTTAGTTCTAAGCGAGCGGCATTCACTGCGATTGACCTGACACGCTGATGTCACTTGCGCATGCTAGACTGATTTTACTCAATCTGTGACGCCTTATGGATGTGCGATGACCCACCCTGCTATTACCCTCCCTACCCTAATTGCTCACCGCGGCTATTCCGCCGCCGCCCCTGAAAACACGCTAGCCGCCGTACGAGCCGCGTATGAGGCAGGTGCCCGCTGGGTTGAGCTGGATGTTCAATTACTGGGCGACGGCACCCCCGTGATTTGGCATGACGCAGAAGTGGACCGTTGCTCTGATGGTCGGGGGAACCTCAACACGCTCACTTGGCCACAGGCCAACGTTCTGGATGTCGGCAGTTGGTTTGGCGATGCCTTTGCGGGTGAAAAAATGGCCAGCCTGGAGGCCATGCTGGCGCTGCTCAATGAGCTGGAGATGGGCGTCAATATGGAAATAAAAGTCAATAAAGGCCGCAACCCAATCGAATTGGTTAATCGCGTACTACCAGACATGCGCGATGCCCTATCGCCAGAGCGCCTGATTGTGTCTTCGTTTGATGTAGATGCACTTAAACATTGCCGCACATTGGCGCCAAAAGAAGAGCTGGCGCTGGGAGTCTTGTTTGGCAACACGCCCAGGGAGTGGCGCGCCCTCTGCGAGTCGGTTGATGCGTTCAGCATTCACCCCCACTGGCCACGCTTAAAGCGCGACCAGGCCGATGCCATGCACCAAGCGGGCTATCAACTGTTGTGTTACACCGCGAATGACCCAAGCGCTTTTAATAACCGATGGGAATGGGGCATTGCTAGCGTGATTACCGACGAACCTGCTATTTTTAAACGTTTTTTGGATAACCAGCGTTCAAAATAGAGTCATCAAGGGGATGTCATGGAATACAAGGGGGGTTCATGAAATACATAGGTGCACACGTTAGCGCAGCGGGCGGAGCTGACCAGGCCGTGCAACGTGCGGTGGAAATAGGCGCTAATGCCTTTGCTCTATTCACTAAAAACCAGCGCCAGTGGAAAGGCAAGCCGTTAACCGATAAGGCAATTGAGGCTTTTAAAGCCGCTTGTCGCCAGCATGGCTTTGGCCCAGAGCAAATTCTTCCCCACGATAGCTACCTGATTAACCTGGGGCACCCGGAAGCCGAGGGGCTTGAGAAATCCCGTGCGGCTTTTTTGGATGAAATGCAGCGCTGCGAACAACTAGGCCTGACGCTACTTAACTTTCACCCTGGCAGCCATCTAAACAAAATCAGCGAGGCGGATTGCTTAAAACGTATTGCGGAATCGGTTAACGAAGCGCTGGTGCATACCCAAGGCGTGACGGCCGTTATCGAGAACACCGCTGGGCAAGGCACTAACCTTGGCTGGCACTTCGAGCACTTGGCGGAAATCATTCGCCATGTCGATGACAAGTCACGCGTTGGCGTATGTATCGATACCTGCCATGCGTTTGCGGCGGGGTATGACTTACGAACCGCCGAAGCGACACAGGCAACCTTAAATGAGCTTGGCAGCATCGTAGGCTTTGAGTATCTGCGCGGCATGCATTTAAACGATGCCAAAAGTGCGTTTGCCAGCCGGGTTGACCGCCACCACAGCTTGGGAAAAGGCAATATTGGCCTGCCTGCCTTTACCACCATCATGCAGGATGCCCGCATTGATGGAATCCCCATGATTTTAGAAACCGTAGAGCCTGACATCTGGCCTGAAGAAATCAGCTGGCTGCGCACTCAAGCAGAAGAGGCCGCCCCCGGCAAATAGTGAATCACATCATGAAAGCGTAAGCGCGTGGCCGTGGCATTGCGCATTGCGTGGGGGCGGTCAGCAAAAAAGCGCAGCCCCTCGCCTACCTTTAGCGTTTGCCAACGGTCATCAATGCGCAGCTCCATCTCCCCTTCAACCACCACAATATGTTCTACCACGCCCTCGGCATGCGGCGCTGACTCGCTGATCGCGCCGGGCGCCAGCTCAATCATGAACATTTCAAAGCCCAACAATGGATCATAAGGGAAAATCAGCCGTGCCTGCATGCCTGCACTGTCATCTCCCCATACCGACTCTCCGCTATCCCGGCGTAGCTCACCCTGAACCGGTTTTTGGCTGTCGAATAGGGTAGAAAACGACACTCGAAAGCCACTGGCGATTTTCCACAGCGTTGATACGGTCGGGCTCGACTCACCACGCTCGATTTGCCCTAGCATGGCTTTGCTTACGCCTGTTTCAGCCGCTGTGCGGTCCAGGCTCCAGCCCTGTTTATTACGTAGCTGCTTAACCGTGTTGGCTATATGTTCAGCAATGGTGTGAACTTCACTCGCCATAGGTCTCCCCTTTAACGCCATAAAAGAAGTTTACTGGCTCACTCGTCAAAGCGACACACGCATTTAATCGGCACCGCGATGAGTGTCTGTCCGTGCTTATAATTACTTTCACTTCGCCAGCCCTTCGGGCCGGCATGTTCTGTTGCTTTTTTTAGCCACGTATCGCCGCCCAAGCTCTTGAACAAGAGTTCCTTAAACGGCGCATATCTCTTTAGGGTAAGGCCTTCTTAATGGCGTTGTGCGCTATAGCGCACGGTGGTAGCCTACACAACTGTGCGCTATAACGCACATTTAATAATAAGCGTTAGCGAGGAGATACCATGGAGGCGCCATCCAGCGAAGAGCATGCCACCTCGCCACGGCCACACTACTCGGCCTGGCGGGACGTTAGCCTATCAACGGTGACGGCTGGGTTTGTTGCCGTCGTCATTGGCTATACCAGTTCAGCGGCGATTATTTTTCAAGCCGCAGAGGCTAGCGGCGCATCTGCAGCGCAAATCAGTTCCTGGCTCTGGGCGCTGGGAATTGGCATGGGCGTTACCTCCTTCGGGCTTTCGCTGCGCTACCGCATGCCGATGCTAACCGCCTGGTCGACGCCAGGCGCCGCCTTTCTGGCCACTAGTTTGTCGGGTATTCCGCTTGATGAAGCCATTGGCGCTTTTCTATTCTCAGCGCTGCTTATTACGCTATGCGGCGTAACGGGGCTGTTTGATCGCTTAATGCGCTATATACCAGGTGCGATAGCAGCCGCCATGTTGGCTGGCATTCTGCTGCGCTTTGGGCTGGGGCTGTTTAACGTTATCGAGACACAGTGGCTAATCCCACTCGTTATGCTGGCCGCCTGGATAGCAGGCCGTCGCTTATGGCCCACCCTTGCGGTACCCGGCGTGCTCGTCACCGGGCTGGGGCTTGCATTTGTGCAAGGGCAAATCAATTTAAACGATATTCCATTGACTCCGGCCATGCCCGTTTTTACTGCGCCGGCATTCTCCTTAACGACCCTGATTGGCGTGGGCATTCCACTTTTTATCATTACCATGGCGACCCAAAATCTACCGGGCGTGGCGGTTTTACGCGCAGCAGGCTATCAACCTGACAGCTCACCGCTTATCAGTTGGACAGGCGGCGCAAGCCTGCTGCTTGCGCCATTTGGTGGCTTTGCGCTCAATATGGCGGCGATCAGTGCCGCTGTCTGCATAGGCCCTGATGCCCACGCTGATCCACGGCGCCGCTACACGGCTGGCATGGCCGCTGGCATTTTTTATACCATTATGGGGATTTTTGGCGCGACGGTGACCGGCGTGTTTAACGCCCTACCCAGCGCACTGGTGATTGCCCTGGCGGGTATCGCGCTGCTTGGCACACTGGCAGGCGGGCTAGCCAGTGCCTTTGCCGATAGCCGACATCGTGATGCCGCCATCGTCACTTTCTTGTTGACCGGTTCAGGCATTACGCTACTGGGTATTGCTGGGCCATTTTGGGGGTTAATCGCGGGTTTAATCACCTTAAAGCTGACGGCGCCCAACCAATAACTAATCATTAATAACCAACAACCAATAAAAAACGAGATCCCCAAGCAGGCTTACAGTACAGCCCTAGGATCTCGTTTTTTTCAATGAAGGTTTGTTGATGTAGGGCTTTAAACGTTACATCGTCGCCAGGCGCTCTTCATCCATCACACCCGACATCCGCACCATTGCCAGCGCTTCTTCAAGGTTGCTCATTTCTTCAATCATTACCAGCTCACTTTCCAGGCTAACCGGCTGGCCCGCCTTGTCGGACAACAACTTTTCAAGTGACGCCAGGTTCAAGTCACGATCAAGGTGTAGAACATCGACAGAAGCGCTGTTATTACTGGGCAGGTAGATCGTGCCATTTGAAAAGTCGACCGCGTAGGCAATAACACCGGGGACAATGAAAAACAGAAGCCCCACACCATTGGCAATGGCCACTACCGGGTCAATTTGGCCGCTTAATTGGCCTTTCCGCTCTGGATGAAACAGGGTACCGCAACCAGTCAATGCAATAATGGAGGCGCCCACAACGGCTCCCGATAACCAACGGCGTACAGTTTGCTTCATCAAGATTCTCTCAAAAATTTAAAACAGCGCGCAGGCAAAAAGGTAGCTTTAAAAGATAGCTTTACAGAAAAACTGCCCGCGAGCACATGTGAAAACGCGTTCATATTAACACAAACAGCCCCCTGGATGACGGGCATGCTGATGGCAGTATTTTGCCGCGCTAACCGCTAAGCCGTACAATAGCCTCATTCAACGCTAAACCAGCGGCTTTTATACTATCAAGGAATGCTATCTCCCATGCGCGCCAGCCAATTATTAATCGCTACGTTAAAAGAAACCCCGGCCGACGCCGAAGTCATTAGCCATCAGTTGATGTTGCGTGCCGGGATGATTCGCCGCCTGACCTCTGGCCTGTACACCTGGCTCCCTCTGGGTCTGCGTACACTGCGTAAAGTAGAAGCGATTGTTCGCGAAGAAATGAACCGTGCCGGTGGTCAGGAAGTACTGATGCCCGCCGTTCAGCCGGCAGAACTATGGCAGGAGTCTGGTCGCTGGGAGCAGTACGGCCCTGAATTACTACGCGTAAAAGACCGCCATGATCGTGACTACTGCGTAGGCCCGACCCATGAAGAAGTCATTACGGACCTGGTGCGCAAAGAGATAGCAAGCTATAAGCAGCTGCCGATTAACTTCTACCAGATCCAAACCAAATTCCGTGATGAGATCCGCCCACGCTTTGGAGTGATGCGCTCGCGCGAGTTCATCATGAAAGATGCCTACTCTTTCCATTTGGATGAAGCGTCGCTGCAAGAGACGTACCAGACCATGTACGACGCCTACACGCGAATTTTTACCCGTTTGGGGCTGGACTTCCGCCCGGTGATTGCGGATAACGGCTCTATCGGCGGCACCGGCTCTCACGAATTCCATGTACTGGCAAGCTCCGGCGAAGACGATATCGTGTTCTCGAATGCGTCTGACTACGCCGCCAACATGGAAAAAGCCGAAGCCTTACCGGCACCGTTAGGTAGCGATGTACAGCGCGCAGCGCCCAGTGAAGAAATGCGCGTTGTAGAGACGCCCAACGCCAAAACCATCGCAGCACTGGTTGAACAGTTTAAGCTGCCTATCGAAAAAACCGTAAAAACATTGATGGTTCATGCTGCTGAAGGCGGATTGATTACGCTGTTGGTGCGCGGCGACCACGAGCTTAATGAAGTCAAGGCAGAAAACCTTCCTCAGGTAGCGACGCCGCTCACCATGGCAAACGAAGAAGAAATTCGTGCTGCTGTAGGTGCGGGGCCTGGCTCACTAGGTCCTATCGGCCTTAAAATGCCGGTCATCATTGACCGCAGCGTTGCCTTGATGAGTGACTTTGGCGCGGGCGCGAATATTGATGGCAAGCACTATTTTGGCATTAACTGGGAGCGCGACGTTGCCCTGCCCCAGGTCGCCGATTTACGTAAAGTGGTTGAAGGCGACCCGTCACCGGATGGTGAAGGCACGCTGTCGATCAAGCGCGGTATTGAAGTCGGCCACGTGTTCCAGCTGGGTCAAAAATACTCTGAAGCCATGAATGCGAGCGTGCTGGGCGACAACGGCAAAACCAGCCATCCATGGATGGGCTGCTACGGCATTGGCATTACTCGTGTGGTGGCGGCAGCGATTGAACAAAACCACGACGAGTCCGGTATTATTTGGCCTAACGCGATTGCACCTTTCCAGGTCGCGCTGGTGCCCATGAATGCGCATAAATCCCAGCGCGTTCGCGAAGAATCAGAGCGTCTTTACCAAGCGTTAACAGCCGCAGGTCTGGATGTACTGCTTGATGACCGTGATACACGCCCAGGCGTTAAGTTTGCTGATTTGGAACTGATGGGCGTTCCTCATCGTTTGGTAATTGGCGACCGTAGCCTGGACAACGGCGAGCTTGAATACAAGGGCCGCCGTGACAGTGAAGCGACCATGATTCCAGCAGATGACATTGTCGATTTCCTGCTCGAAAAAGCCAGCGTACACCCCACGGCTCAGTAAAGCAGTATCTCGTCCCGCCGCCGTGTCTCAACACGGCGGTGATCCTCTCGACTTCAACCGCACAGGCTTAGCAACGCTTGTACGTACTCATCGCTATGTCGCAGACAAAAAAAACCGGCCCAGTGGGCCGGTAAAAAGGAAGCTTACTTCTTAAAGTAAACCCCCTCCCCTGACGCAAGGCTTAGCAGGCGTTTGCTTGCGTGGCATGCTGCATCAACAACGGGCGTCGCCACGCGCCTACTAACCAAGAAAATGAGTGACAATACTCGCATTTTGGTCACTGGCACACCGCTTGGGACTCTCCCGTCTAAAGCGGCTTCTGTGCACTAACTGGTCATCATCTTATCGAGCCGCAGTATATCAGTCTCTGACCTGGGTCAAATTTTAAGAAGGTGCCACGAACCTTTTTGAGCCATTTTAATACAGCCCTTAAACACCCACGCTGAGACGCGCTTAACGCAGCTCAACTTAAAGCACTTTACGATCCTCTACCTTGGCATGCTCAGTTCCCGGTGGAAGCGGATGCCCTTTTGCCAGTTCCGCCCGCGTTGCTTCACGCTGCTCCAGAATGTTTACCTGGTAGCTCAGCGTACGCCCTGCCAACGGATGATTGGTATCTACGGTAACTCGGTCTCCTGCCACGCTCACTACCGTTACAATTTGCGGCCCGGCCTCACCTTCGGTTTGAAAGCGGCTGCCCGGCGTTAAGTCAGCGTTACCAAACGAGCCACGGCCGACTTCCTGTACCAGGCCTTCATTGCGCAGGCCATAGGCCTCTTCAGGTAAAAGCATCACTGTTACTTCATCACCGGCCTTTAGGCCAGCTAATGCGCGCTCAAGCCCAGGCACGATATTGTCGTGGCCATGCAGATACTCAAGGGGCTTATTGCGGGCGCGTGAATCATCCAATACCTGCTCACTGTTATCGCTTAAAACATCGCTAAGCACATAGTGCAACGTAACGACCTGATGTGCCGTGATCGACATGGAAAACTCCTCTCCGGTAAGCTATCAACATTGTCATAAACATTGATGCAGTTTATCACTTGGCTCAAGCCAACGTCTTTTCTGGAGTTGAACGATATGCCCACCCCTTTACCCCGGCGTAGCTGGCTAGCCGCGCTGGCGATTTACTTTCGGGCACCTGTTATTACCATGCTGTTTCTGGGGTTTTCCGCGGGCTTACCGTTCTTACTGGTTTTTTCTACGCTGTCGGCCTGGCTACGTAGCGACGGGATTGACGTCGCCGCTATCGGCTTTTTCGCGTGGATAGGAATGCTCTACTCGATCAAGTTTTTCTGGGCGCCCGTGGTAGACAGGCTCGCCCTGCCGGTCCTCACGCGCATGTTCGGGCAGCGACGGGGCTGGATGCTGCTGGCCCAAGCGATGATTGCAGCGGGGCTTGTGGGTCTTGCAGGCGTTAATCCCCAAGGCAATCTTGGCGTGGTAGCCGCGTTTGCGCTGCTGGTGGCGTTTGGCTCAGCTACCCAGGATATTGCGATTGATGCCTACCGCATTGAGTCCGCCGATGACGACGTCCAGGCCGCCATGGCGTCTACCTACATTATCGGCTACCGGGGTGGCCTGCTGGCCGCAGGCGCCGGGGCGCTCTATGTAGCGTCAGCCATTTCCTGGGACGTGGCCTACTTAACCATGGCGGCGCTCGTCGGTGTGGGTGTCCTCACCGTGCTGATTCGCCCTGAGCCCAAGCGGGCGTCGCTCTCGGTGCAGTTAATTCATGAACCTAAAGTACGTGCGTTTATTCGCGCTAGCCGTGGCCAACCTAAAGTGCTACGCCGCATGGGCGCCTGGTTTATCGGCGCCATCGTATGCCCCTTTACCGATTTCTTTCGTCGTTATGGGGTAAAAGCGCTGGGCATTCTGGTATTCATTGCAGTGTTTAGAATAAGCGATCTTGCCATGGCGTCGATGGCTAATCCGCTCTATATCGACCTTGGCTTTTCACTGGCAACGATTGCCAATGTGACCAATATCTTCGGTATTGCCATGAGTATTGGCGGCGGTCTTCTGGGCGGGTTACTGGTCGCACGTTACGGTATTGGGCCGGTGCTGATACTGGGGGCCGTTGCCGCCACCTTCACCAATTTGCTGTTCTCGGTACTTGCATTGATCGGCAATCAGGTCCCCATGCTGGTGGTCACCATCATCGGCGATAACCTGGCCAATGGATTGGCAAGCGCCGTGTTTATTGCGTTTCTCTCCACGCTCACGTCGCGTGCATATACGGCAACGCAGTACGCGTTGTTTTCATCATTGATGACGCTACCGGGGAAGTTTTTAAGCGGCTTTGGCGGGCTAGTGGTTAGCGCCCAAGGGTATGTCACGTTCTTTATCGTTGCTACGTTGCTGGGGTTACCCGCCATTCTGCTGGCTATCTGGATTAGCCGCGACAAGCAGCTGGTGCCCACCCCACAGCCGCGTTGAGCGGCTGTGGGAAGAGTAAGCTTTCGTACATAAGAAGAGGGTTAGCGGTGGCTATCCAGCCACTCAAGCGCACCTGGCGTGGTACGCCACTGATCACGCATCAGCGTACGGTACTGCCACGCCTCAGCACGTGAACCTGGCTCCACCTGGCCATCGGCATAGGGGGTCGCTGGGCGCGGTTTTTCCGCACAGATCATCTCAAGCGCATGACGATTATGCGCGGTGACGCCGCCAAGCGCCCGTTCGGCCGCCTCATGCTCGTTTAAGCGGTAAAGCGCCAACGTGCGCCCCATGAGTAACCCCAGCACCAGTGAGCCATCATCGTCTTCCGACTCCTCAGTGAGTGCCAGCGCTTCCTGGTTGCGGTCATCGCGCAGTAGCTGGTCAAGCACCAACTCTTTAAGGCCCAGGCTATCCTCTTGGTCGATGGCTAACAACTCTTCAGCCAGCTCCCGTGAATGCTGGCGTGCGCCGCGCTCCATGCCGACCACTAGCGCCAACCCTGTACGCAGCAGCATGGCATTGTCAGCATCATCCCAGCACAGGCTGCCGTTGCCTGCGGCTCGGGCTTGTTCCAGCCAGCGTGAAAGACGCACCGCCAGTGGTTCCAGCAGGGTTGGCGCCATCCACGGAAGGCTTCCAAAACGGCTGGTAAGCGCGAGAGTGACATCCTGAACGACCTGAGGCGCATCCAGCCACTCAGGGTGTGCGCAGAGCGCTGACATCCACTCCTCTGCATTGCCCCACGGGTCATCGCGAAAGCCCAAGGCCACCTCTTCATCGACCATTACCTGGAACTGCTCATGCCAAGCGGCGAACAAGGTCGCTTCACGGGCGGTGGTCACATACTGCAAATGGCCGCTTTCCGGGTCGCTGCTAATATCAAGTTTGGGCGCTGTAGGAAGGACAGCAAGCAGTGTTTGCAGGGATACCAGCGGCGTGGCCGGATCCTCTTCCGCGCTTAACAGCTGATCCGCAAGCGTTGCCCCAGGGTTATCAGCAAGTGCCGCAAGAAAATCCAACTGCTCTTCGTCAAGATCCCCTTGGCGCACCAGACGCCGATACCAGAAATTAGCCCGCGCCTTGGCTTCTTCTTCATGGCCTTCATGAAGCAGCAACATCGCCTCAATATACGCAAGTGTGGGCGAATCAGGCAGGGCCTGCTGGGCTTTGACAAAGGCTGCCCGAGCGCTGTCCAAATCATCATTATCCAAATGCATTAAACAGAGCCGTTCAAGGGCAACACCGCGTAAAAACAGCGGCCCGCGCTCCATCACTTCATCCAGAAGGTCTGCCCGTTTGCGGGTAAAGCCACGCTCCTGATAGATATCCAGCAGGATTTCAAAGGCGGGCTCGGCTTGCTCTGGCAACCTCGACCAGTCACTACCATCAAACAGTGACTCCAGAATCTGCATCGCCCGGCCCGTTTGGCCGCTTTCGGCGGCAATAAGCCCCGCTTCCAGCAGTGCTTGGGGCGGCGCTTGGCGGCTCTCCAACGCAGACTTCAGCGTAGCGCCCTTCCATTCACGCAGCGACAACATCCACATCATCTGCTCTGGAATGTCGGTGGGGAAATCAACGCGATAACAGCACTGCTTATACTTGCGCCCAGAGTCACACCAGCAAGCCTCATTACGTCCTGGCGTCGCCAGCGGTTCACTGGCAAAATCCAGCCTGGCCAACGGCGCTTGTGACCATAAAATAGGGGCCAGCGCCTGGGCGGTGGCGACATCACCGTTAAATGACTTGGCGCCTTCATCGCGCACCCAAGTCATAAAGTCGGGATAGTGTTCTTGCTGCCTGATTGCCGAGAGTGCCCCGGAGGCAAATCCCAGCAGCTGATCGACCCATACCGCTAGCATTGCCGTCTCCACTGTGTTTAAAAGCGCAATAGCTTACCATGAAGGTGGGCATGGCCGCAGCGGTGAACTGCTTATAGGTGGCTTGGGCGCTAAAGCAACGGCGCAGTCCGTGCGTGCATATCCAGCCGCGCTTTTAAACGCACCAGATTCCAGTAGTGGCCATTCAATGCTCGCGAGAGAAGCAGCGTATCCGCGGGAGGCTGCAAGCGGTTCATCGCCGCCCACACTTTGGGCGACAGCTCACGCAGGCGGCGGTGTACGCGCACATCGCTGAAATCCTGCTCCCCCGGTTCAAACAGTGGAGAAATACTTTCAGCAGCCTCGCGGTAGAGCGCCAGCGGTGCGCCTTGACCTTGACGGCCACCCAAGTTGACGAGTGCGTCATCCATGGCCATGGGGTCGTGATCAAGCGTGGCGCTGAGCAATTGCATCATCGCCTCAATTCGCGCTTCGGGCACCGCAATCACAGCACCAAAATCGTAAATAATCAGCCGACCTTGCTCATCTGCCGCGAAATTGCCGGCATGCGGGTCGGCATGCAGCTCGCCGTGGGTAAACAGCTCCTGGGTAATCCAGTCGGCAAGCGTAGTGGCCACCTTCTGGCGCACTGTATCATCGGCGCTTTCCAGCTCACGTAGCGGCGTACCGGGCACGTAAGACATGGCCAGAACATGTTGGCCCGAAAGCTCAAACAGCGGCCTGGGTATGATGATTCGCGAATCACTCTGGTAGCGCTCTCGGTACCGCGCCAGGGCGTTTGCTTCTGCCTGATAATCCAGCTCATCGCGAAGCCCCGCCGCCAGCTCTTCAAACAGCGCATCCAGGCGCGCCTGAGGCACCTTGAACCAACGGCCCAGCCCGATAATGCGCCGCACCTGTTTTAAATCACTTTCCAGTACATCCGCCAAACCGGGGTACTGCACTTTCAGCACCACCGTTTTGCCCTCAAGGGTGACTGCCTTGTGCACCTGGCCCATGGAAGCGCT
This sequence comes from Halomonas sp. AOP43-D1-4, assembly GCF_052446175.1. Lineage (NCBI taxonomy): Bacteria > Pseudomonadati > Pseudomonadota > Gammaproteobacteria > Oceanospirillales > Halomonadaceae > Halomonas > Halomonas sp. AOP43-D1-4. Next base: position 303,417 of record NZ_JBQSVY010000003.1, read on the forward strand.
GGCAAAAGGCCGCTCTTCAATTTCGGTAAAATACTCATGGATATCGCCGTACTGAAGCACCAAGGCTTCATGGATACGCGGCCAAGGCATCGGCTCTGCCTGGCGCTGCAAGCGCGCCAGCTCATCGGCTAAATCGGGCGGCAACAGGTCGTCCCACTGCGACATCATTTGAGCAAGCTTCATTGCCGGGCCTTTAAGCTCGGAAAGCCCTTCGAACAGCGCCTCACCTAACGCACGCCAATCCGCCTGGCCGCCCAAGCGCGTTTTAAGCAGCGCACCACCCGTGCGTGCGCCCAGGCCCACTAACCTGCGTGTTCTACCGCGTTCGCGCATATCAATCCCCACTGCCCTGCCCTATAAGTCACCGCTACTGTTACCATAGGCGCATTTCGAACAGACGTTAAGGCCACGCTTCGCATGCGCTTGATTATTGCCGAAAAACCCAGCCTTGCCCGGGCCATTGCTGAAGCGCTGCCGGGAAGCTCCAAACGCCAGGAAGGCGCTATTGTGTGCGGTGATACCACCGTAACCTGGTGTTTGGGCCACCTGCTTGAGCAGTCCCCACCCGAGGCTTACGACCCCGCCGATAAACAGTGGCGGCTGGACCGTTTGCCCATTGTGCCTGGCACCTGGAAGCTGGCACCGCGTTATAAAGCGCGTGGGCAGCTAGCGGTGATTCGCAAGTTAATCAAGCAGGCCACTGATGTTGTTCATGCTGGCGACCCGGACCGCGAAGGCCAGCTACTGGTGCAGGAAGTGATCGAGCACCTGAAGTACCGCGGCCCGGTTCAACGCCTGTTAATCAGCGATTTGAACCGCCCAGCGGTCAGTCGCGCCCTCGCCAAACTGCGCTCCAATCAGGAGTTCCAGCCGCTTTTTCAGGCAGCGCAAGCGCGTTCACGCGCTGACTGGCTGTATGGCATCAACTTGACCCGTGCCTGGACGCTCACCGGCCGCCAAGCGGGCCACGATGGTGTACTTTCCGTTGGCCGTGTGCAAACACCGGTACTCGGGCTGATTGTGCGCCGAGATAACGCCATTCGAGATTTCAGGCCGCATCCGTTCTACCCGCTCTGGGTGGACTTACAGGTTGAAAAAGGCCAACTACGCGCTTGGTGGGCACCCAAGGAACACCAGCCGCTGGATGATCAAGGCCGCTTGATTGATCGCACACCCGCTGATGCACTGGCCGCCCAATTGCCGGGTGCAACCGGCCAGCTCACCAGGCTCGACCAGCAGGAAAAACGTCAGGCGCCGCCGCTGCCCTACTCGCTTTCCGCACTTCAGGTAGATGCCGCCCGACGCTTTGGGCTTTCCGCACAAATGGTGCTGGATATTTGCCAGCGCCTTTACGAGCAGCACAAGCTGATCACCTACCCGCGCTCCGACTGTCGCTATCTGCCCGAAGAGCACTTGGCCCTTGCCCAGCGCAGTTTAACCGGCGCCTGCCAAAATGATGACACGCTCAGGCAATGGCTGAATGGTGCCGATTTCTCGCTGCGCTCAAAGGCGTGGAACGACAAGCAGGTGGGTGCCCACCACGCCTTGGCGCCTACCGGAAAGCCTGCTGATTTCAGCCAGCTCTCGGCCACTGAAGGCCACGTGTTTCGGTTGGTGGTGCGCAACGTCATGGCCCAGTTCTATCGCCCTTTGCGCACCTTTGAAGTGAAAGCCGAGTTCACGCTGTTAAACGAGGCGTTCCGTGCCCGCGGCCAAAGTATTCTCGACCCTGGCTGGAAACCGCTTTTCACCACGAAAGAAGAATCACCGCCGCTGCCACCGCTTGCCCAAAATGAACACTGCAAAGCACTGGGTGCAGGCATAGAGGAAAAGGAAACCCGCCCACCCGAGCCGTTTACCGATGCCAGCCTAATCAAGGCGATGATGAACATCGGCCGCTACGTGGATGACCCGAACGTTCGCAAGACCTTACGGGACACCGATGGCCTGGGTACCGAAGCCACCCGCGCCGGTATCATCGAAACCCTGGTACAGCGCGGCTACCTGGTGCGCCAACAAAAAGCCCTACGTGCCACCAAACTGGGGAGCGCGTTAATCGCCGCTCTACCCAGCGCCGTCAGCACGCCGGAACGCACCGCCCTTTGGGAGCAGCGCCTGCGGGCCATTTCTGAACAACAGGATGATGCGGGCGCTTTTCAGCAGGCCCTGCTGGAAGACCTTCGCGCCCTGCTTCATCAAAGCGATGCGGAAAAGCTCAGGCTGAGTTTGCAAACGGCTCAGGGTGCAGCGGGTAGCCCGGCAAAGCCAAGGAAAAGCACTAAAACCAAACGCGCCAGCTATGTGAAACGCAAACCTGCCAAGCAACGCTGACTGGGGTTTCAACTTTGGCGACGCCAGCAAGTTAATGAAACACGGCCCCCAACACCTATAAGACACCTTGTTACACTAAAGCCTGTCATGCCCTTTTTTTTATTAGAGCTAGGCCCCGATTTCATTATCGCCTGAACAGAAAGTTCACGTACGCCATGGATGCTACGCATTGTAAGAAACTGCTTGCGCTCGACCAGTCCAACACCCCCGACGAAGCTGCCGCTTGAATCTTCAAGCGCGATCAGACAAAGTGTCACCACATATAAACAAGTGGTGACACTTTGTCTGAATCCTGCTCCGCCCGATCTTTTCGGACTCAACTTCAAACCCTGTTCCGCCAGCAAGGCGGTAAGCTTCGCCTGAGTGAGGCCCTGACACTGGGTATCAGCCGGTACCAGTTCTATCGCCTTCGTGATGAAGGGCTGATTGAGCCGGTCAGCCGTGGCCTCTATCGACTGGCGGACCTTCCCCCGATTGATAATCCAGATTTGGTGGCCACCGCCACCCGTTTTCCCCATGCCGTGCTCTGCTTGATTTCGGCGCTAGACTGGCACGGCATTACCACCCAGATTCCTCACCAAGTGCATCTAGCGGTGGAACGGGATGCCCGTCTGCCGGTTCTGGATTATCCGCCGGTGGCCGGTTATCGGTTCTCAGGGCAGGCCTTCAGCACAGGCATCGAGCAGGTAGAAGTAGATGACATCACGCTACAGGTCTACAACCCGGAGAAAACCCTGGCGGACTGCTTTAAGTTCCGTAACCGTATCGGCATGGATGTGGTGCTGGAGGCGCTTGAGCTCTACCGCAACCGTAAAACATTCCGGCCTGGGAAACTGATGGAATACGCCAGCATCTGCCGCGTTGCGAAGGTGATGGCGCCCTATGTAGAGGCCAGGCTTTGAGCGGAATCACTCAGTCAACGAACCAACAAGATGACAGGAGACTACGGTGGCCAAAAACATCGCCGCGTCTGTGCGCCAGAAGTTGCTGAATAAATCCCGAGAAGAAAAACGCCCCTTCCAAGAGTTACTACAGTACTTCGCTATGGAGCGGTTTCTTTACCGGCTTAGCCAATCGACTCATAACCGCAGTTTTACGCTAAAGGGTGCCCTACTGCTTTGGGTTATGCAGGGGCCGGACATTCGGCCGACGCGTGATATCGATATGCTGGGTCAAACAAGCAATCGCCCAGATGCCATTCTGGCCCAAGTGAGCGATGTGTTGGCTACGGGCGTAATGGATGATGGATTATCGTTTGACTTAAATACGCTAAAAGCCGAAACCATTACCGAAGACGCCGACTATCAAGGGATTAGGGTGACGTTTACCGGATTTCTCGATAATGCCAAAATCCCCATGCAATTGGATATTGGTTTTGGCGACATTATTTTTCCGCTGCCTTCTTGGCAGACATTTCCCGGCCTACTAGGCTTCCCTACCGACAGAATTCTTTGTTATACACCGGAATCATCCATTGCTGAGAAGTTTCAGGCGATGGTCCATCTGGGTGAATTGAACAGCCGCATGAAAGACTTTTACGATATTTGGATACTTTCGCGGCAGCACTCTTTCACGCTTTCGAACCTGGATGGCGCTATAACAAGAACCTTTGCTAACCGACATACGGCACTCCCTGAAACTAACCCTTTTTCTACCGCTTTCGTGGACAGCAAGCAGCCACAATGGCAGGCGTTCCATAAGCGCCTTGGCCAAGACCATGTGCCGGAGGCGTTTTCGGAGGTTGTCGTAGCGGTGTTGGAATTTCTTGGCCCCGTCATAGAGAAAACACCCGCTAATCCCGTGCACAAAATCTGGCACCCACCCGGTCCATGGAGTCCGCAGCCCAGCCAAGCGTACGAGCAAGCCAAAAAAGAGCTCTACAAAGAGAAAAAGTACCAGAGGGAGTAAGAAGTAGAATAACCATGACGGGATGCACACCTCTTAACCCATATTCTTGCGCCAAGCGGCGCGACTGTCTATACAGAAGGTAGATACGGCATCGCTGCCCTTAAATAGTAACCAGTGTGGATCGCTCAGCGGCAGAGGCCTTGACCCATTCGACTTAGCTCATTCGAGGAGTTCAAGCATGATTCGACGCACGCTCCCCCTCCTTGTTGCCTTGCTAAGCACTGGCGCCATGATCACGCTTCAGGCCTCCGAACCAGCAGCGCCTCAGAATGAAAGCGGCGTACTTCCCAACGCCATGCCCGAGAAGCCGAATATAGATACCGGCACGGCGGGTACCACCAGCGGCATTACCGGGGCGAATATGGATCAGGAGGATGAGACCACCGGTGGTGGTCAATCCCGGGGCGATGCCATGTTCCAGACGCCGGACTCTCAGCCCGATGCTGGGTCCACCTACGAAACCGAGACACCTGAGCGCGAGGAAGCACTTTTGCCGGATGAACCGCTGGGTGCCGACGACAGCGGGCGCCGGGAAGACGGTGAATCTCAGGGCAGCACGTCCGATTCGCCCGAATAAGCCGTTAACAGTAAGCCCTAGTGGCAACCTTCTCACTGAACAAACGACACCGCGACGCACCGCCAAACAAGAACAGACGCACTATGCTTAACGGATATGTCATCTCAGGAAGTGACGACATTTAGAACAAAACGACAGGAGGCCGTGATGACTCTGAAGGTTACGCGAAGACAGTTTTTTAAACTCGGGGCCGTCGGCATGGCTACCTCCAGTATGGCCATGATGGGCTTTGCACCTGAGCCCGCGCTCGCCTCAATTCGCCAGTTCAAGCTTACCGGCGCCAAGATAACCCGCAGCAACTGCACCTATTGCTCGGTGGGCTGCGGCGTACTGCTCTATAGCCGCGGCGATGGAGCGATCAACAGCATTGATAGCATCTACCATGTCGAGGGCGACCCGGATCACCCGGTCAGTCGCGGCTCGCTGTGTCCCAAGGGCGCGGGGCTGCTCGACTACATCCAGAGCGAATCGCGCCTTAAGTATCCTCAGGTACGCGAACCCGGCACCGATGAGTGGAAACGCATCAGCTGGGACGACGCGCTGACACGTATCGCCCGTCACATGAAGGATGATCGCGACGCCAACTTTGTCGCCGAGGACGATGCAGGCAATACCGTCAACCACTGGACCACGACCGGGATGCTAGCGGCGTCCGCCTCGACCAACGAGACGGCCTACCTGACACAGAAGATAGTCCGCAGCCTTGGCATGGTGGTACTCGACAACCAGGCGCGCGTCTGACACGGACCGACGGTGGCAGGTCTTGCCCCAACATTCGGTCGCGGTGCCATGACCAACCACTGGGTCGACATCCGCAACGCTGATCTTATTCTCGTCATGGGTGGCAATGCCGCCGAGGCGCACCCCGTTGGTTTTCGCTGGGTGATGGAAGCCAAGGAGCACAACGATGCCCGTTTAGTGGTGGTCGATCCCCGCTTTAACCGCACGGCAGCGGTGGCGGACTACTACGCGGAAATTCGTACCGGCACCGATATCGCTTTTCTGGGCGGTCTAATCAGCTACTTGATCGAAACCGATCAGATCCATCATGAGTATGTGCGCGCCTACACCGACGCGAGCCTCATCGTGCGCGAGGATTTCGGCTTCGAGGATGGCCTGTTCACCGGCTACGACGCCGAGAATGGCGACTACGACAAAGAGACTTGGCGGTACGAGTACGACGACGAAGGCTATGCCCTGCGTGACGATACGCTCCAACACCCCCGCTGCGTATTCCAATTGATGCGTGCGCATTTCAGTCGCTATACCCCTGATGTGGTCTCTTCAGTGTGCGGTACGCCTCGTGACAAGCTTCTGCACGTCTGGGACATGGTCGCCGCGACCGTCGTGGACGACAAGACCATGACGATCCTCTACGCACTGGGGTGGACGCAGCACTCGATCGGTTCGCAGATCATTCGCACTGCGGCGATGCTTCAGTTGTTGCTTGGCAACATGGGCATGCGCGGGGGTGGCGTCAACGCTCTGCGTGGGCACTCCAACATCCAGGGGCTGACCGACCTCGGGCTGCTCTCGGACTTACTACCTGGATACATGTCGCTGCCCGAGGCCGATGAGCAGGATTACAACGCCTATATCCTTGATCGCTCCCGCCCGGACCTCCTGCCTGGTGAAGTGTCCTACTGGCGCTATTACGAGCGTTTTCATGTCAGCCTGATGAAAGCCTGGTTCGGCGATGCGGCCACCGAAACAAACAACTGGTGCTATGACTGGCTGCCCAAGCTCAGCGAGACCCTGTATGACGTGCTGCATACCTTCGAGCGGATGAGCCATGGCGACATCACCGGCTATATTTGCCAAGGGTTCAATCCGCTGGCCGCCTTTCCGCATAAAGCCAAGACTAGTGCAGCGCTTTCCCGCTTGAAGTACTTGGTGGTCATCGATCCGCTGAGAACCGAAACCGCCGAGTTCTGGAAGAACCATGGCGAATTCAACGACGTGAACACCGCCGATATCGATACTGAAGTGTTCCGCTTGCCGACCACCGCATTTGCCGAGGAAGACGGTTCCATCGTCAACAGCTCACGCTGGCTGCAATGGTTCTGGGCAGCGGCACCGCCCCCGGGCGAAGCGATTCCCGATACCGCTATTCTGGCGGGCATCTTCTTGCGGATGCAGCAGATGTATCGTGACGAAGGCGGCGCCTTTTCAGATGCGCTGCTCAATCTAAGCTGGCCCTATCGTTACCCGGCAGAACCCAGCGCCAACGAAATAGCCCGGGAGTACAACGGTTGGGCACTCGAGGACGTGGTTGATGAGCAGCGCAATATTGTCTGTCGGGCGGGCGAGCAGATCGAGGATTTCGGCATGCTGCGTGCTGACGGCAGCACGGCGAGCGGTTGCTGGATATTTGCTGGCTGCTGGACCGATGAAGGCAACCAAATGACCCGCCGCGACAACTCCGACCCCTACGGCGTCGGCCAGACACTGGGCTGGGCCTGGTCGTGGCCGGCCAACCGGCGAATCCTTTACAACCGGGCAAGCGCACGCCCCGACGGCACGCCGTGGGCTGAGCGCAAGGCGGTCGTCTGGTGGAACGGCAATCGCTGGGTGGGTAATGACGTTCCCGACTTCCCGGTGGAATCCGCACCGACAGAAGCTCAGGGCCCCTTCATCATGAACCAGACGGGGCGAGGGCAGTTCTTTGCCCGTGACCGTATGGTCGAAGGGCCTTTCCCGGAACACTACGAACCGTTTGAAACGCCCATCGCCAACAACCCGATGCACCCCAACAACCCACTGGCCAAGAACAATCCAGGCGCGCGGGTGTTCGAGCAGGATCGGGCCAACTTCGGCACCTTCGAGGAGTTTCCGCATGCGGCGACCACCTATCGTCTCACTGAACATTTCCACTACTGGACGATGCATAACCGCTTGAACGCCATCGCCCAGCCGGAAAAATTCGTGGAGATTGGCGAAATTCTGGCCAACGAACTGGGCATTGTTAAAGGTGACCGAGTCCGCGTCAGCTCCAAGCGCGGCCATATCGAAGCGGTGGCGGTGGTGACCAAGCGTATTCGTCCATTGCAGGTAGCGGGGCACACGGTGCACCAGATAGGCATCCCGATTCACTGGGGTTATCTGGGCGAAACCAAGCAGGCTCACCTGACTAATACGCTGACGCCATCTGTAGGTGACGCCAATACCCAGACGCCGGAGTTCAAGTCGTTTCTGGTACGGGTCGAAAAGCTATAACGCAAGGAGGAGAGCATGCGTGGGGAACAAATCAACTCGCAGAATATCATCGCCCGCTCAGCGACCTCAGTACCCTCGCCTCAAAGGCGAAGCGGCAGCGTTGAAACTGTCACTAAGCTGATTGATGTATCCCGCTGCATCGGTTGCAAGGCATGCCAGGTGGCATGCTCAGAGTGGAACGACTTGCGTGACGAGGTGGGTGAATGTGTGGGTGAATACGACAACCCGACTGACCTTACGCCCGACTCTTGGCAGGTAATGCGCTTCAACGAGCACGAGAACGAGCAAGGCAACCTGGAGTGGCTGATCCGTAAGGACAACTGCATGCACTGCGCCGAACCGGGCTGTCTTGAGGCGTGCCCGGCACCTGGCGCTATCGTCCAATACGCCAACGGCATCGTTGACTTCAACTCCGAGCACTGCATCGGTTGCGGCTACTGTGTCACTGGCTGCCCTTTTGATGTTCCACGGATTTCGAAAAAGGATTCCAAGGCCTATAAATGCACACTGTGTTCTGATCGTGTCTCTCATGGCCTGGAGCCAGCCTGTGTAAAATCGTGCCCTACCGGTTCGATCATGTTCGGCACCAAGGAGGACATGCTCGATCTCGCTGAGACGCGCACCGATTTTCTCAAAGGACGTGGCTTTGAAAATGCCGGTATCTATGATCCTCAAGGGGTGGGTGGTACCCATGTGATCTACGTGCTGCAACATGCCGACAAACCGGAGATCTACAGCGGCTTGCCCAAGGACCCGCGCATCAGTCCTCTGGTCGAGGGTTGGAAAGGTATACCCAAGCCGCTGGCCTCAGCAGCTATCGGGCTTGCCGCATTTGCCGGGTTCTTCCACTACCTCACCGCAGGCCCCAAGGAAACACCGGAAGAGGTGGAAGAAGGAGTGGAGGACGAGGAGCCTGAGGAGAAACAGCCATGAATGAGCCGAAACCGCATGCCAAATCCGATCCAGGCATCCTGCGATATGATGCGTTTTCACGCATCAATCACTGGCTCGTCGCGATCAGCTTCGTGATGCTGGTGCTCAGTGGGCTGCCCTTTTTTCACCCCTTCTTCTGGTCGTTAACCGGTCTGTTCGGCGGCCCGATCATGACGCGCATCCTGCACCCGTATATTGGGCTGTGTATGACGCTATTTTTCGTGATCATGGTGATCCGCTTCTTCAAGGTGAGCCTGATCAAGCGCCATGACATTCAGTGGCTCAAGCAGATCAAGGACGTGCTGAGTAATCATGACGAGCGTCTGCCGCCGGTAGGTAAGAACAATGCCGGGCAGAAGCTCGTTTACTGGATCATGGTGCTCTGCGTGCCATTGTTGCTGGTAACCGGTCTACTCATCTGGCAACCCTACTTTGCCGATGCCGTCCCCATCACACTACGTCGGTTGGCCGCCGTTGGGCATGCTTATGTGGCTTTCCTCGCGATCATTACCTTGATCATCCACATTTACTCGGGTATCTGGGTGAAGGGGTCGTTCACCGCCATGATTCGTGGCCGGGTCAGCAAGCCTTGGGCGAAACATCATCATGATTTATGGTACGAGGAGGAAATGGACAAAGAGCGCAAGGAGCGCGAGATGACCAAGCAGCCGCACACGACCATGACAAGAGAGGAGCCCAAGTGAATCACGCATATGGCAATGCCCCGATGGGCGTTATTGATCCCCCCTCCGTGGTGCTGCCCGAGCAGGAGCACTTTGCCCAGCGCGCACAGCGCCTGCATGACCTCTCCGAGCGTATCGAACCGCTGCGTGATTTCCTGGCCTTTATGGCACAGCTCTCCCAAGCACAGCAGCGGGCACTTGAGCACAATACCCCAGCGTGGCTGCCCGAGCCGGACGCCTTTGCGCTGGCCTTGGAGCACGGCATGCCGCCGCTGGGTACCCAAGCGCTTTGCCGCGACATCGATTTTCATAGTGAACTCGCAGCACTTCTCGATGGCCTCGATTTGCATGTCGGTGAGGCGCAGCGGCTGTTGCTCGACACCCTGCGTAAGCTGCCCAGGGAGGAAATCGACCGCCTTGCCCAGGAAGTGCTGGAAGCGCGCCCCGGCCCTGAAGCAAGCCGTGGGCTGATGCCCTTGATAGCAGCAGCATTGCAAGTAGCCTGGCTGCGCTTGGCGCGCACCCTGCCCCAACCGCCAAAGCGCCCCTCCGCCGAGGCCCGTTCGATCTGCCCCTGTTGCGGCTCATTGCCGGTGGCAAGCATCATTCAGATCGATTCTAAACGCAGCGGGGTGCGTTACCTGCAATGTGGGCTATGCGCGACACAATGGTATCTGGAGCGCTCCAAGTGCAGCGTCTGCGATCAGAGCGGTAAGCTTGACTACCTGAGCCTTGAGGACGAGAGCGGCGAGCGCCTGCTCCCCACTCAGGCCGAGACCTGTGGCGACTGTCACTCCTATCTCAAAATCATGCCACGTGAGCTCGATGCACATGCTGACCCCCTCGCTGATGACCTTGCGAGCCTAGCGCTGGATCTTCTGCTTGCCGAGGAAAAGCAGTATTTTCGTAGCGGCTTCAACCCGCTGCTCATCGTTGGCGAATAAGGGCATCCCCGAGCGACCATGGACGACCCGCGCTCAGCCATGCTATACCTTGGGATTTGAATCCCGGCATGGATTGAAAACAACAATGGACGTTCGACGCAGCCTGCCCGCCGTAGACACTCTGCTGACCCACCCCACTCTGCAGCAAGCCCAGCAGCGCCATGGTGGGCACCTGGTCAGGCAGGCCATTCGCCTAACCCTTGAGAGCGAGCGCTCGCGCCTTGCGGGTAGTTCCGAGGCTGCCGAGCATCAACTTGCCGCCCTCTCTGTCGATACACTCACTGCCCGAGTACTTGAGCGCCTGGAACAGCTGGTACGGCCTAACAGCCGCAGCGTATTCAATTTGACCGGTACGGTGATTCATACCAACCTCGGCCGCTCGCCACTTGCCGAACCCGCCATTGAGGCCATGGCCGAAGCCGCCCGCCATCCCATGGCACTTGAGTACGACTTGGAGAGCGGCGGCCGTGGCGACCGCGACCGCCTGGTGGAACCCTTGCTTTGCGAGCTGACCGGCGCCGAAGCAGCCACCGTGGTCAACAATAACGCTGGCGCTGTACTACTGGCCCTGAGCGCTCTGGCCGATGGCCGCGAGGCGGTCGTTTCACGCGGCGAGTTGATTGAGATAGGCGGTGCCTTTCGCATGCCCGACATCATGGCCGCGGCGGGCTGTCGGCTGCATGAGGTAGGCGCTACTAACCGCACCCATGCCAAGGATTTCCAGGCCGCCATGGGCGAGAGCACCGGGTTGATCGTCAAGGCACACACCTCCAACTACGCCATCACCGGTTTTACCAAGAGCGTGCCCGAGCGCGAACTGGCGAGCATTGCACACGCGCAGGGAGTCCCCTTCATGGTTGACCTGGGCAGCGGCGCACTAGCCGACTTCTCCGCGCTTGGACTGCCCCATGAAGAGCAACCTCGCGAGGCAATCGCCGCCGGAGCCGATGTCGTCACCTTTAGCGGCGACAAGCTACTGGGCGGCCCGCAGGCAGGCATCATTGTTGGCCGCCGTGACCTTATCGATACGATCAAGCGCCATCCATTAAAACGTGCCCTGCGCCTAGACAAGCTGACCCTGGCCGCCCTGGAAGCCACCCTGCGTCTTTATCGTGACAGTGACGCGCCCCAGCGAGACATTCCCACGTTGGCAATGTTGACGCGTACTGACGTCGAGATTGCGGCGACCGGCGAGCGTTTACTCTCCTCCGCCCAGGCTTTGCTCGACGACATCGATGTTACCCTGGCCCCCTGCGTGAGTCAGCTTGGCAGCGGCTCGCTCCCCGTCGACCGGTTGCCAAGCTACGCGCTGGTCTGGCGCCCACTAAACGGTGACCGCCGCGCCAGGGAACGGTGCCTCAAACGCATCGAGACAGCGTTTCGACAACTCCCCCGTCCGGTCATCGGCCGCCTTAACGAAGGCGCCCTCTATCTCGATCTGCGCTGCCTATACCGTCCTGAAGACGTCGACGCCTTCGCGTCACAACTCTCGATATTGAAGCAGCGCTACGAGAACCACCATGCCCTGCAGCAGGACGTGCACAAAGAGGGCCCGTCATGATCATCGGCACGGCTGGCCATGTCGATCATGGTAAGACCGCTTTGATCCAGCAACTGACCGGTATCGATACCGACCGCCTCAAAGAGGAAAAAGCCCGTGGGCTGACCATCGAAGCTGGTTTCGCTTATCCCGAAGTCGCGTCAGGCGTCGAGCTCGGCTTTGTCGACGTGCCCGGGCATCATCGGTTCCTGCATAACATGCTCGCGGGCAGTGCTGGCATCGACACGGCCCTGCTGGTGGTGGCCGCCGACGATGGAGTAATGCCCCAGACAATCGAACATGTCCAAATTCTCGACCTGCTCGGCGTCGACCGCGGCGTGGTAGCACTGACCAAGATCGACCGAGTCGACGAACTACGGCGACAGGAAGTCAGACAAGAGATCATCCAACTGCTGGCAGGTACCCAGCTCGCCAAGGCGCCGCTGTATGACGTCTCGAGCCATAGCGGTGAAGGCGTAGCGGCACTGCGTGACACGCTATGGTCCCAGGCGGCCGAACAGCATGCGCTCTCTGCTTATGGGCATTTCCGCCTTAGCGTGGACCGCGTCTTTGCGCTGCCGGGAGCCGGCCTGGTAGTGACCGGCACCGCACTCAGCGGCTACATTGCCAAAGGTGACATGGTGCGCCTGGTACCCGACGGCCATAAGGCCAGAGTACGCCAGCTGCGGCGCCAGCACCGCGAGAGCGATCAGGCACACCAGGGTGACCGGGTAGCGCTCAACCTTTCAGGCACTGGGGTGGAACGAGATCGCATCCGTCGCGGCGACTGGGTGGTCGCCGATGCACTGGAAACGCCGCCCATCAAACGCCTCGACGTCCAGCTAAGGTTGCTCGACTCTACCCCACCGCTCAAGCACTGGACGCCAGTCCATATACACCTGGGGGCCGCCCATCTCATGGGGCGGGTCTCGCTTCTCGAAGGGCAACGACTCGAACCAGGCAAAAGCATGCTGGGGCAACTGGTCTGTGATAGCCCGGTACACGCCTGCCTGGGGGATCGTTTCGTCATCCGTGATCATGGTGGGCATATTACTCTCGGCGGCGGAATCGCACTGGACGGCGAACCACCCCGCCGTGGTCAGCGCGCTCCCGCTCGCCTGGCCTGGTTGGCGGCACTGGCAGAATGCGCAAACACCAAGCCCCCTTATGATCTTCATGAACCGCTGAGTGCTGCGCTTGATCTCCATCCCGAAGGCTTGGATCTTTCTGGCATGGCGCGTAATCTTAATATCAGCGTTCAGGGTCTAGCGCCGCTGGTCGAGGCATCCGCAGGTCAAGTCCTCACTGCCGAAGGCGAAGTTAGTGCTTTCTCCCGGGAAGCCATCGAATCGCTTAGAGAGCGGATTATCCAAGTAGTCGCCAGTAATCACCAGAACGAACCCGCCATGCTGGGGACCGAGCGCGAGCGACTAAATCGCCAGGCCGCCCCTCGGTTACCGGCTCCCCTCTTCCGCGGCCTGCTGAAACAACTGATCGAGGCGGGCCAGCTTGATAGCAATGGGCCCTTCATTTCTCTGCCTGGCCATCGCGCAGCACTTAATGAACATGACGAGGCGCTCTGGCAACGGCTCGAACCTCTTCTCGCGGAAGCCCCCTTCCAGCCACCCCGGGTTCGCGACCTGGCAGCAAGCGGTGGGCTTGATGAACAGCGTGTTCGCCAGGTGCTAACAGCCTGCGCTCGCCTCGGCAGGCTCTACCAGGTACGCAAGGACCACTTCTACCTCGCCTCAGCGACACATGAACTGGCCAATATCGCGCGTAAGCTGATGGACGAGCACGGCACTATTCGCGTCGCAGAATTCCGCAACCGCATCGGTACCGGACGCAAATTGGCCATTCATATTCTCGAATTCTTTGATAGGATAGGTTTTACACGCCGGGTGCAAGATGAACGCTACATTCGCCGTACTGCCCTGTGGAACCAGGCAACCGCTCAAGGAAGAGGATCGACCCCCGGTGGGGCGGCCAGACTTCAAATCTGGCAGGGGCTGCCAGCAGTCTTTGGTGGGTTCGACTCCCACGCTCTTCCGCCACTCTTTTTGACGCTTCCCCCAGCCTCGCTATTTGAGCCAAATCAGACTCCGCCATGAAACTCACAGACGGCGAAGCATCAGGTCACGCAAGATAACGGTATAAAATACGATACTATCAAGCCGAAGGCGTTGATAGCCTGCCAGGCACTGCCATCACCCAGTCGCGAAGCGCCAACATCGTTGGATCGTTGCGGCGGTTTTCCGGGTAGGCCAAAAAGAAGGCTCGGTCTTCAAGTTCAGGGCCAAAAGGGTGTACCAGGCGCCCTTCGGCCAGCTCATCTTCAATCAGTTGACGGCTCATCAGCATGACACCCTGCCCTCCCACAGCCGCTGAAATAGCGTGGCTTTCGTCAGAAAAAGCCAGCCCGGCGCCGACATTCAACCCTGGAATCTGGGCGGTTTTCTGGTAACCCGGCCAATCCATGGGCGATATAATTACTCCCTGGGGTCGAAAGTGAATCAACGGATACTTCGATAGATCCTCCCCTGCATGCTGAACAAGCTGTGGGCTACACGCCGGAATCAACGTGGTATCAAACAGCTTCTCGGCTACTAACCCTGGCCAGCGTCCATCGCCATGCCGAATGGCAAGGTCGGCGGTTACCCCATCTAACGCAACGGGCTCGTGGGACGCATGGATTCGCAGGTCAATGTTTGGGTGAGATTCGCGCAGTATGCAAACCCAGGGCAACAACCAACGCACGGCCACCACCGGTGTGGTTGTCAGCGTAATGCCCCTGCGCTCGGGCATGGTACTCAAGCGCTCAATGGTGTTGCTGATATTGTCGAATGAAGATTCCAGCACCTGCTGCAGCTCGCGGCCTTGCGGCGTCAATTCCAGTTGCCTGGGCCTGCGTACAAACAGCGCAATGCCCAGAGCCTCTTCAAGCCCGCGAACCTGATGGCTAATGGCGGTGGCGGTAACTGAAAGTTCCAGCGCCGCCTGTTTAGCACTTTCATGGCGAGCAGCCGCTTCAAAAGCGCGAAGTGCCGAAAGCGAGGGTAATCGTCGAGAATTCATGAATGAGTTTTACTCATCTATACCTGCAAGAAAAGATCGTTTGTTACGGCTCACAAGCCAAGTCTAAGCTACGTCTGTTGTTAATCATAGATGAGTTCATCTCAGAACAGGAGACTATCATGCCACATATCCTACATATAGACGCCAGCGCCCGCCCGGGTATTGCAGGAACAGACAATCATGGCTCTCACAGCCGTCACCTTACCGATCAGTTTGCCAAACAATGGCAATTACGCCGCCCGCAAGACATGATCACCTATCGAGATATAGGCCAACACCCGCCATCCTTTCTTAACCACGACTGGATCGCGTCGGCTTTCACGCCTGGAGAACAGCGGGCACCCTGGATGAGGGATGCATTAGCAGAAAGCGACCAGCTGGTTGATGAATTAATCGCCGCAGATGTCGTAGTGATCGGCACGCCGTTCTATAACTTCGGCATGCCTGCCGCCCTAAAAGCATGGGTCGATCAGGTAGTGCGCCCTGGTCGAACGGTGGATATCGATGAGAGTAACCCGACTGATCCTTACGTTCCAAAGCTTGCTGACCGGCCAAGGCATGCGGTTGTTCTTACCGCCAGAGGCGGGATAGGCTTTGATATCGGTGGAAAGATGGCGCACATCAACCACCTGGAGCCCAATTTAGCCACTGCACTGAAGTTTATTGGCATCACTCAAATTCACTATATCGCCATTGAAGGACAGGAAGTGGGCGGGGAGGTATTGGCGAAGTCAGTTGCTGACGCAATAAGTAAAGTCGAACGGCTCGTTGATGAGTTGCAGGTGATGACATGGCGAGACACACAAATATCTGAACCGGCTTAAAAGCAGGAAGCAGCTTCTTACTATCAAGGTCGGCGCGTTAGGTGCGGGTATCGCTAACCCAGGATATCCGCACCTTTATGCCCCTCTGGCACGCCCTGAACCAACAGCACATCGCCCTCGGTATGCCGGGTACGAAATGGGCGAATCGCCTTATAAGCATCAGAGTCATACCACCCTTGAGCTTGTTCCATAGTAGGAAACTCAATGACGACCATATCGCCAGCCCACGAGCCCTCAAGTGGCGTGTATGGCCCCCCATGCACGAGGTATTTACCTGAAAAAGGAGCGAGCGTTGCGTCGATACGCTCTAAATATTGTTTAACCTCAGGATCGAATCGAGTTTCTCGAATGAGAGCAACAGCGTAGGCAGGCATCATCCCCCCCTTGATTAGACGAAATAATTTTCTAAACAACGAAAGCCTAGAGCAAACACTTTAAATAACGAACCCACTTATCACTATATCAATTTAACTGACAATAACTTTCCAGAAATTTAATTTTGATTAAACCAATGACGCTGCACTGGTTAGAGGCCACCATTCAGTGTTTCGCAAATAAAGTCCCTTTTTGCTGCTGTATACGCTTCTCTATCCAACCTATATTTCGCCGCCCAACGCCTATCGATCAGAGAGGCGTTATATTCCATGGAAGTTGAAAAGAGGCAGCAGCCGAGCCCGTTCCTCTTCAAACAGAGTTGGCCAATCAGTACTGTATGAGCAGAGCACTATCTTCTCGTTAGTCGCTCGGTTCAAGGACTCTGCCTCATTCATACTATGGATACTCTCCGCCTTGAGAATGGCGACGCTCAATCACTCTCTATCAACAGCGGCGGCATGGGGCATTCCAGCATATCGGCGATGACGCGAAACAGCTCGGCCTCTGCGGGCTTTATTTGCCCGCTATGCTCAATACAGCGGGCCATGGCCTGCAGAACAGCAGGCTTCTGTTGCGGTCGTAAACGACGCAAGCGGCTGACTACGGGGCCCAGCGTTTTGATATTAGGGGCCTCTCTTTTTACGTTTAGTGCAAACGGCAGTTCTTTTTCAGCGGCATCTAGCGCAGCGCTTACCTTTTCGGGGTCACTCTGCCCTGCCCAGGCCAGCACGTTGAGCAGCCGCTGGCACTCTTGCTGTAAATCGCTCAGCTTACGAACAGCAGAGCCACTACCTTTCTTGCCCAGGCCCAGGTGATGAACCAGCCAGTGATACAGCGTCCACTCAAACAGGCTGACCTGACTATCCGCATTGATCAGTTCTACCATGCAGTATCGAAAATGCGTGGCCTGATCCACTGACAGGTTTTTTAACGCTGGCAACGCCAATTCCATCAACGGCAGGCGAAGCTGGTCTCTAAGCATTAACACGTCGCCAGCATGATTCATGACTTCACGATACACATCCGGCAAGGCTGTCTGCTGAAGTGATGCCAGTTGCTGCTTACGCACCTCGATATTCTGGCTCAGCAGCAGTGCGTACATTAATGCGCGTACTGCGTAAGGATCGTGGGCGGCATCGACGAGCCGCGTAGGCAATGCATTGAGCATGGTACGTGCCTGGGCCAAATGGCGTGGGCCGGGTTGCCCCATTGAGGCAATCGCCATGCGGGCCGAGGTGCCGTTCATGGTTGCTGCGCTGGAGTAAGCGTGGGCGGAGGGGGTGTCTGCAAAGCCAACCGTTGACTCACCTCCCGCTTTTTCCACGTCACCGTCAAAAGGCGCACTGAGCGGCGCGTTAAATTCACCGTTCCAGCTTGGCATAACGCGTTTGATGCGCTGGCGTATCGGCGGGTGGGTCGCCAATAAGCGAGTGAAGCCAAGCTTCATGCCTTGGCCGAAAAACAGGTGGCTATATTCGCTCGCTTGGGAGGCTTCTATTCTGGCCCCCTGCGTAAGGGAGCCAATCTTGATTAACGCTTGGCCGATGCCATTGGGGTTACGCGTATATTGAACAGCGGAGGCGTCGGCCAGGTATTCTCGCTGGCGGCTCACGGCCGCCTTGATCCAGTTGCCAAAAAACGTGCCCGCATAACCAATGACGGCCAGGGCAACACCCAAGGCAAGTACGGCGACAGCGCCTTTGCTATTTGAATTGTTACGCCGCACAGCTCGACCACGCGACGTCGTACTGCGCAGCAGAATATAGCCTAACAGTCCGATCAGAAGCACACCGTGAAGTACGCTGATCAAACGCATGTTCAAGCGCATATCGCCATGCAGAATGTGGCTAAATTCATGGGCAACCACGCCTTGTAGTTCCTCGCGGTTGAGGTGATTAATCGCCCCCTGGGTGATCCCGATCACGGCATCGCTGGTATCATACCCGGCGGCGAAAGCGTTAATACCCGCTTCCTGAAGCAGATAAACCGGTGGAACCGGCGTGCCCGAGGCAATTGCCATTTCTTCCACCACGTTGAGAATACGGCGCTCGTTAGCGTTTTCGGTGCTGGGGCTGATTTCTCGTCCGCCCAGCGCCTCGGCCACTACTTTACCGCCGCCGCGACGCAACTGAGAGCGCTTGAAAAGCCCGCCGAGCCCCACTAACGCCACCACGCCAAGCGCAACCACGGCTACCAGTTCTGGGGATAGCGCAGCCAACAGGTTATTCGCTGTCACGCTGCCTCGGTCATCTCTCATGAAATGCACGACGATTGCGATCACGACAGTGGTGACCGCTATCAGGGCGATTACCGCCGCTATCAATAAAACAACCAGCTGCCCGGTTTTACGCCGGGCGTTGTCCTGAGCCGTAAAGAAATCCATGCACACCTATCCTTGTGGGTTCAAGAACGCTTCAAAACGATATTTTAGGCGCTGACTGAATCTGGGCGCTGTCCTCGAATTCCAGGAAGGAAGCGTCCTCGCCATGCCCCAACAGGCCAGCTACAGCCACCGGAGGGAAGCTCTGGCGGTAAGTGTTGTATTGCATGACAGCGTCGTTGAACGCCTGGCGGGCAAAAGCGACCTTGTTTTCAGTACTGGTAAGCTCTTCAGAGAGCTGCTGCATGTTTTCAGAGGCCTTGAGGTCCGGGTAAGCTTCCATCACCACATTAAGCCGCCCCATCGCTTGGCTTAGCGCACCTTCTGCCCCGCCCAATTCGGCCATCGCTTTGGCGCTCCCTGGGTTGGCAGCCGCCGCTTTGAGCCCCGCCGCTGCTGAATTGCGCGCTTCAATCACCGACTGAAGCGTTTCGCGCTCGTGGCTGAGATACCCTTTGGCGGTTTCGACCAGGTTAGGTATCAAGTCGTGTCGGCGCTTTAGCTGCACTTCAATTTGAGCAAAGGCGTTTTGAAAACGGTTTCGCAGTGAGACAAGTCGGTTGTACACACCGATAAGGTAGAACGCGATAACCGCTATTATCACTACGACAATGATAGTTAAAACCATAATTGATCCTTCCTGTGGTTAATAAAAAACTATTACGCATCACGCCCTGACGGCTTTATTTGGCGAGTTTAGGCAAAAACTCTATATCCATGTGATATTTCTGGGGATCATTCTGCTCGATAAAGACAGCAATCGTATCCGTATTGATATAAGGCGAGGGATCAAACCAGATATTCTGGCTTTTAAACACATGTACTTGCATGGTAGCGGGATTCAACCACTGCGTTATCACCTGATAAGGATGTTTTCCATTGACCGAACGTTTCAATACGGTACAAATTTGTTTAGTGCAGTGACCTTAATACCTTTGATTTAACACTACGCCACTCCATATGGCGTAGTGCTTATGATACAAGCCTTGCTTACATCACTTCTTCACCATTAACCGTCAGGACGCCGTCTTGCCAGGTCAGCGTCTGCTCTTCAAAGTCCGGATCGATTAACAGAGCATAAGGCATGGGAATGAGTGAAAGTACCATCTGGGGAGGTGTCGTTACGCCAATATCCAGGCTCAAGCGGTTTTGGAGGTACTCTTGCGCCTCCGGTGTGCTCATCCTATCTTGCGATGCCTGAAGCTGCTCGGGTAACGGCAAACGGTTATCCCATAAAGCGCTGTATAGCGCCTCCTTGGAAAGTTCTTCACCATCAAAGCGGATATCCGCCGTAATGCGGGGATTGAAATCGATACCCAGCATGGGCAGCGTGACGTGCGCTTCCAGCGGCTGGAACGCCATTGAGGGACTCGCAATCAGGACATCATAGCCTCGCTCGATAGACTGGATCAGTAGTTCACGCTCTTCCTGCTCATCGCCGCGTACACCGGTCTCTTCATACTCTGCACGCATGGCTTCCAACGGTGCATAGGCTTCCTGAAGCGCCTGAAATGCTGACATATCCCAGTTCTTGGCATCGATATCAAGTGACAGGCTGCCCAATGAGGTGCCGTCGGCGCCGATATCGGCTATCTTAAAACGGCCGCCTGAATTGACGATTTGGCTATCACCTACGGATTCAGACTCGGCCTCAAGCTCAATGCCATCTATATAAACATTGACGCCCTCCGCCAAAAACTCAATTTTGGGTATTTCCAGACGTTGATGTATCAGGCTAGACGCTTCCTGGGAGCTATTTTCAAAGCGTGGCGAGACAATCCGAAACGAGTCGTTCTCGTCATTGACAACAATTTCACGTGCCTGGCCGTCTACCTTCCAAACGTCTTCATCTTCAAGATCAAGATCCACTACCAGGTCGTGCAGAGTGCCGTCAAACTCAACGCCGCTTAACGAACCGGCCGTCAACTGCCCCATGACGGTGCTGCGAGTAGCGACCAAATCAACGTCGATATCCCCGCTTAGAAACTGCTCGTTGGGATGAATCGTGCCGGTAATCGGGCTATTAATAATGCCGTGATCCACCAGCAGATTTACCTGGGCATTGGCATTTTCAACACCTTCCATACTGATCGTTGCCGTCGCCGTTGTATTGAACAACGATTTATCAATCGTTACGTCGCTTGCGTACCAGGAAACAGAATCATCCAACTGCGCAAAGGTTTGGGCTAGCGCTTTTTCCACCTCATTACCCACCACTGCTTGGGCGCCTATATATCCCCCTGCCCCGAGCACTACAACACCAGCAGCGGTCAAAATTAACGTCTTGGAAGTTGCGGGCATATCACTATCCTTAATAAAAATGATTATTAATTATCCTGTATTTAAGAATAAAAACCCACTGCTAATTCAGTTCATGGCTAGCTATTAAA
>NZ_JBQSVY010000004.1:0-280515 GCF_052446175.1 Halomonas sp. AOP43-D1-4
TTCGACTCGATGACCGGAGCCGCTTGCCTCAGCGAGGAAGGCGTATTCTACGCACTTCCTGATATTTGTCAACCGCTGTTTTCAGCGGGTGAAGCAAGCGATTAAAACTTCGCTAACCTCCTGACAAACCGAAGGTTTTCACCTTCTTCACCGCTGGTAACGCTGGACGTCCCCGGCAGCGGATGCGTACTTTACGGATTCGCCGGGCGTTTGGCAAGGGGCTGGGTGAAATATGTTTGAAAAACGTCAGCAGCCTCTTTTATAAGGCCATGAAAGCACTTCGGCGAACCACGTATTGGCGGTTACACTACACGCAGTCACTTCATCTACCCACTTCGCCTTCTACTTCAACATGAGGTCCATGATGAGCCCCCATCTGCTATCCGTTGACTCCTTAAACCGCGACAGCGTTAACCACCTTCTACGCGTTGCGGCCCAAATGGAGCCCATTGCCCAGCGCCGTCAGGTTACCCGTGTTCTTGAGGGCGCCGTTTTGGGCAACTTGTTCTTCGAAGCCAGCACGCGCACCCGGGTAAGTTTTCATACGGCGTTTTGTCGGTTGGGCGGCAGCGTATGTGATACCACAGGCTTTACGTTCTCATCCATGGCCAAAGGCGAGTCGCTTTACGATACCAGCCGGGTAATGAGTGGCTACTGCGATGCGATTGTCATGCGCCACCCGGACCAAGGCTCTGTTGCCGAGTTTGCGGCGGCGACGAATGTACCGGTGATTAACGGCGGCGACGGCCCTGGTGAACACCCAAGCCAAGCCCTGCTGGATATCTATACGATCGATAAGGAGTTTCAGCGATTAGGCAAATCGTTTGGCGGAGCACATATTCTGCTGACCGGCGATCTCAAGTATGGGCGTACGGTGCACTCTCTGATCAAGCTGCTTTCTTTATACGATCCGTTACGTATCACACTGGTATCGCCGCCTGGGCTTGAAATGCCTACTGCACTGATTGATCTGGTCACATCACGCGGGCACCAGGTAGAGGTACGCGATCATTTAGCCACTGACTTCAGTGATCTGGATGTTGTGTACACCACGCGAATTCAGAAAGAGCGCTTTACCGAAGAAATGAACGAGAACTTCCAGGGCATCTCGGATGACTTTATAGTCAACAAGGCGTTTCTGAATCAACGCTGCAGTGAATCGACCATTGTTATGCACCCACTGCCCCGCGATAGCCGCCCCGGCGCGAATGATTTGAACGTGGATCTTAACGGCGACCCGCGCCTGGCGATCTTTCGTCAGACAGATAACGGCATCGCCATGCGGATGGCCATCTTTGCAACGCTGCTGCACGTCGATTCACTGATTGAGAAAGACCTTCGCCCGGTGCGCTGGTTTGTACCCAGCCAGATCGGGACACTGGATCGCTAACGCTACTTATATACGCTAGAGAGCAGAACGCCCATCGGGAAGACCTTCCTGATGGGCAAACCAGCCTTCCAGAATCAACACCGCCGCAATGCCATCGACGCTCTCTTCGCGGTAGTTGCCTCGGTGACCCGCTTCACGGGCAATCAGCTTGGCTTCGCGGGTAGAGCCACGTTCATCTACCATCACGCAGGGTTTGCCGTAGCGCCCATGTAAACGGTTACCAAACTTGCGGGCACGCTTACTCATGTCCGATTCGCTGTCATCCATATTGAGCGGTAAGCCAACCACCAGCAGGTCCGGCTGCCACTCTTTCAGCAGCTGCTCTACTTTATTCCAGTCGGGGATGCCATCACGTGCAGTAAGTGGGGAAAGCTCGCGGGCGCTTTTTAAAAGCTCATTGCCCACGGCGACCCCAATACGCCGCGTACCGTAATCAAAGGCAAGAATTAAGCGCTGGCCAACCTCTGCCATTACGCGTGCCCTGCATCACGAGTCATCAAGTATAGATCGACTCCTAACAATCCTGCGGCAGCCGTTAAGCGCTCAGCAGGTGGTGTGTTGAACAGCACTTCCGTCTGGCCCTCAACCGTCAGCCAGCTATTGTCCTTTAGCTCATCTTCAAGCTGACCGACTTCCCAGCCCGCGCAGCCCAGACAAATCAGATAGTGCTCAGGACCTTCACCGTTAGCTAGCGCCTGAAGAATGTCCATAGAGGTCGTCAGCGCCACACCATCCTCTACTTGAACGCTGGAGTCCCACTCCTGGCTATCGCCAAGATGGAGGATAAAGCCGCGATCCTTGTGCGTAGGGCCACCGTAATAGACCGGAGCATTGCGGTGGGGGCTGTCTTCCCCCCCCAGCTCCAACTGATCAAACAGTGCATCCAGCGTCATATCCAACGGGCGGTTGGTGATAACCCCCATGCAGCCATTATGGTCATGATCACAGAGGTAGATCAGGCTGCCCACAAAGTCAGGATCATCCAGATGCGGCATCGCCATTAAAAAATGGTGTTTCAAACTTTGCATGCGTCTCCTACGACCTGCTGACATAGCCAGCAGACCTTTCTTATCATCAAGTGTGAATCAGGCGTATCAAGCAGCGCTCAAGCGACGTTCGATGGCATCCAACAACAGGCCCGCGATATTCGTGCCGCGCTGGTCATCAATTTCACGCACGCAGGTGGGGCTGGTAACGTTAATTTCAGTGATGTAGTCGCCAATCACGTCCAGCCCTACAAACATCAGGCCTTTTTCACGAATCATTGGCTGTACTTGCTCAATCAGCCAGTAATCACGTTCAGTAAGATCACGTGCGACACCACGGCCACCAGCGGCCAGATTACCGCGCGTTTCACCAGCCGAAGGGATACGCGCCAGCCCAAAGGGCACCGGCTCGCCGTCCACCAGCAGGATACGCGTGTCGCCGTCTTTAATGTCAGGCAGGTAGCGCTGAACCATAATCTGGCGCTGACCACGCAGCGTTAGCTGCTCAATGACCGCGCCAATATTGCGGCCATCAGGGCCGATATGGAAAATCCCGGTGCCACCCATCCCATCCAGCGGTTTGAAAATCACATCGCCGTGCTCGGCATGAAAGGCCCGCAGCACATCATCGCGGCTGGCCACCATGGTGGGCGTGCAGCACTGAGGAAACTGCTGGGCAAACAACTTCTCATTACACTGTAAAAGCGCTGAGGTTGGATTAACAATAAGCACGCCGTCACGCTCAGCAAAACCCAAGAGGTGGACCGCATTGGTGAAGTCAGCATCCACCGGCGGGTCTTTACGCATTAACACCACATCAAGCTCAGCCAGTGGCCGGGCAGCCGCTTCACCCAGGTCATACCAATGCTCAGGGTCGCGATGCACGGTTAGTGGTCGCATGCGTGCGTAGGCCTGCCCCGCCTGTAAGAAAAGATCTTCCTGCTCCATATAGTGCAGGATATAGCCGCGTTCCTGGGCCGCCCACAGCATGGCTATGGTGGTATCTTTCTTGTAAGCGATGTCGCTGATAGGGTCCATCACGACACCGAGATGCAGATTTGATTGACTCATCGGGGCACAATCCATACGTAAACAATAGGTAGGCAGTATGCCGTACTGCCTGTCAGGCTCCAACCATTGGCGCCGTTACGGGGCAAGCGCGCCCGGCACCAGCCGTATCGCGTCAGGCTCTAAGATAATCAGTTGCTGCTTATAAAGCCGCCCAATGGCTTGTTTAAACGCACTTTTACTTACCCCTAAGCGCGCTTTAATCGCGTGGGCGTCACTTTTATCGCCCAGCGGTAGATAGCCGCCGCTTTCACGCAGTGCTTTGAGTATTTTATCGCCGACGACGTCTAGCCGCGCCGCGCCTGGCGGCAACAGAGAAATATCCAGCCGGCCATCCTCACGGCGCTGCTTAACGTAGCCTTTTAGCGTCTGCCCGCGGCGCAGCGGCTGAGAAATATCATCCTGGTAGATTAGTCCCCAATAGCGGTGATCAACCGCTACTTTCATACCGAGGTCGGTGCGGTCAGCGACCACGACGCTCACCTCACTCCCCTTTTCAAGCGCCCAGGCATCATCGGTTAAAAAGCGATCAAGGCGCATGGAGGCCACAGGACGCCCCTGATCATCTTCATACAACATGACCAGCACCCGCTTGCCAGGATCCGGCCGGAAGATTTGCTCGCTGTACGGCAAGAGAACGTCCTTGGGCTGCCCCCAACGCAAAAACGCGCCCGTGTTATTAACGGTCACAACAGTTAAATACGCCACTTCGCCTAACTGGGCAGAGGCGTCGCTTGTAGCGCGAGGAGGAGTCGTTGATTCACGGACCATGGGTGCCGTCCTTAAAAAGTGAGTCTATAGTATGGCGCCTGAGGATCACCGAGCAAAGCAGCTGGCCCGCTACATAGTGATGGCCGCTGCTTAACGCAGGCCAGGCTAATGGCTACTCATTCACACTTGTAAAGCCTATAGCGAAGGCTAACGCTAAACAGCAGGCCACTGAGGAAGGGGATCAATGAAGGTGTTAGTAGGCGCTTACAAATCACCAAAGTAGTGCTGTAGAAGGGTCAAGGCAACCACCGGGGCTGTTTCCGTACGCAGAACACGTGGCCCTAGCGTTAATGGCGTAAAGCCAGCTGCCTGAGCGGCTGCAATATCCGTCTCCGCTAAGCCACCCTCAGGGCCAATTAAAAGTGCGGCGGCCTCAGGGCGCTCCGGCTGATCAAACGCATTACCCGTTGCCAAGTGCAGCATCAAGCGAAGCGGCTCCTGGCGGGCGCTTAGCCACTCAACAAGGCTTAGTGGCGAGTGCACGACAGGCACTACCGCCCGGCCACTTTGTTCGCAAGCGCTTGCCGCAACAGCCTGCCAATGGGCCAGCTTTTTGGCTTCACGATCACCCTTTAAACGTACATCACCACGCTCTGTATACAGTGGCGTGATAGCAGCGACACCTAATTCAACCGCCTTCTGGATCGCGTAATCCATCCGGTCGCCTTTGGAGATCGCCTGGCCAAGGTGAACAGCAAAGGGTGACTCCCCCTCACCAACCCAAACGGCGTCGATAACCGCCGTCGTGTGCTTACGCCCTACCTCAGCCAAGCGGACGCCCGCTTCATTGCCCTGGCCATCGAACAGCACCAAAGGCGCGCCCTCACCCATGCGTAGCACGCGGGTGACATGGCGCGCCGGGCCTTCCGGCAGCACTACCTCTTGGCCTACTGCAAAAACAGCCGGTACATGGAGGCGCGGCATTTTGCCATGCACGGCATACCAGTCGGCAGCCTGCATGCTTAGTGAGTACTCACTTCAGCCTGGCTTGCCTGTTGCGCTTCGCGCTGCTTACGCTGGGCGTACATGGCTTCAAAGTTCACCGGTGCCAACATCAGCGGCGGGAAGCCACCACGGTTTACCAGGTTATCGACACACTCACGCGCGTAAGGGAACAGCAGGTTGGGGCAGAACGCACCCAGTGTCTGCTCCAACTGAGCGCCTTCGATGCCCGAAATACGGAATAAACCCGCTTGTTCAACCTCTGCAAGAAACGAGGTAGTGCCGGTTTCTGAATCGTTGACCTGAGCGGTGACTTTCACAACCACTTCATACTGGTCGTCATCGATTTTAGTGCTGGTGGTATTAAGATCCAGATTCACCTTCGGCTTAAACGCCTGCTTGAAAACAGACGGTGAGTTAGGTGCTTCAAAGGAGATATCTTTCACGTAAATACGCTGCATAGAGAACTTCAGCTGCGGCTTGTCGCCGGACGCTGCTGCACCAGCCTGCGGGGTGTTGTTATCTTCCGCCATGGGGAAACTCCTCGTTGTTCATTGAATCAATAGTAAAAGGTGAGAACGCTTACTTCTTAACGACGGGAAGGCTATCGGCCTGCCACTGCGCCATGCCACCTTTCAATTTAGTCACACGCTCGAAACCGGCCTTGGCAAGCTTGGCTTGAACCGCGCCTGCACTTTGCCCATGCTTGCATACGACGATGATCGGCTGGTTTTTCACTTTATCCAGCTCGTTCATACGGTTATCAAGCTTGTTATGGGGAATGTTACGTGCGCCAGCAATATGCCCGGCTTTGAAGTCTTTGCTTTCACGAATGTCCAGCACAACCGCATCTTCTCGGTTGATGAGCTGGGTGGCCTGGGTTGAGGTCACCGCATTGGTTGAAGCACTACGCGTTTCATAAATAAGCCACGCTACTAGCACCAGCAAAAACGCCCCAACGAGCAGGGGGTGGTTCTGTACGAATTCGAACAACTGATCGATCATCGCGAACACAATCTCTTGGTCTATGCAGAAAAAAGCGGCAACGCCGCCGTCAAAACGCGATAAGTATACACGTCACAGGGCACCCCGCGCAGGCCTTGCTCATGACGCCCGGCGGTCGCCTACGTTATGATGCCCCAAGCGTGCATCAGTCGCGACCCTGATCACAAGGAGTTGTTTGAAAATAACGTGAGTTGACTCACCTTTTTAAACCTCTTTACTTTCAAACAGCGCTTTCGTTGCTGATTGCTTTACGCCGCTTGGATTACTCAACCGAACGAGGTTCTTATGGCTACGTCTACTCCGCGTCCCGTCGCACTGATCATTCTTGACGGTTATGGACACAACCCCGATAGCGCTAATAACGCGGTGGCATCGGCCAACACGCCCGTAATGGATGCGCTTTGGGCGAATCGTCCACACGCGTTTGTGCATACTGACGGCCACCACGTAGGCCTGCCCGATGGGCAAATGGGCAACTCAGAAGTGGGCCATATGAATCTGGGTGCCGGACGCATCGTTTATCAGGACTTCACACGGATCACCAAAGCCATTAAAGAGGGCGATCTGGACGTTAACGAAAACCTGACACAGCCGATTGATGATGCCGTGGCCAATGGCCGCGCCGTTCACCTGCTGGGCTTGCTCTCGCCTGGCGGCGTACATAGCCATGAAGATCATTTCATCGCGATGGCCGAACTGGCGGCTCGCCGCGGTGCGCAACGTATCTTTATTCATGCGTTCCTGGATGGCCGAGACATGCCGCCTCAAAGCGCGCTGGCTTCTATCGAACGCGCTAATGCCCGCCTGGCCGAGCTGGTAGGCGCTGAAAATGGTTTTGTGGCCTCCATTATTGGCCGCTTTTACGCCATGGACCGCGACAACCGCTGGGAGCGGGTAGAAAAAGCCTACCATCTGCTGACCGAAGGCCAGGCTGACATCTATGCCACCAGTGCCGAAACCGCGTTGCGCGACGCCTATGAGCGCGGCGAAACCGACGAATTTGTCCTGCCAAGCTGCGTATTGCTCAACGACAAGTGCGTTACCCTGCAAGACGGTGACGCCGCCCTGTTTCTTAACTTCCGCTCTGACCGCGCGCGCGAACTTACCCGTGCATTTGTAGAGCCTGACTTCAGCGGCTTTTCGCGTAGGGCCTGCCCATCGCTGGCGGGCAAGGGCTTGGTCATGTTGACCCAGTACGCGGCGGACATTCCTGCACCGGCCGCGTTTCCGCCATTTGATCTCAACGATACCCTGGGCGAAGTCGTCGCCAAGCGCGGTTTAACGCAGCTACGTATCGCCGAAACAGAGAAGTATCCCCACGTTACCTTTTTCTTCTCGGGTGGCAACGAAGCCGAGTATGAAGGCGAAGAGCGCATTCTGGTGCCCTCCCCTCGGGACGTGAAGACCTACGACGAAAAACCCGAGATGAGCGCTTACGAGATCACCGACAACCTCGTTGAGGCTATCGACAGCGGCCGCTTTGACTTCATCGTATGTAACTATGCCAACGGCGATATGGTGGGCCATACCGGCGACTTCAACGCGGCGGTAACAGCCATTGAAACGGTCGATATCTGCGTTGGCCGCGTTATTGACGCGATTGAGCGCGCTGGCGGTGCTTGCCTGGTAACCGCCGACCACGGCAATGCCGAACAAATGGTGCATCCGGTCACAGGCGCCCCCCAAACGGCCCACACCACCTTTGTGGTACCGCTGGTTTACGTGGGTGAGCGAGCCGGCACGTTAAGCGATGGCCGCCTGTGCGACCTGGCCCCCACACTCTTGACCATGATGAATCAACCGGTTCCCGAGGCCATGACCGGGAACCCACTGATTGATTTCACTTGATCATACCGTTGCGACGTCCTGTGCGAACCGCGTTAGTACTGGGTGCGCTACTGGTCATTGTGTACTCACCGGCGGGTTTGGCCCAGTCGGATGAGCAGGCAACGCGCCAGCAGCTGGATGCGCTTGGCCAGGAAATTGAGTCGCTTACGCAGCGGCTGAGTACAACAGGAGAAGCACGGGACAGCGCCGAACGTGAACTACGCGAGGTTGAAACGGAGCTGGCCGACACTCACCAGCGGCTGGATGCCTTACAGGCCGAGCGGCGCCAGTTGGACGATGAAATGAACCAGCTGCGCCAGCATCGCGACCGCCTGGAGGACGAGCAAGCCAGCCAGTACGCCGCCCTCAGTCAACAACTCGCGGCGCTTTACCGGCTAGGGCCGACGCCACAGCTCAAGCTGCTGCTGAACCAGGGCGACCCGGCCGAGCTTGACCGTATGCAGGCTTACCTGAACCGCTTTACTCGAGCACGCAATGAACGTCTTGCCGATATTGCCCGGCTGGATACCGCGCTTGCCGATACGGAGCAGGCCCTTAACGAGCGCCAAACGCGCCTGGCAAGTGTCGCCACCGAGCTGGATGCGCAGCGGGTACGGCTTGCCGAGCGCACCTCCGACCGGCGCAACGTCGTGGCCACGCTGGATGATCGCTATGGTAGCGAAGCTGATCGCCTGGCGGATCTTAACGATAACCGGGAGCAGGCCGAGCGTAAGCTGCGTGAAATTCAGGAGGAACTAGCGCGCCTGGATGCCCCCACGCCCAGCACTCAGATTACCCGTACTCAAGGGGATTTACCGTGGCCCGTGCAAGGAGCCATCACCACAACATTTAATCGTCGTGATGGCGTTCACTATAACGGCATTGTCATCCAGGCAAGCGCCGGTACGCAGGTAAATGCCGTGCACACCGGGCGGGTGGTATTTGCCGATTGGATGCGCGGCTTCGGCAACCTGCTGATTATTGACCATGGCGACCAGATCATGACGCTCTATGCTCACTTACAGCAGTTTAGCGTACGTCCTGGCCAGCAGGTCAGTCGCGGCGACGAAATTGGCCGCGTAGGCGACAGTGGTGGACAATCAAGTAATGCGCTCTACTTTGAAGTACGTCAGAGTGGCAAACCAATTAACCCACAGCGTTGGATTGCGCGCCGCTGACGGGATAAGCTGAACCGTATTAGGTTCTGTCTGAAACGTTGCCGAACGCAGACACTTTTCAGACAGAACGGTAATGTCAACTTGGGGCAGCTTTAAACACTGCCTAACGCCTTGCGGAGTCTGCATGACGCTATTTGTTAACGAAGTACCGGCCTCTGCCAAGCGCCTTCTGGTGACTCTACTTCCTGTTGCGCTATTGTCGGCACCGCTACCGCTGTTTGCCCAGCCCGCCAACCAAGCGGCAGCTGATGAATTACCCCTTGAAGAGATCCAGACCTTTGCCGAGGTGTTTGAGCGTATCAAGCGTGGCTACGTTGAAGAGGTCGATGACCGCACGCTACTGCGTAACGCCATGCGCGGTATGCTCAGCGAACTCGACCCTCACTCCGCCTATCTTGATGCGGAAGAGTATCAAAGCCTGCGCGAAACCACTCAAGGAGAGTTTGGCGGCATTGGTATAGAAGTTGGCATGGAAAACGGCCAACTATTGGTGATCACCCCGATTGATGATACGCCCGCCTCACGGGCTGGTCTGCTTCCTCGGGATGTTATCGTTGCCATTGATGGCACGCCGACTGAAAGCATGTCGCTTCAAGAAGCCGTTACGCTAATGCGCGGCGAACCAGGCAGCCAGTTGCGCATGATGATTCTACGCACGGGAGAGGACACCCCGCGTGAGTTCAACCTTACCCGAGAGGCCATCCGCAGCGAAAGCGTTAAGCATGAGCTTCTTGAGCCCGGCTATGGCTACCTGCGAATTAGTCAGTTCCAGTCGCGTACGCCAGAACAGGCACGCCAGGCGATAGAGCGCATGACGCGTGAACAGCCGCTGGAAGGGCTGATTCTTGACCTGCGCAATAATCCCGGCGGTGTACTCCAGGCGGCGGCCGGTGTGGCAGACCTGTTTCTGGATAACGGCCTGATTGTGTATACCGAAGGCCGCCTTTCCGATACCGCCATGTCATTTTCAGCCTCATCCGCCACGCCCGCCAGTGATATTCCGCTGGTCGTGCTGATTAACAGCGGCAGCGCTTCGGCCGCAGAAATTGTGGCGGGTGCGCTTCAAGACCAACGCCGCGGCGTCATTATGGGCACAGACAGTTTCGGAAAGGGTTCCGTTCAGCAGGTCATGCCGC
Organism: Halomonas sp. AOP43-D1-4; assembly: GCF_052446175.1. Taxonomy (NCBI): domain Bacteria; kingdom Pseudomonadati; phylum Pseudomonadota; class Gammaproteobacteria; order Oceanospirillales; family Halomonadaceae; genus Halomonas; species Halomonas sp. AOP43-D1-4. The sequence continues at coordinate 10,304 of NZ_JBQSVY010000004.1, forward strand.
TGGGTAATGGTGAAGGTTTGAAACTCACCACCGCGCTTTACTACACGCCAAACGGACGCTCCATTCAGGCGCAGGGCATCGCGCCCGATGTAGAAGTAGTGCGGGGCCGTCTGGAAGTCGCCGAAAGCCGCCCGGAGCTTCGCGAGGCGGACCTTGGCGGCCACCTGGATGCACAGCAGCCCGCCACCCAGACACGTTCATCCGCGACCGAGCGGCTACGTGATGACTACCAAATGAGTGAAGCGCTCAATCTTCTCAAAGCGCTTAATGTGGTCGACCGCCGCCGTTAGCGGCAGCTATGCGGCAAGCGCCCCCGCTCTCCGGTGGCCTGCCGCATGACGCTGCGTTTAACAGGGCTTAGCTGGTTCATACCGCTCATGCCGAGATTGCGGGCCAGTGTAAAGAGCGGCATTTGGGTACCAAACAGCTCCCTGAACCCTTTCATCAGCCCTAACATGGCACTGTTATCCAAGCGCCGCCTGCGCTCATAGCGTTTCAATGTGGTTAACTCACCCCACGGGGCGCCGCGCTTCCAGGCGCTAACCACTTCTTCAGCCAATACCGCGGCATCCATCAAACCGAGGTTAACGCCCTGCCCTGCCAATGGATGAATGCTGTGCGCCGCGTCGCCGATCAGCGCGAAGTGCGGCAATACATACTGCCTTGCATGACGCTGTACCAGCGGAAAACGATACGCACGATCACACACCTCCACCTCGCCCAGGCGATAACCGAATGCCTCGCCCAGCGCTTTCCCTAACTCGTCAGGCGCAAAATGGCTAAGCGCCAACGCGTGCTCGGGCGTGGTCGACCAAACAATCGAGCAGTAGCGTGCATCGTCCTCTAGCGTGATCGGCAAGAAGGCCAGCGGGCCGCTCTGGGTAAACGCTTGTCGCGCGGTGCTGCCGTGTACATGAGCACACTTGACGGTAGTGACCACAGCCTCTTGGCCCATATCGTCGCTGGTGATCTCTATGTCGGCCAGCTCCCGCAGGGTTGAACGCGCACCATCTGCCGCTACCAGCAGCGGTGCATGCAGCTTGCGCGCATCGTCCAGCACTAACCAACGGCCTGTCGCTGAGGTTTGTAGCGCCTGAACCCGGCAACCAAAAAAATGCTCTACTCTGGGATGATCCAGTACCGCATCATTGAGCGCCGCCTGAGTAATCGCATTCTCTACTATATGCCCAAGTACGGGCACCCCAGCTTCATCGGCCGAAAATTTGATTTCACCACTGCCTTCCGCATCCCATACCTGCATATAGCGATACGGCGTTACGCGACATTCGGCCATGGCGGGCCAAACGTCCAGATGGGTTAACAGGCGCTGAGATACTGGCGTTAATGCACTGACCCGGGGCGTGGGAAGCGTCTTGTTAACGGCCTCCCAGCGCTGGGGTTCATGGCGCGCTTCCACCAATGCCACATGCATACCTGCTTGTGCCAGCAAGGCTGTTAGCGCTGTTCCCACCATGCCTGCGCCCACGACAATAACGTCAAAATTTTCTGTCGGTGCAGTGTCTGTCGCGTGCGTATCCATAACGCTCCTATCCGAGCCCAGCTCTTAGAGCTTTGTTCCTGTTGAGCCAAATAGCTGGCTAAGCGTTTGGCATCTTTAATCTTAAACAGCGGGGCATGCCTAACGCTCCAGCCCCATTGCGCGGCGCGCCAGGCTGCGTCGCAACGGCCCTACAAGGTTAAGGCCGATAAGCCCGGCTGCCCGAGCGTGAGGCAGAAGCGGTAACGAGTGTCCGAACAGGCGCACCAACCCGTCGCTAAAGCGAATGACATTGCGGCGATCACGCGCACGCTTCTGCTCAAAGGCCTGCAGCGTCGTCATATCACCCAGTGGCAGCCCGGTCTGTTCGCCCTGCTCAAGCGCTTCAACGAGGTCCATAATACCGCGTAACGCCAGGTTAAAGCCTTGACCGGCAACAGGATGCAGCGCATGAGCTGCATTTCCCAGGACCGCCAGCCCCGGACGAACCGGCTCTTCTGCCGTTACCAACGAAAGCGGGTAGCTGTAGCGTTTTCCTACGCGAGTGAAACGTCCCACCCGGTCACCAAAGGCGCTCTGTAACTGGGTAAGAAACTCACGGTCCGGGAGCGCCATTCGCGCATGTTCCTGACCGCTGGGGTGTGTCCATATCAGCTCCATTGCCTGACCTGGCAAAGGCAACAAGGCAATCGGCCCCTCCTGAGTGAAGCGCTCATAGGCAATACCCTCGTGTGGTTGGCTGATGCCCACATGGGTAATGAGCGCTGTCTGCTCGTAGGAATTATGGCGACTGTTGATACCCAACTGCTCTTTAAGTCCCGAACGCCCTCCATCGGCCAGCACGGTTAAGGCGGCGCGCAGCTCGCTGCCGTCAGAAAGGCGCAGATAGTGCCCGCCACCTTCTGGGGCAAGCTTTTCTACCTTGGCCGGGCAGTACCAATCGACCGGCAGCGTTTTAAGATGGTGGTGAAGCACACGGCCCATCCAGGCATTGGGGATAACATGACCTAGCGCATCGACGCCTAATCCCTGGGCACTGAGCCGCGTCGCTCCCAAGCGGCCACGCTCACTGATATGAATATACCGAATAGGCGTTGCTTCGCCCTGCATCGCATCCCAAATGCCCAACTGTTGAAAACGCTGTGCTGAGCCTTCAGCAATGGCGCTTGCACGCGCATCAAAGCTCGGCTGCCAACTCTTTTCAAGCGGCGCTTCATTCATCGGCGTCGCTTCGATAATGGCGACTTTCCAGCCATAACGCTTGATAAGCGGGGCCAGTGCACAGCCCAGGCTGGCGCCCACTAATCCGCCCCCCACAATCACGATATCGTGTGTGGTCGTCTTTACTGGCGTATCCGTCGACGACGGCATTAGCATCTCCTGTCACCTAGCGCACCGCCATATCGTAATGGCGTAACGTAAATTACATAATAGATATTCAGGCAATCAATATACGCTTATTATTTAACCATTAGCGCTTCAATGTCAGCCATGCCTTTAGGTACTCCCGCCGTCAGGTTTTCATACCCTTCGTCGGTCACTACGACGTTATCCTCAATCCTGATACCGATTCCACGATACGCAGGCGGAACATCCTCTGCGTCGGGAATGTAGAGTCCTGGCTCAATGGTTAACACCATACCCGCAACTAAAGGTCGTGGCGTTTTTTCATCCAGCCGGTAGCTCCCAACATCGTGGACATCCAACCCCAGCCAGTGGGACGTAGAGTGCAGGTAAAAGCGCCGGTAGCTTTCATCATCAATCCGGGCTTGAACATCGCCTTCAAGTAACCCCAACGCAATCAACCCAGCCGTTAAATCCTCAACGACGTTCTGGTGAACATCAACGAGCGTCGCCCCGGGTTTTATCGCGGCGACTGCGCGCTCCTGGGCGCTCAGTACGACTTGATAAAGAGCCCGCTGAGCCTCGCTAAACTGGCCATTTACCGGAAAGGTGCGGGTAATATCGCCAGCGTAGAGTTCAAACTCGGCCCCGGCATCAATTAACACCAGGCTATCGTTGGTTAGCGCGGCACGATTCTCGATATAGTGTAATACGCATGCGTTCGCACCGCCGCCCACTATCGTACTGTAAGCAGGCCCGCTGCCGCCCTGCCAAACAAACTCATGTTCAAGCTCGGCCTGCAGCTGATACTCGTAAAGCCCGGGGCGCGATGCCTGCATGGCACGCACATGGGCCTGCGCTGAAATCGCCGCGGCATGGCGCAGCAGGGCAATCTCGGCCTCACTTTTTATTAGCCGCATCGCATGAATCAGCGCGCTGACATCCAGCCAGCCTTTGAGTGGGGCCCGCCCACGGCGCAGCCCCACTTGGGCGAAGGAGAAAGCCTCTTCGGCAATACCCAGCGCATCGGGATTATCCAGGGGCACGTAAAGCAGTTCGCGGCCCTCCAGCAGCGCTGGCAGCTGTGCCTCGCGGGCAGCATTTTCAAACGCCTGGTCGATGCCATGCTCCGCTTCAACGCCCCGGGCGCCCAAACGGCGGCCTGTCCAGGCCTCCATCGTTGGGTCGCGGTCCTGGCAAAACACAATGCTCTGTCCGGCGTCATGACCGGGAAGCAGCACCAGCAGCGCATCAGGCTCAGTGATTCCGGTCAGATAGTAAAAATCACTGTTTTGACGAAACGTGTACTCACTGTCGTGTGAACGGGTAACCAGCGAAGCACCAGGCAGCACGACAGCGGCATTTGCGGGCAACTGCGCAATCAAGGCGTCACGGCGAGCGCGATACTCTTCGTTGCCAATCGCAGGCGGCCGGGGAAGTAACTCAGGCAACATACAAACTCCGAAGAATTAGTGAACGGGCGCGTCGGCTTGCTCAACCTGGGGCTTGCCCGGGTGCTGCTCGGTATACAGCAGCATGGCAGCCATCCGCACGTGCTCTGTCAGAGCAAACAGGTCATTCTCATTTTCAGGGCTGTCGTCAATATCTGTTTCGATGTGACCAATGCCTGCCAAATCGTCAATCGCCTCACTCAGCGTTTGTGACCAGCGCTCGCGAAGCTCGCCATCCACCACTTCCTCGACGACTTCCATAAAGCCCAGCGTCCACTCTTTTAGCCCCTGGGCTTGCTCGCCCAGCGAGAACAGCTCATCGGGGAGTAGCGGCGCATAGTTCAAGTCGCTGGCGCTGAGCGCCTCCAGCGTTTGGCGCCGCCAACCCAGCAGGCGTTCTGCACTGGGCTGGTCACGCGGTTGCTCAACGCCCAGGCTTATGCAGACCTCTTCAAGCCATGCCTCGGCACTTACATCGCGCAGCGCTAAAAGGGCGCTTAAACGTCCGTCTAAAAAGGCCGGTGACTGCATACTTCCATGCAGCAAAAAAACATCGGCTACGTCAGAAAAATCCTGGCGCTCATCAATCAATGACATAGTAATAACTCGCTGTGTAATAATGATTCATACGTTAATGCGCCCTGGACACTTGCGCGTTGACCCCGTACAAGCGCCTCTCTTATAGTGAGCGACGACTGTTTTCCTATGCCATGATGTTAACGCATTGGGCCCCTCGCTGGCCCGCGCTGGAGCTTTAAATGAGTAACGCCAAGCGGCCAACGAAAGAAATTACCCTTCTCGGGCGCAGCTATGTCATTGCCTGCGATACCGGGGAAGAAGCCAAGCTTGATCGCGCCGCTCGCTATCTGGACCGCGCCATGAACGGTATCCAAGCGCAAAGCGGCACCCTGGGCAGTGAGCGCGTCACGTTGATCGCGGCGCTTAATATCACTCATGAACTGCTTGAAGCGCTGGATGAGCACCGGGCAAGCGAAGCCAACTTGAACAAGCTAAATGACCGTCTTGAGCGGGCGTTGGAAAAAACCCGCCAGCCTTAGGCAACCTTTCACTCAATACTTTGGCATGGCCGCTGGCTCTGTTAGAATAGCGGGGTTCTCTGGGGTGTACGCCAGTCGTTATAGTCCCTCGAGCCTATGCGCAGTACCCAGGGGGCCAATTGCTAGCCAGACCCGTGTGCATGTCCGTGCGTCGGAAAGCCTGACGGTTTGGCTGCGGCCACCCACTCTGAACCAGTAGGTTCAGGGCCAGAATGACAGCGGCACTCTGGGGAACTCTTATTTATGGAAAGCCTGCATCATCCTGAGGCCAAGCGCACCCTGCGCCTTGCGTTACGCCGACAACGCCTCGCCCTTTCAAAACATGAGCAGCGCCAAGCCGCTCTACGCCTTTGCCAACAGCTCAAACGGTTGCCTGAAATTCAGCGCGCCAAGCGCATCAGCCTCTATTTACCGGTTAACGGTGAAATCGACCCTACGCTTTTACTACCCTGGCTCCGCCAGCGTAATGTCGACGTTTATCTCCCGGTTCTGCGCCCGCTAAGCGATAACTCACTGTGGTTCGTTAACTACCACGCGACGACGCCCATGGTAAAAAACCGCTTTGGGATTCTTGAACCGGATACCCGGTTTGGCGCTCACCGCCACAATCGGTTGCCCGCTTGGGCGCTGGATACGCTCATTGTGCCGCTGGTAGGGTTTGATGACGAGGCGAACCGCATGGGAATGGGGGGAGGCTTCTACGACCGCAGTCTTGCGTTTATGCGCAGGCAAGGCCCGGCGCCTGCCTTAATTGGCGTTGCCCACGCCTGCCAGCGTGTCGAATCGCTCCCAGTTGAACCCTGGGATGTGCCGCTAACCGCCGTGGTTAGCAACGAGAGTATCGTGCGTGCTGGCAAAAAAAAGAGCTGACTCTCTTAAAGTCAGCTCACACTACCTTTTGGCAAATGGCTGCGATGTCTTAAGCGTTACGTTTAACTTCCCGATAACGCCTGTGCATAGCCAGTGGCGAGTACGCCTAACAAGAACACTACTGTTAATGCCATTACCATATCAGGCTTTTTCCGCCGCATGCCGATTCTCCAACGCCTTTCGCCAATGCATTAATGCATCACCCACCTGCGTTTTAGAAAGGGCGACGCACCACATAAATATCGTTGACGACTATAGGGCCATAAGGGCATCAATGACAACGACAAAACAGGCTGTTTTTTTGCTTATTTAGACATTTTGATAACTCATGAGCCCTTATTGGCCCTGAATTTTGCAGTTAGCGAGCACTTACCCACCTAGCAAAACACCCTAGGCCATGAACAGCTGGTAAGCCGGGTTGTCGCTTTCACGCCAGTAACGATAGCCAATCGCATCCAGATAATCTGCCACATGAGTTTGGTCACTGCCGGGGACCTGCATACCCACCAGGACGCGACCATAAGCCGCACCGTGATTACGATAATGGAACAGTGAAATATTCCAATCATGGGGCAGTTGGGTCAGGAAATTCATCAGCGCCCCCGGGCGTTCAGGGAACTCGAAGCGGTACACTTCTTCTTCAAAGCGCTCGCTGGGTCGGCCACCGCTTAGATGGCGAATATGCAGCTTGGCCAGTTCGTTATCGGTTAAATCTTCTACCTGATAACCACCATCACGCAGCTTGGCGATCACGGCCTGACGATCTTCGCCGCCCGGCTTTACTTGAATCCCTACAAAAATATGCGCGTCGCTTTCGTCCGCATAGCGGTAGCTGAATTCGGTCACCATGCGCTTACCCAGCGCCCGGCAAAACTTTTTAAAGCTGCCGGGTTTTTCATCAATGGTCACCGCTAAAATAGCTTCGCGCTGTTCGCCAAGCTCGGTACGCTCGGCAATATGCTGTAGTCGGTCGAAGTTGGTATTAGCGCCGGAGTTAATACATAACAGCGTTTCTCCCTCAGCGCCGGTTTGCTGTACATATTTTTTCAAGCCGGCAAGCGACAGCGCTCCAGAGGTTTCAGCAACGGCACGGGTATCGTCAAAGATGTCCTTGACGGCGGCACACATCTCATCGGTATTCACCGTAATGACATCATCAACCAGGTCCTTCACCAGCGAGAACGGTGCCTCGCCAATTTGAGCAACCGCGACACCTTCGGCAAATACACCGACCTGGTCGAGCACGACGCGCTCACCCGCCGCCAAAGCGGCTTTTAGACAGGCGCTGTCTTCCGCCTCTACACCGATAATCTTGATATCAGGGCGCAAGTACTTCACGTACGCCGCCACGCCTGCAATCAATCCGCCGCCGCCGACAGGCACAAAAATAGCGTCCAGACGCCCGCTGTGCTGGCGCAGAATCTCGACACCTATCGTGCCCTGGCCTGCAATCACATCAATGTCATCAAATGGCGGAATATAGGTGTAGCCGTGCTCTTTGATCAACTCGTGAGCATGCTCGGCAGCAGCGGCAAACGCATCGCCTTTCAGCACGACTTTTGCCCCTCGAGCACGTACCGCCTGCACCTTGATTTCCGGCGTAATACGCGGCATCACAATCACCGCTTTCACGCCCATCAGTTTTGCCGCCATGGCAAGGCCTTGTGCATGATTACCCGCAGACGCCGCAATGACGCCTTTTTCCTTTTGCGCCTCGGTGAGCTGAGCCATTTTGTTATAGGCGCCACGAATCTTGAACGAGAACACCGGCTGTAGGTCCTCACGCTTAATCAAAATCTGGTTGCTAAAGCGACGCGACAAAAAGGGAGCGGGGGAGATCGGGGTCTCGCAAGCGGCTTCGTAAACGTTGGCCTGGAGAATCTTTTTGACGGTAGCTTCAAGCATGCAGGTATCCAATGGAAAATCGTGAGTGAGAGTACGCGTTACGGCGAGGGGTTAAAACACTAACAAAGCCTGTATTGGTAGCAGATTACGCCTACCGACGTCTACTGTGTTTCCATCGGCAGCCAGCGCTTTGGTCGGTATACTAACGCAATAACCCTCCTCCTCTGACCTGGAAAAACACATGACTCAAGATGAACTCAAAGCCGCCGTCGCAGATGCGGCAATTAAAGAGATTGAATCAGGATTGGAAAAGAACACCGTACTGGGCATTGGCACTGGCTCAACGGCTAATTTGTTCATTGATCGATTAGGGCCGTTTCGCGACCGTTTTAAAGGCGCGGTGGCAAGCTCAGAAGCCAGTGCCAAGCGTTTGGAAGGCCTGGGCATTGAAGTGTTTGAACTCAACAGCGTAGGCACCGTCCCCTTCTACATCGACGGCGCCGACGAAGTAAATGCTCACTTACACATGATTAAAGGAGGCGGCGCCGCACTTACTCGCGAGAAAATCGTGGCAGCCTGTGCCGAGCGTTTTATCTGCATCGCCGATGGTTCAAAGTACGTGGCAACGCTGGGCGATTTCCCTTTGCCGGTGGAAGTCATTCCCATGGCACGCTCTTACGTGGCCCGTGAGCTGGTGAAGCTGGGTGTCGACCCGGTCTACCGTCAGGGCGTCGTCACGGATAACGGCAATCATATTATCGACTGTTTTGATTTTATGATTGAAGACCCGGTTGCCATGGAAGCGCGCATTAACGCCATTGTCGGCGTTGTGACCAATGGCTTGTTTGCCGCGCGCGGGGCCGATGTATTGCTGCTGGGTAAAGCAGGTGGTGTTGAGCGTATCGTGCGTTAAGGGCTTATCGTTCAGCGCTTGAGAGCGCCTCGAGGCCCTCCAGGGTGCGTACAAGCGCACCCTGCTGCGCTTTGATAGCGGATTGGCCAGCCTGGCCTTCTTGAAGACAGCGCTTGGGGTCGACGAAGCGGCACTGCAAGGCATCGACCAGCGCATCGACATCCGCCACCAGAGTAAGTGCGCCAGCCGTTTCCAGCGGCTCGACCACATCAGCAAAGTTTTCGATAAAAGGACCGCTGAGCACAGGTTTGCCCAGCGCTGCGGGCTCGAGCACGTTGTGCCCGCCTAGCGGCACCAGGCTGCCGCCAACAAATGCCACCTGGCCTGCACCATAGAGAACAGCCAGCTCACCCAGCGTATCGCCTAGATACACTTGGGTAGCCGGGGTAACAGGTTCGCCCTGGCTGCGCCGACTTGTCTCCCATTTCTTTGCTTCACACAGTGCTGCGACCTCATCAAAGCGTTGAGGGTGGCGCGGCACAAGCACCAGCAGGGCGTCAGGAAATTGATGTAGCAATTGCCGGTGTGCTTCCAGCAGTAGCGCCTCTTCGCCATCACGGGTAGAACCGGCGACCCAGACAGGTCGCCCTTTCCACTCTAAAAGTAAGCGCTCACTTTCAACCGAGTCCCTTGGTGGCAGACCCACTTCAAACTTTAACGACCCTACCACCGCCGTTTTATCGGGCGCAGCGCCTAGCGCTTCAAACCGTCTGGCATCGTCAGCAGACTTGGCTGCCAGCCAATCGACATTGGCCAGTGTGCGGGCCATTAGCGGGGCAACTTTCTGATAGCGCTTGAACGCTCGAGGCGAGAGCCGCCCATTGACCACCGCAACCGGCGTGCCATGTTGCTGACACGCATCAAGCAGATTAGGCCAAAGCTCGGTTTCAAACATGATGGCAAGCTCAGGCGCTACGCGGCGCACAAACCGTTTGGCCGCACCGGGAAAATCCAGGGGTAGAAAGCAGTGCGCGAGTCGGGGGCGGTGATCAAGCTGCTGCTCGATCAATGCCTGCACCTGCTGTGCGCCCGTAGCGGTCATGGTGGTTAACAGCAGGCTATGGCGAGGGTAGCGGACGAGCAGGCCCTCTATCAGCGGGCGGGCCGCACGGACCTCACCTACCGAGGCACAGTGCAACCAAATACGCGGCGGCGTAGGCAGCTTGCCAAGGCGCCTGCCCAGCCGCTGCCAACGTGAGTAAGTAGGTACTTGCTCACGCCAGATGCGCCAGCCAATCAGTGGTGAAAGCGCATAGAGCGCCGCAGAATAGCCAAGGCGCGGCCAGTTAATTCGCCCCATTATCCCTCGCGGTCCAAAATGGAGCTAATCATCGCCGAGGTGGATACGCCGTCCTCAAACCCGAGCACTTTAACGTCTCCTCCATTGGCTCGAACGGCGTCTCCACCGGCAATATCGTCTGGGTGGTAGTCACCGCCTTTTACCAGGATATCAGGCAGAACGGTTTCGATCAGCGCTTGCGGCGTATCGTTACTAAACGGCACAACCCAATCGACCGCGCCCAGGCCAGCCAGCACCTGCATACGTCGATTGAGCGGATTAATCGGCCGCTTGGGCCCTTTAAGACGGCCAATGGAGGCATCGTCATTTACCGCCACAATCAGGCGATCACCGAGGCGTTTTGCCTGCTCCAGATAGGCCACATGCCCTGCATGCAGAATATCAAAGCAGCCATTGGTCATGACGACCCTTTCACCGCGTAGCTGTGCCGCACGCACAGCCTCAACGAGAGGCGCCGGCTCGATAACCCCAAACTCGGCGAGCCTATCGCCATGTAGCGCGGTATAAAGCTCAGCTATTGAGAGTGTCGCGGTGCCTGGCTTGGCAACCACCAGACCCGCGCCCAGATTCGCCAGCATCATGGCTTCGGGCAAGGCATGGCCTGCGGCTAACGCGAGGCCCATTAAGCCAATGACCGTGTCACCGGCCCCGGTGACATCAAACACTTCCTGGGCGCGCGTAGGTAAATGAATAGGCGGCTGGCCTTCGCAGATCAGGGTCATGCCTTTTTCGCTGCGGGTGACCAGCAGGGCTTCCAGCTCAAGCTCGGCGCGCAGTGCTTCACCGCGCTTGGCAAGCTCAGCATCGCTTGCGCAGTGGCCTACCACGGCTTCAAACTCTGCAAGGTTAGGTGTGATCAAGCTCGCGCCGCGATACTTACTGAAGTCTTGCCCTTTGGGATCAATCAGAACGCGCTTGTCATGCGCACGCGCTTGGGCAATCAGCCGCTCCACCTGGTTGAGCGTGCCTTTACCGTAGTCAGAAAGGATCACAACATCGCAGTCCGGCAACGCCCGTTCCACCTGGGCCAATAAATCGCCGGTGTCGATGTTATCCAGGCGTTGCTCAAAATCCAGCCGCAGCAGTTGCTGGTTACGACTCATCACACGCAGCTTGGTAATCGTGGGCACGTCGGGGCTGCGTTGAAAGTGAGTATTTACATTGGCTGTATGCAGCCGGTTTTCCAATAACACCGCGTTGTCGTCATCCCCGACAACGCCCGCCAAGGCTGCATGGCCACCTAAAGAGGCCACATTCAGCGCCACGTTGGCCGCGCCACCGGGGCGGTCGTCGGCCTCTTCAACACGCACGACCGGTACGGGGGCTTCAGGAGAAATACGCGACGTGCCACCGTGCCAGTAACGGTCAAGCATGACATCGCCGACGACCAGTATGTGGGCATGCTCTAACGCGGTTAAATCAACTTTCATGAGTAGATCCTGCAACTGTGTCTGACGCTGTATGCGCAAGAAGCGTATCCAGCTGGGCAATAACGGTCTCGGTTTTAATGAGCTGCATCGCATCCTGATGGCGCACCCGCTGCCCCCAGGCGACCTCGCCCACCGACTTATGTAGGTAGGCATGCACGGCATCCGGATACGCATTGACGGCGAAATCACGCCAGCAATAAGGCGCCGCCCGCTGCGGATTCGTGGTGGCGTACAACCCCAGAGTCGGCGTTCCCATCGCATTGGCCATGTGGGCGGGGCCGGTATCCGGCGCGATCACCGCACGCGCCTGGCCAATCAGGGCCAACACGCCTTTCAATGACGTGCCGCCTATCGCATTAATCACGCTGCCCGGCTGGCACAAGGCTTCAATCTGCTCGCCTATTTCGCGCTCAAGCGTACTGCTTCCCCCGGTCAGCACGCTTTTTAGACCATGGTGTCGCCAAGCGTGTTCGATAACGCTGGCGTAACCTTCCACCGACCAATTGCGAAAATTGCGCAAGCGGGCATTACTGCACGGGTTGATGACAAGATAAGGCGATTCACCACTGATGACGCGCGCCTCTTCATAGGCCATCGCGGGTACCGGCATGTTCCACTCCAGGTGGTCGTCCTTCACACCCAGAAGGCGAGCAAAATCCATAAAGGATTCCAGCACATGCGCCTTGGGATGCGGCGCCAGCTGATGCTGGGTAAACCAGTGCTGGGCATCCTTGGCGCGAGCCTTGTCATACCCTACGCGTACATTGGCTTTTAGGCCCAGAGAGAGCACGCTGGCGCGAATCGCCTGCTGCATATGCAGCAGTACATCAAAGCGTGTATCGGCAAGCTCGCGCCACAAGCGGCGCATTCCAGCAAGGCCGGTCGACTTGTCGTACACGACAAACTCGACCCCGGAAAGCCCCGCCAGTAGACTATGCTCCCCCTTACCGATAATCCAGGTAATACGCGTTCGTGGCCACTGGCGCTGCAATGCACGTACCGTCGGCACGAGATTGCACACATCTCCCAAGGCGGAGAGGCGCAAAATGGCAATGTGGTTGGGTTCAGCAGGCAACGAGGGCTTCATGCGCTTAACGGCACTCCGGCAAAAAAATAGTCTGATGTTACATGATGCAGACAGTTTAAGTGACGCACCGGGATCACACCAACTATCACACCCGATTGGGCCTGAGCTGTTCAGCGCGAATTACTGGCGCGGCAAGGACCTTGTGGTAGGTGAAGCGCCCGGCCGGGGCAGCAGCCTTTTCCTACAGGCAACGCCGACCCAGCAGTGGGTGCTGCGCCCCTATCGACGCGGCGGCATGGTCGCCAGGTTGAGTGAAAAGCGCTATCTATGGACAGGTGCCGAGCATACCCGCGCCTTTCGAGAACTGCGCTTAACCGCCACGCTGTTTGAACAGGGCCTGCCCGTTCCAGCCCCGGTTGCCTGCTGCGTCACCCGCTATGGCATCACTTATGAAGCGGCGCTATTAACGGTAAGGGTCCCCGGCGCTCAGGCGTTAGCCTCGCTGCTTACTGAAAACAGCGCCGATAATGCGCTGCTTGCAAGGGTAGGCGCGATGATCAAACGCTTTCATGATGCAGGGCTTGATCATGTCGACCTTAACGCACGCAATATACTGGTCGACCCGGCAGGAGAACCGTGGTTGATTGATCTGGACCGCTGCCGCCTACGCCCACCAGGCAAATGGCAAGCTGCTAATCTGGCGCGCCTTTCCCGCTCAGTGGCGAAGTTTAACGCACCTCACGCCATAACCCCTATCCGGCAAGGCTATGCTGAAAGGGCACTCACTGGCAGGGAAAGCTAAATATATCCGCCAAGCCTAATGACCTAAAGTATCTTCCTTACTAACGCCTTATTCTTATAAAATACTGATTATCGAATTATAATGAGCGCGCGTAAGGAAAATAATCGAATGCCAAGATGGAACAAGGCGCTTGGGCGCAGGCTGCTTGAACGCTGGTACGACTACACTCCCGACAGCTGGCAACCCGACACAGTCCGCAAGGCAGTCATTCTCTGCCCAAAATCGGTTGGCGACGGAATGGCTATTTACCCCATCATCAGGGCCTTACAGGCGCGCCATGTTGATTGGCTTTGTGTCGTAGCATCGCACAGAAACGCCCCGGTCTTCGAAACACTGAAAAGTGAGGGAGTTGAAGTTCAAACTGTACCCAGAGACAGGGACTATAAAGCGGTCAAAACGCTCGCGAGGAACCTTCGAAAGCGCCATGGAAGTATTGATCTTTGCGTAGATGCAACGGGACACGCCACCTCTCCCGGCATCTATTTTGTGGGCAAACTGAAAGCCCGTATGAACCTCACTTATAGCGCTTACAACATGCAGGCATTCGCTGACTTTGGTCAGCCAATCACGTATGACACACCGCTACCCACTCGCTGGTCCAAGCTGATTGAGAAAGTCGGATTAGGTAGTGTCGAAGGGTGCTTTGAGCTGCCGATCCCTGCCAATATCGATCAGGAAGTCCATCAGTGGGCGAGCGAGCTTGGCCCCTATGTACTGTTTAATCTTGATGGCGGCGCTGACTATCGCTGTATTTCCATGGCTAAAGCCAAGGCGCTTATGGATACTGTTCACAAAACCACAGGGTTACCGCTGGTTATTCCCTATGCCCCCAGTGGTGAACAAAAAGCCGTGCAGTTAGCCAAACAGTTTCCATTTGTTCACACGTTTCCTGGCCCGTGCTCACTGTTGGTGTCAGCCGCTCTCGTCAAATATGCCGCCGCCGTTTTCTCACCCGACACCTCTATTGTGCATATCGCCAGCGCCTATAATCGCCCCACGGTGGGCGTGTATACGGTTATCGACAGCGCATGGCAACCCCAGGCAACGCTCCATGAAATCATCCATTCAACGGATCATGTTGAGCAGGGGCTGACACCCGAGCGGCTGGCTGACGCATTTAAGCGGGTCTACCCTTCATCTGCCGAGATTTTGTAATACTCAATCAAGCGCTTTACATGCCGCTGGTTACTAAAATGCTGCTCAACTCGCGTGCGGGCTGCCTTACCCATAGCATGACGCGTTGTTTCATCACGCACCATGGCCTCCATCGCCGTGGCCCACGCGTTAATATCGTGCGGGCCCACGAGCACGCCAGAGGCTTCATCGACCAGTTCGGGTAGCGACCCCGTGTTGGAGCCAATAATCGGCAATGCGCACGCCATCGACTCAATAATGGTCAAGCCAAACGCTTCATTTTCCGAGGGGATACATACCAAATCCAGCGCGGGAAATATCTCGGGTAGGTCACTGCGGTGGCCGAGAAAGCTGATTCTTTTCTCAAGCGGCGTGCCCGCAATCATCGCTTGCAGCTCGCTATAGAAACTTTCTTCCCCCCCGGACGCATAGTCAGTACCGCCTATCGACACGGCGTAAAAGGGCAACGCGGGATCAAGTTCCAGTAGTGCTTTAACCCAGACATCCTGGCCTTTACCTGGCGTCACGCGCCCAGGCAATCCGATAATAACGGCCTCTTCAGGCACTCCTAATTCTGCACGTTTGGTGTGAATAAAACGCTCATCATTGCAAGGGCGATACTTATTGATATCGACACCGTGAGGTAAGCAGACAACCCTTTCGCTGGGCAGCGGAAGATTGCGAATGTTACGAAGGTGAGTCGCCTGGCTAATCGACAGGACACGTTCTACATTGGCATAAGCGAAGCGGTGGTAGAGACTTTTTTTGGGACGCTGCCCGCCCATGTGGTCGGTGTAGAACACTCGAACACTCGGCATAACCAGTTTTAAAAGTGCGGTTAAACGCAGGTCACTCGATTTATGGCAGTGGATAACGCGAACGTTCTCTTCGATCAACCATCGGCGGATGCGTAACACGTGCTTTAGCGCTTGGGTACTGCTTTTGAATGCCAGGTAAGGTATCTGATGACGCTGCATATAAGTATTAATCCGCGTGCCCTCAAGGCAGATGCCGATGACGTCAATCTGGGCCGCTTTTAAATCCTCGGTTATACGGTCAACATAAAACTCCATTCCGCCGTTACCCTTCGACAGACAAAGTTGCACCACCTTATTTACCATCGCATCCCTCACTTCGCCACGCACTGTTAAACAAGCCCTTCATTCTCTTGTAGTATACAGGCTGCAATTAACGGGGCACCCAAAATGGCGCAGAAAGTGCTGGTCGTACGTAATGATAAAATTGGTGATTTCATGCTGGCCTGGCCAGCGCTGGCCTGCCTAAAAAGCGCATCACCTACGCCGCATATTACGGTGCTGGTACCGGCTTACACTGCACCGCTGGCTAGCGAATGCCCTTGGGTGGATGAGGTGATTATCGACCCTGGTAGCCATGCTGACAAACACGCCCAGAAAGCACTGCTTAAGCGCATCAAATCCGCCCAGTTTGATGCGCTGCTGACCCTGTTTTCAACGCCACGCATTGGCTGGCTAGGCTGGCGGGCAGGTATACCGCTTCGTGTTGCTCCTGCGACCAAGTGGGCTCAACTGTTTTACAACGTGCGCATTCGCCAGCGCCGCTCTCAATCGGCAAAGCCTGAATATCAGTACAACGTGGACCTGGCGTGCGAGCTGTTATCCAAACTTTCGCTTAAGCTGCCTGCACGGCCCGAACCGCCCTTTTGGCCACTGCCCAGAACACCAATGCAGGGCCAAACGCCGACAGAGGAGATGACAGCCGAAGTATCTATCGTTGTGCATCCAGGCAGCGGTGGCTCGGCGGTTAATCTTTCAATTGATCAGTACGCGGGGCTTATTGCTCAAATAGACCAGCAGGTGAAAGAAGTGCCGTCTATTAATTGGTTGATCAGCGCCGGCCCCGGAGAAGAGGCACCTGCCCAGGCGTTAATCGACCGGCTTGCCAGCGCTGGCGTCACGGCCAGGCATCTACCCGAGAGCAGCAACGTCGCTGAGTTTGCCCACCGGCTGGCCGAGGCCGATATGCTGATTGCGGGCTCAACTGGTCCGCTGCATATTGCTGGATGCCTGGACATCGCCACCGCAGGATTCTACCCGGCTAAACGCTCAGCCACCCCACTGCGCTGGCAAACGTGCAACAGCGCTGAAAAGCGGCTGGCCTTTAGCCCTCCAGCCACTGCTGATCAGCAGGACATGTCGGCGATTGATATTGACGCTGCCGCTCAGCAAATTTCAACGTTTCTCCTTTCAGCGTTTATACGGGGGTGATGTTCGGGTGCGGATCCATAAGTCAGCGTATTTATTAAACGTAGAGTGCGCTGACAAAAGCGCTAGCAAGAACCCCTGCTTACCATCCTTAAAGCCCGCTTTTAGCAGATACATCTTCACAAAGCAGGCAAGCCCATGTGTGAAACCGCTCGCCAGCGTGGCTGTTTTACCCTGAGCGGCCCGTTGCTCCGACCACGCCTGCGCATAGTGGGCAGATTTTTCCAGATAATGGCGCAGATCACGGTAGGTGTAGTGCAGCAAATCACCTGATAGGCGTTTGACCGCTAGACCATCGGGCACCACCAGTTTTTCATGTACCAGCGCTGCATTATAGGAGGCTTGCCCTTTGGGATAGAGACGCGCGACCCAGTCCGGGTACCAGCCAGAATGACGAATAAACCGACCGAAACACCAGGAAAGCCGCCCGAGACTAAAAACGGCTGGCCCCCCCTGCACAGCCTCCTGAATGCTTTTTTGCAGCGCTGGCGTAATGCGCTCATCGGCATCCACCATCAATATCCACTCGTGGCTGGCCAGCGCCTCGGCGCGCTGGCGCTGTACGCCAAAGCCCTGCCAATCCGTATTAACGCTTACGTTATCCGTATACTCGCGCGCAATCGCGCAGGTTTCATCCTGGCTCCCCGCATCCAGCACGACGATTTCGTCGGCCCAGGTGAGCGTATCAAGACATTCGCGCAGATGGTGCGCTTCATTTTTAACAATCAACACAGCAGAAATTGGCAAGAGGATTTCTCAGCTTAAGAATTTTTCAAGGTAACAGCATCATAGCTTTCACAAATCGCATATGAAAATTAGCATCTTTTTAATTAGCATCTTGCTGTTTTCTAAACGACCTTTTCGTGGTGCTTCTTTATTTTTTGAGAGTATCTCAAGCTGTTTTTTTGCGGAAATCCACTTAGCATAGACAGGAACATTCTGACGCCCATTTTCTTCTTAAACATTCTAAAAAACAGCTTAAAGAATAATGCTATTTTAAGTAGAGCCCGACCGGTGCGACTGTAGTGTTTACTTAGCAAGTGGTAATAGGAAATATAAAACTCTTGTTGCATTAGAAACCCTTGCTCTGTGCTACCACCCGCTTCGTGAAATACCTGTGCTTCAGGAATAAAAAAAACTTTCCCACCAGACTCCCAAACTCTTTTTGCAATATCCTCTTCTTCACAGTAAAGAAAAAAGGCGGTATCAAAACCACCAATATCGCAAAAAGCATCTGCATTAAAAAACATGCAAGAGCCACTAACAACTTCAACCTGCGTGGGTTTATCTAATTTCACTCGGTTGCTTGGAAATTTAACCTTTGAAAATTTTCTTTGCACGCTGTTACCAAACAGCTGTTTTAAAAGATGGGGAAACTGTTTGTGCGAAGATGAATAATTGTTGTTGGCATCGACTATTTGAGCAGTTGCCAACGCCACCTCTGCGTTTGAATCCAGATATGTTTTTAATACACCTGCCGTATTATTTAAAAGTTTACAATCATTGTTAACAAAAAAGTAATACTGTCCACTCGCATGATTTACCCCTAGCATGTTGCCACTTGAGAACCCGCTGTTGATGGAGTTCCTAATTAATTTCACGTCATTTTTATCTTTCAGAAACTCTTTCAGACTTAAAAAGTCTTTATCTTCAGAGGCATTATCAACAACAATAATTTCGTAAGATACGCTATCAGTATTCGATAAAATGCTATCAATTAACTCAGCTGTATGTTGTGAAGAATTATAATTTATCGTAATAAATGACACTTCTATTTTTTTCATAAGGAACCACTGTGGTTGAGTTCAATTTAAAGAATGCTTCATTACAATAAATGACGAATACTTCTGATAGCGGTTGCAGATAGATGTATATAGTCAACTATTTAAATTCTACCGTAAGCCGCCATACTATTAAACATCGCTGCCAACCTACCCTGGATCGATAAAAACCAACAGCTCATTCATATAGCCACAGTAGGCTGCCTCAACGTGCTGCCATATAGAAAATCAAACTTCCCCCCCCTGCCGATCAAGGGCATAAGAAGGCAGATGGTTTTTCAGCGGCGCTTTAGCGTAACATTGCACTAGCACCAACAACGTTATTTTACCAAAATTGCAATAGCATTAGGATATGGCATGCCCTCTTCAAGGATACTGAAACTTACTCCCTGGCTGCCACTAGCGACCATTGGCCTTAGCCTGGGCTATGCCGCTACCGTGTTAACTCGCCTGCCCTGGTGGGCGCTCTTTCTCATCGCCGCAGGCTGGATCGGCACGGGGTTGAAGCTGAGCTGGGGTCGCCCAGCAAATGCTCGCTACCGCAAAGTATGGCCCTGGTCATTAGTGCCGCTAAGCTTGATGGGCGTGTACGTTTATTTAGCTGACAGCTTCGGCAATGTCGATTTAGGTGCTGTGTTTTTTCATTTACAGGCCGGTATCGCGGAGCACGGCGGCGCCAGCAAAATGGTGGTCGCGGTGCTTTATACGCTGACTATGCTGGGCATTTTATGCTCCATTACGTGGCTTTCCCGCCATGACCAGCGCTGGCGACTAGCCGAGCGCTATTTTGCGATTATTTTGCTGGCGACCAACCCGTTACTTTATGGCTTGGGGCAACGCAGCGTTGCCGTCGTGGCTGATGATAGAGAGTGGTTAAATCGACGTTATATGCCGCCCATGACCGGCGAGCAGTCACACACGCCTAATCTGCTAATCATGTACCTGGAGAGCCTTGAGCGGACCTATAGCAACGAGGTTTTTGATGACGCTTATGCCGACTTGAACACGCTGGGCGAACAGGGTCTGGTTTTCGAAGGCATCCGACAAATGGAAAACACCGGCTGGACCATGGCGGGAATGATCGCCAGTCAGTGCGGTGTTCCGCTAATGCCTGCCGGGCTTTTACACGATACACAGTTTGAGCCATTGAAAAAGGTGGTGCCTGGCGTTGACTGCCTGGGTGATATTTTAGCGGCTCAAGGGTATCAATTAAGCTACCTGGGGGGCGCTAGTACGCAGTTCGCGGGTAAAGGCCTTTTCTATCGTGGTCATCAGTTTAATCGCGTAATGGGTAAAGAAGCGTTTTTACCCGACATGGAAGATCCAGAGTATTTAAATAACTGGGGACTCCATGACGACACGCTTTATGAGTTTACCGCTGATGAAATACGCCGGTTAAATGAAGAGAATAGCGGCCCCTGGGCAGTGGTGAATCTTAACCTGGCAGCCCATGCGCCGAGCGGGTTTCCGTCCCAATCCTGCCAGGACCGCCAGGGCATATTTGATGGCCAGGATATTCTGTACTCAGTGGAGTGCTCGGCTCATGAAGCACGGGTATTTATCGAGCAGTTACAGCGCGAAGGGCTTTTGGATAATACGCTGGTAGTTGTACTCAGCGATCACCTCACCATGCGAGTCTCCGTATGGGACCAACTGACAGCCCTGGACCGCGATAACACGCTGATTATGCTAGGCGACTATATTGAGCCCCAGCGTATTCGCCGCGATGCCACGATGCTGGATGTGTTTCCAACGATATTAGAAGCGCTTGGCTTTACCTTGAACGATCACCGAGCAGGGCTGGGTGCTTCACTACTCAGTGAAAAACCCACGCTGGCTGAGGTGCATGGTATCGAAACACTCAACGAGCGCTTGCGTGAGGAAACCGCCCTGCAGCACCGCTTATGGGAAGGGCTAACGCCCCAGCGCCGCGAAGCAGAAGATACCTCAGCAACTCAAGTGACAGAAACGCCAGCGGATCAGGCCGACGAAGTAAACATCACCCATTAATGATCAAGCCGCTGGCACGCTGCGGGTCGGCTTGCATCGCCTGATAGACCTGCTCTACCGCTAACTGATTAAGGCAGTTGGTATGCCCCAACGGGCAAACACGCTTAAAGCAGGGCGAGCAGTAGAGCCCCAAATAATGAGCGACAGCGTTGTTGGTCAAGGGCGGCGTATAGGCCGGTGACGAAGAGCCGTAAAGCGCATGAATGCGCACGCCGACGGCAGCGGCCACATGCATGAGACCTGAGTCGTTGGTTACCACTTGCCGACAGTCGGCCAACAGGTCTACCGCATCGGCTAACTGCGTTTTGCCGCATAAATTATGCGCATGGGGAAGCCCTTTCACAATGCTCTCGCCTGCCGAATGATCTTTTGGCCCACCCAGTACCCGAATTTCAAAACCGTCGCTGATAAGTTGTGCGGCCAGGTTGTGAAAATAGGCCAGCGGCCACTGCTTGGCAGGCCCATATTCTGCACCGGGCATCATGCCAATGGCGGGCCGCGATGACAGCGCATGAGCCAGGCGCAAATTAACCAGGTTATCCCGGTCGATCATTAAACGCGGCCTGGGGATCGGAAAATCCCCGTTTAGCGCTTCATCACGAGGCAAACCCAGCGATACAAACCGCTTTACGGTCTGGTCCAGAACCTGCTTATCTAGCTTGCGGCGCTCTTTTAAAAGCCCATAGCGATGCTCGCCCAAAAAGCCCACCCGCTCAGGAATGCGAGCCATGAAGGGAACGAGGGCGGCTTTCCAGGAGCGTGGCAGCACAATGGCACGGTCAAAGCGCCCTTTTAGCTGGCTGGAGAGTTCACGGCGATTAGCCAAACCAAACTCGCCGTGACCAACAGCCAAGGGGAGCACTTCGTCTACCTCCGGCATACGCTCTAAAATGGGCTGTGACCACGCGGGCGCAACCACCCCAATGGTCGCATCAGGCTGACGCGCTTTAAGCGTCATAAAGAGGCTTTGCGCCATGACCATATCGCCCACCCATGACGGGCCAACCACCAGCAGACGCTTGGCGGAATTAGCCATTTAGCCACTCCAGGTAAGCGCCAACCCCTTGGGCCACGGTTTTGAACTCAACATCGCAGCCGGCTTCACGCAAATGACTGATGTCGGCACGCGTGTAGCTTTGATAACGGCCTTTCAACTCTTCAGGAAAATCGATGTAATTGATCTCGCCTTTACCATAGAAGTCGATGACTGCTTCGCCAATCGCTTTAAAGGGCTCTGCTCGGCCAGTTCCCAGGTTAAAAATGCCAGACGCTTGAGGGTTATCCAAAAACCATAGATTGACGTCGACGACATCGCCCACGTACACAAAATCCCGGCTCTGCATGCCAGCCTCATAACCACCATAGGCGCCAAACAGTTTCAGGGTTTCGCCGTTACGGATTTGAAGATGGTTATGGTAAGCGACACTTGCCATCTTGCCTTTATGCTGTTCACGAGGGCCGTAAACATTGAAATAACGGAAACCAACGACCTGGGTAGTCAGCGACTCCCAGCGTGAGCGCACATGTTGATCAAACAGCAGCTTGGAGTAACCGTAGACATTAAGCGGTTTTTCGTACTCGGGCGCCTCTTTAAAGACGTCACTGCCGCCATAGGTCGCGGCGGATGATGCGTAGAGGAAAGGGATACCGAATTTCTCACAATAATTCAGCAGTACCTTCGAGTACTCGAAGTTATTTTTCATCATGTACTGGCCGTCCCACTCCGTGGTATCGGAACACGCCCCTTCATGAAAAATCGCCTCGATGTTTGGCAAGTCGGTTATCTCGCCGCGCAACGCGGCCTCTACCTTGGCAAGAAAGTCATCTTTATCCAGGTAATCGGCCAGCGTACAGTCGGCTAAATTGACAAATTTAGTGCCGTCGCGCAGGTCATCCACCACCATGACATCATTACGGCCGCGCGCATTCAGTGCTTTCACGATGTTTGCGCCAATAAAACCGGCACCGCCTGTTACAACGATCATTTTGCTCTCCTTAACCAAAAGCGGTTCTGTTGGCTTATGTGCCTATAACCCATCTGCCTAGGATTGTATACTTGACGGCTTATGAATTCATGGCCAACGGTGCTTTCTGCGATGAGTGTCTCGACAAACCAATCGACACCTGATGTGTCGACCTTCCAAGGCTTGATCCTTGCTCTGCAACAGTACTGGGCAGAACAGGGCTGCGTCATTCTCCAACCTCTTGATATGGAAGTTGGCGCGGGCACCTTTCATCCCGCTACTTTCCTGCGCTCAATCGGCCCGGAAAGCTGGAACGCGGCCTACGTTCAGCCTTCTCGCCGCCCAACCGATGGCCGCTATGGCGAAAACCCCAATCGCCTGCAGCACTACTACCAGTTTCAGGTCGTCATGAAGCCATCGCCAAGTAATCTGCAGGACCTTTATCTTGGCTCACTAAAGCGTTTAGGCCTGGACCCACTGATCCACGATGTGCGCTTTGTTGAGGATAACTGGGAATCGCCAACACTGGGCGCTTGGGGCCTGGGTTGGGAAGTATGGCTCAATGGGATGGAAGTTACCCAGTTCACCTATTTCCAGCAAGCGGGCGGTATTGAGTGCTACCCCGTTACCGGTGAGCTGACCTATGGTCTTGAGCGGATTGCCATGTATCTGCAAAACGTTGACAGCGTTTACGACCTGGTATGGGCGATTGCCCCGGACGGTAGCCAAGTCACCTATGGCGATGTGTATCTGCAGAACGAGCGTGAGCAATCGACCTATAACTTCGAGCATGCCGACGTCGATCAGCTGTTTGCCTCCTTCGATCACCAGGAGCGTGAGTGTGCCAAGCTGCTGACCGCCAACCTGCCCTTACCTGCTTATGAGCAGGTACTCAAGGCATCACACACCTTTAACCTTCTGGATGCCCGTCACGCTATTTCGGTAACCGAGCGTCAGCGCTTTATTCTGCGCGTGCGCACCATGGCGCGGGATGTTGCCCATACCTACTTTGAGTCGCGTAAAGCAGCAGGTTTCCCCATGGCTCCAGAAGCGCTTCGCCGCGAACTACTTGCCGATCAGGGAGATGCATAATGGCTGTTGATACGCTTTTATTAGAACTGGGCGCCGAAGAGCTGCCACCCGCGGCGCTGGATGCACTCTCTGACGCGTTTGCTGCGGGGATTGAAAAAGGCCTGCAAGAGGCCGAGATTCCTTTCCAGCACGTGACCGCTTACGCCACACCTCGCCGTTTAGCCGTCAAGGTCAGCGAGCTTGCCGATAAACAGCCGGACCGCGAGGTAGAGCGTCGTGGTCCGGCGCTGGCCGCCGCCTTTAAAGACGGTGTTGCAAGCAAAGCAGCCGAAGGCTTCGCTCGTTCCTGTGGTGTTAGCGTCGATGAGCTAATTCACCTGGAAACAGACAAAGGCACTTGGCTTGGCTACCGCGAACAGCAGCAGGGTGAGAGCCTTCAAGCACTTCTGCCCGAGATTCTGCGTAAAGCCATTCAGGGCCTGCCTGTACCTAAAAATATGCGCTGGGGGGCATCACGTATTGAGTTCTCCCGCCCGGTGCACTGGTTGGTCGCACTTTACGGCAGCGATGTCATTGCCGCAGAAGTGCTGGGATTACAGGCTAGCCGCACCACCTATGGCCACCGCTTCCACGCCCCCAATGCGATTCAGCTTGAGCACGCCGATGATTATCTGGCCACGCTCGAAAACGCTTACGTATTGGCGGACCGCAAGCTGCGTCGCGAACGCATTCGCGAGCAAGTACTAGCCGAAGCGGAAGTACAGGACGCCAATGCCGTTATCGACGAAACCCTGCTCGTTGAGGTCAGTGGTTTGGTGGAGTGGCCGGTCGCACTTACCGGCAGTTTCGATGAGCGCTTTTTGGAGGTCCCGGCGGAGTGTTTGATCTCCTCCATGAAGGCCAATCAAAAGTACTTCCACCTGCTGGATGACCAGGGCAAGCTCAAACCGCTGTTTATCACTATCTCCAATATCGATAGCGCTGATCCACAACAGGTAATTTCGGGTAACGAAAAAGTCATTCGTCCGCGCCTGGCGGATGCCGCCTTCTTCTACGATACCGACCGTAAGCAGAGCCTGGCTTCGCGCATTCCGCAACTTGAAAGCGTAGTGTTTCAGCAGCAGTTGGGAACACTGGCCGACAAAGCACGTCGTACCACCGCTATTGCCACTTTCATTGCTGAGAAGATCAACGGTGACGTTGCCAATGCACAGCGTGCTGTGGCACTTGCCAAGTGTGACCTGGTCACCGAAATGGTGCTCGAGTTCCCTGAGTTACAGGGCATTATGGGTCGCTACTACGCCGAGCAGGACGGCGAGCCTGCGGATGTTGCTCAAGCGATTGAAGAGCAGTACCTGCCACGCTTTGCCAGCGATGCTATTCCGCAAAGCCTGACCGGGCAAACGCTGGCCTTGGCGGATCGCCTGGACACCCTGGTAGGTATCTTTGGTATTGGTCAGCGTCCAACCGGCGCAAAAGATCCCTTCGCCCTGCGCCGCGCCTCAATTGGCGTGTTGAATATCCTGATCAAGGGCGAGCTGAATCTTGATCTGCGCGAGCTTTTAGATGCCGCCGCTCAGCAGCATCAGGGGCTGCCCAAGGCTGAGGGGCTGGTAGAGGACGTGCTGACCTATATGCTGGATCGCTTCCGCGCTTGGGGTCAGGAAGAAGGCATTAGCGCCGAGATGTACCTAGCGGTGCGTGCACGCCCGGTCACCAACCCGCTCGATTTCGCTCGCCGGCTGCGCGCGGTGAAAGCCTTTGCTCAACGTGAAGAGGCAGCTGCGTTAGCCGCCGCTAACAAGCGCGTGACCAATATTCTGAGCAAGCAGGATCACAACGGCAACCTTCAGGTTGACCCGAGCCTGCTGCAAGAGGAAGCCGAGCAGGTACTATTCAAGGCCGTTACCAGCCGCCAGGAGCAGGTAGCCCCGCTGTTTGGTACCGGTGATTATCAGCAAGCGCTGGATGTACTGGCGACGCTTCGTGAACCCGTTGATGCATTTTTTGATCAGGTGATGGTCATGGCGGATGATGAAGCAGTGCGCAATAACCGTCTTGCTCTTTTGGCGAGCCTTCAGGCACTGTTCCTGGAAGTTGCTGATATTTCGCTGCTCCCCCAATAACGCTCTCTCGACCGTCTGCCGGTGGCTTTTATGCCACCGGCAGCACGCTTATCACTCCTTCCCCTACCTGCCTTTTAGCGCGCTCATTTCTGGCTGTGACGTATAATCGTGACGCTCCTCTTTGAAGGTCTCTTCACGCGCTGCTGGTTTGTTTCACGTGAAACACCGTGAAAAAATAATCGATTTTTACTAAAATAAAGTTTTCCTGATGCGTTAATTCCCCTTTGTAGACGTAATGCGTGTTATTGCTTGGGTGCATAAGCACTCTGGATTTGCCCTGTGTACGATCTCTTTCTACTGGACTCATTTCCCCAGCAACAGGCTAGCATGGCTTCCCATACGCTGAATGGCCAAAAGGTGTGGTTAAAACGTGCCGCCAAACGGAACTCGCAGCTTGCCTATGCGCCGCTCAAGTTATTGGCTGCATGGTTTAATATTGAAGCGTTAAAGCCGGTCCCCAACCTGGGCGGCGAGCAAAGTATTTTCACCGAGGCCCAACGGATTAGAGCCTTAAGTGAAGCAGGTATCTCCGTTCCCGTCATCCTGGCCGAAAATCCTCAAGCCCTTCTTTTAGCGGATGCAGGGTCGCCTGAACAACCCGCGGTGACACTGCTGGAAAAGCTCAAAAAGGCGAGCAGTGTTGAGGAAGTGGATAAAGCGCTTAGTCAAAGCATTCAGGCACTCAACGCGGTTCATGAGCGCAGTTGCTACCTGAGTGAAGCGTTCGCACGCAATATCCTTATCACCCACGACCAAACTGTCTTTATCGATTTTGAAACGGATCCAGGTAAAGTACATACCCCAATCAACTGCATGGTGCGCGATTGGTACTGCTTTATCTTTTCACTCTATGGCAAACTCTCTAAATCACCGATGCAAATCGAACGTTTAACCCCTGCGCTGATTGATGGATTGCACAGCGCCCGGCAGGAAGTTCGAGAGCAGTTTAAAAAAACGCTGCCCAAACTACTCCGCTTGCAAAAAATCCCATTTAAATACCTGGGTAGTGATGGCCGCAAAATTAGCGTCACGTTGCAGGCGTTGGCGATGCTTAATCAGCGTCTTTAATGGAACGCGCAATGCCTATTTCCCCCGAGCAGCTGGTTATTCTTGATCGTGACGGCGTCATTAATCAGGATTCTGACGCCTATATAAAGTCACTCGAAGAGTGGCTGCCCTACCCTTCTTCCATCCATGCTATCGCTAAATTATCCCAAGCCGGCTACACCGTTGCGATAGCCACGAATCAGTCGGGCATTGGCCGCGGTTATTACGATGCAGGCGTTCTCGGTCAAATGCATGACCGTCTAAATGCGTTGGTCAATGCCGCAGGAGGAACCATTGCGCATATCGCTTATTGCCCGCATGGACCCGCCGATGATTGCGAGTGCCGCAAACCCTTACCGGGCTTGCTGCATGATATTCAGCGTGCGCTAAGTTTATCGAGCTTATCCGGCAGTTGGATGGTAGGTGATAGCCTGCGCGACCTGCAAGCGGGCGAAGCATGTGGCTGTCAGTCGGTATTAGTAAAAACTGGCAAAGGCGAGAAAACACTGGCCAAGGGCGTAGGCCTGGAAAATGCCCACGTTTATACAGATTTAGCCGAGTTTGTTGATTGGCTGTTATCCCGTTCATCCGGCTGAATTTTATAGCTCAAAAAAATGCCGCTGGCTTTAAGCCAGCGGCATTTTTCATTTCAAACAATGTTTCACGTGAAACATGTTATGCGAGCTTCGCTCGGTGCCTTATACGTCCAGATTAGCGACCAAGGCATTGCTTTCGATAAAGTTACGCCGTGGCTCTACATCATCACCCATCAAGGTGTTAAACATCATATCGGCGGCGACGGCGTCTTCAACCGTAACACGCAGCATACGGCGGCTATCCGGGTCCATGGTGGTTTCCCAAAGCTGATCTGGGTTCATTTCGCCCAGCCCTTTATAGCGCTGTACCGAAAGGCCACGCTGACCTTCCTGCATTAGCCACTGCAACACCTCGGAGAAGTGAGCCACAGGCTTCTGACGCTCGCCACGGGAAATAAAGGCGCCCTCTTCAAGCAGCCCATTAAGAGTATCACCCAGCGCTGAAATAGCCCGATAATCCGCACTTTCAAAGAAGTCCAGGCCCCAGTCGTACTCGGTAGTCACGCCATGCGCAATAAGCGACACGGTAGGCAGTAACAAGCCACGCTCCTCATCTTCTTTCAGATAGAAGGTGTAACGCGGCCCGCCTTCATAGGCCACCATGTCATCCATGACTTTTTGCAGTTCAGCAATCCAGTTTTCCATGGTGACACGATCTTTAAGACTCGCCTCGCCCTGCAATCCTGTGACATGGATGATCTGCTTCAATACTTCAATCGGGTAAACGCGCGCCAGGCGATCGATACGCTTCATCACGTTGCGATACTGGTTTACCAGGGCTTCCAGCTGCGAACCGGAGATACCCGGCGCGTCCGCATTCACATATAGGCCTGCGCCATCCAGCGCTGTCGTGGTCAAGTAATCGACCATGGCCTGCTCATCTTTAAGATAGAGCTCTTGCTTGCCTCGCTTGATCTTATAGAGCGGCGGCTGGGCAATAAAAATATGGCCGCGCTCAATCAGCTCCGGCATTTGCCGGAAGAAGAAGGTCAGTAGCAAGGTACGAATATGCGAACCGTCGACATCCGCATCGGTCATGATGATGATGGAGTGATAACGGAGTTTATCGGGGTTAAACTCTTCGCGGCCGATACCACAGCCCAGCGCGGTGATGAGCGTACCCACTTCAGCTGACGAAAGCATTTTGTCAAAACGCGCTTTTTCGACGTTCAGGATTTTACCTTTAAGCGGCAAAATGGCCTGAGTGCGGCGGTCACGCCCCTGCTTGGCACTGCCACCGGCCGAGTCGCCCTCCACCAGGTAGAGTTCTGACTGGCTGGGGTCTTTCTCCTGGCAATCAGCAAGTTTGCCCGGCAGGCCTGCAATATCCAGCGCGCCTTTACGCCGCGTCATGTCCCGGGCCTTACGTGCCGCTTCACGCGCACGCGCCGCATCCAGCATTTTATTAACGATTGCTTTGGCTTCGTTAGGCTTTTCAATCAGGTAGTCAGAAAACAGGCGGCCCATTTCCTGCTCAACGGCTGTTTTCACTTCACTGGACACCAGCTTGTCCTTGGTTTGTGAAGAGAATTTCGGGTCAGGCACTTTGACAGAAACAATCGCCGTTAAGCCTTCACGAGCATCATCACCCGCCGTGCTTACCTTGGCTTTTTTGAGCAGGCCTTCCGCTTCGATGTAGTTATTCATCGTGCGCGTCAGTGCTGCCCGGAAGCCGGCCAAGTGAGTGCCGCCATCACGCTGAGGAATATTATTGGTATAACAGAAGATGCTTTCCGTAAAGACGTCGCTCCACTGCATTGCCACTTCGACTTCAACACCGTCCTCCCGCGAGGCAGTAAAGTGGAAAACAGGGTTCAGAACCGTTTTATTGGAGTTGAGGTGATCAACAAAGGCTTTCAAGCCGCCTTCGTAATGAAACAGCTCTTCCTTACCGCTGCGATCATCCATTAGCCGAATGGCAACGCCAGAGTTCAGAAACGACAGCTCACGCAGGCGTTTGGCCAAAATATCGTAATGGAATTCAATATTAGCAAAGGTGTTCTGGGAAGGGCGGAAATGAACACGTGATCCGGTTTTTTCCGTTTTGCCCACCACGCTAAGCGGTGCCTGAGGCACGCCATGGTGATAAATCTGCTCAAACACTTCGCCCTGGCGCCAGATGGTTAAGCGTAGCTCTTCAGAAAGCGCATTAACCACGGAAACACCCACACCGTGAAGACCGCCAGATACTTTATAAGAGTTATCGTCAAACTTACCGCCCGCGTGTAACACGGTCATGATGACTTCTGCGGCAGAGACACCCTCCTCTTCGTGCAGCTCGGTAGGAATACCGCGACCATTATCGCTAACGGTTACCGACTCATCGGCATGAATAACCACGCGAATTTCACTACAATGGCCCGCCAAAGCCTCATCGATGGAGTTATCCACCAACTCGAAGACCATGTGGTGCAACCCGGTGCCGTCGTCGGTATCACCGATGTACATACCAGGACGTTTGCGTACTGCATCCAGTCCTTTGAGCACCTTGATGCTTGATGAATCGTAAGCCTGTTCGCTCATTGACCACTCCGTCGTGAAGTCTGTCTTGTCCCGTATCGTCTACCCATCTTGTACCAACTGGCCAAGCCCTTGCGGGTCATGTTTCACGTGAAACATGCTAACCAGGGTTTTAGATTGCCACATAGGTTGTAATGCGGCGGGGTCGACGCTGGTAATAAATGCCTGACACTGCATCTCTTCAAGCAACTGACAGAAACGCTGTTGGTGTTGCACATCCAGCTCTGCTGGCAAATCATCAATTAAATAAATGCAGTGACGCTGTGCCGTTCTTTCCAGAAACCGCCCCTGGGCAAGCTTGAGTGCGCTTACCACTAGCTTTTGCTGGCCTCTGGAAAGTACTTCAACAGCAGGCTGTTTATTAAGCCTGATACGCAAATCGGCACGCTGAGGGCCTTGTTGGGTAAACCCCATTTGCTGATCGGTGACTCGGTTATCCTGAAGCACATCAGCAAGCGTTTTCTGTTTGTCCCATCCTCGAGCGTAGTTAAGTTTTAAGCCAGGTAACGGAAGAAGTACATTCAGCGTTTCTTCAAAGACAGGCAGAAACTCACTAAACCATTCAAACCGCAACCTATCGACTACCTCGCCCCATAGCGCCAACTCTTGCTCCCAGGCCGCCATTTCCTGTGGGTCTATTCTACCACGCCTGAGTAATGCGTTCCGATGTTTCACTGCTCGACGTGTACGCTTCCATGCTTCCAGAAAGTGATGTTTCACGTGAAACACTCCCCAGTCAAGAAACTCGCGCCGTCCGGCCGGGGACCCTTCAAGAAGCCTAAAAGCGTCAGGATTGATTAGTTGCAAAGGCATCGCCTCGACCAACTCGGCCAAGCGTACCCCCTTATCCCCACGCAAACGCAGCTCTAGTTCACGCTGAGCCCGTAACCGGCGCACCCCTATGGAAATCTCTGGCTCCCCTTCCAGGCGCCCGTAGAGCGTCATATGTGCCACATCAGATTGGATGGCATGCTTTAGCTGACGGGTACGAAACGAGCGGCCCATTCCCAAAACATGAATGCCTTCTAGCAGGCTGGTTTTGCCACTTCCGTTCAGCCCAGTGATGATATTGATCCCCCGAGAAGGATGCATATCCAGCGGCGCTAAATTCCGTAACCCTTGGAAGTTAAGCTGACTCAAGCTCATGTAAACACTCGGGTAAAAGGCGTAACCAACCCTTAAGAGAAAGCGGCGCCCCTGCTACCAGAAGCGCCGCCCCGTTTGGCATTTATGAAACGCTATATTACAACCGCATGGGCATAACAACATACAGCGCATCGCCACCACCCGGCTCTTCAAGCAGCGCACTGCTATTAGGGTCGGCCAGCGTTATTTGCACTCTGTCTTCATTTAGCACGCTAAGCACGTCAACCAAATAACCCACGTTGAAGCCGACTTCCATCGCAGAGCCGTTATATTCGACGGCCACGTTCTCTTCGGCTTCTTCCTGTTCAGGGTTATTCGCCATGACCTTAAGGTTGCCCTCTTCCAGGTATAAGCGCACACCACGATACTTCTCATTGGAGAGAATCGCTGTACGTGACAGCACCTGACGCAACTCGGCGCGTTCAGCAATGAGCACCTTATCGCCATTGCGTGGTACGACGCGCTCATAGTCAGGGAACTTCCCGTCAATCAGCTTGGACGTAAAGGTGAAGTCACCGGTATGAGCACGCACATGGGTTGAACCCAACGTCAGGCTTACCGGCTCATCGCTATCATCCAACAGGCGCGAAAGCTCAAGAATACCCTTACGAGGTACAATCAGCTTCTGCGGCTGGTTAACCGCGACATCAACAGGACGTGAACACATCGCCAAGCGGTGGCCGTCTGTCGCCACCGTGCGTAGCAAGTTACTTTGAATTTCCAACAGCATGCCATTGAGATAGTAGCGAACATCCTGCTGCGCCATGGCAAATGATGTAGTTTCAATAAGATGCTTTAACGTGCCCCGTGGAACGCTTAACTCCTGACTGCTATCGGCATCTTCAATATTGGGGAATTCAGCGACCGGTAATGTCGAGAGCGTAAAGCGTGAACGACCGCTGCGCAGCACCGCTCGGCCATCTTCAACGGTCAGTTGGATATCGGACTGATCAGGCAGCGATTTACAAATATCCATCAGCTTACGAGCAGGCACGGTTGCCGCCCCTGGCTGGTCAACCTGGCTTGCGACAGTACGCCCGATGAGTTCAACCTCAAGGTCCGTACCGGTTAGTGCGACCTGGTCACCTTCGACCTGAATCAGCACATTAGACAGTACAGGTAGCGTTTGGCGCCGTTCTACCACGCCTGCCACCAGAGTCAGCGGACGCAGCAATGCCTCTCGGGAAATGGAAAATTTCATCAACACTCCGGTTTATATCCTGAAAACCTGCAGACGGCAGGCCAATCCCATGGATGATTTAGCTGGTTAAAAGGCGCAACAGATTTTTGTAATCTTCGCGAATATCCGCGCTCTCCTCTTGCAAGGCTTTCACCTTGCGGCAAGCGTGAAGTACCGTTGTATGATCACGGCCACCAAACGCATCGCCAATTTCCGGCAAACTATGATTGGTCAATTCCTTGGCTAGCGCCATGGCCACCTGCCGGGGGCGAGCGACTGAGCGCGAGCGTCGCTTGGATAATAAATCTGCCACCTTGATTTTGTAATACTCGGCGACTGTGCGCTGGATATTATCTACACCCACCTGCTTATCTTGTAGCGCGAGTAAATCTTTTAGCGACTCACGAATAAAGTCCTGGGTAATCGGCTTACCCATAAAGTGTGAGTCAGCAATCACTTTTTTCAGTGCCCCTTCCAATTCACGTACGTTCGAGCGAATTTTTTGAGCAATAAAGAAGGCCGCATCATGAGGTAAATCAACCTTGGCCTGGTCGGCTTTTTTCATCAAGATGGCTACGCGGGTTTCAAGTTCGGGCGGCTCAATAGCCACCGTCAAGCCCCATCCAAAGCGCGATTTCAGGCGCTCCTCAACACCACTGATCTCCTTTGGATAACGATCAGAGGTGAGAATCATTTGCTGGCCGCCTTCCAAAAGCGCATTAAAGGTATGGAAAAACTCCTCTTGGGAGCGCTCCTTGCCAGCAAAAAATTGAATATCATCAATGAGTAACGCATCAACACTGCGATAAAAGCGTTTGAAATCGTTGATCGCATTAAGCTGAAGTGCCTTGACCATATCGGCAACAAAACGCTCAGAATGCAAATACACCACCCGGGCATTTTCCCGGCGGCCAGCCAGCGCATTGCCTACGGCGTGCATCAAGTGCGTTTTACCCAGACCTACCCCACCGTATAGAAATAGTGGGTTATAGGCGCCACCCGGATTTTCTGAAACCTGCCGAGACGCCGCACGCGCCAGTTGGTTGGATTTACCTTCCACGAAGGTATCAAACGTAAAATTTGGGTTCAGCCCACTGCCGTGCTTAAGACTACCTTCGACCTGGGCCTGACGCTCGTTAGTCCGCCGACGCGGCGTTTCTTCACGCTCACGCAGCTGATCAATTTCACGCTCATCGGCAATATCACCGCGCGGGGGCGTATGCACTGAAGGCGCCGAGGTTGAAGCGGAAACAGGATTACCCAAATCACGCGGCTGGGGGACTGCCGCTACTGGACGACGGCTACCTACGGTCAGGCTTACTTTGGGTGGTTTAGACGGCGCAAGCTCGCGGATCAGCTCACTGATTCGCTTGGCATACTTGTCACTCACCCAATCGCGCACAAAGCGATTAGGCGCCAGTAAGCGCAACTCATTGGACTCTCCTTCTTCTGCCTGCAAGGGACGTATCCAGGTATTGAATTGCTGAGAATTCAATTCGTCCTGCAGGTAGTCCAGGCACTGTTGCCAAAGCGCGAGTGACACTCATCTCACCATCAGTTGAAAACGGCCGACCATTGTAGCGCTCTAAAGCTTGGTTATCCACACGGGTTTGGCTAACAATTATGCCTGTGGACAACTTATCGTAAGCACGTGGGACAACCCGCTGATGGAGTGGGGACAGATCCGTTTTTAGCGTTTTTCCACATCTCTACGCACATCAAAACAACAGTTTATAGACCGCTTATACGACACTTATGCACATTGTTTTTATGATTTTATCCTATTGATTAACCTATTCATTATTCACTTATCCACAAATAGTATCCCCACTATTAATAACAACAAGATTTAAAAACCTTATTAGTAATAGTAGCTGTTTTGATTTTCGCGTAAAAAAGCCGGCAGGCCCCATGCCCACTGCCTTTTTGTTGGTTTTTATGCAAGGAAAAATTGCACCCGGCGCGGGAAGTCTCTACAATTTCCGGTCTTGAATTGAAACTCCCCGGCTAGTTTCCTCACTGGGCCGGGTCTTTTGGATTCACATCCGTCCTAAACCACGTGGGAATTACGAGTTATGAAACGCACTTTTCAACCCAGCGTTCTCAAACGCAAGCGCATGCATGGCTTCCGTGCTCGCATGGCAACCAAAAACGGCCGTGCCGTTATCTCTCGCCGCCGTGCGAAAGGCCGCAAGCGTCTGAGCGCCTGATCTCGGATTGCGTGTGCCGCCTCAAGGCTTTCCCCGGCGTTTGCGTCTTTTAAACGCTGGGGATTTTAGTCACGTGTTTGAACAAGCTGACCTTAAAGTTCATGGCAAAGGTATGATGGCGTTAGCGCGCATGACTACCCGAGGGCATCCTCGCATTGGACTAATCGTCAGCAAGAAAAATGCAAAGCGCGCTGTAGATCGCAACCGCTTTAAGCGTCTAGTCCGAGAGTCCGCCAGGCTTCGCCAGGATCACCTTCCCTCCATGGATATTGTGATATTAGCCAAGCGCGGTGTGCAGGATATCGACAATGAAACGCTTAGTCGGCAGTTGCATGGTATGTGGAAACGCCTTCAGCGTGACGCGCAAACGGTATCAATTGCACCACCGCTTGATGGCGTAACACGTGACACTTGACGACACACCTCGCCGCTCGACCTCGGCCTGCCGCTTGGCAGGCTTTCGTGTGTCATGGGTCGAGTAAATGACACTGCGCCATTAGCATGTTCATCACCCAGCGGGCAGAACCCTCATGGACGTAAAACGACTTCTCTTACTGATTCCAATGGCAGTACTTGCCTATCTACTGGTGATCCAGTGGAATCAGGATTATGGGCCGACAGATTACGACTCGACGCCTGAAATTACGCAAAGCAGTAGTGACGCCCCCTCAGCCAATGCTGAAAGCAGTAACGACCTGACGGTTCCGTCAACGTCGGCACCCAACAGTGCGGTAGACGACGGGCTGGCAAGCAGTACTGAAAGCGAAACATCTAGCCGTGACTTTATTGCGGTGGCTACCGATGTTCTCGACGTGCGCATTGACCCGCACGGCGGCGACATTATTTATGCTGCGTTACCTCAGCATAAAATGACGCTGGATACTGAACGCAACTATGTGTTGCTCTCGGATAATTCAACGCGTAGCTATGTTGCACGTTCCGGCCTACAGCTGGACGGGCAAGCAAGTCGTATTGAATTTACCCCGGAAAGCAATGCCTATCGTCTGGCAGATGATGATGACCAGTTGGTCGTTGATTTACGGGCAGACGTTAACGGCGTTGATATTATCAAGCGTCTTACGTTCGAACGTGGGAATTACGCGGTCAATGTTGATTACTATATTGCCAATAATACCGATGCGCCGGTAAGTGCTCGTTTTATTGGCCAATTAGCGCGTGATAACAGCCCTGACCCGTCAAGCGGCGTTGCCATGGGTATGAACTCCTATATTGGGGCAGCGTACTCAACGCCAGACGAACGTTATGAAAAGATCGATTTTGAAGACATTCAAAACCGTAACTTTGAAAATCGTGAAGCCCAGGGCGGCTGGATTGCGCTTATCCAGCACTACTTTGTTTCTGCCTGGGCACCGCCCCAAGACCAGCAAAACCTTTACTACGTCACCACTGACTCAAGTGACCGTAACGTGGTGGCGTTTGCAGGCCCCACCAGCAACATTGCGGCGGAAGGTGAAGCGACACTGGGCGCCACACTCTACATGGGCCCCAAGGTTCAGGATCACCTTGAGCAAGTGGCACCCAACCTGCGCCTGACCGTTGACTATGGCTGGTTGTGGTTTATTGCCAACCCACTGTTCTGGTTACTGGATAAGATCCACGACATCGTGGGCAACTGGGGCTGGTCAATTGTTCTGCTGACGGTTGTGGTTAAGCTGGTGCTCTTCCCGCTGTCTGCCAAGGCTTATAAGTCAATGGCACGCATGCGGAAACTGGGCCCGGAAATGCAGCGTCTTAAAGAGACCTATGGCGATGATCGTCAGAAAATGTCTCAAGAGATGATGAAATTCTACCAAAAGGAGAAGATCAATCCTTTAGGTGGCTGCTTACCCATCGTCATACAGATGCCGGTGTTTATCGCGCTTTACTGGATGTTGCTGGAGTCGGTAGAGCTGCGCCATGCGCCGTTTATCTTCTGGATTCACGATCTATCGGTGAAGGATCCTTACTTCATCCTGCCAATACTGATGGGTATATCCATGTATGTTCAGCAGCTGCTGAACCCGACACCTCCGGACCCCATGCAGGCGAAGATCATGAAGATGCTGCCGATTATCTTCACCTTCTTCTTCCTGTGGTTCCCGGCGGGTCTGGTCATCTACTGGGTAACCAACAACATCATTTCGGTCGCGCAACAGTACTTTATTACGCGTAGTATCGAAAAAGACCCCAGTGTGGGTAAAGGAATGCGAACCAAGTAATCCTTGTTAACCACGCTCCCAGACCCCCGCCCTCGTGCGGGGGTCTGGCGTTTTAGAGACGACAAATTCACAATGTACGCATCCATTAATGAGGCGCGCCATGGCTGAACGACTTTATACCCAGGATACGATTACTGCTCTGGCGACACCGCCTGGGCGTGGCGGCGTAGGGATTATTCGCGTCTCAGGACCTGCCTGCCGCGATATTGCAGCGTCCATACTCGGCCACTGCCCGGCGCCTCGGCATGCCTATCACGGCCCCTTTAAGGGCGCTGATAGCATTATTGACGAAGGCATCGCCCTGCTGTTCAACGGCCCTCACTCCTTTACCGGCGAAGATGTGCTGGAGCTACAGGGGCACGGTGGCCCCATTATCATGGACATGCTGCTTGAGCGTTGTGTGGCCTTGGGCGCGCGGTTGGCGCGGCCTGGTGAGTTCTCCGAGCGGGCCTTTCTCAATGACAAGCTCGACCTTGCCCAAGCCGAAGCGATTGCCGACTTGATTGATGCCACCTCGCGTTCAGCAGCGGAAAATGCCGTACGCTCACTGCAGGGCGAGTTTTCTACCCGCGTCTCCCATCTGGTTGAGCGGCTTATCGAGCTGCGTGTCTATGTAGAAGCCGCCATCGACTTCCCTGAAGAGGAGATCGACTTCCTGGCGGATGGTCATGTCGCCCAGCGTTTGGAAAGTGTTCAGCAAGCACTCAGCGACGTGCGCAAAGCCGCCGGCCAAGGGGCGCTGTTACGCGAAGGCATGAACGTGGTCATTGCCGGTCGCCCCAATGCGGGTAAGTCCAGTCTGCTTAACGCGTTGACCGAACAAGAGACCGCCATTGTGACCGATATTGCAGGCACCACGCGGGACGTGCTGCGTGAGCACATCCATATTGATGGCATGCCGCTGCACATTATTGATACAGCGGGCTTGCGTGATACCCCGGACGCCGTTGAAAAAATCGGTGTCGCCCGCGCCTGGGCCGAGATTGAGAAAGCCGACCGGGTACTGCTATTGGTGGACGCCTCTACCACCGAGGCGACCGACCCAATGATGATTTGGCCCGAGTTTGTCGCCCGCCTTCCCGACCAAAGCCGCTTAACGCTGGTCCGCAACAAAATCGATACCAGCGCTGAGCAGGCTGGAATTGATTTATCCACAGCCACTCCTACGCTTCGTCTTTCCGCCAAAACCGGTGCGGGTGTGGATAACCTAAAAAACCATTTGAAAACCGTGATGGGCTTTGCGGCGACCACCGAAGGACGCTTCTCCGCACGTCGGCGTCACCTGGATGCCCTCGACCGGGCAATGGCAGCGCTTGATACCGGCCGTGCCCAATTGGATGGCTACGGCGCTGGAGAACTGCTGGCCGAAGACCTGCGCGACGCGCAGCAAGCGCTGAGTGAAATTACCGGCGAGTTTAGCGCCGATGACTTGCTGGGCGAGATTTTTGGCAGTTTCTGCATCGGCAAGTAATACGCTCACTTTTTGGATCGGCGGGGCGGCGCTGTTGTTCCACCGTAATCCTAACGTCAAATGGTTTAGAACAGTGGTGGTAGTGGAGCGTGTTAAAACCACGCTAGAGGTCATCTAGCGGGCAGCTTTCACCCAACGTTTTTGTGCCTGGCTACTCCTCAACCCACCACTGCGCATCAAAGCGGCTTTCACTTCCAAGGCGGTGGGTTACCTCTGCCATTGCGGCCTTCAAGCGCTCATCAAGCCCCCAGGGCGGGTTAATGACCAACATACCGCTACCGTACATACCGTGCGTTTGCTCACCTGGCGCGCGCAGCAAAAGCTCGCTGCGCCATATTTTGCGTATACCGCTTGCCTTTAGCCCATCCAATAACGCGTGATGATGCCCAGCGGGTAGCAGGGGATACCAAATCAGTAGTATGGCGTGGCGCGCCTTTTCAAGCGTGTATATCGCCGTATCAACCACTTCCTGGTACTCCGCTTTACGCTCAAAACTAGGGTCAATCAATACGCAAAGCCGCGGGGTAGGCACCGGCAGCATGGCCGTTAAACCCGCTAAACCGTCGCCATAAATACGTTTTGCCTGAGGAGGAAGCGACTGCGTGTTCAAGTGCTCATGCTCACCCGGATGAAGCTCAAAAAGGCGCAGCTTATCGTGCTCGCGCAATGATTGGCTTAGCCACCATGGGGAGCCGGGATAGTGCGTTAACGCACTGGTACTAGGCTGAACGCTGGTGACAGCATTTAACCAATCACAGAGTAACGGGTCGGTGAGCACCTCGCGTTCGTGCCATAGCGGCCAAATGCCCTCACGGTACTCCTGAAGCCGCTGCGTCTCTTTGGTGGCTAACGGATATAGCCCTCTTCCCGCATGCGTATCTATATATGTAACAGGTGTTTTTTTACGTAATAAATAATCAACGACGGTGTAGAGCGTCAAGTGTTTGTGTACATCGGCAAAATTACCGGCGTGATAGGCGTGTTGATAAGACAGCATGGTAACTCGCAGATAAGTGAACGAAAAAAGCCCGCTATGGGATCATAGCGGGCTTTAAACGGTAATGCGCGGGGGAGTTATGTCTTACTTAGCCCTGGCCGTTACCAATTGGCGTCAGGGTGATTTCAACTCGGCGGTTTTGCGCCCGGCCCTGCTCGGTATCGTTGCTGGCAACCGGCTGGTTAGCGCCGTATCCCATGGTGTTAAGACGCGAGGAGGATACCCCGTTTTGACTTAAGTAGTTGCCCACTGACTGAGCTCGGCGCTCAGAGAGACGCTGGTTGTAGCTGGCATCCCCGGTGCTGTCGGTGAAGCCGGCAATATTAACCCGCGTATCGGTATACTGCTTGAGCACGCTAGCCACTTCATTAAGCGCACTGCGCGCATCGCCGGTTAGATCTGAGGAGTCAAACCCGAACGTCACGCTGCTGGGCATATTCAGCACGATATCGTCGCCGCGACGGTCGATTTCAATGCGCGAGCCCTCCAGGTTCTGGCGAAGCTGCTGTTCCTGACGGTCCATGTAAGCGCCAATACCGGCACCCGCAGCAGCGCCCACGGCAGCACCAATCAAGGCACGATCACGACGGCTGGTACTTCCGCTACCCGAAAGTGCACCCGCAGCAGCGCCTACCGCCGCGCCAATCCCAGTCCCCATGCCGGTCGATGAACGTTGTGTCTGGCCACCATAAGGGTCAGAGGTGGCACAACCCGCCACTAAGATCGCAGCAGCCAATGGGGTCAGTAGTCGAGAAATACGCATCACTCACTCCTTGTATATTTTTGCGCTTGAATTATTCGTCGCTGATAAAGGCCAGCAACTCATTCAAGAATAATAGACCTTGAGGCGATGCACGCAGCTTTTCGGGCATTTCCATCAAAAGTCCTTTTTTGGCGGCGGTGTGTAAACGAGCTAAAAGTGCTTCCTGCGGCTGGCCGGTATGCGCCGACCAGGCCTGCATGGCAACCCCTTCGGTTAAGCGAAGCGCATTCATGGAAAACTCAAGCGGCAACTCGTCCGCCGCGATAGGCTGCTTGCCCGCCACGAAACCGCGTGGGTCATTATCACGCCGTAAGTAAGCATCCGGCTGGCGCGTTTTCCAGCGCCGTTCAATATGCCACTGCCCTTGCGGGTCAATCGTCGTCAGCTTACCGTGTGCCCCGGCGCCAATACCCA
Source organism: Halomonas sp. AOP43-D1-4 (assembly GCF_052446175.1). Taxonomy (NCBI): domain Bacteria; kingdom Pseudomonadati; phylum Pseudomonadota; class Gammaproteobacteria; order Oceanospirillales; family Halomonadaceae; genus Halomonas; species Halomonas sp. AOP43-D1-4. The sequence continues at coordinate 50,695 of NZ_JBQSVY010000004.1, forward strand.
GATAGTCGCCAAACTGCCAATAGTTGAGGTTGTGCCGACTCTGCTTGCCAGGTTTTGCGTAGGCCGAAATCTCGTAGCGTTCAAAGCCCGCCTGCTCCAATCGCTGATGGCCAAGCTCCTGAATATCCCAAAGCGCCTCCTCTTCAGGCAGAACAGGTGGCTGTGAATGAAACGCGGTATTCGGCTCAAGGGTTAGCTGATACCAAGAGAGATGGTCCGGTGACAGCGCAAGCGCCTGGTCAATATCATCAAGCGCCAGGGAGGGTGTCTGGCCAGGCAAGCCGTGCATCAGGTCGATATTAATATTATCAAACCCCGCCGCACGCGCCTGGCCTACCGCAGTAATAGCCTCTTCACCGCCGTGAATACGCCCCAAGGCCTTCAACTGAGCGGGCTGAAAGCTTTGAATACCCAACGAGAGACGATTGATGCCCGCCTCGCGGTAGCCCGTAAAGCGTGCCTGCTCGGTGGTACCAGGATTCGCCTCCATGGTGATTTCTATATTGGGCGCGAAGGGCAAGCGTCGGCGTATTCCATTAAACAGCCGTTCAAAGAACTCGGGCGACATCAGGCTTGGCGTACCACCGCCAATAAAGATGGTTTGAATCTGGCGCTCAGCAGCTAACGCCAGATCGCCATCCAGATCATGAAGTAGTGCTTTTAAATAAGCTGATTCGGGTAAATCACCGTTAGGTTCATGAGAGTTGAAGTCACAATAAGGGCACTTGCGTACGCACCAGGGCGTATGAATATAGAGCGATAACGGAGGTAATGGCTTAGCCATGTGCCACCTTAAGTATATCAACCAACCCTTGAAGCGCCCGCCCACGGTGGCTTAGCCGATTTTTTAAGTCACTGGGTAATTCCGCCACGCTCATTCCCTGGTCGGGTAGCCAGAACAGCGGGTCATAGCCAAAGCCACCCTCTCCGCGTGGATGAGCAAGTAACTCCCCTTCCCAGCTGTGCTGAACAATAACCGGTACCGGATCAGCAGGATGGCGCAAATACACCAGCACGCACCAGTAGCGCCCGGTGCGCTGACCTTCCGCACAGTCATTAAGCGCTGCCAATAGTTTTTCATTGTTACGCTGATCGCTTTTCGGCTCACCAGCGTAGCGTGCGGAGTAAATCCCCGGCGCCCCTGAAAGCGCATCAACCTCAAGGCCGGAGTCATCAGCAAGCGCCGGTAAGCCGCTAACCCGGCTCGCCTCACGCGCTTTTAAAAGGGCATTTTCAACAAAGGTTAACCCCGTTTCTTCGACATCATGTACGCCAAAATCTGCCTGTGGGCGAACATCCAACCCCAATGGGGCCAGCAGTTGATTGAACTCGTTAAGCTTTCCCGCATTGCCGCTTGCTAGAACAAGGGTATTTACCGTGGCCATTGTATTTCTCCCGGCATGGATATAGCAGACAGGTTGCCTGACTACATTATTGAGAAGGCTTTTTCTGCAGCATCCAGCGTAAATTGGATATCCTCAGGCGTATGAGCGCTCGACATAAAGCCTGCTTCAAACGCCGAAGGGGCCAGATAAACGCCGTGATCCAGCATTGCGCCAAAGAAGCGGCGGAACGCCTCGGGGTCACACGCGGTTGCCTGGGCAAAGTTATCCACACGGCGTTGAGAGGTGAAAAACAGCCCAAACATGCCCCCCGCTGACTGTGTCATCATGGAGACACCGGCTGCATTAGCACGCTCTTTCAGGCCGCTGCAGAGTGTTTCAACCCGCTGAGAAAGCGCGTCATGAAAGCCGGGGACCTGGAGCTTGGTTAATAACGCAATACCTGCCGCCATCGCCAAGGGGTTACCCGACAGCGTACCTGCCTGATAAACCGGCCCCATGGGGGAGATATTTTGCATAATCTCGCGCTTGCCGCCAAACGCACCGACTGGCATACCACCACCAACAATCTTACCGAGGCACGTTAAATCAGGCGTAATGCCGTAATGCGCCTGAGCCCCGCCCAGCGCAACGCGGAATCCGGTCATGACTTCATCGAAAATCAGAATGCTTTCATGCTCGTTACACACCCGGCGCAGTGTTTCCAAAAAGCCCGGCTGGGGAGGAATACAGTTCATGTTACCTGCAACAGGTTCAACAATAATGCAGGCAATCTGGTCACCGATTTCAGCAAAGCACGCCTCAACGCCTTCAATATCGTTATAGGAGAGCGTAATGGTGTGCTCGGCAAGTGACGCGGGAACACCTGGCGAGCTGGGTTCGCCATGGGTGAGCGCGCCAGAGCCCGCTTTTACCAGCAACGAATCAGAATGGCCGTGATAGTTACCTTCAAACTTAACGATCTTGTCGCGCCCGGTGGTGCCGCGAGCCAAGCGGATCGCCGACATGGTGGCTTCCGTACCGGAGCTGGTCATGCGCACCATTTCCATGGTGGGGATCATTTCGCAGATCAGATCTGCCATGGTGGTTTCAACCGCGGTCGGGGTACCAAACGAGAGACCGTTGTCCAAACGAGCACGTACCGCTGCCAACACATCCTGGTCCGCATGACCGGTAATCATTGGGCCCCAGGAACCTACATAGTCCACGTAGCGGTTGCCTTCCACATCAAACAGATAAGCGCCCTGGGCGCGCTCCATAAATACCGGCGGACGGTGCAGGCCTTTAAACGCACGTACCGGCGAATTTACGCCACCTGGAATATGGCGGCTAGCAAGCTCAAACAGTTCAGCAGATGTGGTCATGGCGTCCTCAATATCAATGGCGTAGCGCGAATAAAATCAAAAGCGAACCGGCCGTGGCAAGCGATTAGGTAAACACTGCCCGCTAGGCGGCTGATACCCATGAGACAGACTCTCCCAGGTAAAGTGCTGGGCCTGTTCACAGGCCGTCGGCAAACGCTCACCGGCGGCCAGGCGTGCCGCAATGGCAGATGCCAAGGTGCAGCCTGAACCGTGAAACCGTTCCGGCAGACGTGGCCACTGCCATTGGCGCGTGGTATCCGGCGAGTGCAGTGTATTAACAACCTGCTGCTCGTTACCTGGAACAGGCTCATCGGTCGCGGTTACTAAAATAGTCTGGCAACCCTGGGATAAAAGTGCGACGGCGCGCGCCGTATCATCCAGGGGGCCGTCAATCTCTGGGGTGAGCTGCTTAAGCTCATAACGGTTGGGAGTTAAGATATCCACAAGCGGTAGCAGGCGAGTCGCATAGAGGCGTTGCAATTGGGGTGTAGATAACTCAGTACCGCCACCGGCTTTAAGTACCGGGTCGGCCACAACCGGGATACCAGGGAAACGGCGAATAATCTGCTCAGCCGCCCTTAGCGTTGCCTCATCTGCCAACAGGCCCAGCTTGATCGCAGCAACCTGCATCCCGCTAAGCGCCTCTGCCATTTGGCGCATCAACGCGGGGTCGGCCGGAACGACATGGCTCACGTTATGGCAGTTTTGCACCGTTAACGCGGTGGGAATCGTCACTGCCCAGCCGCCACAGGCGGCAATGGCTTCGCTATCTGCCACTAAACCCGCTCCGCCCGTCGGGTCATGGCCCGCCAGTACTAAAACAACCGGTGAAAGAGGTTGGCGCATCAAAAAGGTTTCACAACGGCAAGTAGAATAATCGCCACTAGCGCAATCACCGGCGCTTCATTGAACCAGCGAAAGAATGTGTGGCTTTTCGTGCAGCGATCCTGGGCAAACTGTTTTAAATAAATCAGACAGACGTGATGATAGGCGATCAGCAGTACCACAAAGGTGAGTTTAACGTGCATCCAGCCTTGGCTGAACCAGCCGGGCACCAGATACAGCATCGCCCCGCCAAAGATAAGCACCAGTATCATGGAAGGCGTCATGATGCCGCGATAAAGCTTACGCTCCATGGTTTTGAAATAGGCGATAGCTTGATCGTCGCCTTTATCTCGTGCCATGGCGTGATACACATACAGCCGCGGCAAATAAAACAGGGCGGCAAACCAGGTCACCATGGTCATTAAGTGCAGGGCCTTCAACCATAGATACATTGTCTCTCCTTATACGGGCGAATCGTTCGCTTTCGGGTCAGTACGGGTATTTGGGTCAGCGTCGGTATTGGGGTCAGAATAGTAATAATAACGTTCAATGGCACCACGGGTGATGATACCTGAAATTCGCTGCCGCTTTGGCCGATAACCGTGCACTACATAAAGCGCGCCCAAGGCATCGTCTTGAAGCTTTACAAACGCCTCTGACAGAGTGGCCTGTAGGCCAATCGGCGCAAGCTCCAGGCGCTGGCCCGGAATTTCCAGTAAATCGACGGATTCATTATCGGGAGGAGCATCGCCATCAAGCGCTTCATCGTGCTCCAAAAGCCACCGCGCCAGCGCCGACGCTTTTAATGCTAGTACCGATTTTTCTTCATTTGAACGCTCAATAATCAGCCAGACAGGATTGGTTTCCAGTAGTTTACGTGCCTGCTCAAACGTCACCTTGCGCTCAGTACGTACCAGGCTTCGCTCCATCACCGCAGGCACCGACACGCGGGAAAGCGCCTGCATTAACGGCTGTTGAAGCGGGTGCAGCCCATAGCGTACGGAGCTAATAAAAAATCCTTCGCAGCCGGTAAGCTGGCGGGACGTCAGGCAGGCAACCACCACCACCAACATACCCGGCAACATGACATGCGGCGTATGAGTAAGCTCCAGCAGCGCCATTAACGCCGCAAGCGGCGCTTGCAGCACCGCCCCCATCATGGCCGCCATGCCTAACATGGCGTAAATGCCTGGGTCTGACGCTTTATCAGGCCATAGCCAGCCACCCAAAATACCGCCCAGCGCGCCTGTCGCAGCACCAATCACCAGCGTGGGGCCAATAATCCCGATGGGTACGCTACCTGATACGGTCAGGGCGGTAATCAAAAGCTTGGCAATCATCAGCGCCAGCAACACGTTAATGTCCAATTGATTATTAAGCGCCGCCGCCACACTGTCGTAGCCAATTCCCTGAACCTGCGGAAACCACCATGCCACCACCCCGGTCGCCACACCCACACAAGCCAAACGAAGCCATAACGGCCATGCCTGCATGCGTTTGTTACGTGAAATATGAATAAACAGCCCCGCCAATAGCCCGACCACAAAGCCGAGTACGATGACCCACGGTAAATTCATGAGCGAGCCCAGCACGACCTCGGGGATACGAAAAGCCGGCTCATTGCCATACACCATCTGCGCAATGAGCGCCGCCATCGTAGAGGCTAAAATCACCGGCATAAAGCTCATCAGGGTATACTCCATCATGACGACTTCCATGGCGAAGATAACCCCGGCAACCGGTGTATTGAACGACGCAGAAATCCCCGCCGCCGTCCCACAGGCAACCAAAACGCGCAGGCTGTTATTGGGCAACCGAAGCTTGACTCCCAACCCGCTTGACGCGGCAGCGCCTAAATGAATAGCCGGGCCTTCCCTCCCAGCAGAGAGCCCACCAAGAACCGACACCACCCCCACCCACCATTGATTCAGCCAGTTTCGCATTGGGAAGCGGCCCTGGTGATAAGAGAGGCGCTCAATAACGTGCCCTACTCCCATCTTTTGGGCAGCGGCTTTTTGCCGATAAAGCAGCAGCCCCAGCACGCTAACGGCAATAATAGGCAGCAGTGAGCGCAGCCACGGAGGTAGCCCTTCAAATCCTTCCGGGTTTCCATCCGGCATATAAAACACCGCTCCCGCTTCGAGCAGTAGCCGGAAGGCGACCATCGCCGCCCCCGTAATGATCCCCGACACTAACCCCAATACGCACAGCTGAGGCAGCGCATCAACATGGGCCAACTGGCGTCGAAACCCCTCGAGGGTGAAATCTGATCGGGAAAAACGCGCCACGACGACCTTCCTTTACGCATGTAGTGTAGTTCTCTTGTGTATCATAGCCCGATACGCTTCGACAGCCTGCGCCAATCTGTTTAGGCTGTTAATTATTACCCTGTCTCGAATGTGCAACGTGTAAGGAGTCGTTTGTGATTAAGGTCGGAATTGTCGGCGGTACCGGTTATACCGGCGTTGAGCTACTGCGGTTACTCGCCCAGCACCCCCATGTCAGCGTTGAAGCCATTACCTCGCGCTCGGAAGCCGGCGTCAAGGTATGCGATATGTATCCCAATCTGCGCGGCCACTACGACACATTGACGTTCAGTGAACCCGATGCAAAGCAGTTAGGCGATATGGATGCGGTATTTTTCGCCACTCCCCACGGTGTTGCCCACGCTTTGGCTGGCGAGCTTTTGGACAAAGGCACCCGCATTATCGACCTGTCGGCTGACTTCCGCCTGCGTGATGTCAAGGTATGGAGCCAGTGGTACGGCCAACCTCACGGTGCGCCTTCGCTACTTGAAGAAGCGGTCTATGGCCTGCCCGAGATGCACCGCGAAAAAATCAAAACGGCGCGCCTGGTGGCCGTGCCAGGCTGCTATCCAACCTCTGTGCAGCTAGGCTACCTGCCGCTGCTGGAAGCCGGGCTGGTTGATCCTCAACAGCTGATTGCTGACTGCAAGTCAGGTGTGACGGGGGCAGGCCGAGGGGCCAAGGTGCCTTCACTACTGGCAGAAGCCAGTGAATCTTTCAAAGCTTACGGCGCCTCAGGGCATCGTCATTTGCCCGAAATCCGCCAGGGCCTTGGTGATATGCAGGCGCACCCGGTGGGGCTGACCTTCGTTCCTCATTTAACACCGATGATACGGGGCATTCACGCCACGCTCTATAGTCAGCTCACCACCTCAGTGGATGACCTTCAGGCGCTGTTTGAAAAACGTTATGCAAGCGAACCCTTTGTTGATGTGATGCCTGCGGGTAGCCATCCTGAAACGCGCAGCGTTAAAGGCATCAACACCTGCCGTCTGGCCGTGCATCGTCCGGAAAATAGCAACACCGTCGTCGTGTTATCGGTCATTGATAACCTGGTGAAAGGCGCCTCGGGCCAAGCCATTCAAAACCTCAATCTGATGTTTGGGTTCGAGGAGAGCATGGGCTTGACCGCTCCTGCCTTGATGCCATAAGCCACGTACAAAATCCCGGCAATAGTTGACCCTTTTGCTGGGAATTATCCATAATCATCTTCCAATGCTGATTATTCGTTCTTAAAGCTCGCGGGAGGTACCCATGAGCGGTGCAGAAGCTTTTGTTCCAACCCCTTTAATGCTGTCCGATAGCGCACGTAAACGTATCCGTGCCCTAATGGATGAAGAAAATAACCCTGCGCTAAAACTGCGCGTCTATGTCACCGGCGGTGGCTGTTCAGGTTTTCAGTACGGCTTCGATTTTGCCGATACGGTCGCCGAAGACGATACGCTCATTGAATTTGGCACGGCGACCCTGGTGGTCGACCCTCTCTCCTACCAGTATCTGGTTGGCTCGACGGTGGATTACGAAGAAGGCCTCGCTGGCGCACGCTTTCGCATTCAAAACCCCAATGCCACCACCACCTGCGGCTGCGGCGCCTCTTTTATGGTGTAGGCGCTTATACGCTAGCAAAGCGTTGGTACCCATGACTTGACGCCTTGGTGGTTTCTCGCCAAGGTTAAAAGGTCAACAATTGCTCTAACGCGGTGTGAAGAGAACGTCGTCTCTTCTTTTCACCGCTTCAGCGCTATAAAACATGGGGAAACCAATGAAAACCATACTAACGACAACTGCTATCGCTTCCTCCATCGCTCTGGGTTTAAGCGGCGCCTCTGTCGCCATGGCCCAAACGCCTTCTGTTAATGTCGCAACCGACCCAAGCTTTGTTCCTTTTGAAATGATGGATTCAGAAACCGGCGAGATGATCGGTTTCGATATGGATATTATCAATGCCGTTGCCGAGCGTGCCGGTTTTGAGGTCAATCTCACCACCATGGAATTTTCGGGCATTATTCCCGCCGTGCAAACCGGCAGTCAGGAAATTGCCATCGCAGGCACGACCATCACCGAAGAGCGTGCGCAGGTCGTTGACTTCTCTGACCCCTACTACGATTCCGGTCTACAGATTATCGTTCGTGCCAACAACGAAGACATCTCTTCATTGGAAGACCTCCAGGGCTTGACCATCGGTACCAAGATCGGCTCGACAAGCTACGACTTCCTCCAGCAAGAGCTGGGGGAAGGCGCTGACATCACGCCCTATCCAGGCACCGCCGACATGTACATGGCTCTGCTGGGCCGCAACGTAGACGCCGTGCTGTATGACGCTCCTAACGTTGCTTACTTCTCCCAAACCCGTGGCGAAGGACGTACCAAAGTGGTGGGGCCGCTTTATGAAGGTCAGCAGTATGGCATCGTGTTCCATAAGGGCAGCGAATGGGTAGAACCCACCAATGAAGCCCTGGCCGCCATGCGTGAAGACGGCACTTACGACGAAATCTACAAAAAATGGTTCGGTGAAGCCACCAGCGAGTAACCCAGCGGCGCTATAGAGTTAACAGCTAATTTATCACAGGGCCGGGCGGCTACCCTCCCGGCCCTGTGACGTTATACGTCGCGTGTTTTTTTGGAGATAAGACGTGGATTTCGACTTTCATTTCGACTGGGCAGCCGCGTTTGCGTCGATCCCTTACCTGCTACCGGGTATTCCCTGGACGCTGCTGATTTCATTTGGCGGTCTGGCGATCGGCTTTTTTATTGGTATTTTCTTTGGCCTGTTGCGCATTAGTCCGATCCGCTGGCTACGCTGGGTGGCCCTTTGCTACATAGAAGTGTTTCGTGGTACGCCTATCCTCGTGCAGGTATTGTTTATTTTCTACGGCCTGCCCCAGCTACTGGGCAGTCCTATCAATGCGCTGGTCGCAGGCATTGCCGCTATTGCGGTTAACTCGGGTGCGTATATTTCTGAAATCGTGCGAGGCGGTGTGCAGTCCATTGAGCGCGGCCAGCGTGAAGCATCCCTCTCGTTAGGGCTTTCGCGCGCTCAGGCCTTTCGCTATGTGATTTGGCCCCAGGCGCTGCGTCGTATGATTCCTCCGCTTGGCAATCAGGCCATTATCAGCATTAAAGATACCTCACTATTTTCAGTCATTGGGGTCAGCGAGCTGGTACGCCAGGGGCAAATCTATATCGCGACAACCTTCACCGCCCTGGAGGTCTACTTTATGGTTGCGGTGATGTATTTAGCGATTACCTGGACCCTCTCTATTCTTCTGCGCCTGCTGGAGCGTAGAGGCATCGCAGGCTGATAAGGAAACGTACAATGACCGATACCGTGTCACCCACAACGCCCTCCATTGTGCGTATGCAAAAGCTGAATAAACATTTTGGCAACCTGCACGTACTCAATGAGATCGACCTTGAAATTATCCCCGGTGAAGTCGTCGTCATTATTGGCGCAAGCGGGTCAGGTAAATCCACGCTGATTCGCTGCATCAATGGGCTGGAAGAGTTTCAGTCGGGCATGCTGGAAGTAGATGGCAATACGCTAACGCCTAACGGCAAGAGCAGCAAGGCACTACAAACCATCCGTACGGAAGTCGGTATGGTGTTTCAGCAGTTCAATCTATTTCCCCACCTTAGCGTGATCGATAACATCACCCTGGCACCCATGAAGGTGCGTGGCTGGAACCGCGACGATGCAGTGGCAACCGCAAAACGCCTGCTGGATAGGGTCGGAATTGCCGACCAGGCCGATAAGTACCCCAGTCAGCTCTCAGGTGGTCAACAGCAGCGTGTTGCCCTCGCCCGTGCCTTGGCCATGGAGCCTCGGCTTATGCTGTTTGATGAGCCTACCTCAGCGCTTGATCCCGAAATGATTGGTGAAGTGCTGGACGCCATGCGTGAGCTGGCGAAAGAGGGCATGACCATGGTGATTGTCACGCATGAAATGGGCTTTGCCCGTGAAGTAGCCGATCGCGTGATTTTTATCCATAAAGGGGTTATTGCTGAGCAAGGAGCGCCACAACAGCTCTTCGATTCGCCTCAGCATGAACGCACTCAATCGTTTCTTGCCCGGGTGCTTAAACACTAATCTTTAGCACTCACCTTAAGCACGAATACCGGCAAAAAATACCCGCTTTAACGCATTTTTTATGGCCTGTCCTTGCGACAGGCCATTTTTTTTCCCTGTGGATAGTTTTTTTATTTTAAAACGCTACAACATGCCACAGCGCCCATGAGGAGCGCCTTTAAGGTGGACATGCAATGCTTTTTAGATGTGTTCACAGCTGCGGTAACAACGTCGGTATGAGTAGGTGGATAAGCCGTGTTTTTATGGCGCTGTGGGTAAGTAGCGGTTCCATCCACAGGGCCTACACCGTTTCTACGCAGCTAATACGCTGCTTAACCACGTAAAGGTCAACATTTTAAGCATTTGAATTTTATAAACTTAATAGAGTTATACACAGAAACTGTCCACACTAATAATTACAGCATTAACAGAACTTCTCTTATTTTATTTATATATTGTTATTAATAGAGAGTAACTGAGCAGACGAGGTGTGGAAAAACCTGACGGTTACCCACAGGAGGTTTATACTGGCGGGCTTGTTTAACTACGCCGACACGTCTGAAACTGACGAAACGGCCACATCATTCGTGCCAATTGGCGCAAGACGAGGTGTCTCTTGAATTACCCCGACCGCTTTGACGTGATTGTCATCGGCGGTGGCCATGCGGGAACTGAAGCCGCACTGGCCTCTGCTCGTATGGGCTGTCAGACCCTACTGCTCACGCATAACATCGAGACCTTGGGTCAGATGTCGTGCAACCCCGCTATTGGCGGCATTGGCAAAAGCCATCTGGTGAAAGAGATCGATGCGCTAGGCGGGGCGATGGGGCTTGCCACGGATTTAGGCGGCATTCAGTTCCGGGTGTTAAACGCTCGAAAAGGGCCGGCAGTACGTGCCACACGTGCTCAAGCAGACCGCGTTCGCTACAAAGCAGCGATCCGCGGCATGTTGGAAAACCAGCCAAATTTAACGATTTTCCAGCAGGCAGCTGGTGATCTGATTGTGGATAACGAGACGGTTCGTGGCGTTGTAACGGAGACTGGTATTCGTTTTTATGCCGAGTCCGTTGTGCTGTCGACGGGTACGTTTTTAGGTGGTGTGATTCACATCGGCCTGGATCAAAGTCGCGGCGGTCGAGCAGGTGATCCACCCTCGAATGCCTTGGCTGAGCGTCTGCGTGCCCTGCCATTTCGGGTTGACCGGCTCAAAACCGGCACGCCACCGCGCATTGATGCTAAAAGCGTGGATTTCTCACAGCTTGAAGAACAGCCTGGCGATACGCCAACACCGGTCATGTCCTACCTTGGTTCGCGGGATATGCACCCTCAGCAAGTCAGCTGTCATATTGCGCACACCAATGAGCGCACGCATGAGCTGATTCTGGCGAATCTTGATCGCTCACCGATGTACTCCGGCGTGATCGAAGGCGTGGGTCCGCGGTACTGCCCATCAATTGAAGACAAGGTTCATCGCTTTGCCGATAAATCGAGCCATCAGGTCTTTATTGAACCTGAAGGCCTGGATACTCACGAACTGTATCCCAACGGTATCTCTACCTCGCTGCCCTTTGATGTGCAACTGCAGGTAGTGCGCTCGATTAAAGGGCTGGAGAACGCGCATATCACGCGGCCAGGCTATGCCATTGAGTATGATTTCTTCGATCCGCGGGATTTAAAACACTCACTGGAAACCAAATTTATCCACAACTTGTTTTTTGCCGGGCAGATCAATGGCACAACAGGTTACGAGGAAGCCGGGGCGCAAGGCCTGCTGGCCGGGCTCAACGCCGCGCGGCGTGCCATGCAGCAGGATGCCTGGTACCCACGTCGTGATGAGGCCTATCTTGGCGTGCTGGTGGACGACCTGATCACGATGGGCACCAAAGAGCCTTACCGTATGTTTACCTCCAGGGCGGAATACCGGTTATTGCTGCGTGAAGATAACGCCGACTTGCGACTGACTGAAAAAGGCCGTGAGTTATGCTTGGTGAATGACCAGCGCTGGGAAGCATTTAGTAAAAAGCGCGAAGCCATTGCGCTGGAGACCGCGCGTTTAGCCAGTGTTTGGATTCAGCCAAGCAGCCCGGCTGCGGCAAAAATTGCTGAAAAAACCGGCAAACCGCTCTCCCGCGAGTATCGGTTGAGCGATCTGCTCAAGCGCCCGGAGCTAAATTATGCGGACCTTACTGAACTGCCGGGGCTGGAAAGCGGCGTTATCAATGATGAAGCCGTTGCCGAACAGGTACAGATTCAGTCGAAGTACGAAGGCTATATCGAACGTCAACAGTATGAAATTGATAAGCTTAAGCGCCATGAAGCGATGCCACTTCCCGCCGACCTGGATTACCAGCGGGTGGAAGGGCTCTCCAATGAGATTCGCCAGAAGCTGACCAACGTACGGCCTGAAACACTGGCCCAAGCGGCGCGTATTTCAGGCGTAACACCGGCCGCAGTGTCTATTTTGCTGGTGCATCTTAAAAAGCGTCGTCTGATCGCCTCGCCCGAGGTGGCTAACGGATGAGCGGTTTAACTGTATTGGTGAGTAGCTTGCCTGTGAGTGTCGCTGCACGACTGGATAATGGATTAGCGCAGCTCGGTTTAACGGTAACGGTAAGCCAGCGTGAACAGTTGCTTGGGTTTGTCGCCCTATTGCACAAGTGGAACAAGGCTTATAACCTCACGGCAGTTCGCGATATTGATGATATGGTGGCACGTCACATACTGGATAGTGCGGCTGTCGCGCCTTATGTGCATGGCCCTAGATTGCTGGATGTGGGTGCGGGGCCAGGTCTGCCGGGTATCGTGCTGGCCATCCTTGATCCGGCGCTGTCCGTTACGCTTTTGGATAGTAATGGTAAAAAAGTCCGTTTTCAGCGCCAGGCTATCATGGAGCTTGGGCTAAAAAACGTGACTGCAAGCCAGGCGCGGGTGGAGACGTTTAGTGACCAGCCGTTTGATCAGGTAATTTCACGCGCGTTCGCAAGCCTGGTGGACTTTGTCACCCTAACGCGTGAACTACCCACGGCGAACGGACAGTGGTTGGCCATGAAAGGTCCTGGCGCTGACGATGAGTTGCGTGAACTGCCCAGCGGTATTCGACTGCAAACACGTCACCTGCTAAACGTGCCCTTCGATACGGCCAAGCGACAGCTATTGATTCTGAACGTTGATTCTGAACCCCAGGAAGGAGTTGAGTAAGTGAGCCAGATCATTGCCCTGACCAATCAAAAAGGCGGCGTGGGCAAGACCACCTCAGCCGTTAACCTGGCGGCTAGCCTTGCTGCTCTTGATCGTCGAGTGCTGCTGGTGGACCTTGATCCTCAAGGGCACGCCAGCATGGGCAGTGGTATTGATAAACACGAACTCGATAAAAGCGTCCTGGATGTACTGCTCGGCGATGCCACCGCCGCCGATACCATCGTGCGCGACCTGCCGGTCAACTATGATGTTCTCCCCGGTAACGGTGACTTGACCGCTGCGGAAGTCGAATTGCTGGATCTTGATAAGCGCGAAAGCTGCCTGACCACGGCGCTTGGCTCGGTTGCTGAGAAGTACGATGTGGTGCTGATTGACTGCCCACCGTCGCTCAATATGCTGACCGTTAATGCGCTGACGGCAGCGGATAGCGTGCTTATTCCGCTGCAGTGCGAGTTTTACGCGCTGGAAGGACTGTCGGCGCTGTTGGATACTGTTGAACAGATTAAGCAAAGCGTTAATCCTGATTTGGCGATTGCGGGTATTCTGCGCACCATGTACGACAAGCGCACCAGCCTAACGCGGGAAGTGGACAAGCAGCTGCGAGACTTCTTTGGCGATGCGCTGATCAAGACGACGATCCCGCGCAACGTCAAAGTGGCTGAAGCGCCAAGCCACGGAATACCCGTGACGCAATATGCCCGCTTCTCACGCGGCAGCCAGGCGTACCGCGTACTGGCAAAAGAGATGATTCGTCGGTTATCGCTATAACGTATTGATTAGTACGAGGGAAAGCGAATGACGCGTAAACGCGCGCTAGGACGTGGCCTGGATGCCCTAATTGGTGCGGGCGCTCGTCGCCGTGACAGCCTGGAACTTACTGGTAGCTCTCCATTGGAAGCTCATGATGAGGCGTCATCCGTGATGGTGGCCTCGGATGCGGCTTCTGAGCGTTTGGAGCGCCTTCCGCTTGGTCAGTTAACCCGTGGCAAGTATCAGCCGCGGCGTGATATTCAGCCAGAAGCGCTTGAAGAACTTGCCGATTCTATTCGTACCCAGGGCGTAATGCAGCCTATTGTGGTACGCCCTATTGGCGAAGATCGCTATGAAATTATTGCTGGTGAGCGGCGCTGGCGTGCAGCGCAGCTGGCCGAGCTTGACGTTATCCCCGCGGTTATTCGTGAGGTAAGTGACGAAGTTGCCTTGGCACTGGCGCTGATTGAAAATATTCAGCGTGAAAACCTCAATGCCATCGAAGAAGCGATGGCGCTTAAACGGCTGGGTGATGAGTTTGAATTAACCCAGCAGCAGATTGCTGACGCGGTCGGTAAATCCCGCACTCAGGTCGCCAACTTACTGCGCTTGCTGGCACTGGATCCTGAAGTCCAAACGCTGCTAGAGCGAGGAGACCTGGATATGGGCCATGCGCGTGCGTTGCTATCACTTAACAGCGTTCAGCAGCGCCAAGTGGCTCATGAAGTGGTGAATAACGATCTCACCGTGCGGTCCACCGAAGCGTTGGTCAAAAAGGTACAGGCCAGCCAAAGCGTTGAAAAAACGCCAAGCCGGCCAAATAAAACGGCGGATGTCTCGCGTCTGGAGACGCAGTTAGGCGAACTGCTTGGCGCCCCCGTCTCAATTGACCATGGTAATCGAGGGAAAGGCAAAGTGACCATCCGCTATACAAGCCTTGATGAACTCGACGGAATACTGGCGCATATTAAATAGGCTGCTTATTAATTAAATAGCAGGCTTATTAAGAAAACGTTAAAAAGTAGCTAATTTTCACCCTTTGGTCGCAAGTTGTCTCCTAAACACGTTAAATACGAGCAACTTTGGTTGAAGGTGTGATAGCGCTTCCCTATAATCGCGCAAGATTTGTGCAGGTTGCTTATCAACAGCCTAAGCAACCATTCGATGGCAGGGTGCTGGGCAATGGTAGAACGTGTTGAAACCCAGCGCAGGAAGGCGTATGTCATCCGGCTTTTTACCGCACAGCTAATCGTGACGGCAGTCGGTATGTTGATGGTCTACCCTGTAGCGCGCATGCCGGGCGTTTCCTCCGTGGTAACAGGTGCGCTGGTGGCCTTGCTACCCCATGCTTTTTTTATACAGCGAATGGGTATATTGCACAGTAAGCGAACATCGCGTAGCGCTGTTCATTTGTTTCGTGCCGAAGCAGGCAAGTTTGGTTTGACGGTGGCACTGTTTAGCGCAGTGTTCGTAGTAGTGCCCCCCTCAAACCCCGCTTTCTTTTTTAGTGCTTATGTGGTGATTGTTCTGATGCATGGGCTAACGCCGTTGTTTATGCGCAGACATCGCACACTTTATTGAGGTGATATCTCTATGGCCGCAGGAAACGAAGTCTCGACGACTTATTATATCCAGCACCACTTGCAGAACCTGACCTTTGGGCATCACCCGGTGAATGGTTGGTCGCTGGCGCATTCCGCTCAAGAAGCGAGCGAAATGGGCTTCTGGGCGATCCATTTGGATACCATGGGTTGGTCAATCGCTATGGGGGTACTGTTCATCTGGCTGTTTCGCAAAGCTGGAAAAATGGCTACAACCGGTGTGCCAGGCGGCCTGCAAAATGCCGTTGAGATGGTGTTCGAGTTTATAGAAAGCATGGTTCGAGGCGCATTCAAAGGGCATAACCCGTTGATTGCTCCACTGGCGTTGACGCTGTTCGTGTGGATTTTATTCATGAACACGCTAAAAATTATTCCGGTCGACTACTTTCCCGTGCTGTTTAGCAAGCTCGGTGTGGATTACATGAAAATTGTACCGACAACCGATGTAAACGCTACGCTGGGTTTGGCATTGGGTGTTTTCGGTCTGATTCTTTATTACAGCATCAAAGTAAAAGGTATCGGTGGCTTCGCTAAAGAGCTTTCACTGACACCGTTTAATCATTGGGCGCTGATTCCTTTTAACCTGTTACTGGAAATCGTTGCGTTGCTGGTTAAGCCGTTTAGCCTGGCGATGCGTCTGTTTGGAAACATGTTTGCGGGTGAAGTTATTTTTATCCTCATCGCGATGCTACCATTCTGGGCAATCTGGGTGCTGGATGTACCGTGGGCGATTTTCCATATTCTGATTGTTACGCTGCAAGCGTTCATTTTTACCGTACTGACGATCGTGTACCTGAGTTCAGCACACGAACATCACTAAGCGGCTTACTGATAGCAAGAAATAAACCTTTAACATCAACCCTTAACCTTAACCTTAACCTTGAAAAACCAGGAGCACTACCATGGAACTTATCTACATTGCTGCCTCTATCATGATCGGTATGGGCGCCTTGGGTACTGGCATCGGCTTTGCCATTTTGGGCGGCAAACTGATTGAATCCACCGCGCGTCAGCCGGAACTGGGCGACCAGCTGCAAACCAAAACCTTCCTGATGGCAGGTCTGTTGGATGCTGTGCCGATGATCGGTGTTGGTATTGCGATGTACCTGATCTTCGTTGTTGCCGGTTAATGCAGCTTAACCGGGCGATCAAACGCTCGGTTTTGTTTCACTCCGGTCGCCACGAACTTGTCAGAGGTACATCCCTGTGAATATCAACATGACGCTTATCGGGCAGACGATCGCCTTCGCGATCTTTGTCTGGTTTTGCATAAAGTACGTGTGGCCTCCGATCAGCAACGCGCTTAACGAGCGTCAGAAAAAAATTGCTGATGGCTTGGATGCAGCCAGCCGTGCTACCCGTGATCTTGATCTAGCACAAGAGCGGGCAGAACAGACGCTGCGTGAGAGCAAGGAACAAGCTTCTCAAATCATTGAGCAGGCCAACAAGCGCTCTGCTCAGATGATCGAAGAAGCCCGCGAGCAGGCCCGCGCGGAAGGTGAACGTCTCATAGCGGGCGCACGTTCTGAAATCGAACTTGAAGTAAATCGCGCGAAAGAAGAGTTACGTGCCCAGGTGTCTCATCTGGCCATCATCGGCGCTGAGCGTGTTTTGGAAGCTTCTGTCGATGAAAATGCGCATCGTGAGCTGCTTGATAAGCTGGCTGCCGAACTGTAAGGAGGTGAATTATGGCGGAACTACTTACCGTCGCTCGTCCTTACGCTAAGGCGGCGTTTGAACACGCGCGTGATAATGATGTGCTTGATAGCTGGTCACAGGCGCTGGGTTTTTTAGGCACTGTTGTGACCGATAGCGACGCTCGACGTCTGCTGGGTAGCCCCAAAATCGAGAATGCAAAGAAAGTTGCCCTTCTGGTTGAAATGCTTCCAGAACCGCAGGGTGATGCACTGTCTCGCTTTTTGGAGGCTGTGGCTGACCAGGACCGTTTAATGGTTCTGCCTTTTATCGCTGAACAGTTTGAGCGCCTGCGCGCTGAACACGAGCAGCGTGTAGAGGTAATGGTAACGTCAGCGTATAAACTGACAGCCGCACAAAAGACCAAGCTATCTAACGCGCTCAAGAAACGTCTGAATCGCGAAATCTCCATTACTACTCAGGTAGATAAGTCGCTCATCGGTGGTGTCATCCTGCGTGCTGGCGATACCGTCATTGACGGGTCGGTACGTGGTCGACTGAACCGCCTTTCCGAAGCGCTAACCGCTTGAGTCTGAGGGACATGGCATGCAGCAATTGAATCCTTCCGAGATCAGCGACATCATCAAGCAGCGAATTGAGAAGCTTGACGTCGCATCTGAAGCTCGTAATCAGGGCACCATCGTAGGTGTTTCCGACGGTATCGTGAAAATTCACGGCCTCGAAGACGCCATGTTTGGTGAAATGATTGAATTTCCTAACAGCGTTTTTGGCATGGTACTTAACCTGGAGCGTGACTCCGTAGGTGCTGTTGTCCTGGGCGACTACCTGCTGCTTGAAGAAGGCATGACCGCGAAATGCACCGGTCGTATTCTTGAAGTACCGGTTGGTCCTGAGCTGATTGGCCGTGTTGTTGATGCGTTGGGTAACCCCATCGACGGCAAAGGCGATATCAACGCTAAAATGACCGACGCGGTAGAAAAAGTAGCGCCTGGCGTTATTACCCGTCAGTCGGTTGATGAGCCGATTCAAACCGGCTTGAAATCCATCGACGCCATGGTGCCGATCGGTCGTGGCCAGCGTGAGCTGATTATCGGCGACCGTCAGATCGGTAAAACTGCCATTGCCATTGATGCGATCATCAACCAGAAAGGCAAAGGCGTTACCTGTGTCTACGTTGCCATTGGTCAGAAACAGTCGACCATTGCCAACGTTGTGCGCAAGCTCGAAGAGCATGGCGCGATGGAACACACCATCGTCGTTGCTGCGGGCGCTGCCGATCCGGCTCCGATGCAGTTTCTCTCCGCGTATTCCGGTTGCACCATGGGTGAGTACTTCCGTGACCGTGGCGAAGACGCGATGATCGTGTATGACGATCTTTCCAAGCAGGCAGTGGCATACCGTCAAGTATCCCTGCTGCTGCGTCGTCCGCCAGGCCGTGAAGCCTATCCCGGTGACGTGTTCTATCTCCACTCGCGTCTGCTTGAGCGTGCGGCACGTGTCAACGTCGACTACGTTGAGAAGTTCACCAACGGTGAAGTGAAGGGCAAAACCGGTTCCTTGACCGCGCTGCCGATCATCGAAACCCAGGGTGGCGACGTTTCTGCGTTCGTTCCGACCAACGTGATCTCGATCACCGACGGTCAGATATTCCTGGAAACCAGCCTGTTTAACTCCGGTATTCGTCCGTCGATTAACGCAGGTTTGTCCGTATCGCGCGTGGGCGGTGCTGCCCAGACCAAGATCATCAAAAAGTTAGGTGGTGGTGTTCGTCTGGCCTTGGCTCAGTACCGTGAACTGGCTGCGTTCTCGCAGTTTGCTTCTGACCTTGACGAAGCGACCCGTAAACAGCTTGAGCACGGTCAGCGCGTCACCGAACTGATGAAGCAGAAACAGTATTCGCCGATGTCGGTTGCAGAAATGGCGCTGTCTCTCTACGCCGCTAACGAAGGTCACATGGATGATGTGAGCGTCGATAAAGTGTTGGACTTCGAACGTGCCCTGCACGATTACATGAAGTCTGAGCACGGCGACCTGCTCGACAAAATCAACCAGACCGGCGACTACAACGGCGAGATTCAAGATGGCTTGAAGTCGGGTCTCGAGAAGTTCAAGGCGACTCAGAGCTGGTAATGTCCGGCCCGCCTGTGGGCGGGCTTGCCTACTTTCTGAGAGTCACGAACGAAAGGTAGATCGCTATGGCAGCTGCAAAAGAGATACGCACCCAGATCGGGAGCATCAAAAATACGCAGAAGATCACCAGTGCCATGGAAATGGTGGCTGCATCGAAAATGCGTAAAGCACAAGATCTGATGAAGGCTGGCCAGCCGTATGCCAAGCAGATTCGCAACGTCGTAGGCCACATTGCTGACGCTAACCCCGAATATCGCCACGATTACATGATCGAGCGTAACGAGGTGAATCGCGTAGGCTACATTGTGGTGTCTACCGACCGCGGTTTGTGCGGCGGCTTAAACGTCAACCTGTTCAAGGCCGTGGTGAAAGATGCCCGTGTCTGGAGCCAGGAAGGCGCTGAGCTGGACTTCTGTGCCCTTGGCGCGAAAGGCAGTGCTTTCTTCCGTAACTATGGCGGCAACCTGATTGCGGCCAAGAGCGGATTAGGTGAAGCACCTACGGTCGAGGGTCTGATCGGTAGTATCAAGGTCATGCTCGAAGCGTACGATGAAGGACGTCTTGACCGCTTGTACGTGGTGTATAACGAATTTGTTAATACCATGACGCAACGCCCGGTTGTACGTCAGCTTCTTCCGCTGTCGCCTGATATGGGCGCAGACGCTAAACATGACGAAGAAAACGCCCGTCCCGGAAGCTGGGACTACCTGTATGAACCGGATGCCAAGGCGTTGCTAGACAGCCTGTTGGTTCGATTCATCGAATCGCAGGTGTATCAGGCGGTAGTCGAAAACGGTGCGTGCGAACAGGCCGCCCGAATGATCGCTATGAAGAGTGCCACTGATAACGCGGGCAACCTGATCGACGATCTGGAGATGGTTTACAACAAGGCCCGTCAGGCTGCCATCACCCAGGAAATTTCTGAGATCGTCGGCGGCGCTTCAGCCGTATAACGCCTAGGGAGCTGCCCAATAAAGCGGCTCCCGGCAGACAGGTTTCATTTGCAGGTTTTTGAGAGGAACCAAGATGAGCGGACGTATCGTACAAATCATCGGCGCGGTGATTGACGTAGAGTTTCCGCGGGACTCTGTGCCCAAGGTCTACGACGCGCTGAAAGTCTCTGAAAAAGAGACTGTCCTCGAAGTCCAGCAGCAGTTGGGCGACGGCGTGGTACGCACCATTGCCATGGGCTCCACTGAGGGCTTAAAGCGTGGCTTGGACGTAGCCAACACAGGTGCCGCGATTTCCGTACCGGTAGGTAAGGAAACGCTGGGTCGTATCATGAACGTACTCGGCGAGCCGATTGATGAAGCGGGTGAGATCGGTGAGCAAGAGCGTATGCCGATCCACCGTAAAGCACCCAGCTATGCCGACCAGGCAGCCTCTAACGAGCTGCTGGAAACCGGTATCAAGGTTATCGACCTGGTCTGCCCGTTTGCCAAGGGTGGCAAGGTTGGCTTGTTCGGCGGTGCGGGTGTTGGTAAAACCGTTAACATGATGGAGCTTATCCGCAACATCGCCACCGAGCACAGCGGCTATTCCGTATTTGCCGGTGTAGGTGAGCGTACGCGTGAGGGTAACGACTTCTATCATGAAATGACCGAATCCAACGTTATCGATAAGGTATCGCTGGTTTACGGTCAGATGAACGAGCCGCCCGGTAACCGTCTGCGCGTTGCGCTGACCGGTCTGACCATCGCTGAAAAATTCCGTGATGAAGGCCGCGACGTTCTACTGTTCGTCGATAACATTTACCGTTACACCCTGGCCGGTACAGAAGTATCTGCACTGCTTGGCCGTATGCCGTCTGCGGTGGGTTATCAGCCGACGCTAGCCGAAGAGATGGGCGTTCTGCAGGAACGTATCACCTCGACGAAATCAGGCTCAATCACCTCCGTACAAGCGGTATACGTACCGGCGGATGACTTGACCGATCCATCTCCGGCAACCACCTTCTCGCACCTGGACGCGACCGTTGTACTGGCCCGTTCCATTGCTGAGCTAGGTATCTACCCGGCCATCGACCCGCTGGACTCAACGTCTCGTCAGTTGGATCCGTTGGTGGTGGGTGATGAGCATTATGCGGTTGCTCGTGGCGTACAGAACGTACTGCAGCGTTACAAGGAACTGAAGGATATTATCGCCATTCTGGGTATGGACGAGCTGTCTGATGAAGACAAGCTAGCCGTTTCCAGGGCGCGTAAAATCCAGCGCTTCTTGTCGCAGCCGTTCTTCGTGGCTGAAGTATTCACTGGCTCACCCGGCAAGTATGTTTCTTTGAAAGATACTATTCGTGGTTTCCAGGGTATCCTGGACGGTGAATACGACGATATGCCCGAACAGGCCTTCTACATGGTTGGCTCCATCGACGAAGCGGTCGAAAAAGCCAATCAGATGAAGAAGTAATCCCGTTTATTAGGGGGATTCGCTATGGCGAATAGCTTCACTTGCAATATCGTCAGCGCTGAAGAGTCTATCTTCTCGGGCAGTATCGAGATGGTGGTAGCTGCCGGGATGATGGGTGACTTGGGCATTTTGCCGGGTCACGCCCCGCTGCTGACCGAGCTTCAGCCGGGCCCTGTACGGGTGATCCACGATGGTGGCAAGGAGGAACACTTCTTTGTCTCCGGCGGCTTTATGGAAGTTCAGTCGGATGTCGTGACGATCCTTGCTGACGCCGCGACGCGGGCCAGCGACCTCAATGAGGCCGCTGCCGAAGAAGCGCGTCAGGAAGCGCTGAAAGCCTTTAATGAGAAGTCATCGGAGCTGGATTATACCCGTGCCTCCGCTGAACTTGCCGAAGCCGTTGCACAGCTGCGTACGATCCAGCAGCTGCGCAAAAAGGCAGGTAAAGGCTAACACTACGCGGTAAGCGTGAATAAAACGCCCCTTGAACCCGTTAGGGTTTAAGGGGCGTTTTTTTTGTCTGGTACACTTGTTATAAGCATTTAGTAGCATAATGCTTGTCAGCACTGACTCGTCTGCAGAGAAGGAGAACGCGATGTCATTGAACGATGAAATCTTGCAGGAATTAAAAACCGAGCTGCTGGACGAGCTGGTCAAAGAGGAACCGAAAAAAGAGCTATTATCCGAACGATTGGCCGAAATTCGTTCGGCAGATATTGGTGAGGTGCTTGAAGAGCTTATCGAGGAGGACGAAGAGCTGTCCGCAGCGCTTTCAGTGCTCGATATACTTTCTACAGAACGCGCCGCTAATGTGCTTGGCTACTTGCCAGGTGAAAGCCAGCTGGAAGTCGTGGGTGAGCTAAAGGACACCCAGGTACTTAAGCTGTTGGAAGAGATGGGCTCTGACGAACGGGTGGACCTGTTCAATCTTCTGGATGAGGATCGCCGAGAAGCGCTGTTACGGCGCATGGCACATCAGGAGCGGGAAGACCTCAAGCGGCTGGCAGGCTACGAGGAAGGTACTGCAGGCGCCATTATGACCTCTGACTATGTGGCGATAGCCAGTGGCATGACGGTGTCTCAGGCAATGATGCGCGTACGCCAGACCGCTCCGGATGCAGAGACGGTCTATCAGCTCTATATCCTGGACAACGATGGCAGGCTGATTGGCACGATGTCCCTGCGTCAGCTGATGATTGCCAGGCCCGGCGCGTTGGTTGACGACATCATGATCAAGGATGTGATCAGCACCGCTGTGGACGAAGCGCAGGAAGAAGTAGCTCGTATCGTGGCTCGTTATGATCTTCTGGCACTGCCGGTGATTGATGCCGAAAACCGTATGGTGGGTATCGTTACTCACGATGATGCGATGGACGTGGCGGAGTCGGAAGCCACCGAAGATATCCACAAGGGGATGTCGATTGGCCAGTTGGAAGATGGCGTTAGCCGTGTATCGCTGTGGAGCCTGTACCGTAAACGGGTGACGTGGCTGGTAGTACTGGTTTTTGCCAACTTGTTTTCTGGCGCGGGTATTGCTCACTTTGAAGATATTATTGCCGCCCAAGTGGCGCTGGTATTCTTTCTGCCCTTGTTGATTGGTAGTGGCGGTAACGCAGGCGCTCAGGCGGCAACGCTGATGGTTCGCGGTATGGCAACCGGTGATGTAGGCGTTAAGGACTGGAGCAAAATGCTCGGCCGTGAGCTGTTGGTAGCTGGCTCCCTGGGGCTGACCATGGCCATCGCCGTTGCCCCTATCGGGATACTGCGAGCAGGCAACGAAGTCGCTATTATTGTCTCCCTCAGTATGGTCACTATCGTACTGTTTGGCAGTCTGTTAGGCATGTGCCTGCCGTTTGTACTGGAGCGCTTCAAGGTCGACCCGGCAGCTGCCTCAGCGCCGCTGGTCACCACCTTGATTGATGCCACCGGGGTATTGATTTACTTCTCTATTGCAACAGTAATTCTTACTAGCTTATAGCGAACAGCCGGTTAGCGCTTCACCCAGCCACGGCGGATAAGCGGCGCGAACAGCCAGTGATAAAGGCGCTTGGCGACGTGCTCATAAACCGGTAGCACTAGCCAGGCGCGATTGAAACCCACCAGCACAGCCATAACGGCTGACAAAAGGGCAGCGCCTGCCATGTCCTGGGGAAAGTGGACGCCCAAAAAAATTCTTGCCCAGCCGACGGGAATGGCCAAGAGCAGAAGAAGGCTGCCGATACGTCGGGTGTAGCGGTGCAGCATCAAGCTAAAGGCCATGGTTAGAATGATCGTTAGATGATTACTGGGAAAGGCTGGGGTTGGCGCATGGGCCATTAACGTAGTGCCTACCGGTACCGCAAAGGGCCGGGGCATCGGCCACAGCATCCCGATGATGCCACTTATCGCTAAGGCCAGCAGCGTCGCTATCAGTGCCTCCAGCAGTGGCTGCTTGAGCTGTTCACCGCCGCGCAGCCAACCGACTACCAGCAGCGCAGGTAGTAGCCACATCAATTCAACGGCGCATCCATGAGCAAACATGACCAGCCAGGCAGGGGTGTCAGCGGCGGCGTTGAGCCTTTCAAACAAGGTAAGGTTAAGCGCATTCATTACGTACTGAAACCATAAGGCCCGTCAGGTGGTTGAGTATTTGGCGTTTAGCGAACGGCTAGCGCATCGCGCTACTGGCCGCTCGGGTGATAAACATGACTTCCACATGACCGAGCCACTCGATATCACTGGCGAGCGCTTTGAGCTGGCTAGCCAAACATTGCGGGGGCTGATGTACCGCATCGCCGATAATCAGCGATACGGACACTTTGTCATCCAGATAGTGCAGTTGAAGCTCGTTTAACGTGCGCCACACCGGATGCGCGTACCAGCGTTGGTCAAGCGCGGCCTCAACTTCCGGGCGTAGTGGCAGGCCAGGCATTCGGCTGGGGTCCCCTTCTCCAGCGTCATCTTCAGGGTCAACATGGAAAATAACGTCGGTGAGTAGCGGAAACTCATGGCGTAAACGGCGGCTGACCTCATTACCTATCTCATGGGCTTCTGAAACGGTGATTTTAGGCCCGACCACGACATGCAAATCCACCATTACCCAGCCTGCCGACTGGCGAGTACGAAGGTCATGCACGCTATCCACGCCCGGTACGCTACAGGCTACGTCGTGCATTTGGCGCTGGGTGTCTTCAGGCAGTGCGGTATCGACTAATTCCCGCGCAGACTCCCAGAGTAAATCCCAGCCAACCTTGCCTATCAGCAGGCCAACCACAATGGCGGCAACGGCATCCAGCCAGCCCAAGCCAAACTGAGCACCAATCAGTGCGACCAGCACCACCGCAGTAGAAAGGGCATCGCTACGGGAGTGCCAGGCGTTAGCCTCCAGCAGTTTGGATTTTACCCGCTTGGCGACGCGCATGGTGTAGCGAAAAATCCACTCTTTACTGATCAGCGCAATAAACGTAATCACAATCGCCACGATGCCAGGCGCGGTGACTTCTGTGCCGCTAAACAAGCGCTCCAGGCTTGACCAGGCAATACCGCCTGCCACAAAGATCAGTACGCTACCCAACAGCAGCGTGGTGAGTGTTTCGATGCGCCCGTGACCATAGTGATGGTCGTTGTCGGGCTCCTGACGCCCGTAATGAATGGCGGCCAGTACAAAACCATCGGTGATTAAGTCGGAGAGCGAGTGGATGCCATCGGCAATCAGTGCGGCAGAACCCACCCAAAAACCGACCACCACTTTGACAATACTAAGCACACCATCCAACCAGGCACCGATATAGGTGACGCGCTTGGCTTCCTGATTATCTAGCTCGTGGTTGGGAACCACTGGCGTTTCAACGGTCTGAGTCATGGAATACCTGACAAGGGAGCGCTTTCAATAAAGCATTATTGTAGCGCACTGCAATATGATCTCTTAAGCCCTTTGTTCTAAGCAGGCTAATACGCAATACAAAACGATGGCAGCCATGGCGGACAATCCCCTAATGGAGGTGTATCCTTATGCGCCATTGTCATTCAACCACCCTTTTGATGTATAGGATGACCCATGGAGTGGCTCCAAATAGTGGTACTTGCCGCTGTGCAAGGGATAACGGAATTTTTACCTGTCTCAAGCTCGGCGCACTTGATTTTAGTACCCGTATTAACCTCTTGGGAGGACCAAGGGCTTGCTTTTGATGTCGCGCTCCACTTGGGCAGTTTAAGCGCGGTAGTGGTCTATTTCCGGCATGAAATTTGGCAAATGATAGCGAGCAGCCTGGCAGCGCTGCGTGGCCGGGGGATCAATAAAGATGCCAGGCTCGCGATCTGGGTCACGCTTGCCACGCTGCCTGTGTGTATCATCGGTTTTCTGCTTCGTGATGTTATCTCGGTGTATATGCGCTCCACGGTTATCATCGCGCTCAGCCTGATTGGCTTTGGCCTGTTACTGGGGTACGCCGACTGGAAAAAACGCGGTACCCGCAGTGAATACCAAATGCAGCTAAAAGATGTGCTGATCATTGGCGGCGCCCAAGCGTTGGCGCTCATTCCGGGCACATCACGGTCAGGGATTACCATCACCGCCGCCCTTCTGGTAGGTATGAGTCGTGAAGGGGCTGCGCGGTTCTCCTTTTTACTTTCCATCCCGGTAATCGTACTAGCCGGTGGGTTAGAAGCCGTTGAACTTTTACATCAGCCCCAGTCAGTCGATTGGCTATCCATGGCGGCCGGAACGCTATTGTCCGGTGTTATTGCGTACCTGTGTATTCACTATTTCCTCGTTATTATTAAAAAAATGGGGATGCAGCCTTTTGTTGTTTATCGCGTACTGTTTGGTGCGTGGCTCCTCTGGTTTTTTTACATGTAGAGTAAGCTCATGACCCTATTTATGCCTGAATCAATACGGTTAACAGTAAAAGCGGTATGCATTATGTCGCTGTTACTGTTGGTTGGCTGTTCGGAAAAAGATCGTCCTTTGGAGTCGCCTGTCCGTTTAGAGGGCGGCATCTTTGGCACGTTTTATCAGGTAACCATTAGTGACCCGCTAACCCAGGAGCAAGCCAGCCATCTGGAAGCCGGTTTTTTGGAAGAGCTTGAACGTGTTGATGTGTCCATGTCGACGTATAAAGATGACTCTGAACTAAGCCTGTTTAACCAGGCGCCGCTTAATGAGTGGCAGCCACTTTCCAACGAGCTAATTGAAGTACTGGCGATAAGCCGCTCGGTGTCTGAACAAAGTAACGGCGCGTTTGATATGACCGTTGGTGGTCTGGTCAATTTATGGAGTTTTGGTCCTGAGGCTCGCCCGCAAGAAGCCCCTTCGGAGCACCAGTTGGCCGAGCGCTTGGCCGAAGTGGGCTTTGATGCTGTAGCGATCGATACTCAGGCCATGCAGGCGCGCCGTGAGCGTGATGTTTATGTGGATCTTTCCGGTGTCGCCAAGGGGCATGCAACCGACCGCGTGGCAGCGTACCTAAATCAGCAAGGGATAGAGGGTTATTTAATCAACCTGGGGGGAGATATGCTGGCGCACGGCTATCGTGATGATCGAGAGACGCCTTGGCGCGTAGGCATTGAAACACCGCAAAGTAGCGTGCCACAAGCACAGCATATTGTGCCTCTTCACGATATGTCGGTAGCGACCTCAGGGGATTACCGCAATTACTTTGAGGCTGATGGGCAGCGCTTTTCACATACCATTGATCCACGTACCGGGCGGCCTGTCTCGCATAATCTTGCATCGGTATCGGTTTTCCATCCATCCAACGCCTGGGCCGATGCCTGGGCCACCGCGTTATTGGTAGAAGGTAGCGATACCGGTATGGAAGTGGCCGTTGCGCAGAATCTGAGTGTATTAATGCTGATCCGCGATGGCGACCAGTGGCAGAGTATTGCAAGCCCTGCTTTTGTTGATGAGTTTGGCGAAGAACTCATCAATGAAAGCGGTATTGGTCAGTGGGCGTCTCCTAACGTGCATCATACAGAAGAAGGGTAATGAGAATGCAAAAAGTGCTAGATGTAGTGATTCTCGCAGCGGGTAAAGGCACGCGGATGCGCTCACACATGCCGAAGGTGCTTCACTCCTTGGCGGGCAAACCCATGGTGTCGCACGTGTTGGAAACCGCGGCGAGCCTAAGCCCTGCACGTACGCAGGTCGTCATTGGTCACGGCGCAGAGCAGCTGCGTCACGCATTGGCGGATGAAAACGTCACGTTTGCCGTGCAAGAAGAGCAGAAAGGCACGGGGCATGCCGCTGCTCAAGCATTGAATGAACTGGGTGACGGCATTGTTTTGATACTGTATGGCGATGTACCGCTCATTCAAAGTGAAACGCTGACAGCGCTGTTGGCCCATGTGAACGAACAACAGATGGGGCTGCTGACGGTTACGCTGGACGATCCAACGGGGTACGGCCGTATTGTGCGCAATGCGGCGGGCGATGCGGTGGCGATTGTAGAGCAAAAAGATGCCAATGACGCCGAGCGTGCGATCACCGAGTGCAACACCGGCATCATGGCGATGACCAGTGCCCAACTGGCGCGTTGGTTGCCTAAGCTTTCCGCTGACAATGCTCAGGGTGAATACTACCTGACCGATGTGATCGAAATGGCGGCTAAAGAGGGGATTAAAGTTTGCACCGAGCAGCCAGCTCACGCCGTTGAAGTAGAAGGGGTTAATAATCGTGCCCAAATGGCGCGGTTAGAACGCGTTTACCAGGCGCGCCAAGCGGACCTGTTAATGGAGCAGGGCGTGGCACTGGCTGATCCTGCAAGGATCGACGTGCGCGGAAGCCTCACCTGTGGTCACGACGTGTTTATTGACGTGGGCTGCATTTTTGAAGGTGACGTGACGCTGGGTGATGGCGTTAGTGTAGGGCCTTACTGCGTGATCAAAAACAGTGCCATCGGTGCTGAAAGTAGCATTGATAGCCACACTGTTATTGATCAAACGAAGATGGCTGGCCATAACCAAGTGGGGCCTTATGCGCGCCTGCGCCCCGGTACGCGCATGGCGGTTAATGCCAAGGTGGGCAATTTTGTAGAAACCAAAAACGCTGAGGTAGGCGAGGGCAGCAAAATTAACCACTTAAGCTATGTTGGCGATGCCCGCTTGGGGCGTGACGTTAATATTGGTGCGGGCACAATTACGTGCAACTATGACGGCGCTAATAAGCATCACACTGAGATCGGCGATTATGCCTTTATTGGCTCTAACAGCGCACTGGTAGCCCCGGTTAGTGTGGGGATAGGTGCAACCATAGGCGCTGGATCCACCATAGCAAAAGATGTCCGTGAGCATGCCTTGGCGGTGACGCGAGGCAAGCAGCTGGAAAAGGCCGATTGGGTGCGTCCTGTTAAAGCTGGCAAGTAAACGCGCGGTACATCGCTACTTTAATTTTCCTGGGAGAACGGTTTATGTGTGGCATCGTCGCTGCTGTAGCGCAACGTAACGTGCAAGACATACTGTTGGAAGGGCTTAAGCGCCTGGAGTATCGCGGTTACGACTCAGCGGGCATGACGGTGTTGAACGATCATAACCAGCTTACTCGTCATCGCGCAGTGGGTAAGGTCGCAGCCCTTGAGAACGAGCTGAATAGTGCACCGCTGCCGGGAGCGTCAGGGATTGCTCACACGCGCTGGGCAACTCACGGAAAGCCTTCAAAAGCCAATGCCCACCCGCACCATAGCGGTGACAGCGTCAGCGTGGTGCATAACGGCATTATTGAAAACTACGAATATATAAAAGAGACGCTGCAGGCAAGTGGCTATACGTTTAGCTCGGAAACCGACACCGAAGTCATTACGCATTTGCTAGCGGACAAGTTGCAGAGTGGCCTCAGCTTGTTTGAGGCAACCCAGCAAATTGTGAATGGTCTGGGTGGGGCGTATGCGCTGGGCGTTATGAGTGTCAAGGAGCCGGGCATAGTAGTAGGTGCACGTCAGGGAAGCCCGCTGGTGGTAGGTGTGGGTATGGGGGAAGCGTTTTTAGCCTCAGACCCGCTTGCCTTGCTACAAGTAACGGATCGCTTTATTTATCTGGAAGAAGGCGATGTGGTCGAGTTAAGTGAAAAGGGTTCTATCCGGATTGTCGATAAAGATGGCAGCTCAGTAACACGGTCGGTACACGTTTTTGAGCATGGTGATGGTGTTGCCAGCAAAGGCAATTATCGCCACTACATGCTTAAAGAAATCTTCGAGCAGCCCACCGTGATTGAGGCGGCCCTGGAAGGGCGTTTGAGCGCGGACAGTGTGTTGGTCGAGAGCTTTGGTCCTGATGCTCAAGCGCTTTTCCAGAAAACCCGCCAGGTCCATATCATTGCCTGTGGTACCAGCTATCACGCAGCCATGGTGGCCCGCTACTGGCTTGAACGTTATGCAGGCGTGCCGGTACAGGTTGAGGTGGCCTCCGAGTATCGTTACCGCCACCCGGTCGTACCTTCCGATACGCTGTTCGTAACGCTCTCCCAGTCGGGTGAAACCGCTGACACGCTGGCGGCACTACGTTTTGCCAAGACCTTGAACTATGTCGGTTCGCTAGCTATTTGCAACGTGCCGGGAAGCTCCCTGGTGCGTGAATCAGATATGACCCTGATGACCCGCGCAGGCCCGGAAATTGGCGTTGCCTCCACAAAAGCGTTTACCACTCAGTTGGTAGCACTATTGCTTCTGACGCTGGCGATAAGCAAAGCGAAGGGGCAGGAAGAGCATGCAGGTATTGTGAAGGCGCTGCATTCGCTTGCTGATATTTGCCAACAAGTACTGGCCCTGGACAGCCAGATTGAGCAGCTCTCCCAGGCGTTTGCTGAAAAGCACCATGCGCTGTTCTTGGGCCGTGGTGCGCACTACCCGATTGCACTGGAAGGCGCGCTTAAGCTTAAGGAAATCTCCTATATACACGCAGAAGCGTACCCAGCCGGTGAGCTTAAGCACGGCCCGCTGGCGCTGGTAGATAGCGAGATGCCGGTGATTTCCGTCGCACCCAATGACGACCTGTTGGAAAAGCTAAAATCCAACCTGCAGGAAGTCCGTGCCAGGGGCGGCCAGCTATTTGTATTTGCCGATGAGAACGTGGGTATCAAGCCGCATGACAATATCCGAGTCATTGAGCTGCCGCATATTCACGAAGCCTTGGCACCACTTTTATATACGCTTCCTCTCCAGCTTTTGAGCTACCACGTCGCAGTGCTTAAAGGCACCGATGTCGATCAGCCGCGTAACCTGGCGAAAAGCGTGACTGTGGAGTAGACCACTGCTGTCTGGTATCAAGCGGTTCGTTGAATGCTCTTACGGCAATACCCTAAAGGTTGGATGAAGTATCCAACCTTTAGGGGCGAGAATGGTTTGCTGGTTAGCATAATGTTCAGTGTGATCCGCCTATTACTCTACGTTTTCGTTCGCTTCTAACGTGTACCGAGCCTCGCAAGTGGCGAGAGTACCGCGTGCCACACTTTTTCTTCCAAATGCGGCAGCTGGCTTTTCTCCAGCTCGGTTAGGCCGTACTCATCCGGGTTTTTCAAAACGTCATAAAATTTGACGATACGGCAGTCGTAGCGATCACCACCAAGCTTCTCATTGACAATATAAATGGGTAGGGCCTGAAGGTTAGCCAATTCTATAGCATCGTAGACCTTCACGATGTCGAATTTAACAATATAGGCAAGCTTTGAATTGCGGCTTTCCGGGTGATAGCTGACGAAGTCACCGAACGCGTAAACCACCAGTGCATCTTGCTTGCCTTCGCGCGGGATAAGTTCCGCTGACTGGCTGACATGGGCGTGATTGCCAAGAATGGTGTCAACACCGCAGTCAATCACCTTGTGGGCGGCTTCTCTGATATTCACATGCGGGTACATCTCAAACTCCCACCCCCAGTGGCAGTAGGCGATAATCCAGTCCGCGCCCTTCGCTTTCGCTGCCACCACCTGCTTCTCAATCAGTGAGTAATCAGGGGCTGGATTAGCATCATTGAACCGAACGATATTAATCAGATAGGGCATATCGGCGGGAATATCTTTTTCGTAACCATTGAGGTCGAAGGTGTATGCCAGCAAGGCAACTTTGATGCCGTTTTTATTAATCACGACGACATCATCCTGTTCAGCCTGGCTTGCGGCAGTGCCAGAATAGTAGGCGCCTGATTTTTTGAGCACATCGAGGGTGGCAAGTACACCCTGTTCGCCCCAGTCCATGGCATGGTTGGTCGCCGTGCTGAAATAGTTGATTTTTGCTTCGTTGCGAAACTTCTGGAACATTGTCTCAGTGGTATTCATACGCGCCGGTTGTCCCGATGCTTGGGTGCGCCCCACGAGACTGTTCTTGTCAACGGTGGATTCCAGGTTAGCGCTGACAATATCGGTGGTGCTGTAGAAATCGGTGATTTCATCAAACAGATGAGGTGTGTTGTCTGGTGTTAGAACATCGACGGCAAGCAGATCCCCCGCGCATGAAATAGAAGTTTTCGAAACAGGATAATTATTAGGGTGATCGACAATTCGGAAATCCAGTACCCGTGACGCAAATAAGCCCTCTAGTCCTGACCCTTTTTCAGCCACTTCAAGTTGATTGAACCAGTAGCGGTAGAGCCACTTGAGCTTTTGGAAGGAGTTTTCTGAAATATCATAAACGCTGGTTTCAGGCTGTGGGTAGTGGAGATCGTCGTAGAAAATATAGCTTACCAGGAGGAGTGCTTGTCGGATTAAGTCTCGCCTATTTGTTTTAATTGTGCCGATAATATCTTTAGGTGGCAGTCCTTTAGGCATTACGCTTTCAATATCATTAAGCGTAATGCCTCTACTTAAAAGGTTAGGATCAGCCAATAGTGGCTGAAGCATCGCCAGGATCTGTGTTGGCCTCTTTGCGACCATCCAGCCGCAAAGCGCCCGAAAGAGCTCCTCTTCCTTGGGAGTGATGGTTTCGGGCATGTCTAAGTCACCACGTGCTACGCTCTGCAGCGTTGCGATCACTTCATCTTCATTCCCCTCAAGGTAATCCTTAAGCTTTTGCAAGATGTCATGGATATTGTCTAGATATGCATCCATCAGCGGACTCCTTTTTTGTTTGATGGTCTTTTACAGGAGGATATTTGCTCTTTGAGTACATGGGGGACTTATCCAGCGTACTATCGCGTTAGTGAGAGCGTGCTTATTAACGATGCTAACGATTGATACATACGGTGGCGTTACACACACTGGCATCCTGTCTTAAGTAATACCAGCGTTGTTATAGCGGCTGAACGACGATCTGATTTTTTAACAGCCATTATTTCTGTGATCTGCTGTCCTGAAAAAAGAAGCGTATGGCCCATTGAATGAGCAAACGTAATAAGTTGTTCGGACACTATAAAACAGCGTTACAAGGTGCGACAATTAGGCGCACCTTGCGAGTCAGCGCTGCGTTGCAGCAGTTTATTAGCGTGCTTATCATGGTGGCACGCTCTCCCCCCACATCTGTCAGGATCACGCTGTCATGAAACCACAAAACGTCCTTGCACCTCGGCTCTCAGCTCGCCGGGTCGCTTGGTTGTTGATTGCTCTCTGTGCTGTTGTCTTTCCTTCCCTCTCTTATGCCGCTGCTGGCCCACTGAATTTAACGCTCTCTCTTGCCGGTATTACGTGTGTGGGTATCTTTGTACTTGCCTATGCTCTGGTAATGTCTGAAGAGCTTCTCCACATGCGTAAATCCAAGCCAGTTCTGGTAGCGGCGGGGCTTATTTGGGCCATTGTGGCATGGGTGTATGTGCAGGCCGGTATGCCTGAAGAGGCTGAAATCGCCTTTCGGGAAACGTTGCTCGAATACACCGAACTATTGCTGTTTTTGCTGGTGGCGATGACCTATATCAACGCCATGGAAGAGCGGCGTATATTTGACGCATTGCGTGCCTGGTTGGTGCGTAAAGGGTTTAGCTACCGCAGCCTTTTTTGGATTACCGGTTTTCTCGCATTTGGTATTTCTGCGATAGCCAATAACATGACCACGGCTATGCTGATGTGCGCGGTAATCCTGAAAGTGGCTGAAGGTGATAACAAGTTTATTAGCCTGTGCTGCGTTAACGTGGTGGTGGCCTCCAATGCTGGCGGCGCATTTAGCCCCTTTGGGGATATCACGACGCTGATGGTTTGGCAGGCAGGACAAGTGCCGTTTAGCGGCTTCTTTGTACTGTTATTACCCGCTATCGTTAACTTTATGGTGCCTGCGGTCATCATGAACTTCTTTATTGTTAACCGCCAACCGGCAGCGCTTACTGAAAACGTCTGGCTCAAGCGGGGCGCACGCCGGATCATTGCGCTGTTTTTGCTGACCGTTGCCATCTCCGTACTCTGCCACTCGGTTCTGCACCTGCCGCCTGCAATGGGCATGATGTTTGGTTTAGGACTACTGCAGTTCTTTGGATACTACCTGCGGCGCAGCCTGCCGCGCTCGCTAGAGCGTAAGCGGGTACGTTATTCACGCCGCGGCGACTGGAAAAAGCTGGAGCAGTTAGGCAGCGTGGTGCCGTTTGATATCTTTAGCCGTATCGCACGTTCTGAGTGGGATACGCTGCTGTTCTTCTACGGCGTCGTACTGTGTGTGGGCGGGCTTGGCTTTATGGGGTATTTAAGCCTGCTGTCTGAAACGCTCTACGGCAGTTGGAATCCCATCTGGGCTAACGTTGTGTTAGGGCTGATTTCAGCCGTGGTGGATAACATTCCGGTAATGTTTGCCGTGCTTTCCATGGCGCCCGATATGTCTGAAGGCAACTGGCTACTGATTACGCTTACCGCTGGTGTTGGGGGAAGCCTGCTCGCCATGGGGTCAGCGGCTGGCGTTGCCTTGATGGGCCAGGCACGAGGTATTTATACCTTTATGGTTCACTTGCGTTGGGTGCCGGCTATTTTTCTGGGTTATGCCGCAAGTGTAGCGACACACTTATTTATCAACGCCTCCATGTTCTAGCGGTTGGGTGTTAATCTTTAGGGATTAACACGGTATTGATAGAACACTAAAAAACGCCTCTTACCGTTTTTGGTAAGGGGCGTTTTAGATGATAAATGCTGTTTAACAACAGCTAACGGATACTTTTAAACTTACAGGTCGTGACCGGTAATCACTTGGCAAATATCGGCAAAGCTGCTCGCGACGGGAACCACCGTACTAACTTGCTTACCCACGGTGTTTTGAATATCGGTGGCTGATATTAAGCCACGAATGGTCAGTGCGTTATGGTCGTCGTACTGAGTGATCAACAGGTGCTGTTCAGTTACGTCTTCCATGACCAAGACAAGGTCTTCAATCGTCAGCGCCGAGAGCTGTTCCAGCGTCATTGCACTGAGTTTATCCCAGGAGGTCATGATCATATCCGCGGTTATTTCGTCGCGGTCAAGATTGCGCTGCTGCATGGCCAGGTTAATACGGCGTGTGCCGATCAACTCTTTGGCGGTAAGAATACCGATGCAGTGCTCATTTTTGTCGGTTACAAACAGAAGCCGCACACCGCTATAACGCATTTTGAGATGCGCCTCGTCAACAGACGTATCAGCGGCGACTGAATGAGGTTTCAGCGTTTGAAAGTCGGTAAGTACATCCAGCGCTGAACTTTCAGTCGTTAACTGCTTGGCACTCGGCGACTTAAGGCGGGGAGCGGCGCTGAATTTAATTAACGTTTTAGGTGCAAAAGCCACTTGATTCATCAGGGAACCTCCATTTTATTTGGCCAACTGCTTACTGCCAATCAGCCT
This sequence comes from Halomonas sp. AOP43-D1-4, assembly GCF_052446175.1. Classification (NCBI taxonomy): domain Bacteria; kingdom Pseudomonadati; phylum Pseudomonadota; class Gammaproteobacteria; order Oceanospirillales; family Halomonadaceae; genus Halomonas; species Halomonas sp. AOP43-D1-4. Next base: position 86,024 of record NZ_JBQSVY010000004.1, read on the forward strand.
GGTACCCTCAGAGTCACAGTTAATTCTTATCGGAACCTTAAGGCTTGAAAACTAGCCTTGGCCGCTGTGGCGATTAAGCGTGACCTGTACGCGCAAACCACCCCCTGGTGCATCATCAAATACCAGGCTGCCCGCATGCTGCGCCACTATCCGTTCCACAATGGATAATCCCAACCCTGACCCAGCGCCGGGGCCTGCGCGGTGAAAGCGCTCTGTAACGGCCTTGCGGGCTGATAAAGGAATCCCCGGGCCCTGGTCATCCACCACTAAAATAATGGCGCTCAATTCCGCCTTAAGCTGAACGTGGATAGTTCCTTGAGGGGGAGAGTGCTGAATGGCGTTGCCCACCAGGTTTTGCACGAGTGCTCCCAAGGTGCCAGGGACTTCGTTTAACGCCCACTGGCCTTGTTCATCGGCCTCTAGCTGCAGCGTTTGCTGCTGTTGCTGGGCGAGGGGAAGTAGCTTGGCCAGTGCGTCACGCACCTCAAACAGCGCATCAACAGGGCGTAATGGCAGGCTTGTTTCATCCGGGTCAAGCCTTGCCAGCGTTAACAGCTGGCTGACCAAATGCGTCGAACGGGCAACGCCTTGGCGCAAATAATGAAGCGACTCCTCACGGTCCTGTGGGTTTTCTGCGGCCAAGGCGTTTTGGGCATGAAGGTCGAGTACGGCAAGCGGCGTGCGCAGTTCATGGGCGGCATCGGCGATAAAACGTTTTTCGCGCTCGCGTAAACGCTGGATGCGCATCAACAAGCGATTGAGTGCACCGGAAATAGTCGCCAGCTCATACGGCAGAGGCGCAAGCTTAAGGGGTTGAAGATTATGTGGGTCTCGGTTGCGGATTTGCTCTGCCATTCTCGACAGCGGTGAAAGCCCCCAGCCGATGCTCCACCACAATAAAGACGTTAAGACGATTAACCCAATAAATTCGGGCAGCAGCGTACGCAGCGCTACCCGCCTGACCAAACGTAAGCGGATATCGTCACGCTCACCCACAATGACCCTGCGCCCCTCGGCAAGCGGAAGCGTATAGGTTTGCCACGTTTGCCCCTGGTACTGTTGCCGGGTGTAGCCACTTTGCGATACGGCAAGCGGCGCTAATGGTGCATCGGTTGAGCGCAGCAGTAGTTCATCGCCTTCCCACAGTTGAAAGACGAGCGCTTCAGGATTGCGCTGCTTGGTTTGCAGCGTATTTTCTACGCTTTGCAGAAGTGCCTGCTGATACGCGGGCGGAATAGGCGCCTGCATGAGCTCACCCAAAAGATGCGCGTGACGGGCAAGGCTTGCATCGTGCAACTGCTGAATTTCGTGCGTGGCGTAACGGTAGCTAACCACGCTAATGACCATAATACTGAGCAGAAACAGCAGCAGTGTGAGCCCTAAGGTTCGCCGGCGGATAGAGTTCACTGTTCGCCTCCCGGCGGTGCTTTATCCATCACATAGCCAATGCCGCGTACAGTACGAATCACTTCAGGGAACAGCTTGCGCCGTAAATGATGAATATGAACTTCAATGGCGTTGCTTTCTACATCCTCATCCCAGCCATAAATCAGGCTGGTCAGTGTATCGCGGGTAAAGACCCGCCCCGGGTGGCCCATAAATTCCTGTAACAGGGTAAATTCGCGCCGTGAAAGGGTAATGACGTTATCCTGATAGCTGACGCTTAGGGTAAGCGGTTCCAGGCGGATGCCGCGACACTCCAGGTAATTATCCAATTGCCCCTGGCTACGCCTTAGTAGAGCCCGTAAACGGGCCTTGAGCTCTTCCACTTCAAAGGGCTTGACCAGGTAATCATCGGCCCCAGCATCCAGCCCCGCTATGCGGTCATTGATACCGTCGCGGGCGGTGAGTACCAATATCGGAATTTGGCTACCTTGGCGGCGTACCGCCTTGATAATGTGGAGGCCATCCAAACCTGGCAAGCCCAAATCGAGAATGACAGCATCAAACGGCTCAGCCTCTTTTAGTGCCATAAGGGCGCTATTGCCGTTATCCAGGTGATCAACCGTATAGTGTTCCGGCTTGAGCGCCAGGCGAATGCCCGAAGACAAGCTGGCGTCGTCCTCAACCAGCAGTATGCGCATGGTGTTAGTCACTCCTGTAGCAACGGCCCGGTAAGAAGTAACAAAAGGTAGCATCGTTAGGGGGAGTCAGTCAGGATTAACATTAACGAAAGCAACACAGTGGCGCCCTGATTACTAATGAAGCCGACGGTCGATAGTGCAGTTGTGAGTATTTGCCCTTCAACGCAGCATAGGGAAGCCTTGCTTCACTTGGCGGCGGTGCATGAGCCGTCCTTGCAATCGACGCTGCACACCGCCTTAACATCAGCCTCGCAGGCAGCCTGGGACGGGCTATGGGTTTATCAGCAGCACGGCCGTATTAGCGGTGCGCTGTGGGTGCAGCCGCTCGCTCACGCCACCGCACAGCTATGGCTTCCTTGCCAGGATGATCCAGCAAGCCAAGCCTTACTAAGCGCTGCTCATGATCGGGTAACCGCGCAGGAAATAACGCTTTGCCACGTGGTCTTGCCGCCCAGCCACTATGCGTGGGAGGCAACGCTGCTTGCGCATAATATGGTGCGCTTGGCTGAGCTACACTATTTGTCCATTACGCTGGCGGGCACGGAGGCGGTACCTTCAACGGATTCGCCAATTCGATTGGCACCTTTTAGTGAGCTAAGCACCGCCGCGCAAACCGCCCTGATCGGTTCCATTAGTCAAGGCTCGCTGGACTGCCCAGCACTGCGAGAATCGCTTTCCAGCGAAGCGCTGCTGGCCGGTTTTTATGACCAGGCACCTACGGCGCCGAACCATTGGTACAGCGTTAACCTGGGCGATGAGCGGGTGGGCGTGTTGCTGTTAGCGCCACGGTCGGCTCACTGCTGGGAGCTTTTATTAATGGGCGTCACGGCGCAATGGCGCGGTAAGGGCATCGGTCGAAACGTGTTAACCGAGGCTTTTAACCTGGCAATTAACCAAGGGGCAAACGAGATGATATTGACCGTCGATACTCGCAATACGCCCGCTTGGCGCCTTTATCAACAGGCGGGGTTCATCGGTTATGCCGAGCAGCGCCTGCTTGCCTGGAAAAATGCCTAGCTTACCGCTTCAAGCCCATAATGAAGCACGAGAATTTCTCTATTCAAAAGGTAATATTAAGCCTGCTTTTTAATTTTTCTTCTATACTGTGAGCGCGGTATTGAGGAATGCTTCTTTTATTCATGGAGGAAACGTTATGAAAATTTTGCTGTGGATTATTATCTTTATTTTTGCCGTAGGCCTTCTTACCCTTACGGGCGTCTTTAAGCTGATCTTCTAAACGTAGGCCTTTAAATCACTGTTTAGACCCTTTTGTTATTATGTCACTCGATAGGTGGCTCTCACCTATCGCCCTCTGGCTATCTGTGAAAAAAAAGATATTATCTCCCGGTATATTTTCCTGGAACACGGTTATCGATACAGGATTAAACGCCGCTATTATGGCGATAAACGCCAAGGGGGCAGGGTGAATTTCAAATGTATGCTGGGCGGGATAGTTGCGTTAGGAGTGCTATCGAGCGCCGCACTTGCTGATGCAGAGGCCGAGGATGCAGCGCTTGCCGAGCGCCTTGCGCCAGTTGGCAAGCTCTGCCTGCAAGGGCAAACATGCCAACGTGCGGTGGCCCAGCCTGAACCTGATGCTTCCTTGCCAGAGGAGCCTGAATCGGAAAATATTGCCGCCCAATATGATGGTGAAGCGCTGTATGCCAGTGCAGGCTGTGGCGCTTGCCATACGGCAGGCATTGCGGGCGCTCCGGCAACGGGCGATAACGCCGCCTGGACCGCACGGCTCGCTCAAGGCACTGACACGCTTTACGCCAACGCCATTAAGGGGATTGGCGCGATGCCGCCCAAGGGCGGCCGGTTTAATTTCAGCGATGATGAGATCAGGGCAGCGGTCGATTACATGATCGAAGAGGTCGAATAACCTGTCCACAAGCGGTTCTGGTGATCCACCTGTGGATAGTTTGGTCTGATCGTTACCCCAACAGAGAGCGCAGCCCGGCAATTGCATCCTTGCCGCGCGCCTGCTTCTTGTCCGGGTCCTCTTTATCCGCTCGACCTTCCCACTCCAGGTCTTCCCCAGGCAGTTCATCCAGAAAACGGCTGGGCTGGCAATCCATCAGCTCACCGTAGGCTTTGCGCTGGCGGGCAAGCGTGAGCGTGAGCGTGCGCCGCGCCCGGGTAATACCCACGTAGGCCAGGCGGCGCTCCTCTTCCACCGTGCCCATTTCAATAGCATTGCGGTGGGGCAGCAGATCCTCTTCAAGGCCCAGCAGGTAGACATGCGGGAACTCAAGCCCTTTTGAAGCGTGCATGGTGAGCAGCTGTACGCGGTCCGAGTCATCCTCTTCGGCCTGCTGCTCCAGGATATCGCGCAGCACCAGCCGGGAAATTGCCGCCTCCACGCTATCGGTTTCAGTCGTCTCTGAGGCGGTATCCTCTTCCGGGTCACGGTTTAGCGACTTTTCCAACTGGTCGATCAATATCCACACGTTGGCCATACGCCGTTCAGCAATAGTGGGCGCACTGGCGTTCTGATAAAGCCACGCTTCGTAATCCATATCACGCAACATGTCGCGGATAGCGGCAATTGCATCGCCCTGATCCATGCGTTTGCGCACACCGTCGATAAAGTGGGTGAACCGGCTTAACCGCTCGACAGCGCGGGTGGGCAGAGTCTGCTCCAGGCCCATTTCATGACACGCTGCAAACAGGGAAATCGTCCGCTCGGTGGCATAGTTAGCCAGTTTCTCAAGCGTGCCTGGGCCAATCTCACGGCGCGGTACGTTTACTATCCGCAAAAAGGCGTTATCGTCGGCAGGATTGATGAGTAGACGCAGGTAGGCCATGGCGTCCTTGATCTCATTACGCGAGAAAAACGACGTGCCGCCGGACAGCTTGTAGGGAATTTGGTAATGCTGAAGCTTGAGCTCTAAAAGCCGTGCCTGAAAGTTGCCGCGATAAAGGACGGCAAAGTCGCGCCATTCAGCCTTTTCCTTGATACGCCGGGTCAACATTTCGCTGGCTACGCGTTCAGACTCCGCTTCTTCATGGCGATTCACAATCACCCGAATCGGTGCACCGTCGCCCATATCCGACCACAAGGTTTTATCGTAGACGTGCGGATTATTGGCAATCAGCGTGTTGGCCGCGCGCAGAATCGTCCCGGTCGAACGGTAGTTCTGCTCCAGCTTGATCACCTTTAGGCGCGGAAAGTCCTCGCCCAGCGTGATCAGGTTCTCGGGACGTGCACCGCGCCAAGCGTAGATTGACTGATCATCGTCGCCCACCACGGTAAAGGTCGAGCGCTCGGCCATCAAAAGCTTCACCAGCAAATACTGGGACACGTTGGTGTCCTGGTACTCATCCACCAACATGTAGTGAATCTTGCGCCGCCACCGCGCCAGTGCCTCGGCATCGTTTTTCAAGAGCACGACGGGCAGCAGGATCAGGTCATCAAAATCTACCGCGTTGTAGGCTTTTAGATGACGGTTATAGGCTTCATAGACCCGAGCAGCAAAGTGTTCATCGTCATCGGCGGCAAAGGAAAGTGCGTCGCTGGGCAGCACCAGGTCGTTTTTCCAGGTGGATATTTTGCTCTGCACAGCATTGATCTGCTCGGCGTCGACCTGGGCGTCCTTGTTCATCAGGTCACGCAGCAGCGCCTTGGCATCTTCCGGGTCGAACAGTGAAAACCCCGGCTTGTACCCCAGCGTCTTCAGCTCGCCACGAATAATATTAAGCCCCAGGGTGTGAAAGGTGGAGACGGTAAGGCCATGACCCTCCTTGCCTTTCAACATTTGCCCTACGCGCTCTTTCATCTCGCGGGCGGCTTTGTTGGTGAACGTGACCGCCGCAATCCGGCGCGCACTCATTCCGCACTCCTGAACCAGATACGCAATCTTGGTGGTGATAACGCTGGTTTTGCCGGAACCCGCGCCCGCTAAGACCAGGCAGGGGCCATCAATGTAGCGCACGGCTTCCTGCTGGCGCGGGTTAAGGCCTTTAATGCGGGTAAGAATGGATTGCGGGGGCGAGGGCGTCATTAGGCACGTTATCCTTGGCGGTTTTTCATCTACAATCAGGCGTTTCTACGCGCATAACATGGATAGGCAGGTGGTGATGTTTGAAGTAGCGCTGTTTGAGCCGCGTATGGCACCCAATACGGGTAATATCATGCGCCTGGTAGCCAACAATGGCTGTCGTTTACATTTAATCGAGCCGCTGGGCTTTGATCTTGAAGAAAAAAAGCTGCGCCGTGCTGGGCTTGATTACCGCGACCTGGCGAATGTGACGCGTCATGCTGATTTTGCTGCGTTTCAAAACGCCCTGCCGGGGCGACGTATCTGGGCGATTACCACCAAGGGTACAAGGCCCCACAGCGAGGCAGATTTTGCGGCTGGCGATGTACTGCTGTTTGGTTCTGAAACGGCTGGTCTCTCTGCCGAGGTGCATCAGGCGCTGCCAGACGCCCAAAAGCTACGCATTCCCATGCAGCCCAATAATCGCAGCCTAAACCTTTCCAACGCGGTGGCTATTGTGAGCTATGAAGCGTGGCGCCAGCAAGGTTTTGCTGGCGCACTTGCTACTTAGCTAGGCGGCAATACCATAGCGGTCACGATAAGCGCGCACGGCTTCTGCATAGGCGAGCATTTCGCTACCAGCATGCTCTTCAAGGTAAGTAAGTACTTGCTCAAGCGTGACGATGCTCACCACCGGCATGCCATACTCGGCCTGGACTTCCTGAATGGCGCTCTGCTCGCCCTGGCCGCGCTCCTGGCGGTCCAGGGCAATGATTACGCCGCCTGCCCGGGAACCGCTTTGCTCAATCAGGCTCATGACTTCGCGGATGGCCGTACCGGCGGTAATCACATCATCAATGATCAGGATATCGCCCGCCAGTGGCGCACCCACAATGTTGCCGCCTTCGCCGTGGGTTTTGGCTTCCTTACGATTAAACGCGTAGGGCATGTCCTGGTCATGATGATCCGCCAGTGCCGCAGCGGTCACTGCCGCCAGTGGAATGCCTTTGTACGCTGGGCCAAACAGCACATCGGCTTTCAAACCGCTGTCGACAATGGCCTGGGCATAAAAACGGCCTAACTTGGCCAGCGCGCGGCCGGTCTGGAATAGCCCAGCGTTAAAAAAGTAAGGGCTTACTCGCCCAGATTTAAGCGTAAACTCACCAAACTTGAGAACGCCCTGCTCAATGGCAAAGGCGATGAATTCGCGCTGATAGGGTTGTAGAGTGGTAGCCACGGCGTTCCTCATTAGGCGGTGGGTGCATGTCAGCCTGAAGGCAACAATAAAACGCAGGTAAATAGCAAGAAATGGTTGGTCTCTTTACCCAAACGTCTAAACGTCGGGTATCATACAGCAGCGACGCAAAAGGGACGATTTATGAAAATTGCCAGCATCAATGTTAATGGTATACGTGATGCCGTCGACCGTGGCTTCCTGGACTGGCTGGCTCAGCAGGACGCCGATGTGGTCTGCGTGCAGAACATCAAGGCAAAAAGTTTTGAATTAGGTGACCATATTCTTTATCCGGAAGGCTATGAAGGCTATTTCCTGGATGCAGAAGAAGATGGGTTCTCCGGTGTTGGGCTTTACTGCCGCAAAATTCCCAAGGCGATCATGTATGGCCTGGGTTTTCCGCAGTGCGATCATGAAGGGCGCTTTCTGCAGGCGGATTATGACCGCTTCAGCATTGCTACCTTTTTGATGCCTGATGGCAGCGACCAGAAAGCCAAACAGGCGTTTATGGAGCAGTACCAGGAGTACCTGACGAAGATGTCGCGCAAACGTCGCGAATACATCATCTGTGGTACCTGGAATGTGGCCCATAAAACGGTCGATTTGGCCAATTGGTCGGATAACCAGCTCACCTCTGGTTTCCGCCCCGAAGAGCGCGCCTGGATGGATCAGGTGCTCGGCCCAACAGGGTTTATCGACACCTTCCGCGAAATCAATCGCGATGCTGGCGAATACACCTGGTGGCCGAAGCTTGACCAGGAGGTGCCACGTAGCCGTCAAGAAGGCTGGCGGATCGATTATCAGTTAGTCGGCCCCAACTTCCGTCGTCACGTGGTCGACGCATGGATCGATAAAGAGGCAACTTTCTCCGAGTACGCCCCGCTAATTGTCGAGTACGATCTCGCCCTTTAAGCATCTTTCCCGCGTCGTCGTTAACCAATGAGCCGACCATGGTCGGCTCATTGCGTTGGCGATTAAACGGTCTAACCGCGAATACCCAGCGCCTCACTCTGATGCTCAATTAGCTCAGAGCCCGCCTTTTCGGCCAGGTCCAGCATGGCGTTTAGCTCCGTGCGGTTAAACGCGCCTGCCTCGGCCGTGCCCTGTACTTCAATCAGCTCGCCGCTTTCGGTCATCACCACGTTCAAATCGGTATCAGCCTTGCTGTCCTCGGGGTAGTCAAGGTCCAGCACCGGCGTGCCTTTATAGATACCCACTGAAATCGCGCTGACCAACTGTTTGAAAGGATCGCTTTTAATCTTCTTCTCACGCTGCAGATAACGAATGGCATCCACCAGCGCGACACAGCCACCCGTAATTGACGCCGTACGCGTGCCGCCATCTGCCTGAATGACATCGCAGTCCACGGTGATCGTGAATTCGCCCATCTTTTTCAGGTCGACCGCTGCCCGCAGGCTCCGGCCAATCAAGCGCTGAATTTCCAGCGTGCGGCCACCCTGTTTGCCACGTGTCGCCTCACGCCCACTGCGTGAGTGGGTCGCACGGGGCAGCATGCCGTATTCCGCGGTGATCCAGCCCTGGTTTTTGCCGCGCAACCAGCGCGGTACGCCCATTTCTACGCTGGCATTACACAGCACTTTGGTATCGCCAAACTCAACCAGTACAGAGCCTTCCGCATGACGGGTATAGTCGCGGGTCAGGCGGATCTCACGCAACTGGTTGGCCTCGCGACCACTGGGGCGAACAACTTCAGGACGCATAGCACCTCACAAAAAGCACTTCACAATAAGCGCGTAACTAGGAAAAGCCTCCTATTGTACACGTCTTCACGTTCAAGCCTGCCCTTATCGGGTAGACTGAGGAAAACGCGTTCTCAAAGGATAATCATCATGGCCACTTTACGTCGCGTACACAGCATGACCGCTTTTGCCCGTATTGAGGAGGCTGCTTCCTGGGGCACGCTGCACGTCGAAATTCGCTCGGTGAACCAGCGTTACCTGGAGCCGCATTTTCGCCTACACGAAAGCCTGCGCGATCTCGAGCCGATACTCCGTGAAACCCTGCGAACCCGCCTGGCACGAGGCAAAGTAGAGTGCAGCATACGCTTTGAAAGCTCAGAAGCCGTACAGGCCCCTACGGTAAATACCGCACGCCTGGCCGCAATTTCTGATGCGCTTACGACGATCCATCAGCACGTGCCCAGCGCCGTACCGCCCACCACGCTTGAGCTTTTAAACCAGCCTGGCGTGATGGAAACCCAACACCTGGATCAGTCTGCCATCAAAGCCGCTGCCAAAACGTTGTTTGAGAAAGCGCTGGAAGAACTCATCGATGCCCGAGCCCGTGAAGGCGACAAACTCGCCGAAATGATCAGCACACGCCTTACCGCGGTAAGCGAACAGGTCGCAACCGTTAAACGCCTGCTACCCCAGCTACTAGAACGCCAGCGTGCCCAACTGCTGGAGCGTCTGGAGATAGCCAAAACGGAACTCGACCCCCTGCGCCTGGAGGCCGAGCTGGTACTGGTGGCCCAAAAAGCCGACGTGGATGAAGAACTCGATCGTCTCACGGCCCATGTCGAAGAAGTCAGCCGCCAGCTTACTCAAACAGGCCCTAAAGGCCGCCGCCTTGATTTTCTGATGCAGGAGCTAAATCGCGAAGCCAACACGCTTTCATCCAAATCCATCGTGGCCGAAAGCACTCGCTGCGCGGTAGAACTTAAAGTGCTGATTGAGCAGATGCGTGAGCAGATTCAGAATATTGAGTGATGTCTACGGCTGTCTACCATGGTCCAGCCTAAGCTTCCGCTAGGTGGGTATTAAACCCGCATTGACGCCGCGAGCGCCTATCCGCGAGAAGTGCTGAAAGCCGCGCTGGCCTACAACGCGTCTGCCGTGATACTTGATACACAACCACCTCAGTGGTGGCCCAGAACCAAGTGGCTCAGATAGGCAAGTCAATGAGCGTCTAAAGGAAGCTCCGGGGCTGATGGATATTAAGGTGATTGATCATGTAGTGGTGGGAAGTGATGGGGTAAGTCATTTGCGAAGATGGGATATTTGTAATTGGTTAACTCTAAATGTGGCGCCGCTCCTGGGGGCGATCCCATCTGTTGAGCTGTTTGTTTTGTCTAATATTCATAGCCGACAAGAAGCCTTTTGCCTGCTCTGAGACGTCATCTTGAGCGCCGTATTTACCGCCATCGGCTTAGGCGTTGATGGCACTCGTTTTCCGGTAGCCTGGCACCCGCTTTTAGCATCGATTCCAAAGAGTCGGCCAGTTGGCTTGGCGAAAGAAGGGCATGAGCTTCCAGCTCATCTAATATCCAAAGTACACCACGAACCTCTAGTTTGCTTTGTTGCCCTGATTTCCTGAGCGCGCCGTCATTGGTCAGCAGCGTCCAGCCTCTTTCCTTGGCTAGGAAGTAGCACGACACATCCGCTAGTGAGGAATTACCCAATGTGTGGCGTAGCGTAAAAAGCGTTGCAACTTCCTCACCATTGAATGCCTCAACCACAAGGCCTAATCCCGTTAACTCTTGGCCAGGGGGCTTTTTCAATTCCCGCCACACAAAATCGGTGGTGACGAACTGGTGAGGTAGGGCAAACACGGTTTCAAGCAGGCAACTGCGGTGAAGATCTATCCAGATATTGGTATCAGAGACAAGAATTTTCGCTGACATGTTCACTGTCACCTGCCTGTCCGTTTGCCATGATTTCCTCAATCTCGCCGAGGCTTACACTGAGTAACTCCGCTGCTCTTGAAGGAGTAACCAGTCCTTCAGCCAGCGCCCTGTAAACCAATTGCTTCAGGCGATAGGATTTTTCAGGCTCTTGTCGACCAGGTTCACTTTTTCGAAAACCCTTCATCGACCACAGGCGAAAAGTGCTCTGATAAAAGCTCGAACTAACGATATCTAGGTCATATAACCGGCGCAAAGTAGCTTGAATAGAAATACCCCACTCCTCCTTGGCCAAAAGAAACTCCTGGAACAGCACCCGTTTGCGGTGCTCACCAAAGGTGACGCGCACTTGATTTGCAGGGAAGAGAAACGCCCCAGCAAAGCGGTGGCACCAGTTTTCTTCATCCCGAGTACCATGAAGCTCCTCAGGCAATGACATAACCAAATGTCCTAGCTCATGGGCGAGATTAAAACGCTGACGTTCACCAGGACGCTCAGTATTACTGACAATAACGGCATCCGCGCCATCGTTGACGAGGGCGCAAAGCCCATCAAATTTTTCGTGAGCCTGAAGACTGACGACTTTAATGCCATTTTCTTCCAGGGTTTCAGTCAGATTGGCGATGGGGTTTAGCCCAAGCTGCCATTCTTCGCGCAGTTTATTAGCTGCCTGTTCAACCTCATCGATATTGGATACGGAAAAACGCTGATGCCATTTGGAAAATTCATCAGGTGATTGGCCGGTTTGGAACAGGCTCTCTGCCGCTAAATAGCGCTCAAGGTGCTCACAAACTTGCTCCTTGACGGCTTCTTGCTGGCGCTTTCCGAAGGCAGAGTGCTTACGGAAATCTACTTTTCCCAGCTTTACTGAGTCTGAACGGAAAAAATACTCAGGGTTAACCCCAAGTGCGTCCGCTAGTTGGATCAAGCGAGTCGAATTGGGCGCGTCCTTGCCCTGTTCATATTTCGACAGAGCTTGCTTGGTTATGCCCCCCAGCAGATCGGCTAATTGCTGCAAGGTCATATTCTTAAGGACACGCGCACGATGTATACGATCATGCAGCATGATTTTCTACCTTGTTTTAAGGTGGGTTAAGTTGACAATATGGTGATTGGTCTGGCTCCTGTCAACCTGGTATGTAGGTTTAAACATAGAGACACTACATATAGTGGTTTCCTTACTAGAAAACTACTGCGAGAGAGACAAGGAAGATGAAATGAATAAAGGGTTCCCAGCCAAGGTTGCCGCCTTGGTCGGGAGGATTACCACCTCACCGAATACGCGGGGTATGAGCTAGAAACCGCTGGCGTACTGAAAGGTGGTCGTAAGTTTTGGACCTTGGCACGCAGTGGGTTAAGCACCTCGCTTAAGGCCAGGATGAAGTAAACCACTATTTACTACTGGCGGCCTCGTGTGATGGCACCTTGGCGACGATGGCCACACCTACAACGGTGCGCGTGGTGTGCAATAACACGTTGCAAATCGCGGTAGACGGCACCTCGCAAGCGGTTAAGGTGCCGCATCGCTCGGAGTTCGATCCGCGTGCGGTGAAGAGCCAACTGGGGATTTCCGTCTCGCAGTGGAACGACTTCATGTACCACATGAAAGCCTTGGCAAAACGCAAGGTTGGTCACCATGAAGCGCAGCACTATTTCCAGTCGGTGATTTGCGGGGCCGAGAAACCGATAGACGATCCCTCTAAGCTACCCAACTACCGTGCTCTGAATAAAGTACAGAAGCTTTACCATCATGGCGAAGGCCGGGGTTCTCAGTTGGTGACTGCCTAAGACACAGCCTGGGGCTTGCTCAATGCCGTGACCGAGCATGTCGATCACGATAAACGGGCACGCAGCAACGGTACCCGCATGGATTCAGCCTGGTTCGGCCAAGGCGCGCAACTCAAGCAAGAGGCATTGGATGCCTAAAATTTAACCTAAAAGCAGGCATAATAGATAGCTCACTGAAATATTTCACCTTATATTCGATCCTAAAGATTTAGCCATTCAGGCCGATAAAGTAAACATTGGCGAAAACGCGCTTGAATTGTCAATAATTATGCAATATTGAAACTAATTAAAATGAGCCAAAGGGAGGCGACATGGACATTTCTGAAAAACCACAGCCAGAACAAGAAAGCGATAGCGTACTGGAACAAATGCTACCCGCGTTAATTGGCTGGAGTGTTGCTGCGCTAGTAGTCTCAATCTTAATGGTGACCTTCAACACCGCCCCTGAAGTTCTCGGCGCCGGATTTTTCGCCAAATTATTCGCAGTGGTGGTTGGCACGTTATTAGGAGCTTTGGGAGCACATATAGGCGACTTTCTTCGCCGCTTTGCAATGCCAACAGCTACATTTACTCAAGGAGGATTTTTTAGCCTAATTTTCATTCGTTTGTTTTGGATGATGGGCCCCCAACTGGTTGGACTAGTAGGCGGAAGCTTGATAGGCATCACGCTGGTACTGATGTAGATGACCTTCCAAGCGATGAGACCACTTGTTCTCCTTCTCTTGTTCACCAGCCTATTCATATTGGCTGGCTGTGCGGATAAAAATTCAAAAATTCGTGGTGAATTTTTATCCGGATGCCTTCAGGGTGGTACATCTAAATCTGTATGCAAGTGTGTATTCGGCAAACTTAAAGAGACTTACACCGATGAAGAATTTACCCAACTGGCAAGTACTTACCGTCCAGACAAAAGGTTTCTAAATACTGTCAAGCTCTTTGGAGAGCAGTGCCGAATTGATTAAATATATCCCCAATTAGCTCAATAGTTAGTCTACCTGTGCCTATACATACGCCCAGCCCCTCAAAAGGCTGGGCGTTTTGCTGTAGGGCTTATGCCGCGAGGTAACACAATGACGTTTATTTCCCATGCCATTGAAGTGGCTTTAACACGTCTGACTGAAGAGCTGATTAGCTAACCATACCCACCGCGCTGACACCGTGGTTTGCGCTCAAGGCACGTTTTATCGAGCTAGGACCTATTAAAGCCAATGAGCTAGCCCTGCATTTAGCGGAGCAATGCCGCGATCACTTCATAACGATGCCTAGCAACACGGCATCATCACCATTCCTTGTTTTAATGGAGATGCCCCATGGCATGATCCTCTAATGTGGTAAATTCTTCCTCCCGCCCGGTAAGTTCCCCCAACTAAAGCCAACGCCGCTGTCGCCGTCACGGCTGTCCCGTTGAGTCGCCCTCTACAGCAGAAAGCACCGCGATCATCCAGGTAATTGAACGAGCTGCCCTCAATCCTGATGTCGATATCGAAAAAATGGGGCGCTTACTGCAGATGTAGGAACGCGTTATGGATCGTCAGGCCATGATGGCCTATAGCGCTGCCATGGCGGCCAGTGTTCAGATTCAGAATATTGAGTGAGCGAGTTTTCATCATTAATCACTCAAGACCGCCGTAGTCAGGGACTTTGGCAGTATTAAGCGCTTTCTCAAATGGACGTTACTCGCCTCTTTTACGCGTTAGTAATGCAAAACATTGTTTGGAAGGGGCGGTGAAAGTAGACGTAACCCTCCTGTATCGAGAAAAGTCATTTTTAGTCCCTGACGCGTGGCGGCTTTTCGGGCCACTCTGAAAGGGCGATTTCGCCCTCGATAGCATCTATCACTACCTCAAATTCCTGCGGGCAGTGTTTCACGCCACACTCCCATACAACGATGACGCGCCATCCTTGAGCCTCTAGTTCGGCCTGTTTGCGTGCGTCTCTGCGTACGGTCTCGGCGAGCTTGTTCTGCCAGAACTCCTTTTGGCTGGCGGGCGTTGTCGCATAGAAGCAGCCTTCATGACGGTGCCAGAAACAGCCATTTACAAAAAGAGCGACCTGATAAACAGGAATCACAAGATCTGGCTTGCCTGGCAGGTATTTCGCATGGGCGTCAAAAGAAATATGTCGTTTCTCTAGCTCCGCCTGAACGAACCGCTCCGGGACAGTATTTTTGCCCTTGATAGAAGCCATCATTTTTGACCGGGTAGAACGATCAACAATGTCCGCCATGGTGATGCCCGCGAATAAATTCGATGAAGCTGGATAGCGTCTCGACGCTGCCTTGAGCGTAAAACGGCTGCAGCGGCGATGGAATTACCAACTGAACGCCAGCATCCCCCATTTCCGTAAGCTGATGCTCTGATATGCCGGGTTGAAGGGTCAGCAAGTGCTTTAAAGGAATACGCTGTGCTTCATTCAGAACCTGCCGCCAGCGGTCCTTGCAGGTGGTTTTGACGCCCAGCATATGAAGTTTTGAAGAAGGAAAGTCATCGTGTTGATACGCTTCACTGCCTGGAAACAGGAAGTCCGGCTTTGAGCGTTTCTCGGTTCTGGCACCGCGCTCAAACGGTAACCCGTGCTTGCCAAATATCCACTCCAAGTGGTTCTCCAAGGCGTGCCCGGCTCTGGATTTTCTTCGGTTCTGAACACTGAGAGAGAAGCTGATAAAAGCATCTACATCGTTAGACCAGCCGTTGGCATGCTCTACCAGGTGTGCACTGACAATGTGGCGCTCCAACTGCTTAAAGAGTATTTCTTCGCGCTCGATCAATGCCATCAACGTAGCGTCAGGCGCGGAGACTGGATCAATATCATGTTGCAGCGTTTCAAGCGCCAGATCTGACAGTTTTCGAGTGGTGGGAAATTTTAGGTCGAATCTTTCAAGCAGTAGATCTAGCCAACTATCCTCATCAGCACCTGCTCTTGGGACGGCTATCCCAACTTCGTCAGCAATATAGTTAAACAGTGAAACCGGAACCTCGATGCGGGTTGGGTCGACGATTTCAAGCGTCGTACCAGGCTCCTCATGCACACCAAACAGCCACAGAAGCGCTGTTCGAAGCTCACTTTCCTGGGGAGCGATAACCAGCAGCAGAGAACCATCAGGCCGGTGAGCATAAATCAGGGTGTCGCCCGCCGCCGCAGACTTCAGGGGCTCATTGCTGCTTTTATAGTACAAACGAAACTCTGCACTACGCGCCGGGTCATTCTCGCGTGCATCGTACCAGGTTAACGTCCCATTCTGAGAGAGCCTGTCGGTGTCATCATCACCCATATAGAGACATGTGCTCTCAATATAGAGCCGCTCACTTCCGAGAATTTGCCGGAGCTTCTGAACCCCTTGAAGCTCATGCTGGTTGGACTTTTTGGGGTTAACCTCAACCTCACTCAGCAGCTTTACGCCAACGCCCGTAAAGTGATTGGACAGCTTTTCCATACGTCTATGGCCCCTGATATCCTGGCGTTCAAAATCCTGGCAAACCCGTTACTGCGCGAGGGGAATCTCTATCTGTTTTTGGTCTTCTTTCGCCTTGATAGATTCAATTTTTCGGGCAGCAAGAATTCGCGATTTCATTAGCTTTGCCACTGCTTCAAACACCGGAACAACCACCGAGTTACCAAACTGCCGGTAGGCTTGGGTATCGGATACCGGGATGACGAAGTTGCTCTCACCCAGCTTATCAAAGCCCATTAATCGGGCGCACTCTTGGGGCGTCAGCCTTCTTGGCCGGTGCGTGAGGTTGTGTTCACTGTAGAAATCCAAGGCGTCATCGAATCCACGGTCTACCAAAATCTCCGAGCCATCCTTGTGATAACGGGCTGACAAGGTGCGGGCCACGTCGTGGGAGCGGGTCAAGCCAAAGCCGAATCCGTTACCCTTTTCGCGGTGCTTCTGCGCGTACTTGTAAAGGTACTCCCACAGTTTAGGCGTCAGGATGTACTTGTCATCGACGTCTTTATCCAGGAGTTCGCCAAAAGAGGGGCGCTGCTTCGGATACATATTGACGATGTCTTTTAGAGTGAAGCCGTCATGAACATCAAGGTCGCGACGAAAGCCCACAAGCACAATCCGCTCGCGATGCTGAGGAAGGAAGTGTTTGGCATCGATAACCTTAGGATCACGGCCTTTGGGAGCGTTAACATCCGCCACTTCATAACCCAGCTCATCCAGCGTCTCACAGATCACTCGGAAGGTTTTACCCTTGTCGTGGCTCTTGAGGTTTTTGACGTTTTCAAGCAGGAAAGCCGCCGGCCGCTTGGCGGCCAGAATCCGTGCAACGTCAAAAAACAGTGTTCCCTGGGCATCGCACTCAAACCCGTGTTTGAGGCCAAGAGAGTTCTTCTTTGAAACGCCTGCCAGAGAAAACGGCTGGCACGGAAAGCCTGCCAGTAATACGTCATGATCAGGAATCTGCTGATCAATGTGTTTATAGGCGGTATCTTCGTCAATCTCGAGGTTCGAGCTCAGCGTGACTTCGCGGATATCTTCGTTGAAGCGATGCGTCAGCGGATCGCAGAAATGATTCGCTTTATAAGTGCGTACGGCGTACTTGTTCCACTCAGACGTAAACACACATTCACCGCCAATGGCTTCAAACCCCTTTCTTATTCCCCCGATACCGGCGAACAGGTCAATGAACCGAAAAGACGGCTTGAGATCATTGGATTTCGGCGTTGGCAGCATGGACACCATGCGCTGGTAGGCGGCACGGGTAACTTTGGGTTCAGCCTTTCCTTTGGCCCAGCGATTAATGGTTTCTCGGCACCAGCTCCCCTTATCAACCTCGGCAAGTGCTTCAGCGATGGCTCTTTGATCGTAAATTTCCAACAGCTTGTTCAACAGAGCTCTGTCATCAAGCCTCTCATAGGGCGATAGAGAAGTACCTGCTGGTTGAGGAGCCGCGTCTGAGTCAGCAGCGTTATCAATCTCGAAAAGGAGGGTCATGAGGTTCTCTGGGTCAAATGTGTGACGATCTGCCACGATTGTAGACCCGTCGTTCGGTATTAGCGAGATCTTACTGCTGAATACGGCTGTTCTTTAACATCTGATCACTGGCCGGGCGATCCACATGGCCAGTGGCAGCAAGATGAATGTTTTTGGCAATTTCTTCGACAGGATCATCAAGCGTTCCCAGAAACTGAAACTCGGAAGGGATAACGTAGCGCGCTTTTTGCTCATCCTTTCCGGTGAAGGATTGTTCCGCCCCCGTTGCCGATGAGCGTCTTTTCATTATCTCGCGCAAGGTCGTTTCATCCAATAACTTTGCCAATAGTACGATGTTCTTGCGATCCCCGATTCGGTTGAGCAGGTAGCCCGTGCCCAGGTTTTTGTTCCAGATCGGCTTCACCATAATCATGTGCAGCGTCTTGATACCTCTTTGGGCCAGTGCCAGCATGACCATTAGTTGGCCGTTATTAATCCCAAAAGAGAGATTCTCATCAGGGCCAGTAACACGCGGGAACTTGTGCTTAACTTCCAGCTGTATGAAGGTGTTATCCGGCTGCCGTGCAAGGCTGTCGATATCCCACACGCCATCGAAAAAAGGCTGTATTGCACAGTTTTTGAATAAGCGATGGAGCACGACCCGCTTGAAAAGATCATCGCTATATTGGCTGGAAATGCCCGCCCAGAAGGCTTGTTGGGAGCGGTGTTCATCAATGACCGACGCCGCAGGAATCCTGAATTGAGGCACTGTTTGTCGGCGGTTCTTCAGCATAAAGGACTGAATGGGAATATGCGTTTCGCCGTTCCACTCCTTGATAAAGAAGTCTTTGGCCGACTCGTTGTAATAGCAATCAAACAGAAAACCGTCATGACTTCCTTTGGGCGCAAGAAGCCTGCGCAGCGCTGCTGCTGACGTACACGCTTCTGAGTGGTCCCACACCCACCAGGCATTCACAAACGTTTTCCGCGTCGAATGGCGCTGGGCTTTCACCGTCAGTGTGCGAACCAGCGAGATCGGCAATACGTCAATCCCTTGCCCGGTAAGCTTGCTGAGATACTCGTTAAACACTGACTCAATGACCAGACCTTCCAGCATCCGACTTTTGTCGGAACGGACGAGAATTTCCTTTAGCTGCTCGATGTTATCAAGTGGAATATCCTGAAGGGGCCCAAACGGGGTCAGCAAGCTCATTGCCTATTATCCTACACTACGCGTGGAGGTTTGATACTGGATGGGCAAGGGATAATTAGCAAGTGTTGACGTTGGGACGAAGATGACTTGGCAGTAGGGGGCAAGCTCGCAGGATCACGGGTGGCGAGGCCCACGCCAGCGAGCCTATTCGTGAGCAGGTTGAGGCACAGGGCATGATGTCCTTGGCCTGCTGCTTGTTATGGCTGCCCATGTGAAAGGCCAACAGGCCCAAGTAAAGTAGAACCCAAGGATCAGCCGGGATCTTACAGTAATGAGGGGGTATTTAAATTTGAAGAGAACTCACCGGCAGTCGTAATTGGCTTGCCGATCTGTGCTAACGCTCGTACTCAAGGCTAGGCATCATAAATGCATTGCGTTCAGTCAAACACTCGTTGGGAGCAAAGCAATGCATAACAATACTAAAATCGATTTTATCTACCTTTCCGAGCAGGACATGATCCGCGCTGGCGTCACCGACATGGCCGCCTGCGTGGATTCCATGGAAGAGGTCTTCCATCTGCTTCACATCGGCGATTATCGCATGGCCGGGCCTAATAATGACTCGCATGGCGCGATGGTGATGTTCCCAGAAGAGTCGCCCTTTCCCACCATGCCCAAGCCCACCGCGGATCGGCGCATGATGGCGATGCCGGCCTATCTGGGCGGTAGCTTCTGTACCTCGGGGGTGAAGTGGTACGGCTCCAACATCGCCAACAAGGAGAAGGGCCTGCCCCGCTCCATTTTGATGTTCACGCTCACCGACCCGGACACCGCCGCACCGCTGGCCTACATGTCGGCTAACCTTTTGTCGGCCTACCGTACCGGCGCAGTGCCGGGTGTTGGCGCGCGCCATCTGGCGCGCAAGGACTCCCGCGTCATCGGCCTTCTGGGGCCGGGCGTGATGGGCCGCACAAGCGTTGCGGCCTTCATGGCCGTCTGTCCGCAGATCGACACGCTCAAGGTCAAGGGGCGCAGCGGCGAAAACCTCAGTACCTTTTTGAATTGGGTGAAAGAGCACTACCCACAGATCGTCAACATTGAGGTGGTGGACAGCGCAGAAGACGTGGTGCGCGATTCGGACATCGTGACCTACTGCGCCTCCGGTGAAGTCGGCGACCCCTCCCAGTACCCGCTGGTCAAGCGTGAGTGGGTTAAGCCCGGCGCCTTTCTGGCCATGCCCGCACCATGCAACTTTGATGAAGGCATGGAAGCGCCCGACGTTCGCAAAGTACTCGACGACACCGGCCTGTATGAAGCCTGGTACGAGGAAGTGCCCAAGCCGGCCCACAACGTTATTCCGCTGGTTGGCGTCAAGTTCATGGACATGATTCACGCCGGCACGCTCAAGGCCGATGACCTTGAGGACCTGGGCGCGATCGTCTCCGGCGACAGCCCGGGACGTCAGAACGACGACGAGATCATCATGATGTCGGTCGGCGGCATGCCGGTCGAGGACGTCGCCTGGGCCACGGTCGTCTACCGCCGGGCCGTGGAAGAGGGTATCGGCGTCAAGCTCAACCTGTGGGATGAGCCCGTACTGCGATAACGAATCAGCGCCTTCTCCGGCGGGGGCTCTTCACGGCGCGCCCGCCCTTTCATCGACTTCAAAGCGAGCGTTTAACCATGAGCATGATTACCAAGGTCAAGACCGGTTCCAAATTCGAGGAACATGCCAGCTACTCCCGCGTGGTAGCCGTCGATAACTGGATCCTTGTCTCCAACACGGCCGGTCGCAACCCGGAAACCAAGGAGATTCCGAAGGACGTCAGCGAGCAGCTCAAGCAGGTGTTTGCCAACATCGAGCGCGGTCTTGCCGCCGTCGACAGCAGCCTGGCGGACGTGGTGTCCGCGAAGATCTTCATCCAGAACCCGGCCGACACCGAGACCGTCATGACGCTGTTTGGCGAGACGATGCGTGGTATCGATCCGGTCATCACCGTGACCTGCCCGCCGCTGGGCTCGGAGGTCTACAAGGTCGAGCTGGAAGTGACCGCTTACCGCGGCGCTGGCAGCGCCGCGGTCCAGAAAATCGATACATCCACTCAGTAAGGCCGCGCCCGGGTTGTTACTCGAGCGTCCAACAGGCGACCGGCATCGACCGGTCGCCTCTGGTTTACTGGCCCACCGATCAGGACACTTTCATGGCACCGACCATCGCATCCGTTGACACCTCCAGAGACTTTCCCGCCTCGACCACCGTGGTTATCATCGGGGGCGGCATCATCGGCCTGACTGCCGCACTGACCCTTGCCGAACGCGGCGTGCCGGTCGTCGTGCTGGAAAAGGGTTGCCTGGCCGGGGAGCAGTCCTCCCGCAATCTGGGCTGGATTCGCAAGACCAGCCGCCACGGCGAGGATGTGCCACTGGCGCTGGCCGCCGACCGGCTGTGGGCCAACATGGCCGAGCGGACCGGCAGCGAGGTTGGCTATCGCCCCTCCGGCATCATGTTTTTATCGCGTACGCCCGAACAGCTCGCCGTGCACGAGGGCTGGCTCAAGTCGGTATCAGACCTATCGCTGGACTCGAAACTCATGAGTACTCGCGATATTGATAACTATGCCCCCGGCGGCCGCGGCCAGTGGGCCGGCGGTATTCTCACCTCCTCGGATGGCTATGCCGAGCCGACGCTGGCCTCCAGCGCCATCGCCCGGGCTGCCATCGCCCGCGGCGCGGTAATCGTTGAGCACTGCGCGGTGCGCAACATCGTTCGCACCGGCGGCCGGGCCAGCGGCGTGGTGACCGAGCGCGGAGAGATCAGCTGTGATCAGGTGCTGCTGGCCGGCGGTTTGTGGTCACGCCGTTTTCTGGGCAACATCGGCATTTCGCTTCCGACGTTACCGTTGGTCCTGTCGGTGCTTCGCACCGGCCCCATGGAAGGCCCGACCGACAGCGCCGTGGGCGGACCGGACTTCTCCTTTCGAAAGCACAGGGATGGCGGCTTCATCGTGACCCAGCGCGGTGCGCTCGATGCCCCGCTGACGTTCGATCACCTGCTGGTCGGCTCGAAATACCTGAGTTCGCTGCGCTCGCAGTGGGGGCTTTTGAAGATGTCGCTGGGCAAGCACTTCTGGCGGGATCTTGCGCTCTCCAGGCGCTGGGCGCAGGGCCGCTCGCCCTTCGAGCGCGTGCGTACCATGGACCCGCCGGTCAACGAGCAATTCAACAGAGACGCCCTGCGCAACCTGGCCGCTGCCTGGCCAGCGTTTGAAAACGCCACTGTAGAGCAGTCCTGGGCGGGAATGTTCGATGTCACGCCGGACTCCAACCCGGTGATCGATGCCGTGCCCGGCGTGCCGGGGCTGACGCTGGCGACCGGCTTCTCGGGACACGGCTTTGGAACCTCGCCGGCAGCCGGCCAACTGGCGGCTGATCTGGTCATGAACGAGACGCCGATCATCAGGCCGACACCCTATCGATTCGGCCGGTTCTAAACCGCGCTTACACTACTGATAGGGGCGGGGTCTTCAGGGCGCGAGCGCGAGTGGCGGAGGGCAGTTCTTGGAACAGGCGGCGGTATTCGCGACAAAAGTAGCTCTGATGAAAAAAGCCCTGGCTAGCGGCGGCATCGGCTAGTTGCTGCGAAGGGTTTTGCCACAGGCTGCGGCGTACGGCGTTGAGGCGCAGGGCGCGTAAGTAGGTTACGGGTGACTGACCGATCTCGGCTTGAAAGCTGTACTGAAGCGTGCGCCGTGAAATCCTTAACTGATGGCACAGCGTCATCAGCGAGGGCGGATTCTCGGGCTGGCCACGCATCAGCTCATGGCAGCGGTCAACAATATAGCGTCGGGTTCGGTAGTTGCTTGCATCGGCGTTACAAGCCAGCTCGACATCGTCAAGCAGTAGCTCGACACTCTCTTCGATCTGGCGCAGGAGAGATCGCTGTAACGCGGCGGGCATCGGCTCCTGGTGAGAGCGTTGACGCAGGTAGTCGGTCATTCGCTGCCAGAGTTTACGCGCCTGCGCGACCCGTTCGGGGGCTACATCGAGCCGCCGCAGTCGGTGGTCGTCGCGGCCGAGCCACTCATGATGGCGCCGGTCGATGGAGATCACCAGCAGGTCGTAGTTGGAAGGCGTAATGCTCCAGAACTGTTCGCAGCGCGGAAGGGCCGTTATGGTGTCGGGCTTGTAGAGAGTCTCGCTTGGCCATCGTATCGGTGTGACCAGGTGCCATTGTGAGTCGGGAAAATGCATTCGCTGCGAAAGTCCCAGGTTGGCGCTTTCACGAAAAAGCCGTACTTCCTCGCTTGCGATATCCACGATATCGCCCGAAAAAATGCCCGATACGATCTGGCTGGATTCCTGCTGCCAGCCCTGCAGGCGCTGAGCGTGCTCGGCGGCATCCAGGCAGTGATGCGTTGTAATTGTCATGAAGAGACTCCTCGGAGCGTGTCCATGCGCTTTTGGTAGGCAACGTGTGATTAGTTATCTGTTGCCGTACGAGCGGCAGCGGCTGTCTCATCCGGCGGCATACAGGACCAAAGGATGGTGGTGCCAGGACGTGTTTTTATCTAGAGTGAGTTAAACCATTAAAATATTAATGAAATGGTGACCCAATGCTATCCACGAATGCAAGCGCAACGTTCATGCCGTTCGATGTCTGGCTTGGTGCTCTGCGACAGACCTGCGGAAATTTCGACTCCACCCCTCGGGATCGGCGTACTTTTCAAGGCTACATATCGACTCGCACCAACGGCGGTATCGACATTGCCAATATCGTTACGGATGCCGAGAAAGTGACCAGTCGTCGCGCCCAGCGATGCGATGAAGAGCGCCACTGCTTCTTGGTCGTACAAAAACGCGGGCGCGCCACGCTGGTGCAAAACGATACGTCCATCACCCTGCGCCCGGGCGAGATGGCGCTGATGGACTCTTCAAAGGCCTGCGATGTCATCCCCCATGGTTTGATCGAACACGATTCGCTTCATTTGCCGCGCAGCGAGGTGGCAAGCCGCTTCGGCGATATTTCGCTGCCTTTCATGAAAATCATGTCGGACAGCGCCAGCGGTCAGATCCTGCAACTGGTGGTTAACCGCATGATCACCGAGCCCTTGGCTTCGGTAGAAGGAGAAGGGCAAGGGGTGGCTGATTCGCTGGTGGCGCTGCTGCCAGCGATTTACCAGCATCAGGCGCTGTCGCCCGTTTTCATGGAGCAGGCCGATGGTACGCTGTTCAACAGCGTACAGCAGTTCATTGACCAGCATTTACATGAGGAGGATATTGGTCCGGAGCGTCTGTCGGCGACCTTTCATATCTCGGTTCGCCAGCTCTATCGTTTGTTCGAGCAGCACGAGGAAACGGTGTGTCGCTACGTTCAGCGTCGGCGGCTGGCCCGTTGCGCCGAGGAGTTGGCAAGCCCCATGCAGGTCAAGCGCTCGATCACTCAAATTGCCTACAAGTGGGGCTTTACCGATTCGGCGCACTTCAGTCGTTCTTTCAAACGTGAGTTTGCCCGTTCGCCGCGAGAGTACCGCCGTGAATGCCTCGACCCCGTCTGCTGACGTCAGAAAACGAGAGGCGAGGCCACCACCTTTTTGGCAGAAATAACGGCCACCCTACACGGGTGGCCGTTAGGCGTGAAGCGGCTGCGCTAGTAAGCGATGCACACCGACTTGAGCTCGGTGTAGGCATTGACCGCTTCCGGACCGAACTCCTTGCCAAGCCCGGACATCTTGAGGCCGCCAAACGGCATGGCTGGATCAAGCGTCACGTGGGTATTGACCCACACGGTGCCGGCCTCAATGCGCGGTGTCAGGGCCATAGCCTTGGACAGGTTGTTGGTCCAGAGGCTGGCCGCCAGCCCCAAATCACTGTCGTTGACCATCCGCAGCGCTTCTTCCTCGTCATCAAACGGAATCACGGTCAGCACGGGCCCAAAGACCTCTTCGCGCGCGACTTCCATGTCGTGATCGGCGCCGCTGATGATGGCCGGCGACACGTAGAAGCCTTCCGTGGGCACGTCGTTGCCCACATGGATATTGGCACCTTGCTCGCGCGCCCGATCAAGATAGCCGCGCACGCTGTCCTGCTGGCGCTTGGAGACCAACGGATTGACCTGCGCCTGCGGGTCCATGCCGGGGCCTGCCTGCATGGTGTCAACGGCCTGGGTCAGCCGCTCGCAGAAGGCGTCGTGAATGCTGCGATGCACATAGAAGCGCGAGGCCGCCGCGCACACCTGGCCCTGGTTGAATAGCCCTCCCATCAGCGCGCCGTTGACCGCCTTGTCGACATCGGCATCTTCAAGCACCAGCATCGGATTCTTACCGCCCAGCTCCAGCGAGAAGTGCGCCATGTGCTCCACGGCGGCGTGGCCGACCTGCTTGCCGACCGCGGTACTGCCGGTGAAGGTGACCTTTTTAACGTCCGGATGCTCGGCCAGACGCGTGCCGACCACCGAGCCCGAGCCCAGCACCACGTTGAACACGCCCTGCGGCAGGCCGGCCTCCAGCGCCAGCTCCGCCAGGCGCAGCACGCTCAAAGGCGTTTCCGAGGCGGGTTTCAATACCACAGTGCAGCCTGCGGCCAGCGCCGGCACCAGCTTCCACAGCGCAATCATCATCGGGAAGTTCCACGGCACGATGGCCGCCACCACGCCTAGCGGCTGGCGCAGGGTGTAGGCATTGAACTTCGCGCCTTCCGGCATGCCGATGGAGACGTCGCGGGTATTGCCCTCGAGCTTGGTGGTCCAGCCGGCCATGTAGCGGATGAAATCGATCGAAAAGCCCACGTCAACGCCGCGGGAGAGATTGATCGACTTGCCCTGGTTGAGGGTCTCGAGCTGGGCCAGCTCCTCGGCGTGCGCCTCGACCAGGTCGGCAAAGCGCAGCAGGATGCGCTCGCGCGCGGCCGGCGACAGTCCGGACCAGCGGCCATCCTCGAGGCTCTCCTTCGTCAGCGCGATCGCCCGGTCGGCCAGAGCGCGATCGCCCTCGCGCAGTGTGGTCAGCGCCTGACCACTGGAAGGGTCAAGCACGTCAAAGTGAGGGCCTTCATCGACGAAGGCGCCGTCGATGAACGAGCCCGTCGCACGTTCGAGAAAGCCCTGTACGGCTTGTGATGCGGTGTCCTGGCTCATGAACGATCTCCTGCGCGTGTGAGGTATCAAATGATAGTAGCTTTGACACGTTGCTTTATACGAAACGGGTGCCTTTGGCTCAGCCTAATACGCTATTCGCCCCGCGGCTTGCCTATCTCTGCCGCTGGTATGACGCTCTCTGCCGGGCTAGAAATCGAACCCGACCAGCAGTTGGGTGTAGTAGTTGGCTCCGTTGCCACCGAGCTGCGTACCTCCCCGCGAGGCGGAGGTGTCCGGATCGTAACGGCCCACCAGCGGCATGACCCACCAGTGATCATTGATCGCCCAGGTAGCGTAAATGTCGATCTCATTGCCGTCGAGGTTCGGCCCCTGACCGGCATCGAGCGTATCGAAGCGATACATCATCAGTCCAAGGCTAAGCTGTTCGGTGGGCTCAGCCGACAATGCAACCTGGTGAATGCGGGCATTCGTCGAGAAGGGACCAGCGTAGTTGGCGGCCACTTCTCCCTGAAACCAGGTGCCGAGTGCGCGACCGTTACCGTAGAACAGCGGATCGTAACCGTCGGAGAAACGGCTGAAACGGTAGCTTGCGTAGGGCGTGCCGGGTAACTGGTCGAAGGTCCAGCCCGCCTCGAGGTACCAGGCATTTTCACTATCGTCGTTGCCTTTCTTCTGAAAAGCGTATTGCCCGGAGAGAAACAGGTTCTCCACGCCCGCGTTGCCGTTGCCGTAGAACGTGTAGACTCGCGTACCGTCCCGGTCGGGGTACAGGAAGGCGTAGTCATCGTCGGTATCGAGTACCTTGAGGTAGGTCGCGCCGAGCGTGGCGACATCGGTGATGTGCTCCAGATTGGCCACCGCCAGCTCGGGTTTAGCTTGGGCCGCATTGTCTGAAGCGAGCCACATTAGATCCCCCCGCAGGCCCTGCTCGCCGCCGAGGCGCAGCACGGCGCTTTTGGCGAACGACTGGCGCGGCGCCAAGTAGTAGCCGCCACCGCGATTCAGCTCGCCATCGAGTACGCCAGTACCGAAATTCAGCGCGTCTCCCGAGATCAGAAAGCCATCCCCGACCTGGATATATTGACGGCCCACAGAGATATCGATGCCGTCGTAGCCGAGTGTCGGCACCAGGTCACCGGATTTCCAGCCCGCCGAGAGGCTTTCGAGATGCGTGCGCCGCTCGTCGCCGGTGGTGAACCCCGCTGCATCGCCCTGCCCCCAGGTGCCGCCGGAAGTCCAGGCCACATTGGCATAGAGCGAGCCAGCCGTGGGGGATAACGCATGGCTGGCATCGAGACCATACTTGATAAACCCTTCTTGCCAATCTCTGCCTTCTGCCTCGGCCGTTTCCGATTGGGCGTAGCCCTTCTGGCTATGAAACGCGCCAGCCACGCCCGTGACGTTCAGGTTGAGCGTGGTCTGATCAGTGCTATGAAGCTCAAGCGCCGAAGCGCTGGTGCATATTGAAAGTGTGATGACCGAGCCAAAAGCAAGTCTGGGCAGCATGGAGTTGTCGCGTGAGGTAGTCATAAGTCAGTGATCCTATTCGTGCGATGCTTGTTGTTATGAGGACGCAGCGCCAGGTGCGGGGCCGCTGATTGACAGGCTAACGAGTGGGGGATTGCCGTTCTTGTCTGCCGCTGACGAAAATCTGCCCTGCGCTGCCGCCCGTGCACGTTTTTAAGATCAACCAGCAACGCCGGTCCAAAAACGAAAAAGACCGGCACGCAGGCCGGTCTACTTGATTGAGCACTAACGTGTCGCACTAGCCAAGCCACACCAGTGACAGTGCTGGTACGAAGACTATGATGGCGATGCGCACTATGTCAGCACCGAGAAACGGCATGATGCCGCGACTAACGGTGGCAAGCGACGTGTTGTGGCTGTATTTCTGCACGATGAACAGGTTCATTCCCATCGGCGGCGTGATCAGGCCGATTTCTACCACCATCAGTGCGACGATACCGAACCAGATCGCCTTTTCTGGTCCCGCCAGGTTGAACAGCTCAAGCTGCATGATGATGGGGAAAAAGATCGGAATGGTTAGCAGGATCATCGACAGCGAGTCCATCATGCAGCCGAGCACCAGATAGATCGCCAGAATCACCATCAGTATTGCTAATGGCGCCAGCCCGCTGCCCAGCACCCACTCGGCCAGCGCCGAGGGCATTTGCCCAAGCGCCAATCCGCTATTGAGGAGGTCGGCACCGATGACGACCAGATAAATCATCGCACTCGCTTCCGCCG
This sequence comes from Halomonas sp. AOP43-D1-4, assembly GCF_052446175.1. Lineage (NCBI taxonomy): Bacteria > Pseudomonadati > Pseudomonadota > Gammaproteobacteria > Oceanospirillales > Halomonadaceae > Halomonas > Halomonas sp. AOP43-D1-4. The sequence goes on from NZ_JBQSVY010000004.1 coordinate 114,170, forward strand.
TGCCCACTAGGCTTTTAAAGAGTCCTGGCCAACGCATGCCCCGCCATACGGCGTAGATTCCACACGCGGCGGCTCCGAGCGAAGCCGCTTCGGTCAGATTCGCCCAGCCGCCGTAAAGGCCGAATATCACCACGATAAAGATCACTAACACCGGCGTGATTTCACGCAGGCTCGCCAATCGCTCGGCCCAGCTGTAGCGCGGTGAGGCCTCGACGCCACCCATGGCGCGCACTGCCATCAGTCGAATCACCAGGAAATAACCCGCCACGGCCAGAAGCGCCGGTAAAACGGCCGCAATAAAAAGCGTGGTGATCGACGTATTCGTTAGCACGGCGTAGACGATTAGCGGCACCGATGGTGGAATCAGAATGCCCAGTGTGCCTGCCGCCGCGATGGTGCCCGTGGCAAGCCGCTTGGTGTAGCCGTGACGCTCCAGCTCGGGTAGCGCCACCTGACTCATGGTGGTGGCGGTGGCCAGTGAAGAGCCGCAGATGGCGCCGAAACCAGCACAGGCGCCAGCGGCCGACATAGCAAGCCCCCCTCGCCAGTGGCCGATCCACTTGGCACTAACCCGAAAGAGCGTCGCTGACAGGCCACCGTGGATCGCAAACTGCCCCATCAGCACAAAAATGGGAATCACAGCCAAGTCATAGCTCGAAAAACGGGCATACACCAGGTTGTTGAGGGTATACAGCAGCGCGTTGGTATCGCCGTCGTACACCAACCAATAGCACAGCGCGCCAGCCAGCAGCATCGCCACGCCTACATGCAGCCGACACCCCAACAGTACAAGCATTCCCCCGAGCGCTACCGCCCCCATCGTTAGTCCTTCCATCACACTCCTTCCTCCTCAATCATGGCGGGCGCTTCATCATGGGTAAGGTGATGAATGCTCTGATACAGGGCACACACGCCCATCAATGCAAGGCCCGGTAGCATCGCCGCCTGAAAGGCCCACTCGGGCAAACCAAGCTGAACGCTTTGTGCGTTATAGATGAAGCTGTCTTGGGTCATTAGCGCCGTTCGCCACAACAGCAAGGCGCTGACGCCCGCCAGCACAAAGTGTGAGATGGCTAGCAGGGCGCGATTGATGCCTGCCGGCAGAAGCGTTGCGACGATGTCCACACGGATATGTCGATCATTAATTTCACACAGCGGCATAAAGCAAGCCACCGCCACGGCCATCGTCATCTGCAGGAGTTCCATGTCACCGGTGACCGGGGTGGCCAGAAGTCGGCGTCCCAGCATCGAGGTGAGCGAGAGTGTGATGGCAGCCAGCAGCAGCAGGCCACCTACCAAGGCAAGCGCGGTGGCGAGCCGCTTGAGTAGAGGTTTGATCATGTAGGTCTCCCGGAGTAAACGCGTTCCAAACGGTGCGCGTGTCCCGCGCTTATTCGGGCGGTAAGGTGTGTGATTTGGCGATTGATTCAAGCGACCTCACCAGCGCCGCGCGGTCGATGCCACCGTCGTTTGATGCCATCCACGCCTCGGTTACGCTGCGAGAGGCGTCGCGCATGGCCTCATAGGTGTTGTCATCGAGGGCAATGACCGTCTGCTCGGGGTCGTTTTGCAAACGCGTTCTGACCGGCTCGATAGCGTCATCCCAGGCCTGGCCGAAGCGGCGCGACAGGACTTCGCCGCTGAGCTCATCCAACGCCTCGCGCGCTTTCTCGGGGAGCTGGTCATAGCTCTCCTTGTTCATCAGAAAGGCCAGCACGGTCACGGTCGGGGTGGCTTGGTGCGGCGCGGATTCGGTGTGGTTGTGGGTAACCTCAGCGAGCTTGGTCGGTGGCACGACCTCCCAGCCGGCCGACGCCCCGTCGATGACACCCTTGGCGAGCGTGTCGGTGATCTGAGCCGGTGGCATGCTCACCGCCGAGGCGCCGAGTGAGTCGATGAGCCGTGAGGCCATACGGGTCGGCGCACGCAGCTTCAGTCCTTCCATATCCTCAATACCGCGAATGGCTCGGGGCCGCGAATGAAAGACGGCACCGCCGTCGCTGTGCACAGCCAGCACGTGATAGTCGCTAAAGTCCTCGCTTGCCGGGCCTTGGGTGAACTCCCAGGCGATGCGGCTACCGGCGACGCCGCCGGCCGGCAGCATGAACGGCAGCTCCAGCGCCTCGCTTCGGGGAAAGCGCCCTGCGGAGTAGCCAAGCGCCGTCCAGACGATGTCGACTACACCATTGCGCACCATGTCGGGTAGTTGGGAAGGAATCCCCCCGAGCTGCATCGAGGGGTAGATCTGGCAACGGATCTCGTGATCGGAGCGCTCTTCCAGGTCGTCGCACCATGGGGCGAGCACGCCGCGCTGCACGCTGGCCACCGAAGGCAAAAAGTGGGTGATACGCAGCGTCGTCTCCGCCAAGACCGGAGCGCTCGAAAGCCCGCCGGCCAGGGCGACTGCGCCGGCCATCATCAGCCGTTGAAGCCGGCCGGGGGCGTGCCTTGTTGTTGTGTTCATGGTGGTCCTGCTCCTCTCGCAGTTCCTTGGGCTTGGGTCGTGCCCTCGGGCGATGAATGAAAAAACGAATGACTCAGCGAGTAGCGATCCAGCGCTGGGTGCGGCTTAGGACGGCGCCGGTTCTTCGCTCGCCACCAGGTTCAGCACGCCCTCGACCCAGTCCAGCGCGACATCCGAGGCCGAAAGCGATCCGCTGGCGTCGTGACGACCGAACTCCCCGATACGGGTCGCGCCGCAGGCCATCATCGCCTCGGTGAGCAGCTCGCCGCCGCGGGAGTAGCTGCTGTCGCCCAGCCCCAGGCTTGCAAAGCGAATGCTGGAAAGATCCGGGGCGTCGTCGCGCAGCGACTGGTAAAAGTCGTTAGCCCCACCCGGCACCTCACCGTCACCGTAGGTCGAGCAGATGATGAAGTAGAGCCGGTTAGGGTCGAGCGACTCGGGATCGATATCGCCCAAATCAGCTACATCCACCGCGCAACGTCCGTTGAGGGCCTGCTCGAGCTCTTCTGCCACCAGTTCCGCATTACCGGACTCGGTGCCGAATAGAATACTGACCGACAAATCGCCCAAGCTCTCGCCGTCACCGGCCGTGTCCTGGGGGCGCTGCTCGAGCACGATTGATTCGTTGCGCGCCGATTCGAGCAGCGCCTCGAGCGTGGTCAGCTTGGTACGCACACGATCCGGAGCGGTTTGATTGCGCTCCTGATGATCGATGCGCCGCCAGCCGTCGATATCGGTTGCATCCACAGGCGGCGTGAGCCCTTCGCGGGTGCATGTCACTGCACCGGTGGCGATGTCACCGCCGATCACGCCGGCCAGCGCCCGGGCATCGGTGCGCTGATCGGGAATCGTGCCCCGGGCGTCGCGGCGCAGCCAGCCGGCTAGATAGAGCCCCGCCTCCACGCGTCCGGTGTCGGAGGCGCTGGGAAGCTCGGCCAGCGCTTTGGAGATAGCGTCTTCCTGATCGGGCACGAAGCCGATCGCGGTAATCACCGAGTCCACCGACAGCGAGACCGTCTCGCCGCCGTAGCGCAGGGAGATTCCTTCGACCTTGTCCTGTCCGTCGATCTGCTCGGGGGTCGCCTCGAACCACCACTCGACTGTCATGGAGGGCGTACCCTCGGCCTCAACCTGACACGCGCCCGGAAGCACACGCAGTGCGTCCAGCCGCGCATCCTTGCCTTCCGGCACGCGGTCGAGATCAACGCCGTGAAGACAGTGCGTGATGCCCGAAAAACGGCCCAGTTCGCGGATCATCACCGGGTCAAAGCGGGCCTTCTCCGCGCTTGAGCGCCCGATGATATGAAGGGTGTCGATCTCGCGAGTCAGCGTACCGTGCACGGCGTCGTCGATGTCGCTGCCTTCGAGCTCTTCTGATCGAATCGACAGCAGCCGCAGCACGTCGATGGCCACGTTGCCTTGACCGGTGATCGCCACGCAGCGACCCAGCGTCGGGGTGGTGGTCTCGTGCGGGTGGCCGTTGAGTCGTCGAGTGATGCAGCCCGCGCCGAACACGCCGCTCAGGTCTTCGCCGGGAATCTCGAGCCGGCGATCCGCGCGCAGCGCCTCGAAGGAGATCTGATCGCCGACGGTGGTATTGCCGATGAAGCGCACTTTGGGTGAGTCGAACAGCCGGTCGAACTGGCCTGATACCGCCTTGGTCCCCTGGTGGTCGCCCGCTACGCCGTAGCGAAGCAGACCGTAGGGCACGGGCAGGCGATCGATCAGATCGATATGCGCGCGGGGCATACGCCGTTGGATCTCTTTCGCTGTGAAACAGCCCGCCGGGCCGGAGCCGACGATGGCGACATGGGGCGTCGCCTCTGCCTCGCAGGTAGCGGCGGAGGCGGCTGCGTCCGCGCTGTTTTCATCGAGGGAAACGACGCTATCCCAAGTGACCGGCAGCGAGAGCATGCCGCGGAACACCCAGCCGCCAACGGTGGGCTCGCGATCAGGATGCACCCGGAGCCCTTTCAAGTGGTTGAACAGTAGTGGCAGGGCCACGTCGGCGATCTGGGCCCGTGCCGCCCGCGCGCCCAGGCACACATGGGTGCCCTTGCTGAAGGCCAGGTGGGGTTTGACCTCGCGGTGGATATCGAACTCGTCCGCACGCTCCCATACCGATTCGTCGCGGTTGGCCGACAGAATACAGATCCCCAAGCGGGCACCCTTGGGCAGCTCGACGCCGGCCAGCACAGTTTTTTGGGTCGTCTGGCGCGAGTACAGGCCAATCGGCGCGATCCAGCGGATGGATTCGTCGAACACCGTCGACCAGAGGCTCGGGTCGCGCTCGGCGGCCCGGCGCTGCTCGGGGTGGGTTAGCATCGCCCAGGCCGCCACGCCCAGCGCATCGCGCGGTTCGTTGAGCCCGCCGCCAATGCTCATCTTGATGTTGGCACGAATCTTCTCCATCGGCATCTGGTCCTCGGGCGAGGAGAGCAGTGACGAGATCAGTGAGTGGTCGGTTATGTCGGTGCCACTCGAGCATTTCATCAAGCGCGATGTCCACCTCGTCGAACGAGCGCTTGCCGGCGGCCCAGACGTCCGGGTCGTCGGCGTAGTTGCCGGTGGCATCGATCAGCGTCTGCGACCAGCGCTGCATATCCTCCGACGAAGCGTTGTGGAGTCCGAGCAGCTCCTTCAAGCATTCCGCCGCGAAAGGTGCCGCGAAATCCCAGATCAGATCCGCGCCCGGCCCTTTTTCAATCAAGTGCGCCAGTTGCTCGCGGCCCTTCTCGTGGAAGGTTTGCGTCCAGACGTTTTTCACCACATTGGGTTTGAACACGCTCTGCAACTGGCGGCGCTCGCGGTAGTGCTCCGGGTCGTCGCGGCGCAGCATCGAATGCCCCATGGCACGGATCTGAAGCGAGTCCTTCTCGTTGGCTGAGAAGGTTTCCTGGTCGTGTTCGGTGGTGATCACGGCGTCGTAGCTGGTGATCAGATAGCGGTTGACGCTGGGCACCCAGTGAACGCCCCCTTCACGGCGCAGGCGTTCATAAATCGGATAGGGGGTCGTGATAGAGCGTATTGATATCAACCCAGTCCGCGACGGGGCGGGGCGAGGAGTGTTGGTGTTGTTCATACGACCTCCGAAGGGGATAGCAATAAAATGAGGCGCATCGATCGGACGGCTAGCGCGTGGTTGGTGATCACGCTATTCATTTATTAATAAGTTAACAATTAGACTTTATGTACAGAAAAAGCTTTTTTCCCAGCGCTTTCATCGACCCGCCTGCGCGGGTCGATTTCCGAGGAGTTGCATTTTTCATAAAACGGTGTGGGGCTGGCGTTGGCCCGGAAGGAGCGGGGTCATGCCTGTAGGCGCTTGAACAGCTCGCCAAGGCGGTGGGTATCGGAAAGTGCCAACACGTCGGCCACGTACTGATCCGGGCGGACCACCACGATCGCACCGTCGCGATTGATACCGCGGGCATCGAAGATGTCCTCGTCGGGGGCGATGCCAAACACGCTCTCAAGATTCACCAGTTCAAACGGGCCGACCTCTGGTTTGAACACGCTCGGCACCTGATTAATCGACACATCCTCGTGGTGCTGCTGGTAGATCACTTTGATATCGAACCAGTCGACCCAGGCGCCGCCCGGTAGTGCCACGTTGAGCGGAGAATCGCTCGAGCGCTCCAGCCATTCGGCTAGACGCTGTGTGGCAGAATCCTCGCCAGCAAGGGCGGCATCGGCAAACACATAGAGGCGCCACCGCCCATCGGCTCTGGCCTGGTGCCCCAGCTGCAGCGGATTACCGTCACATACCCGCGACACCATTGCCGACTTAAAACGCTTGCCTACCGGAAAGCCGGTGGCAAGTGTCTGATGCTTGGCATCGTTGATAATCATCGAGGGCGCGTATTCGGTCATAAAACCTGCTGGGAACTCGATGGTACGAGCGTAGAACGCCTCCAGCTCGCCCGGGTCTTCGAACTCTTCCGGGCGTTTGGCCATCATCGTCGACCACTTCTTGTCGAAATCGATCAGGTTCTTGGCCACCACCTGACGCTCGGCAGAGTAGGTCGACAGCAGCGTGGCAGGACTGCGGCCGGAGAGTACGTAGCCGAGCTTCCAGCCCAGGTTGAAACCATCCTGCATCGAGACGTTCATGCCCTGGCCCGCCTTGGCGCTGTGGGTGTGGCAGGCATCTCCGGTGATGAACACCCGCGGCAGGCGCTCGGAGCTCGGGTCCTTGACGTCGTCAAATCGGTCGGTGAGACGGTGGCCTACCTCGTAGACGCTGTGCCAGGCGACATTACGCACATCGAGAGTATAGGGCGTGAGGATGTCATTGGCCTTTTCAATGATTTGCTCAATCGGCGTGTTACGTACGTCGTTGCTGCCATCGGCTGGCACTTCGCCCAGGTCGACGTACATGCGAAACAGATGCCCTCCCTCGCGAGGGATCAGCAAAATACTGCCACCGGCATTGGACTGGATGGCGCATTTGGTGCGGATATCGGGGAAGTCGGTCTTCGCAAGCACGTCCATCACCCCCCAGGCGTGATTGGCCTGATCGCCGGCCAGTTTGCAGCCAATGGCGCTGCGCACGCCGCTTCGCGCGCCGTCGCAGCCCACCACATAGCGGGCGCGCACGGTGCGCTCACGCTCCTCGTCCGTGTCTGCATTCATGCGTAACGAGACGTTGACCGGGTAGTCATCGTCGTCATTGATCGTGAGGCCGTTGAACGCGACGCCGAAGTCAGGACGAATGCGCGCTGGGCCATTGAGGGCGGCTTCGGCCAGATAGTCGAGCACCCGAGCCTGGTTGACGATCAAGTGGGGAAACTCGCTGATGTCTTCCGGATCATCCGGGGTGCGAGCGGTGCGGATGATGTGCTCAGGCCGGTTCGGGTCGGGCTTCCAGAAGGCCATCTCGGTGATGCGGTAGGCCTCGGCGGTGATGCGATCGGCAAAGCCGAAGGCCTGGAAGGTTTCGACGCTGCGCGCCTGGATACCGTCGGCGTGCCCGATCTCGAGCCGGCCCGGGCGGCGTTCGATGATACGGGTACGGATACCTGGAAACTGGGCAAGCTGCGCGGCCATGATCATGCCAGCTGGTCCGGTACCCACGATCAAAACGTCCACTTCGTCGGGCAACTGCTCGGGCCGGTCTACACCTGTACCCGCGGCGGGCTGCCGGCGTGGATCGCCGGATACATAACCGTAATGATGAAATTGCATGATGGCTCCTCTTGATGGGTGACATCCGGGTCCTCGTCGAATCACGGGGCAAGCCCGATTGCGTTTGGATGTCGAGACCTTTTCATGCTGAACACCTCGAGGGCCAATGGGGATGTGTTTTACGTCCTCTAGATTGTACTTTTCATAAATATGCCCCCTACCTTAGTCGGCCTGCCAATCTGGTGCCTCGATTTTTCGTTAATCTATAAACGATTAGTTGGGCGCGATATCACGACTGCCCGGGCCAGCAGTGTCCGAAAAGGGCGAAACAAGGTTTTGCGTACATCTAAATGATGAGGCGTCTCTGCTTGACACGGTGCCTTCCTTTGATCATTAATATATTAACAAACTGAGCGTGGATCCGTTCATTACCCTTTTTACAGGCTTCAGGAGAACGACGTGCCCCATCTGCATATCGAGTATTCACCCAGCCTCGAGCAGCGCGTTGACGTGCGCGAGGTGTGCCGGGCCGCCCATCGGGTGATGGCGGCGTCCGAGCTCTTTCCGCTGGCCGGTATCCGCGTTCGTGCCTTTGCTGCCGATCACTGCATCGTGGCCGATGACCATCCGGACAACGATTTTCTGGCCATGACCCTGAGCGTCGGTAGCGGGCGCGCCCAAAGTGATCTCAAGGCCGCTGGCGAGCAGCTGTTTGCCGCCGTACAAGGCGTACTGGCCGAACCGCTTGCCACCCCGCATTTCGCCCTGTCACTGGAAATCCGCGAAATCGATGCCGCGCTGAGCTGGAAAGACACCCCGATCCATACCCGGCTGTCCAAACAGTAAGCCCTATGCCCCTTCTGGAGGATTCTTGATGAGCCAAGTGAACGACAACATTGCCCGCGCGCAGGACTACATGAAGCGTTTTCGCGACCAGGGCGTCTTGAACCATATCAACGGTGAGTCGGTGCCAGCGGATTCTGGCAAGACGTTCGAGACCCTTTCGCCGGTTGATCTCGCTCCGCTTGCCAACGTCGCCCACGGCGGCGCCAGTGACATCGATCGCGCCGTACAGGCCGCCGAAAAAGCGTTCAAGACCTGGAGCAAGACGCCAGGCAAGGAGCGCCGCGAGATTCTGATCAAGGTCGCCGAGGCTATCGAAGCCCGCGCCGAAGAGATCGCCTTCACCGAGTGCATGGATACCGGGCAGTCGCTGCGCTTCATGTCCAAGGCGGCCATTCGCGGCGCGGCCAACTTCCGTTACTATGCCGATCAGGCGCCTCAGGCCGAGGATGGTCAGGCGCTGCGCAATGACACCCAGATGAACGTGACCTCCAAGCGCCCGCTGGGCCCGATCGCCGTCATCACGCCGTGGAACACGCCGTTCATGCTCTCGACCTGGAAAATCGCCCCGGCCTTGGCCTCGGGCTGCACCGTGGTCCACAAGCCGGCGGAATTCTCGCCGATGACCGCTAAGCTGCTGGTCGAAATCGCCGAGGAAGCTGGCCTGCCCAAGGGCGTCTTGAACCTCGTTAACGGTATGGGCGAAGACGCGGGCAAGGCCCTGACCGAACACCCCGGCATCAAGGCGATCGCTTTCGTCGGTGAAAGCCGCACCGGCCAGCTGATCATGGCCCAGGCCGCGCCGACACTGAAGCGCTTCCACTTCGAGCTGGGCGGCAAGAACCCGGTTATCGTATTCGAGGACGCCGACCTCGAGCGCGCCGTTAACGCCGCCACCTTCATGATCTACTCGCTCAACGGCGAGCGCTGCACCTCCTCCTCGCGCCTTCTGGTGCACGAAAACATCTACGAGGAATTCACCCGCCGCGTGGCGGAAGTCGCCAACGGCGTGAAGGTCGGTCATCCGCTCGACCCGGACACCGTGGTCGGCCCGTTGATCCACCCGGAGCACGAACAGAAAGTGCTGTCGTACTTCGATAAGGCGCGTGAAGAGGGGGCCACTATCGCCGCCGGCGGCGAAAAGGTCGGTGAAGAAGGCTGCTTCGTACGCCCGACGCTGTTCACCAACGCCACCAACGACATGAAAATCGCTCAGGAAGAGATCTTTGGACCGGTGCTGACCGCCATTCCGTTCAAGGATGAAGAAGAGGCGCTGCGCCTGGCCAACGATACCCAGTACGGCTTGGCCGCTTACCTCTGGACCAGCGACCTTGACCGCGCCATGCGCCTGACCGACGAGCTGGAAGCGGGCATGATTTGGGTCAACTCCGAAAACGTGCGTCATCTGCCTTCGCCGTTCGGCGGTGTCAAGGCCTCCGGCATCGGCCGCGACGGCGGTGACTGGTCATTCGATTTCTATATGGAGACGGTCAATATCTCCTTCCCGCGCAAGCCCCATAAGGTGCCGAAACTCGGGTGACGTCATTTTTTGCAGGGCGATATATCGCCCTGCCTGTCGAACAAAGGAGACATGCCATGCCTATTCCAACGCCCAATCTCTATCCTCCGTTCAATATTATTCGACTGAGCCACGTCGTGTTCGGCGTCTCCAATCTGGAAAAGAGTCGCCACTTCTACGTCGATACTCTAGGCCTTCAGGTCACCGATGAAGATGACAAGCGCATCTATCTGCGTGCGATGGAAGAGCGCGGCCACCACTGCATCGTGCTGGAAAAAAGCGACAGCGCGACCGTGAAATCCCTGTCGCTCAAGGTGTTCGATGAACAGGAACTCGATAAGGCCCACGACTGGTTCAAGCAACAGGGACATCCGGTGGAGTGGGTCGAGCGCCCTTACCAGGGCCGCACACTGCGCACTACCGATTGCTTTGATGTGCCCATCGAGCTGTACTTCAAGATGGACCGGCTGTCCCCTATTCATCAGCAGTACGCGCTTTACAAGGGGGTCAAGCCGCTGCGCATCGACCACTTCAACCTGTTCTCGCCCAATGTGGACAAGTCCGTCGACTTTTATAACCAACTGGGCTTTCGCGTCACCGAATACACCGAGGACGAGGAGAGCGGCAAGCTGTGGGCGGCCTGGACGCATCGCAAGGGTGGCGTGCATGACATGGCCTTCACCAATGGCCGTGGTCCGCGCCTGCACCACACCGCGTTCTGGGTGCCTACACCGCTGAACATCATCGATCTGTGCGATCTGATGGCCACCACCGGCTACGTTGCCAACATCGAGCGCGGCCCGGGCCGTCACGGCATTTCCAATGCCTTCTTCCTGTACATCCTCGACCCGGACGGCCACCGCATCGAGATCTATTGCTCGGACTACCAGACCGTTGATCCGGACCTTGAGGCGATCAAGTGGGATCTGAAGGATCCGCAGCGCCAGACGCTATGGGGTGCCCCGGCACCGCGCTCCTGGTTCGAACACGGTTCCGAGTTCGAGAATCTCGATCCGGTGGATTCCCAACTCAACGCAACGCCGATCGTCGCGCCCTGAGCCGGGGCCTTACGTCGCACCATTGACTCAAAGGGCCCGGGACCGCTCGGGCCGTCAGGAGACTGTTCATGAGTAACGCCCTTCCGCCTCGCCTCGCTTCCTTCCGTGCCAATGGTGCCGACCGCTACGGTGTCGTCACCGACAGCGGCATCGTCGACCTGACACCGGAGTTCAGTGCCCGCTTCAAGGGACTCAAGGAAGTGATCGAGGCCGGCGCCATCGACGAGCTGTTGCATGCTGCCGACGGCCGCAGCCCGAGCTACCGCGAAGAAGACGTCACCTACCTGATTCCGATCGTCAACCCAGAGAAGCTGATTTGCGTCGGCGTTAACTTCCCCTCGCGCAACGAGGAGTACAAGGACGGCCAGGCCGCGCCGAGCAAGCCGTCGCTGTTCATCCGCTTCCCGCGCAGCTTTGTTGGCCACAACGAAAATCTCGTGCGTCCGCCGGAGAGCGAGCAGCTCGACTACGAAGGCGAAGTCACCATCGTGATCGGCAAGGGCGGTCGCCGTATTTCCCGCGAAAAGGCCTATGAGCATATCGCCGCACTGACGCTGTGCAACGAAGGCACCATTCGCGACTGGGTGCGCCACGCCAAGTTCAACGTCACCCAGGGCAAGAACTTCGACGCCACCGGCGCCATTGGCCCGTGGCTTGTACCGTTCCGCGATGCCTCGCAGCTCGATGACATCGAACTGACCACCCGGGTCAACGGCGAAGTTCGCCAGAACGATCGCACCTCGCGCATGATGTTTGATTTCCGCTACATCGTGAACTACGTCTCGACCTTCACCACCCTGGTACCGGGCGATGTCATCGTCTGTGGCACGCCCACCGGCGCCGGCGCCCGTTTCGAGCCGCCGATCTGGCTCAAGCCCGGCGACGTTGTCGAGGTGGAAGCCGAGGGTATCGGCAAATTGATCAACGGCGTGGAGGATGAACGTCATGGCGCTCACTGAGACGCAAATCAACGACGCGGCAAAGGCGCTGCTCGAGGCGGAGAAAAGTCGCGAGCAGATCGGGCTGCTGTCAAAAGCCTATCCGGACATGACGCTGGATGATGCCTACGCGATCCAGACCGCCCAGATGGAGCGAAAGAAGGGTGAGCACGACATCATCGGCTGGAAAATCGGCCTGACGTCCAAGGTGATGCAGGATGCGCTCGGTATCGACACGCCGGACAGCGGCGTGCTCTATGACTACATGCGCTTCGACAGCGGCGCCGTGATTCCGAAGGGCCACTTCATCCAACCGCGCATCGAGGCCGAGATTGCCTTTGTCATGAAGGCATCGCTGGAAGGTGAGGTCACGCGCGAGGACGTGCTGGCCGCCACCGACTACGTGACACCGGCCATCGAAATTCTCGATACCCGCATCGTCAGAAAGGACGCAGAGACCGGCCAAGCGCGGGTGATCTTTGACACCGTCTCCGATAATGCCGCCAACGCTGGCATCGTGCTGGGTGCCGAACGCCACGACCCACGGGCGCTGGATTTACGCTGGGTCGGCTCGATTGTTAAGCATAACAACGACGTGGTGGCCACCGGCCTCGGCGCCGGCGTGCTGGACGATCCGGTCACCGGGCTCGTCTGGCTGGCACGGCGCATGGCGACTTACGGTCAGCGCATCGAGGCCGGCCAGGTCATCCTGTCGGGCTCGTTCATCGGCCCGGTCGAATGCCCGTCCGGCAGCCGGATCGAAGCCGACTACGGCCCGTTCGGGTTCGTGTCATTGACATTCGACTAGACGACACCCGCTATTCACGAACGGGCGGATCGCAACGGTAACCCGAGGGGGTAGTACCCGAATGACGCGCAAAGAATCGACAGAAGTAGGCGGGGTCCTTGAACCCGAGCTGGTAGGCGATCTCGTTGACGCTCATGCGGGTGAAGATCAGAAGGCGCCGGGCCTCCTGCATCACGCGGTCGTGAATCACCTGTTTGCTGGGCACCCCGGCGATGCGTCGACAGACGCTGTTGAGGCGCGCCTCGGTAACGTTGAGAACGCGGGCATAGTTCGCCAGCGTCCAGTGCGCTCGATAGCGGGCCTCGATCTCCAGATTGAAGCGGTGAAACAGCGACAGCTCGTCGTGACGCACGTTCTGGGCTTTGAGCGAGTTGGCCGACAGGCGAAACAGGCCGATGAAGATCAGCCGCGTCAGGGTGATCAGCGCTGCCTCCCGGCCCGGCCGGTCGGCCTCGAACTCGAGGCGCAGTTCGTCAAAAAGCCGTTCGACGCGACGCACTTCCGGTCTCGTCTCGTCGCTGACCCGGCCGGTCGCCACGCACACCGGTGTCACGGTCGAGGCGTCGCCCAGCTCGGGAATCTCTTCGAGCAGCGACCACACCAGCTGCTGGCGCACCGTCAGCACATGGCCGTCGCTGCCGTCTTCGGTGGTAAAGGAGTGGGGCACGGTCGGCGGCGTCAGAAAAAACATCGGCCCCTGCTGGTGAAATTGCCGCTCGTCCAGATAGACCCGTACCATGCCGCTTTTGACGTAGTGCACCTGAAAGAACCGGTCATGATGATGGACCGGCATGTTGCGCCCGTAGAAATCCGCCATGCGACCCAGCGCATCGTAATGCACCGTCGCATCGGCATAGCGCTGGTCGTACTCCTGACCAATCGTGATATTGGGAATGAGATCCAGCGCCATGATTGTTCTCCTGAGCTTGCGCGGTGTTACCGTCCGACAGGCCTCTATATTAACCACCGACGGGTGCTTCGCTCCATAACGTTGCCTGCCTGCCGTGCAGGCCGCCTTGACCAGCCCGTCCGTTTCAAGGAATTTTCTCATGGGTGAAATCGTACTTGCTGCCAAGATCACGCACGTCCCCTCGATGTACCTCTCCGAGCAGCCCGGACCGCATCATGGCTGTCGCGCCGAAGCGATCGCCGGTCACAAGGAGATCGCTCGTCGCGCCCGTGAACTCGGCGCCGACGTCGCCGTGGTCTTTGACACGCACTGGTTGGTCAACAGCGGCTATCACATCAACTGCGGCGATCATTTTGAAGGTATCTATACCAGCAACGAGCTGCCGCACTTCATTCAGAACATGGCCTACAAGTACGACGGCTGCCCCGACCTGGGCCGGGCGATCGCCGAGTACGCCAACGACTCCGATATTCGCACCATGGCGCACAATATCGAGAGCCTCAAGCTCGAATACGGCACCTTGGTGCCCATGCGCTACATGCACATGGATGTGCCGGAAGAGCAGCCCTTCAAGGTGATCTCCATCGCCGCCTGGGATGCCTGGCACGACCTGAACGACAGTATTCGCTTCGGCGCCGCCGTGCGTCAGGCGATCGAGGCAAGCGATCACAAGGTGATGGTGCTGGCCTCCGGGTCGCTTTCCCACCGCTTCAGCGACAACGTCAATGCGCTCGAGAACCTGCACCGCTGGACCCGCGAATTCGACCGCCAGATGGATATGCGCGTGGTCGAGCTATGGCGCGAAGGTAAGTTTGACGAGTTTCGCAAGATGCTGCCGGAGTACGCCCAGCACTGCTACGGCGAGGGCGGCATGCACGACACCGCGATGCTGATGGGCGTGCTCGGCGAGGGCTATGACCGTCCGGCCGAAATCCTGACCGCGCCGTTCGGCAGCTCCGGTACCGGTCAAATAAACGCCGTTTTCCCGATGTAAAGCGATACGCCAACTTTCAAGGAGTGCCTTATGGACATGCCCAGCAATACCTTCAAGCAGGCCATTGGCAACCAGCAAGCCCAGATCGGTCTCTGGCTGGGGCTTGCCAACGGCTACTGTGCCGAGCTTGCCGCCAACGCCGGTTTCGACTGGCTTTTGATTGACGGCGAACACGCCCCAAACGATCTGCGCACCATTCTAGAGCAGCTTCAGGCCGTGGCGCCTTATCCGGTCCAGCCGGTAGCGCGCCCGCCGGTGGGTGACGCGGCGACGATCAAGCAATACTTGGATCTTGGCGTTCAGACGCTGCTGGTGCCGATGGTCGATACCGCCGAGCAGGCCCGCGAACTGGTGCGCGCCACTCGCTATCCGCCGGTCGGCATCCGCGGGGTGGGCAGTGCGCTGGCGCGCGCCTCGCGCTGGAACTCGATTCCGGGCTATCTCGATCACGCCGATGAAGAGGTCTGCCTGCTGGTACAGATCGAAACCAAAGAGGGGCTGGAAAATCTGGATGAAATTGCCGCTGTCGAGGGCGTCGACGGCGTTTTCATCGGGCCGGCTGATCTAAGCGCTTCGCTCGGCCACCGCGGTGATCCGGGGCACGACAACGTGCAGCGTGCCATCGAAGACGGTATTGGCCGCATTCAGCAGGCTGGCAAGGCCGCGGGCATTCTCTCGGCCAACAAGACGTTGGCCAAGCGCTACCTCGAACTGGGTGCCACCTTCGTGGCCGTGGGTGTGGATACCAGCCTGTTGATGGGCTCGCTGAAAACACTGGCTGGCGAGTTCAAGGACGGTGATGTTCCGACCACGCCCGCCTCATCGGTGTACTGATTACGCGACGGCTCCCCGTTTTTGTTTTCACCTGGGCCTGTGCATGTCAGGCCCTCAATTTCGGAATGACTCATGAATCTCAACGACACTCGTCTGCTACGCCAACAGGCCTACATTAACGGCCAATGGCTCGATGCTGACAACGGCGACACTTTTGATGTGACCAATCCGGCCAACGGCGATACCGTTGCCACCGTAGCCCGTGTGGGCACGGCCGAAACCCAGCGTGCCATTGATGCTGCCCAAAAGGCGCTTCCGGCATGGCGTGACATGACCGCCAAGGCCCGCTCGCTCATTCTCAAGCGCTGGTTCGCGCTGATGCAGGAGCACAAGGAAGACCTGGCCCGCATTCTAAGCGCGGAGCAGGGCAAGCCGCTGGCCGAGAGCCGCGGTGAGGCCGACTATGGCGCCAGCTTCATCGAGTGGTTCGCCGAGGAAGGTAAGCGCGTCTACGGCGATGTGATCCCCAACGACAAGCCCGACCGTCGGCTGGTGGTGATCAAGCAGCCAGTGGGCGTGGTCGCGGCGATCACGCCGTGGAACTTCCCCATCGCCATGATTACCCGAAAGGCTGGCCCTGCACTGGCCGCTGGCTGCACGATGGTTCTGAAGCCTGCCTCCGAGACTCCGCTTTCCGCGCTGGCGCTGGCCGAGCTTGCCGAGCGCGCAGGCGTACCTGCCGGGGTGTTCAACGTGGTGGCCGGACGCGCCGGCGAGATTGGTACCGAGCTCACCCACAGCGAAACCATCCGCAAGCTCTCCTTTACCGGCTCCACCGAGATCGGCCGTCAACTGATGGAAGAGTGCGCTGGCACGATCAAGAAGGTGAGCATGGAGCTGGGTGGCAATGCGCCCTTTATCGTGTTCGATGACGCCGACTTGGACGCGGCGGTCGAAGGCGCGATTGCCTCGAAATTCCGTAACAGCGGCCAGACCTGCGTTTGCACCAACCGGTTTCTGGTTCACGATGCGGTCTACGATGCCTTCAGCGAAAAACTGGTCGCCGCCGTCAAGGCGCTCAAGGTCGCCGCTGCCGAAGAAGAGGGCGCCCAGCAGGGGCCGTTGATCAATCAAAAAGCCGTCGATAAGATACGCGCCCACATCGACAACGCCGTCGGCCACGGCGCGAAGGTGCTCTGCGGCGGCGAGTCTCACGCGCTGGGCGGCAACTTCTTCGAGCCGACGGTCCTGGGTGAGGTGACGAAGGCGATGGACGTAGCCGGTGAGGAGACTTTCGGCCCGCTCGCACCGCTGTTTCGTTTCAGCACCGAGCAGGAGGCCATCGCCATGGCCAACGACACGCCTTTCGGCTTAGCCGCCTACGTCTACACGCAGAACCTGGGACGCGGCTGGCGCATGGGCGAGGCACTGGAGTACGGCATGGTCGGCATCAACGAGGGCCTCATCTCGACAGAAGTTGCTCCGTTTGGCGGCATCAAGGCCTCGGGCGTTGGTCGTGAAGGCTCCCACTACGGCATCGAGGATTATCTCGAAATCAAGTATCTGTGCATGGGAATCAAGTAGACAGTCATTACATTATAGTTGATATGATCTGAATGGTCGGCCCCGGCTCGCGCATGAGGGCCGGTCACTTCTGGTTCGTTGCATCACTTCTGGTCGCTGAAAAAGCGCCATTTTGGATATCCAGATGCCATGCGTCAGGTCATGTAGCAAGCGAGTGAGTGTGGTATTGTCCGCTCCTTGATAAGACTCCGCTTTACACCTATCTTCGGCGATTCTATGACAAGAGCCGCTATCGTCTCGGAATTTTTTAGAAAAAGGCAGCACATGTCGCGTCCGACTCCTTCAATGACTCTGGCACTGCTTCAAGCCCGTGAATCCGCCATGGATTTTTTCCGGCCACACCTTAACCACAACAACATTACCGAGCAGCAGTGGCGCGTTATTCGCATCCTGTGGCAAGCCGAAGAGCAGACGCTGGAGAGCTACCAGTTGGCCGAGCTTGCCTGCATTCTACGCCCGAGCCTGACCGGGGTGCTGGTGCGTCTTGAGCAGAATGGGCTGGTCAGTCGCTGGAAGCCCGAAAACGACCAGAGACGGCTTTGCGTCACTCTGACCCCCCAGGGGAATGAGCTGTTCGACAGCATGAAAGGGGAAATGATGCGCCAATACCAGAAAATCCAGAAGCGGCTTGGCCCGGAGAAATACCGCACCTTGATGAGCCTGCTGGATGAAGTGCAGAAGCTGGAACCAGATGATTGATGATTCTATAAACGTAAATCCGAGCCTTATTGATGGGTACGCGCTACGGACTGAAATGATACTGCTCGACACGCCATCGTTTTCCAGTTTGATCAAGAATATCTTTTCCCTGGCCACCTGATGGAGCAGATCGCTCTGATAACCAGCAGGCGCTTAAGGCCTTTGTCCGCCTGTACTGCAGAACGACCTATTACCCGGTGGGCACCTGCCGCATGAGGCTGGACGCCGAGCGCTCGGTGGTGCGCCCCCTTAAGCTGAACGTTCACAGCGTGGAAGGACTTCGCGTTATCCATTGCCCCATCTTCCCTAATCTGCCCGGCGGCAATACCAATGTTCCGACCATTGCGGTGGCAGATACAGCCGCCGACATCATGATCAATGCTGCATGAAAAGCGCTGTCTAAATCAAAAAGGGCACTCCAATGGAGCGCCCCGGTATTGATGACAGACTATATTGGCTTGGGTCACGCGTTATTTCAGACCCTGCTGAACATCCATCAGCGTTTTCCAGAGGGTGTCGAGCCAGTCGAGATGCTCGGGCTTCATCAGTGCCGAGCGCAGGCACACCGTGTACTCGCTATCCACGACGATCTCCGGGCAGGCCTTCTGGATCAGATGCGACGGATAATTGAACGCGGCGAGATAAAGATCTTGCGCCTCGGCCTGTTCAAACATCTGCTGGGATAGGCGCGATACCTCGCTGGTTGAGCCGGCTTTGGGCGCCCAGATGACAATATCCAGATCCGGCGCCAGCGGCACGATGAACTCGTCGCTGTCCACCAGCTTCTGATACAGCCCGACGGCGGCGCCGCGGCACTGATCCAGCCCGCGGGCGAACTCACCCTCCCTGACGATGGGCAGCATCTGCATGGTGGCCCACAAGGCGACGGCAGAAGCGCCGGCACGCGAGCACTCCAAGCTGATTTCACCAAGGTGTAGCTCATCGGAGCTGAAATAGGTATAGGGCGAATCGTGTTTGTAGAAGGCACCGACGGCAGGATCCCTGAACACAATGCAGCCGCAGCCGTAGGGCTGTAACCCGTGCTTGTGCGGATCAATGACGATGGAGTCCGCCTGATCGATGCAGGCAAACGCTTCACGCGCGTGATCCGGAAGCGAGTCGATCAGCTTGTAGTAGCCGCCATACGCCGCATCGACATGAACCCGAAAGCCATAGCGTGGCTGCAGCCGGAGGATTTCCGGCAGGGGGTCGACGGCGCCCACACCGGTCGTTCCCAGAGTCACGACAACGGTGCCGACATCTCCTTTCTTCAGCATGTCTTCCAGGGCCGCCGTATCCATTCTGGCCCTGTCGTCCACAGCCACCGAGTCGAAAGGCACCTTCAAAACGCCACAGATTCGATGATGGGTGTAGTGGGCCTGCTGGGAGGCCACCACCTTCTTGTCGGGATGAATTTGGCTGGCCACCCACAGCGCTTCAAGGTTGGCCATCGTGCCGCCACTAGTGAGATGGCCAAGATGGCTTGTCCAGCCGAACATTTTGGCAATGTCCTGAACCACCTCTTTTTCCATGGCGGAGCTTGCCTTGCCGCCATCGAGGGCATGATTGTTCGGGTTGATCCACATCGCCATCATGTAGGCCATGCGAGCGATGGGGTGAGGCGGCTTGAGCATCTGGCCGGCGTATTGAGGATGCGGATAGGGGTAATTATCCCACATCTTCTCGGCAACCTGCGCCATGACCTCACTGGCCTTTTGCCGGTCATATTGCGTCTCGAACGCCGGCAGATGCTCATATCCCCTGGCAAGGGTGGTCAGGGACTCTTTCAGTATGTCGATGCTGCGTTCTTCAAACATGTCGTTCTCCTTGATTCAGGGGCCGAAGTGGGCCATGCATACGTGGTTAAAGGGAGGCAATGATCATGATCACGATGAAGCACGGGACAATGCACCGCACCGAGATCCGGAAGGGCTTGATGATCGGGCTGTCACCGAACATGTCACGCAACTGAGTGCCTTTCAGACAGAACCCGCAAAACAGCGCCGTGGCCAGCCCGCCCAGCGGCATCATGATGTTGGCGGTCAGGCCATCGAGGGCATCAAAGAGCGTTCTGTCGGCGAAGACGGGAGCATTCCAGAGGTTGAAGGACAGGGCCGCGGCCGTACTTAATAGCCACAGCAGCGCAACGATCACGGTAGCGGCTTGGGTCCGCGACAGACGACTCTTTTGCTCCAGCCAGGCCACGGAGGGCTCCATCAACGAAATGGATGTCGTCAGGGCGGCGATGAACAGCATAAAGAAGAACGCGGCGCCGAAGATTTGTCCAAAGGGAATATGGCCAAAGACCAACGGCAATGACATGAAGATCAGACCGGGCCCGGCGTTTGGCGCAAGACCGTACTCCATGACCAGCGGAAAGATGGCAAGACCTGCCGCCAGCGCGACCAGCGTATCGATCACGGCCACCATGATGGCGGTTTTGGGAATCGAGGCGTGGGAAGGCATATACGCGCCATAGGTCACCATCGACCCCGACGCCAGGCTCAGCGTAAAGAAGGCATGACCGATGGCCACCAGAATGGCGTTCAGGCTCAACTTGCTGAAATCAGGAAAGAACAGAAATTTGGCGGCTTCGGAGAAACTCCCATGGCTGATCGAATAGCCTACCAGAATCAGTAACACCACCAGCAGCATGGGCATCAGCCAATTGATTGCTTTTTCGATCCCCCCCTGAATGCCTGCACGAACGATCATGTGAGTCGCTAATAGAAACAGGGAGCCAAAAATGATGAGAAGGGTCGGAGCGCTTAGAAGATGATCAAAGGTCTGACTGGTAAACGATTGAGTGATCCGATCCGCCGCCGAGAATTCACCCGTGACCGTCAGCCAGAAATAGTAGAGACACCAGCCGGCCACGACCGTATAAAAGGAAAGAACCAGGAAGCTGGTCAGGATAGCTACACCGCCGGTCCAGCGCCACGCCGAATGCCTTCCCGCCCTCTGGCTCAGGTCGCCATAGGCATCCAGCGCATTCTTCCGCGTTGCCCTGCCAATACCTATTTCGGCCATTAGCAGTGGTATACCAAAGCCCACCACGCAAAAGAGATAGACCAGGAAGAATGCACCGCCGCCGTTTTCACCCGTGACATAGGGAAACTTCCAGATATTTCCTAGCCCGACCGCCGACCCCGAGGCGGCCATGATAAACGTCAATCGGCCTTTCCAGATAGGCGTTGCCATACTCCCTTCGGCACCTGACATTACCCTCGATGAAACATCGTGACTCATTTTCAACCTCCGACATTATTATTCTTACGGTTACGAACGTATCGCCGTTTATCGGATGGGTGAAATGACTATTGAGCATTTACGGCTAGCGCTAAACTCATACCCTCTTGAGCCTCTAGTCCCAAAATAAATAATGGGGCCGGAAGCGTAATGCCGGTCAATTTAGTTTTTCATTCACTGGCTGACGTTATAATAGTCCGGCATCAGCGACTTACTGATACCGAATTTTTTATATATTTCAGTCAGGCTAGGGATGACATTGCCCATATAAGCTTCGATCACTTTTTTATTATTAATGGGTTATCGATACTACCTGTGGTGCCGTCCGGCCGTGTGCGTATGGTAGTGAAAGCTATGACGGAGATGGCGCTATCGTTTATACTTCGGGAGCGGCTTTACTCTCGGGCTGCTTGGGTACGACATCAAAAATATCCAGTCAGAAATAAGCCAGTCAGCACTAACTAACTGGCATTAGTGTCGGAAGTGTGGTTGTTAATGCAAACTTTTTAACATTTCCTTTATCCCTATGCTATGACGACAGGCAGTTCATCTTTAATAATAAGTTGGCCCGTGATGGCACAGGCTTTCTGGTACGGGAAGGTCGTGTGGTAAAACTGAACCTTAATCTACTGCATACCCTAAAGGTCATTCTTGAGCAGAGAAACCTGACGCGCTCTGCTCAGGAACTGCGTCTGACACAGTCAGCCATCAGCCGCCAGCTTTCCCAGCTTCGGGGTTATTTTGATGACCCCCTTCTGGTTCGGGAAGGCAATGACTATTTTCTGACGGCACTGGCGCAGCAGCTCAAGCCCAGAGTGCTTGAGATACTGGAAAGCATCAACGATCTTCGTCAAAAGGAGCAGTTCGACCCACAGCTGTGTCAGCGGCGCTTTTCCTTTGCCTGCACCGATTATGTGGCCAACTTTATCTTTCCTGAACTGCTGTCAGTGTTGGAGGGTTATCGAGCCGGCATCGATCTGAATTATCAGATATGGCAGCCGGAATGGCTGGTCAATCTTGGCGCAAGGCCGCTGGATTTTGCCGCTACGATGACCAACGATGTGCCGGCCAATATTTACGGCGTGCACTTGGGTAACGATATCCCCGTCGTTTTGATGAACAAGGAACATCCTCTCATAAATAAGGCACTATCCATCGACAGCATGCTGAAGCATGCGTTTGTGAGGATTACTGCCGGTGGGGAAAAGGACGGGTTCTTCGACATTGAAATGAACCGTCTTCACAGGAAAAGACGTATCGCCTTTGAGGTGCCCTTTTTTTCTGCAGCCTTCAATGTCGTCAGCGAAACCTCAATGCTTCTGATCGTACCCAGACATATTGCCAGAAAGGCTTCGGAAATCTATCCCATCACCTGGAAATCCCTGCCTCTGAGCCAGGTGCCCGAACACGATTATTACCTGATCTGGCACTGCATTCATCACAATGATGCGGCGCACCGCTGGATGAGAACCATTATTGCCGATCATCTGCAGAACTCGATGTTTTCGCTGCGTCATTCGACAGACTGAGCGACTCGACGTTGAGACATGTCGCCTTCGTCAGCCATACTCGGCTATTTGAGGCTATGAGGGACCTTGCCCTCCAAGGGCAACGAGCTGTTCGACAGCATGAAAGGGGAAATGATGCGGCAATACCAGTAAATCCAGAAGCGGCTTGGCCCCGAGGAATACCGCACCCTGATGAGGCTGCTGGATGAAGTGCAGCGAATGGAACCACATAATTGATGCTTCGCTGCGCCCATATGTAACGGTACTCTACTAAAGTATTTTTATTTAAATTACTGATATAAAAAGAATAAATTCGATGAGGCAGGCACAGTCAACAACCTGGCACATTTAGTCAATTGATAACCTAATCCGGCTCTTACGCTCTCCTTGATGCGCCGCGGGCGCTTTCGTTCGCCAAGGAGACAAAATGCGACACCACCACTACGACTACATCATCGTCGGCGCTGGCTCGGCTGGCTGCGTTATCGCGCATCGCTTGATTCAGGCGCTGGATGTTTCTGTGCTGCTCATTGAGGCTGGTGGGTCGGACACAAGCCTTCTTATTCGTATGCCTGCCGCAGTCGGCAAGGTGATTCCGACCCGGACTTGGCCCTACATGACCACCCCGCACGGCGCGACCAATAACCGCGCCATGTCCATCGCCCAAGGGCGACTGATCGGCGGCAGCAGCTCGGTCAATGGCATGATCTATATTCGCGGGCATCGTACCGACTATGATGGCTGGGCAAACGACCACGGCTGCACCGGCTGGGGCTATGACAATTTGTTGGCATACTTCATTCGAAGTGAGGGCAACGAGTCGCTGGCCGGGCCCCTGCACGGCAATGATGGACCGTTGAGAGTGAGCGAAAACCGCTATCGCCATCCGTTATCGCAAGCGTTCGTGCGCGCCGGACAGGAGTTCGGGCTGCCCTACGTCAATGACTTCAACGACAATACCCGCGAGGGAGTGGGCTACTACCAGACCACCACTTTCAATGGCGAACGCTACAGTACCTCGAAGGCCTATCTGAGCGAGGTGCGCCACGATTCGCGCCTGACCATTTTATCTGATACCGATGTCGAGAGAGTGATCATCGAAAAGGGCAGGGCCATCGGCGTCAAGGCCCATCATTCCAAAAAAGGCGAAATGACCCTTCATGCACGACGCGAAGTCATCCTTAGCGCTGGCGCAATCGGCAGTCCGAAGATTCTGATGGCCTCCGGCATCGGTCCTCGCGATCACCTGAGCGAGCAGGGCATTGAGTGCCTCCGTGACTTGCCGGTAGGCGATAACCTGCAGGACCATCTGCACTTATCAATCAACGCCACGCTCAAGGACCCGACCTCCCTGTACGGTGAAGATGTTGGCTTGAAGGCGTTGCGCCACGGGGTCGAATGGCTACTGCATCGTCGCGGCCTCATGACCTCCAACGTGCTGGAGGGCGGCGCCTTTCTGGATACTGCCAATGAAGGCCGCCCAGACACTCAGATTCACTTTATGCCGGTGCTCGACACTTGGGACGATCCCAACGGCATCGGTCGAGGGCGGACGCATGGTATTACGCTCAAGGTTGGCCACCTGCGGCCGGTCTCGCGCGGTACGGTACGCCTGATTGGTTCAGGCAAAGAGCAGCGCATGGCCATCAACGCCAACTTCCTTGACGCACCTGAGGATCTCGAACATCAGGTGCGTTCGCTGCGCGCCGGAATGGCGTTACTTGATACGCCGGCGCTTTCAAACGTGATCGATGAGGTTTTTTCGCCGCCCGAGGCGCGCCATCTGATGGCGCAGAGCATGGAGGACAACCAGCGGGCGCTTGAGACCTTCGTCCGCCAATACTGTAAAACGACCTATCACCCCGTGGGTACCTGTCGCATGGGCCCTGATGCCGAGCATTCGGTGGTTGATCTTGAACTAAAGGTTCATGGAGTAGAAGGACTGCGCGTCATCGACTGCTCAGTCTTCCCCACCTTGCCCGGTGGCAATACTAATGCCCCGACCATTGCGGTCGCGGAAAAGGCTGTCGACCATGTGATCAACGCGACCTAACAAGACAGGGCGGTTCATCTTGAAGCGCCCTGATGTTCCTGTTGAATGGGTGACGTGGTCGGATCAGGCTGATGACCTTGAGCACCACGCCCGGCAGCTTGTAGAGCGTGACGGGTGAGGGCGCCGCCTGACCCATGGGAAGGCCGCTACTGCCATCAGCTTATCTGTTCTGCCATGCCGCTAATCGCACTCTCGAGAAAAGTGGCCGTGGCACCACGCGGCTGCTGTAGGGCAATAAAATCCTGCATCGGATCGACAACGTTAGTGATGACGTCTGATAGCGCCTCAATAACCGCATGCCCGCAGAACGGCACATAGGCCTCCGAATACCCCCCTTCGTGTACCATCACCAATCGCCCTTCACATAGTCTCTCCGCAGCCTCGCGTACCTGTCGGGTCATATCGCGGAAGGCCTCGCTGGAAAGTAACATCCGCGCTAGGGGATCGACCGCATTGGCATCATAGCCGCAGGCCACCAGGATGAGCTGTGGTTGATAGCGCTCTAGTGCGGGAATGACTATCTCGACCATGGCCTGTCTATAAGCATCGGCCCCCGAACCGGGAGGCAGGGGAATGTTTAGGTTATAGCCTTCGCCAGCACCATGGCCGCGATCATGTAGACCGCCATACCCCGGTGGAAAGCAGCCATCCTGATGCATAGAAATGGTCAGGACATCGTCGCGTTCGTAGAAGATCTCTTGGGTGCCGTTACCGTGATGCACATCCCAGTCCAGCACCGCTACTCGCTCAACGCCAAACCGTACCTTGCTCTCTTCAACGGCGATGGCAATATTGGCCAGGAAGCAGAACCCCATCGCCTGATCCGGCAGGCAGTGATGGCCCGGCGGGCGTGACAAAGCATAGGCATTATCGACCTCCCCATTCATCACGGCTGCCACTGCTCCAATAGCAAGGCCCGCAGAAAGGCGGGCAATGTCGTAACTGCCGGGGCCGATCGGCGCGTGGTCGCCTAACTCACCGCCACCGGCGTCGCTCATTGCCCTGAAACGATCAAGATAGGACTGTGGATGGACCCGCAGTAGTTGTTCATTGGTGGCTGGGGAAGCACTGCGCACTTTGAGTGCGTCGGTCAGGCCAGATACATCCATGAGGTTTTTGAGACGCCGCTTGGTCTCGGGGGATTCGGCAAGCCCACCAGCTGCCGGCGGTTGTACCCAGCCACCGACCGGTAAGGTCAGCGCATACTGTCCGGCGCTATGCCAAAGGCAGTGTTCATCGAAGAAAAAGGCAGTCCTGCGAGACATCGTTTAACTCCTCAAGGCTAATCATCGTCGCTGAAAAAAGCGTTCGTCGTGAAGCGCCCCACGGGCTGTTGCAGGCCTTATTCGCTAAGATCCGGCTCGAATAGGCCCTTTTTCATCTTGAACTTAACCCAGACGATCGCGATCAAGCTGACGACGCCCAGTACTACGCCCAGTAGCGTATAGATCAAGGTGGTCATCTCGGGCGATGGGGAGGCGTTGGCTGCGACGTAGGCCATGCCGATGATGCCGAGAATCTGCGGTAGCGGATAAAAGGGCGTGCGGTACGGGCGGCGGTGGTCGGGGCGGCGGCGACGTAGCACCATCACATTGATGTGCGCGACGATGTAGGCCAGCAACCAACTGGTGGCTGCAGCGATGACCAGCGTGATGATCTGATCGGGCCCGATCAGCAAAAAGGGCACGACCACACCTATCGCCAGAAAGACAATGCCGACCCAGGGCGTGTTATAGCGCGGGTGCATTTTACCCATGATGGAAAACGCCTGACCATTATCGGCCATGCCTGAAAGCATACGTGGTACGGCGGCCAGCACTGTATTGACCGTACTGCAGGTCGCGGTCACCCCCATCACGGTGGCAATGATCAGCCCTGCTTGACCAAACACGCTATTGACCAGATCGAGATACGGCAGGGGCGAAGTAGTTAGAGTCTCAGCGGAGAGGTAGCGGCCAGCTCCTAGGCAGAACAGTGAGAACAACACAAATATGATGCCAAGCGATAAGAACATGGCGCGAGGAATTCGTTTTTCCGGCTGACGAATGTCATTGATCATCGGACACACGAACTCATAGCCGACAAACATCCACATCGCCAGCGCGACCAGGCCGATAAAGCTGCCATCGATAATGTTGCTGACGCCCCAGTCGATGCCTGCTGCGACCTGGGCGGTTTCCGTGGAGGGCGGCTGAATCAGCGCTGTGGCACCGACGAGAAAAATGGCGACGATCATGGAAAAGGTGAATACGTTTTGAAGCTTGGCAAAGACGTCGGTGCCCATGATGTTGAGAACGGCCAGCGCCGATAGGATTAAAATCGGCACTATATGCGACGGCAGCCCGGGGAACAGCATCTGCAGCAGGGCATCCACCAGCAGAAACTCGGCAGGAATCGCGAATATAGCGACCACTACGTAGCCTGCAAAGACCGAGACGATGGCTGGAAAATGGCCGATGGCCTTTTTCGTGTAGGTGGCAAGCGTGCCCGCCTGCGGATACATCAGCGAGAGTTCCGAAAAGGACATGGCGTTACACACGGCAAGCAAGGTGGCCACCAGCATGGCGGCCAAAAAGCTCAGGCCGCCGATGCCAAAGCCAACCAACGCGGATACCATGGCGCCTTGGACCACCACGGTACCCACACAGATCGCAATCATGGTCTTGAAGCCGATTTGCTGTCGCCTAGGGGCACTTGCATGGGGCACTGGGCCCGCCTTCGAAGTATCGAGCATGATGAGTCATCTCCTGCCGGTTTAATTGTTGTGTGGCTGAGGTGTACAGCCTGACACTCAATCTGCTCCTTAACCGGTCTTCATTCTTGTTCGGTGCTGCCAGACATTTTCCTCTGCCTGCCGCTCTTGCCACGTGATGCTGGGCCTCCCCCATTTGGGGGATTTTCTGCCAATGGCTATACGCCGACGATAAAAAGCGTTCACCGCCATTGGTGGACATGACCCTCGGACAGATAAAGGAGATAATAATATGACAACCACACCTTCCCATTCCGACTGGATCTCGGTTAGCGGCCTTGAAAAGGGCTTTGAAACGGACTCCTACGCGTTGGATAACTCGGCAGACCTCAGCGGCAAGCGCATCGAGCTGCACGACGCCAACGGTAACGTTCGTCGCCTCGACATCGACCAGGAGCAACTGCGCGTCGACGACGGCGAGGCGGTCCAGGTACGCATCACCTCGGTACGTGAACGCATCTACCTGCTCGACTGGCTGGATGAAAGCACACGGCCGAGCACCTCCTATACGGTGGTGCTGGATACGCTGACCGATAGCTATACGCAGGTGATTGGCACCATGCCCACGTTCGATGTCATCAAAACAGGGCTTTACGAGCGTGCGCTGGGCGGCCGTTCCTTGACCGATGTGAAGGTCGACATCAGCCACGGTACTGTGAACAAGCCTTACCACGACGGCGCCTGCCCACACGCTACAACCGACGAATTGGTCGGCGTGCGTAACCTCTACCGTTACAGCCCGACCGAGGTCTATGAGCACACCTATCTGAACGAGAACTTCTACACCTGGCAATGCTTGAAAGGGGTGGAGCAAGGGCTTTGCGACACCGATGCTTGCCACTACTACAAGATTACCGATGCGCTTTATCTGTTCATCTGGCGTGAGAAGATCGTGCCGACGCTCGGCATCGTCATGGTGGATGAGCAGAACCATCGCAGCGACGGCAAGATTTTTGGTGTGGGCGACAGTGAAGATGCGCCGCTGGCCAACTTCCCCATGGCCTCCTACTGCCAGCGTCTGAGCGATACGGAGTATCCCGATGACCTCTGAGTCCCGCACCGTTGTTATTACCGGCGCCGGTACCGGTGTGGGGGAGGCCTGTGTGCGTCAACAGGCCGCACTCGGGCATAACGTGGTGCTGATCGGTCGTCGCCGTGAGCCGCTCCAGGCGCTGGCAGACGAGATCGGTGGGCTGGTGCTGTCAGGTGACGCCGCCAGCTCCACGGAGTGGAAGGCGTTCTGCGAGCGCATCCTTGAGACGTATGGCCGACTCGACAGCCTGATTTGCAGCGCGGGCGGCCATGACCTGGGTGCGGCCACCGATATGTCCGAAGACGACTGGCAGCAAGCAATGCGCCTCAACCTGGATACAGCGTTCTACAGCGCTCGCGCTTGTTTGCCGCACCTGATCAAGCAGCAGGGCAGCATTGTCATGCTTGGATCGCTGGCCTCGTTCCAGGCCGGTGGTGATATCTGCGGTTATACCACCGCCAAGCATGCGATCGTCGGGCTGACGCGCTCGCTGGCGCGCGATTACGGCCCCAAGGGGGTGCGTGTCAATTGCGTCTGCCCTGGCTGGATTCGAACGCCGATGGCCGACGAGGAGATGCAGCCGTTGATGTCGCATTACAACGAGTCTCTTGATGACGCTTATGCCCGTGTGACCCAGCACGTGCCACTACGACGGGCGGCCAGTGCCGAAGAAATCGCTGACGTGTGCGCTTTTTTGATCAGTCCCACCTCTGCCATCATTACCGGCAGCATGATCATGGCTGATGGTGGTTCCCACATCGTCGACATGCCCACCCTCGCTTTCGAGGGCCTTTAAAAGATAACAAGGCGGTCGGGCTGAGTATTGCCCGGTCGCCCTGCTTTTGACGAATGGAGTCCGTTCATGAGTATCAGTATCGATTACAGCGGCCAGCACGTCCTAGTCACCGGCGGTGCCCAGGGCATCGGTGAAGCCATCGTGACCCGCTTTGCCCAAGCCGGAGCCCGCGTCACGCTAGCCGATATCAACGAAGAGCAGGCCAAACGCGTGGCCGAAAAGCTGACGGCAGAGGGGCTTCAGATTCAGGCTCACGGTGTGGATCTTTCCGACGAGGCCGCCACCCGCGCCATGATAGAGGGCAGCGATCCGGTCGATGTGCTAGTGCACAACGCAGGTTACTTCCCGCTGACACCCTTGGAAGAACTCACCCGGGAGAAGGTCGAGCGTACGTTTGCCGTTAACGTGCATTCGCTTTTCTGGATGGCTCAGGCGCTGCTACCGCATTTCAAGCAAAAGGGCCAGGGCGTGATTCTGTGTACGTCGTCGGTTACCGGCAATCGGGTCGCCTATCCGGGCCTGACCCATTACGCCGCCTCTAAAGCGGCGGTCAACGGCTTCATCCGCAACACGGCGCTTGAAATGGGCGGCTCCAACATTCGCATCAACGGCGTCGAGCCGGGCATGATCCGCACGCCAGCGATGGATAACCTTGGCGATGACGAGCACAGTCAGAGCCTTGAGCGCGGTATTCCGCTAGGCCACTTGGGCGCACCGGAAGATATCGCCAACGCTATGCTGTTTCTCGGCTCCGATCTGGCCAAATACATTACAGGGCAGACCATTATCGTTGATGGTGGCGCCCTGCTGCCGGAGAGCGTGACGGCCCTCAACTGAGGCGCGACGGGGTGACGGGCAGCAGATTCTCGTTGCCCGCACGCGGCCGACTCGTTATGTTGAAGACATCGACCAACATGGAGTCGGCCTGCCATGCACACTCCTCAGGAACTGGGTGCCTACTGTCTGAATGCCTTCACCCGGGCCGTGCCCGCCTCGCTTGCGGCGTTCTATCGCATCAATGATCGCTTAAGCGCGTTTGACTTCCAGCTTCACGGCGACCCTACCCAGATGCACGACAGCTACCTGCGTCGCTACCGTCACCTCGACCCGCTTCAGCCCGGCTACTGCCAGCGTATCGGAGGTGGGGTGGTTTCCCTGCGTGATGCCCAGGCGCTGCAATCGAAACAACACAACGCGGGCTATCAGACGTTTCTGAGTCAGCACGACGTTGTGGACGTGACCGAAGTGCTGTTTTATATCCAGAGCCGCCCAGCCATAGGCATGTCACTGCTGCGCAAGTCACACTACGGACGATTTACCCCGCAGGAGTTTGATACGCTGCAATCACTTCAGGAAATACTCCAGCTGGCTGTTTCGACCAGCGCCTTTGAACCCGCTCCGGCGCTGCCCGAGCACGCCCGAGTGGCGTTAACCGAGCGCGAAGAGCAGCTACTGCCGCTGTTGCGCCAAGGGCTCAGCAACAAGGCCATGGCGCGTGAGCTTGGTATCGCCCCCTCTACGGTCAAGACCCATCTCGATCACCTGTATCGTAAATTCGACGTTACCAATCG
Source organism: Halomonas sp. AOP43-D1-4 (assembly GCF_052446175.1). Lineage (NCBI taxonomy): Bacteria > Pseudomonadati > Pseudomonadota > Gammaproteobacteria > Oceanospirillales > Halomonadaceae > Halomonas > Halomonas sp. AOP43-D1-4. The sequence continues at coordinate 144,850 of NZ_JBQSVY010000004.1, forward strand.
CACCGAGCTGGTTGGTCGGCTTTATCTAGACTGACTTGAAGTGGCGTGAGAAGGCAACTGCTCTCTGGCATCGGAAAAGTACTTTTACTACTAATTCACTCGTTCTCGATGTCTGTTACTGAAGCTGTTCAATGGCGCGCGCTCGTTCGCGTTCCAGCTCACGTTTGAGCTCCTCCTCGGAGGGAAGATACGGCAGATACTTCGCCGCAAACAGCTGCTTCTGGTCAGCGAGTACTGAGTACTTCACCACGGCTTCGCTTTTCTCACTGCATAGCACCAAGCCGATGGTGGGGTTGTCATCGCTGCCTTTGCGCTGTTCATCATATAGGCGCACGTAGGTATCCATCTGGCCGATATCCTGATGCTTTAGCTTGCCGAGCTTCAGGTCTACCAGTAAAAAGCACTTCAGTTTGAAGTTGTAGAACACCAGGTCGATGTAGAAATCTTCATTGTCAAAGCGGATGCGCTGCTGGCGCTCTACGAAGGCAAAGCCTTTGCCTAATTCAAGTAGAAACTGCTGCAGGTTGCTGATAATCGCTTGCTCTAGCTGGCTTTCCTGGTAGGTTTTATCTTGTAGGTTGAGGAAGTCCAGAATGTAAGGGTCGCGCAGGTAGTCCTTGGCGGTTTCCGCCAGCGGCTGGGTGTTTTCTTTCGCTTCACGCTCAACCAGGGGTTTATCTTGGCTGGCCAGCAGGCGTTCGTAGTAGAGGGTGTTGATCTGGCGCTCTAAAGCTCTCGCGCTCCAGCTTTGGTTGATGGTCTCTTGCAAATACCAGTCGCGGGCTTGAGCATTTTCCACCCGTAACAGGGTGCGGTAGTGGGTCCAGCTCAATTCGAGACGCACTGCGTCGCGAATTGGAAAGCCCAAGTAAAACTGACGCATATTACGCAAATTTGTGACGTCGAATCCCTTACCCAGCCGTTCGGCAAGCTGTTGCGAAAGCTGCTGTAGCTGCTGCTTACCGTATTCCGCACGGCTGTTGCCTTGCTGCTCATGCTCGATAATCAAGCGGCCTATTTCCCAGTAGCTTTGCACCATGGTTGTGTTGACGGCTTGGCGCACCTGTCCGCGTGCTTGTTCTATCTGCTGGGTAATTGCGCTAATAAGGTCGCTAAAGGCTGCTGGGTTCTGCTCAGTCATAGGCTTAACCTCAGGCGTAATAAAAGATGGCAACTAGGCCAGCCTCAACAATAGCAATTTTACCTGTGAAAATATAAGCGTAAGCCGATATGTAGATAAGCACCCATCAATTTCCTTGAACAATCCAAAGAAAACTATTCGCTCCTCATTCTTTAGCTTAGGTTTTAAGCTAAAGGTAATTTGTTAAGGAGTATTTTATGTCGGACTCATCCGTTAACTCAGTTCGCCGCGTTACCGCCCAGCACCCGGCACACCGCGATGATATTGGTGATCTGGTCACTCGGCGGCCGCTGCCTGGGCCGGGTCTTGATCAGTTGGATCCTTTTCTGTTTTTGAATCATCACGGCCCGCAGGTTTATCCGGCCAATAATCAAGGCTTGCCGTTTGGCCCGCACCCGCATCGTGGCTTTGAAACGGTGACGTTTATCCTGGAAGGCTCGCTTGCTCATGCCGATAGCGCCAAGCACCAGAGCGTGATTCATAAAGGCGGCGTGCAGTGGATGACGGCGGGCAGCGGTATTGTGCATGCGGAAATCTCGCCCGCTGAGTTTTTGCGTGAGGGTGGTCCGCTGGAAATTTTGCAGCTGTGGATCAACTTGCCTGCGCGCCTGAAAATGAGCGAACCGCGCTATGTGGGCCTTCAACAGGATTCAATCCCGGCAATTGCGCTACCAGGTGGCGGCGAAATGAACTTGATCGCCGGGGAGTGGGGCGATACGAGCGGCCCTATCGAGACGTTAACCAAGGTGTTTATGTCGACGCTTAAGCTGCCTGCCGGTGTGCGCGAGCAGTTGCCCGTTGCCGCTGGGCGGCAGGTGTTTCTGTATGTGGTGAGTGGCGACGTGACGGTGAGTGGTGAATCCACCAAACCCCATCAACTGGTTGAACTGGACCGGGAGGGCGATAGCATTGTGATTGAAGCCGCAAGCGACGCTCAGCTGCTGTTTGGCCATGGCGATGTCATTGATGAGCCGGTTTACTCGCACGGGCCGTTTGTGATGAATACTCGGGAAGAAATTGTGCAGGCGGTCGAGGATTATCAGGCCGGTAAATTTGGCGGACTGAACGCCTAAATGCTTTATTCTTAAACCGGCTCGCCGCGATAGTAGTGCCACAGAAATAGCGACCCCACGCTGCGCCAGGGCGCCCAGTGTTCCGTAAGCTTTCGTGCCTGCTTGGGCGTGGGTTTGTCGTCTAAACCTTTTAAGCGGCCTAATGCCACGCGTAGGGCGAGGTCGTCGGCGGGGAAGATGTCGGGGCGTTTGAGTGAGAACATCAGGTAGATTTCCGCACTCCAGCGCCCAAAACCGCGCAGTTGAGTAATCGTGGCAATCACGTCTTCATCGCTTAGATGCTCAAGCCCGTCGGCACTGAAGGTGCCGGCAAGCTCTGCTTCGGCAAGCCCCTTGGCGTACTCGATTTTGCGCCACGAGAGCCCGGCATCACGCAGTGCCTGGCCCTGTGTGTCGAGGACGGCTTGGGCATGAAGCTCTGGTAGCAGGGTATTCACGCGACTCATAATCGCACGAGCCGCTTCCGTGGAAAGCTGCTGGCTGACGATGGTGGAGAAGAACGTCGCAAAGCCTTTATCACGCACACGTGGCGAGGGCGCCCCTACCAATGGAAGGGCACGGGCGATATCCGTGTCGGCCCTGGCGAGCGTTTTTAGGGCCTGTTCAATGGTGTCAGGGGTCATATACGCCTTACGGATGCAGAGTGTTAAAGGTGCTTTGTGGATTAAGCCTTTTAACGCAGGCCTGCTTCAAAGCGTAGTCTGTTAAAGTGAAACACTCGCCTGCTAATATTTCATTGAGCATATTTATACTTTCGTCTAATCCTGCGATCATCGCCCCACTATATGGCCGTTTGTTAAGCAGGCGTTTGGCGCGTCTGAGGAGAAAAAATGCAAGAGTCGCCCCAAGGGCTGGCGCGTAACCCGCGTTTGGCCGAATTCGCCTTGGCGCTAGGTGGGTTTGGTATTGGCACCAGTGAATTCGTCATAATGGGCCTGATGAACCGTGTCGCGAGCGACCTGGCGGTTAGCGTGCCGCAAGTTGGCTACGCGATCAGCAGCTACGCGTTAGGCGTTGTGGTCGGGGCTCCGTTGATTTCCGCATTGGCCGCGCGCGTGCCCAAGCGGGGGTTATTAATTGCGTTGATGCTGGTGTTTGCCATCGGCAATATTGCCAGTGCCATGGCGCCTGGGTTCTGGTCGTTCGTGGGGCTGCGCTTTGTGGCAGGTTTGCCGCATGGCGCCTACTTCGGCGTTGCGGCATTAGTCGCCGCGGGGGCGGTGCCGGTTGATCAACGTGCCCGGGCCATTTCCCGTGTCATGCTGGGCTTAACCACGGCCATTTTAATCGGCGCGCCGCTCGGTACCTGGGCGGGTAACCAGTTTGGCTGGCAAATCGCGTTTTCCGGGGTAGGCGTTATAGCGTTACTGACCGCGCTATTAATTCGCGGGTGGGTGCCGGTGCAGCCGTTTGATGCACTCGCAAGCCCGCTGCGTGAGCTGTCGGCACTGGCCAAGTCTCGCGTTCTGGTGACGATTGCCATTGCCTGTATCGGCTGTGGCGGTATGTTCTCTATTTTTAGTTATGTGATGCCCACTCTGACGCAACAGGCGGGCATGAGCGAGGCCTTGGGGCCGCTGGTACTAGTGATTTTCGGTGTGGGGTCGATTATTGGCAATCTGGTCGGCGGTCGCATGGCGGATAAGAACCTGATGAGGGCCATTCCAAAAATTCTGGTTTGGTGTGCCTTGATTCAAGGGCTTTATTACTTTGCTGCCAATAATGTATGGACAGGACTTCTGTGCGTTGGGCTTGTGGGTACCTGTATGGCCCTTGCCCCTTCGTTACAAACTCGCTTAATGGATGTGGCCGGGGATGCTCAAACCATGGCGGCCTCGCTTAACCATGCTGCGTTTAATGGCGCTAATGCATTAGGTGCCTGGCTTGCCGGGTTGGCAATTAGTGCGGGTTTGAACTGGTCGAGTACGGGGCTGGTGGGCACGGGCCTGGCGCTATGCGGGCTAGCGATTTTTGTGTGGGGGCGCTGGCTTGAGAAACGCACCGACAGCGTGGCTGTGGGGTTATAAAAGTGGCATAAATAGCCATTCATTCCTAGGGTATAAGGGTGCAACCCATAAGGAGGTGACTATGCATACTCAATTGATCAAGACATCGCGTGTTTTAACGTTGAGCGCTATTACCGCACTAACAATTGGTTTAGCTGGCTGCGGTACAACAACGGGTGAACGCTCCGCGAGTGGCGCTGGGGTAGGTGCCGCTGTGGGTGCGGGCGCTGCCGCTGCCACGGGTGGCAGTGTCACGGGCGGTGCCGCGCTAGGCGCAGGCGTTGGTGCCGCAACGGGCGCCCTGACCGATGAAGACGATATCAATCTAGACCGCGATTAAGCGTGAAAGCCCACTGCTCGTTCGTCATCGCTTATTTTTCTTAAGGGCCTGTTTCTCTTAAAGGATGATGTTCTTAAAGCACGGGTTTTAACGGCATAATCGGAAACCGCGCATGCCCATGTGAAAGTGATCGGCATGCGCGGCATTGTAATCAGGCCCCAATACGTTGCCAAATGTACGGCAAGCGCCATCCCGCGCTGCTCGCAAGAACTCTCCTGTTTCCCCTTCATCATCCCAGTGGTTGATCAGCGTTATACGTTGGCCGTTCTCAAACTGAAACCCGATAACATCCAGTGCTTCCGCCGTGGCATGCTCACTGCGCCGGTCGCTCTCACGATGGTAAATATTGCGGCAGGCAAAGCTGCCCACGTGATTTACCTGAGCCACGCGGCTTCCCATGATTGCTTGCGCCGCCGGCTGCAGTTCGTGACGCTCGTACATCACCCAGGCAAGCGCTAGCGGGCAGTAAGCCACAAAGCTTTGGTTAAAGCGCACGCTGCTGGCCTGCATACGTACAATATTGGTCAGTGGACAGTTTGCGGTGGGGGAGTAATCGGCAAGGGGGGTATAGCTCAGCTCGCTGTCTGGCACGGTATTCAGCGCGGCTAAACAGGCGTCTCTATTGTTGCTTAAGCGTTTGATTTTTAGCTGAGTAACGGGCGTTATCGGATCATCGATATGAAGAGGAGCCCACGGTGCCCAGTGACGAGGAGTGTCAATAATACCTTTTTGCACGGCCACACCAAGTGCAATAAGAGCCAATATAACCAGCGTGCTGCGCATCCAACCTCCTTGGGTACTTACGCAAACTCTACAGTCCGCGCAGAGGGTGTGCGATACTGCGCACCTTAAATAAGCGTGTTGCTTTGCTTGCTCCGCTAATGATCTTTTTGCTAGCTGTTTTCACTAACTATTTTTACTAACCGTTTTTTCGCTAACAAGGGAAGCGCTGTATGTCCCAAGGTACGCTTTTTATTGTTTCCGCCCCGTCGGGTGCAGGCAAAACCAGTCTGGTTCGCGAGTTGATTGAAAGCCTTGATGGCATTCAGGTCTCGGTATCGCATACTACCCGCGTTAAGCGTGACGGTGAGGTGGATAGCGTTAATTACCATTTCACCACGGTGGCTGACTTTGAAGCGATGATTAAGCGTGGCGACTTTTTTGAGTATGCCAAAGTCTTCGATAATTACTATGGTACGTCGCGCGAGGCGGTTCAAACGCTGTTGAAAGCGGGCCAGGATGTTATTCTGGAAATCGACTGGCAGGGCGCGCAGCAGGTACGCGAACAAATGCCTGAGGCGGTATCCATCTTTATTCTGCCCCCATCGCTTGGCGAACTGGAACACCGCTTGGCGAATCGCGGTACGGATGAACATGCAGTGATTGCACGGCGCATGCGTGATGCGGTTAGCGAGATGTCACACTTTAATGAGTACGACTACCTGGTCATTAACGATGACTTCACCACGGCGTTTCGGGAACTGCAGTCGCTGGTGATCAGTCGCCGCTTAACGCTTACCAAGGTGAGCGAGCGCCATGCGCCACTACTGGATGCGCTCTTGTCACAGGCGCCCAGCGTCGAGTAATCTATCAGGTTCTATCACTATTCTTTTTCGCTGGGCCGGTGGCGTTATCCAACAACATCGGCCCAGCGTCGTCATTACAGGAAGGCCCCATGGCTCGCGTAACCGTTGAAGATTGTCTGGAAAATGTCGAAAACCGCTTCAAGCTGGTGATGATTTCCACCCAGCGCGCCCGCCAATTGGCACGTGGCTCGCGTGATGCCCAGCTGGCTTGGGAAAACGATAAGCCTACCGTGATGGCATTGCGTGAAATTGCGGCAGGCCTCGTGGATCACACCGTACTCGACGAACCTGTTGAAGCGCCTGTTCGCGTGCGTCCCGCCATGGCGCCCAGCGCCCAAATCGACGACTAAGGCTGAAACGAGCAGGGGCGCGGTAAATGTTCACCATTGATGACCTGGCCGATCGACTCGGCGGCTATTTACCCTCAGATGAGATCCAGCAGGTCAAGCGCGCCTTTTATTACGCCGAGCAGGCCCATGATGGCCAGCGTCGGCGCTCGGGTGAGCCCTACGTTACCCATCCGCTTGCTGTGGCCAATATTCTGGCCAATATGCACATGGACCATCAAAGCCTGATGGCCGCCATGCTGCATGATGTCATTGAAGATACCGGTGTTTCCAAAAAGGCGTTGGCTGCCCAGTTCGGCGATCCGGTGGCGGAGCTTGTCGATGGCGTTTCCAAGCTGACCCAGATCACCTTTGAAGATAAAGCCGTTGCTCAGGCGGAAAACTTCCAGAAGATGGTATTGGCGATGTCGCGGGATATTCGCGTCATTATCGTCAAGCTAGCTGACCGCCTGCATAACATGCGTACGCTTGGTGCGCTCAGGCCGGATAAAAAGCGCCGTATTGCCCGAGAAACGCTGGAAATTTACGCCCGTATTGCCGGGCGGCTAGGCATCAATACGATCCGTATTGAGCTTGAAGATCTTTCGTTTCAAGCCATCCACCCCATGCGTTCAGAGCGTATCAAGCGAGCGGTCGCCAGCGCCCGGGGGAATCGGCGTAGCGCCATGCGTGAAATCCAGTCGTCACTGCAGCAAAGCCTGGATGAAGAGGTGTTGCAGGGCACGGTTATGGGGCGGCAAAAGCACCTGCTCTCGATCTATAAAAAGATGCGCGACCAGCGTAAACCGTTTGCTGAAATCATGGACGTATTCGGGTTTCGGATCATTACCGAGGATGTCGCCAACTGCTATCGTATCCTGGGCGTGGTGCATAACCTGTATAAGCCGGTGCCGGGGCGCTTTAAAGACTATATCGCCATCCCCAAGGCCAACGGCTATCAAAGTCTTCACACTACGCTGTTTGGGCCGCGCGGCATGCCGATTGAAGTGCAGATCCGCACCCGCGAAATGGAGGCCATGGCCAATAACGGTATTGCGGCTCACTGGCTCTATAAAGCGGGGCAGACCACGCATCCGATTGCTGAAGGCAGCCATGCGCGCGCCCGGGCATGGGTGAAAGGCCTATTGGAGATGCAGCGCCACGCCGGGAACTCATTGGAGTTTATCGAACACGTCAAAAACGATCTGTTCCCCGACGATATTTACGTGTTTACCCCAAAAGGCGACATCATGGAGCTGCCCCAAGGCGCCACGGTGATCGACTTTGCGTATAGCGTGCATACCGATATCGGCAATAACTGTATTGCTTGCCGAATTGATCGCCATTTGGCGCCGCTTTCAACACGCCTGGAAAGTGGCCAGACGCTGGAAATTATCACCGCGCCCGGCGCACGCCCCAACCTTGCCTGGCTTAGCTTTGTCTCGACGGCCAAGGCGCGCTCGGCTATTCGCCACGCGCTGAAGCATCAGCAGCAAACCGAAGCGATTACGCTTGGTCGGCGGCTCCTTAACAAGGCGCTGGCGCCGTTTGAAACCAGCCTGGAAGAGCTTGACGACAGCGTGCTTCAGCAAGCGTTAAAAGAGCTGGAAATAGCCTCACAGGATAGCCTTCTGGAGTCGCTGGGCCTGGGCAACCGTATGGCGCATGTGGTCGCCAGGCGCTTGATGGACGTCGCTCATGGTGATCATCCCGATTCCCGTTCAGGTACCTTTGATGGTGGCAAAGCCGTGCTGATAAGCGGCAGCGAGGGCATGGTGATTAACTTTGCTCGCTGTTGCCATCCGCTTCCTGGCGACCCGGTGCTGGGCCATCTTTCTATGGGTAAAGGACTGGTGGTGCATCGCGCCGAGTGCAGAAACCTGATAGAGCATAAAAACGATCCTGATAAGCTGTTTACGCTTGAGTGGTCTGACGCGATTGATGAAGACTTCCCGGTAGCATTGCGGATTGAAATTGAAAGCCGTCGAGGCCTCGTCGCGGAGCTTGCAGGGCTGGTGACCGATGCTGATGCCAATATCGAGCGAATTGGCATTGAAGAGCGTGATGCGCGCCTCTCTACGGTGAATCTCACGCTGTCGGTCAAAGGCCGCGTTCACCTTGCACGTATTATCAAACGCATTCGTAATTTGCCGAACGTCGGAAAAATTACCCGTATGACCAACTAAACCTATTAAAGCGGCCTGGCCGAATTGCCATCCGGCACCGGCCACGTATCGCTATTGCAGTCATTACCTATTTTTGAAAAAAACAGACCCCCTTTTAAACTTTATACAAACACGCTGGTTGGATAATTAACGCTTAATAATGACTGGTACTGAAGAACGACGAGTACTGAATAACTGAGGAGCGAAACACCGCATGAGCAATAAAGCCGTTATTAATACTGACAAAGCCCCCGCCGCGATTGGCCCTTACTCGCAGGCGATCAAAGCGGGTAATACGGTCTATCTCTCTGGTCAGATTCCGCTAGACCCAGCGACCATGGAGCTGGTGTCCGAGGACTTCGAAGCACAGGCGCGCCAGGTATTTACCAACCTGAAAGCCGTTTGCGAAGAAGCCGCAGGCTCGCTTGGCGATGTGGTGAAACTGAATTTGTACCTGGTCGACCTGGATAACTTCGCCATCGTTAACAAAGTAATGGAAGAGTTTTTCTCTACACCGTTTCCTGCCCGCGCCGCGGTGGGTGTTAAAGCGCTGCCTAAAGGCAGCCAGGTAGAAGCCGAAGCCGTAATGGTCATCGGTGACTAAACCGTTCACGACGTTTTTGCTATAAAAAAACACCGGCTGAGCGTTTAGCGCCCAGTCGGTGTTTGCGTATTGATTATCTCGTCTGCTATCGACTGCTTCGCTATCTGAAGTAACGCTTTTTTACCCGGAAGTTTTCAATCAGGCTTTCTGAGTCTCTAAAAAGCCGCCCTCTTTGAGTATCTGAGCGTAGCCTTCACGGTAGCTTGGGTAGCGAAACTGATAGCCGGTTCCAAGGATACGTTGGTTATTACAGCGCTTACTGGCCCGGCGGCGCAGCGGCGACTGCATGGTATCGGTTGATTCCACCTTCAGTTGCTTGCCTATCCAGGCCATCACGTTATGCATGGTGACCGGCTCGCAGTCGCTACCCAGGTAAAGTTCCGCCAGCGGTTGACCGCTTTCCTGGCTGCGAATTAAATGCGCCAGAATACCGGTGCAATCATCCCGGTGAATACGGTTGGAGTAGATAACCGGCGTAACCGCAGCGATGCGGCCTTCTGCTACCTGGTGAATCAAGCGGTCACGGCCAGGCCCGTAAATGCCTGAAAAACGTACCACAGTGCCGGGTAGCGAATGGTTAAGCAGTAGTTGCTCCGCTTCATACATCAGCATGCCAGAGAAGCTGGTGGGGCCGGTTGGGCTATCTTCGGTCACCTCCTCGCCTTCCTGCTGACCATATACGCTGGTAGAGGAGACAAAAAAGACCCGACGCGGTGGTTTTTTGTGCTGTTCCATCACGCTCAGTACGCGCTTTAGACCGTCCGGATAGGCGCTTTGGTAAGCGCTCTCTTCAAAGCGGTCAGCGCTTACGCTATAAATGATGTAGTCCGCTTGGGGGAGTGCAGATGCATTGGCCTCATCAAGATCATTAAGGTCAAGCGCCAGGGGTTCAATGCCGGTGTCTTCTAAAGCCGCTGTTTTACGACGTGCGCCAATGACGTGGTGCCCCTCATCAATCAACTGGCGTCCTAAGGTAATGCCGAGATCACCACAACCGATAATCAGTATCGTTAGCTTCACCTTGTCCACTCCTTTTGATAAATATTCCCTATTGGATACAAACTCGCTGCGAGATGTGACATCGTCATCAGGATTTCCTGTCCCTTTTCGTCCCGCTGACTGCCATGATATTCGTCATGAGCTGCTACGAGAGGATGCCCACTGGCGCCGTTATGACTTTAACAGAACTTCGCTACATCGTAACCCTTGCCCAGGAGCGCCACTTTGGTCGCGCGGCTGAACGCTGTCATGTGTCGCAGCCCACGCTTTCTGTGGCGGTGAAAAAACTGGAGGAGGAGCTTGATATACCGCTGTTTGAGCGCTCCAAATCCACGATTCAAGTAACCCCCCTTGGCGAGAAGATCATTGCTCAGGCTCAGCGCGTGCTGGAGCAAAGCCGGCTGATTTATGAAATGGCCAGCGCGGGTAAGGATCAGCTATCCAATCCACTACGCATTGGGGCTATTTACACGATTGGTCCCTACTTGTTTCCGCACCTGATTCCTGCGCTTGCCAATATTGCGCCGCAAATGCCGCTGTATATTGAAGAAGGTATGACCGGAACGTTACGTTCCAAGTTAAAAAATGGTGAGCTGGATGTCATTATTGTGGCACTACCGTTCACGGACACCGATATTGTGACCAAGCCCATTTACGAAGAGCAGTTTGAAGTCTTGATACCGGCAAATCACCGCTGGGTAGAGCGCGAGGCTATTCGTAAAGAGGAGCTGCTGGAAGAGCGCTTGCTGCTGTTGGGTGAAGGCCACTGCTTTAGAGACCAGATTCTTGAGGCGTGCCCGGCGATTAGCCAAAAGCTTAACAACCCGAATAACACCTTGATTGCCGAGGGTGGCTCGCTGGAAACCATTCGGCATATGGTGGCGTCACGGCTAGGCATTACCGTATTGCCGCAGTCAGCGTTAGGTACCGACCAGTATGAAAACGCGATGCTTGAGAGCCGACCCTTTGTGGATCCCGCCCCTTCACGGACGGTAGCGATCGCCTGGCGAGCCAGCTTTCCGCGCCCTAAAGCGATCGACGCCCTGGTGGATGCCATCAGCCAGTGCCAACAGCCCGCCCAAAAGGGTAAAGCGCGCTCATGAGCGATCTTAATGGCCCCGTCACTGCGCTTAAAGGCGTCGGTGAAGCGTTGGCGCTCAAGCTTTCGCGGTTGGGCATTGAACACGTAAGCGATCTGCTTTTTCACTTGCCGCTACGCTATCAGGATCGCACCCGCTTAACGCCAATCGGCCTGCTACGCGCCGGGCAGGAAGCGGTGGTAGAGGGTGAAGTGACCGCCTCTGATGTCGTAAAAGGGCGGCGGAGAAGCCTATTGGTACGCCTGCGCGATGGTAGCGGTATTCTAAGCCTGCGTTTTTTTCACTTTTCGCCTGCCCAACAGCAGCAGTTGCGCCCGGGCGTTTCGGTACGTGCGTTTGGTGAAGCGCGGGCTGGGGCCACCGGGCTTGAAATTTACCATCCCGAATATCGCTTGAATGCAGCGGGCGAAACGCCGGTCGATGAGTATTTCACCCCCATCTACCCCACCACCGAAGGCTTGAATCAAGCCCGCTTGCGCGCATTGACGCAGCAGGCGCTTGGCGTACTGGATAGCGCGCCCGAAGCGCTGCCGGATGTCATTCCTGACGTGCTGCGTCAGCGTTTTCACCTGCCGGGGCTGCACGCCTGCCTACATTTGCTGCATCAACCCCCGCCTGATGTGGACATCGAAAAGTTGACCAGCGGCCAGCATGCCGCCACGCGCCGTCTGGCGGTGGAAGAGCTTTTAGCGCATCAACTAAGTCTGCGTGAAGTGCGCCTGCGTATTCAGGCCGACGGCGCTCCTCAACTGTCTTCCGGGCGCAGCCTTCAGGCACGCTTTTTAGCCCAGTTGCCGTTTGCCTTAACGGGGGCCCAAAGGCGAGTGCTTGAGGAGATTGCGCTGGATTTAAGCCGCCCTGCCCCCATGCTGCGCCTGGTGCAAGGCGATGTGGGGTCGGGGAAAACCGTGGTGGCCGCCATGGCAGCGCTAGCGGCCCTGGCAGGCAATTGCCAAGCGGCGATAATGGCACCTACCGAAATCCTTGCTGAGCAGCACTACCGGGCGTTTAAGGCGTGGTTTGAGCCACTGGGTATTGAAGTCGCCTGGCTTGCGGGCAAGTTAAAGGGCAAAACCCGCCTGGATGCCAAGGCAGCCATCGCCGATGGTCGCGCACGTATGGTGGTCGGCACCCACGCGCTGTTCCAGGACGACGTTCATTTTCAGTGCCTGGGGCTGGCCATCATCGACGAGCAGCACCGCTTTGGGGTCCACCAACGCTTGGCTCTGCGTGAAAAAGGCGAAGCGGGTGGGTTAACGCCGCACCAACTGATCATGACCGCGACACCTATTCCCCGCACGCTGGCCATGAGCGCCTATGCGGACCTGGATGTCTCGGTGATTGACGAGCTACCGCCGGGGCGTACGCCGGTTAAAACGGTAGTGGTGTCTGACGAGCGCCGCCCGGAGGTTGTTGAGCGGATTCGCCGTGCCTGCAGCGATGGTCGCCAGGCCTATTGGGTGTGCACGCTGATTGATGAGTCCGAAGTGCTGCAGTGCCAGGCGGCGGAAGTCACCTGCCAGGAATTAACCGACGCGTTACCGGAGCTTGCCATTGGCTTGATCCACGGGCGAATGAAGGCCAGCGAGAAGGCCGACGTGATGGCTGCTTTTAAAGAGGGTGAACTGGATCTGTTGGTCGCCACCACGGTGATTGAAGTGGGGGTAGATGTACCGAATGCCAGCTTGATGATTATTGAAAACCCGGAACGCCTGGGGCTTTCTCAGCTTCACCAATTGCGTGGTCGCGTGGGCCGAGGGAGCACGGAAAGCTTTTGTGTACTGCTTTATCACCCGCCGCTCTCCAAAAGTTCTCGCCAGCGCCTAAGCGTCATGCGTGAGACCACTGATGGTTTCCGTATCGCTGAAAAAGATCTGGAAATCCGCGGCCCGGGCGAGGTGTTAGGCACCCGACAAACGGGCCTGGCACAGATGAAAATAGCCGACCTGGAACGCGATGCTGACCTGTTAGAGCGCGTCACCGCGTTAGCGTGCGAGCTGCAAAGCGAGCCGCAAATAACCGCCGTGCTGGTACGGCGGTGGTTGGGCGAGGCCGCAGGCCGCTACGGGCAGGTATAGCGGTCAGTAACGGTGCGTTTAAACGCTAGCGTTAGGGCGGGTAGCTTCCTCGATGAAGGCTGATGTGCGGGTCAAGCGATTCGCCGCCTCACCCAAAGGCGCTAGCTGTTCGGTGATGAGGCGTAGCTGGCTTTGAATAGGGCGATACATCACCACGGCTTGTTCGTCAGAGCTTGTCTTGCCGGACTCATCCAGCTGTGTGAGTAGCTCGCTGACGGGCTCATTGAGCGGGGCAACCAGCTGACGCTTGTCCAACTGCTCGGCAAGCTGGCCCAGAAGTTCGCTGATCCGTTTAGCGGATGGCATCAAGGCGGCGTCATCCTCGCCTTCCAGCAAGCGGTGCCGGTGGGCGCCCAGGGCCGAGAGGTGGCTAAGCAGCGTATTGGAGAGCACCAAAAAGCGTAGGCCATTATCGGCATCCTGTTTGCGGTAGTGGCCCGGCTCGTGAAGCATATTGGTGAGCAGGGTAGAAAGCGCGGCATCGGCATTGTGGGCATTGCGCCGTGCCAAGCGGTACGCAAGGTCGTCCTGCTTGCCCTCTTCGTATTGATGAATAATTTCATCCAGATAGCGGCGGTGGTTGGTAACCGTCTTCGCCGCTTCCCGATACAGCCGGCGGCCCTGCCAATCGGGCAGAATAAAAAACACCGCGAGTCCTGCAATCAGCGAGCCAATTAAGGTGTCAAACAAGCGCGGCCAGATAAGGTCGAAGCCGTCGCCTACCTGGTTAAAGCTGCACAGCACCAGCAACGTGATGGCCGCTGTCGCCACGACATAGCGTTTTTCCCGGTTGGCAAAAAAGGTGACGCCAGCGGCCACCGCAATCACGCTCTGCACGCTTGGCTGGGGAAACAGGCTGATCGACACCCAGCCTGCCGTAAGGCCAAGTACCGTGCCCAAAATGCGTTGGGAAAGAAAGCGTCGCGTCGTGGCGAAGTTAGGCCGACATACAAACAGGGTAGTCAGCAAAATCCAGAAGCCTTGTTCGGGGTCCAGCCACTGAAGCAGGCCGTAGCCCGCCATGAGCGCGGTTGTCAGGCGTACCGCGTGGCGAAAGGTGGGCGAGCCAAGGGTAAAGTTAAGCTGTACTCGCTTCCACGCTTCCAGCAGGCTGGAGGGCGAGCGATCATAGAGCGCGCTATCTTCGCGGTCGTTGGTGGTATCCGGGTTATGAGCACTGGCGATCTGTGCTTCGAGCGTTGCGAGGTTGTCCGCCAGCGCATTAAGCGGGTGCATCAGTTTGCGCCATTCGGGTTTGCCGCGTTCGCTCAAATTATCGATAGAGGCCCTAAGGTCGGCCAAGGCTTGTTCACTCTGCTTATGGTCAAAAGCGCGCTTCAGCAGTAACGATTTGGCTAGCTGACGGCAGGCGCGGCCCTGCTGATCCAAAAGTCGCTGGCAGCGAAACAGCACGTCATGGTGAAAAAATGCTTCGGTGAGGGCGCTGTAGGGGTAATGGGTCGAGCTTGCCCGTTCATGAATATCCTGAGCAATAAAGTATATCTGCAGGTAACGGTTAAGCTTTTGACTTCCTCGCTGGCCTTCCAGACGACGAAAAATCATCTCTTTTGCCTGGTTGAGGGCATCCACCACTTTGCCGTTCTGGCGTGCCAGCGCCACGCGACGGGCTTCTACATCGACCCCGCGTACGGGTTCAAACAGCGCTGATTTAAGAATCAGAAACTCGCCCAGCGTCTTGTACACGCGCGCCATGCTCTGCTTGACGGGTTGACGAGAAAAAAGAACACACCAGACAACGGAAATAACCCCGTACCAGGCCGCACCCGCCAACAGCAGCAACTGGCGTGAGGCCACATCGGCATCCACACCGCCGTGCTGCTCAATATTGATCATTGAGTAGATCGATAAAATCAGCGTGCCTGAGGCAATCGTGGCGTATCGCTGGCCGATAGCGCCCAACATGATGAGGGTGAACGTGGATATTCCCAGCCCCAGCGCAAACAGCCATGGCCAAGGAAACAGCCACTGCACGATAAATGAGGCTGAGGTAAAACATACCAGGGTTACCAGCAGCGCCTGTAAGCGGCCTTGCCAGCTGTCATCGGTTTCGGAGAGCGCGCAGGCGATAATGCCCAGAAACAGCGGTATTACCAGGGCGATGTCGCCAAGATAAAGGCTAAATAGCAGGGCTGCGCTGAATGCGATAAAAACGCGCAGGCTATAGGCAAACTTATCAAGTGTCCAAAGACGCCGAAGCGGCAGTGAAATAGGCATAGACGCTCTTATTGTCAGTCGTTGTTAGACTTTAGTGTAAGCCATGGGGCTGGTTCGTTGCTATGGTTTTGGGGTTATCACGTTATGCGTTTTGGAGCAGATAAGCTCCTACCATTCGACCACACGCTTGCCTATATTATCGCCATTGAGCAACCCAATGAGCGCTGGAGCCACGCTGTCGAGTCCACCGCTTACTCTATCGAGCCGCCATGCGATACTTTTTTGATCAACCAGAGGCGCCATAAAACGCTGAAAGTCGTTCCAATGCGTTAGATAATCGGGCACGACAAAGTGATGGATTGCGACCCTTTTTTGCCTCAGCTGGGCAAAATTATCCGGACTTTTACGCGGGCTGCGGGTTTGGTATTGGCTTACTAACCCGCAAAGCACGAGGCGTCCATTCGGTCTCATTGCGTCAATCGCAGCAATAAAAGCGCTGCCCCCGATATTTTCAAAATTGAGCGTAATACCGGAAGGCGCCGCGTTATTAAGTTGCCTGGCGTAATCAGGATGGCGGTGATTAAGTACGGTCTTGAACCCCAAACGGTGTAGCCAATCACGCTTGTCGGTACGTCCGGCTGTCACGATCACGTTTGCCCCTTGGCGCTGTGCAAGCTGTGCGGCAATAGAGCCAACCGCACCGGCAGCGGCACTTACCAGTACGGTATCTTCAGCGGTGGGCTGCCCCAGTAACTGCATGCCTACCCAGGCAGTAAACCCCGTCATTCCTAATGGATGCAAGTAGGCGTCGGGGTCACTGCCCGCCGGTACGCGCATCAGGTGCTGTCCGTCAGTGGCAATGAGCTCCTGCATGGGGAGGTGGCCCACGACGAGATCGCCCCGCTTAAACCCCGGCTCACTGCTGGTGACTACCTCGGCCATGGTCCAGCCTGATAGGGTGCTGCCAGCCTTCCAGCGCTCAATATAGTCATACCCGCTGGGCTGCATCCGCGTGCGCATGTAGGGGTCAACACTGATCGCGAGAGGTTTTAGCAGTAATCGTGTTATGTCTGGCAGGCTAATCTCTGTCTTTTCGATGTGCTCGCAACGCAACTCCCCCTCAGGTAAGTGAGCAATCGTTAAGCCTGTCGTTTTTTTCCTGGATACGGTCATAGCGGTCCGTTCATGACATTAATAGCGCTAACGCTACCGGGAATAAACGCAAAAGGCCTGTTTAAAATCGCTGTGCAAACGTTATGGAGGGAGAAAGGCAGGTGAAACGCGTAGGAACCCGCCACCAACGGGTGGCGGGTAGAACCGCTGGAAGAAGCGTTACAAATACTTCAGCAGTTTTTGCAGCTTGTTCATATCGGTGGAGTCACCGACAAGGCGTACCTCGCCGTTGAGCATTCCATCGAGGAAAGCTTGCTGCGTTGGCTTTCTAAGGATACGTAATGCGGCTTCCTGATCGCGAAAGCGCAATTCAAGATCCAAATCGACTGGCAGGCCTTTACCTGAAGAGACCCCTTTGGGGGTCATCCGGTAGTAGCGAGCAATGCTCAAGTCTTCCGTCGCAATGCCCCAGTCCAGGTGACGCATCCTTTCAAGCTGTTCACGAAAGCGTGGCTTGCGGCGCAGGGCATGTTTGAGCATTAGGCTCAATAGCCACAGCGTCAGCTTGAGTTTCATTAGGAAACGGCGTCCTTAAGCGCTTTACCCGGCTTAAAGGCAACATTTTTGCTGGCCGGAATTTGTAAAGGTGCGCCCGTTTGCGGGTTTTTGCCGGTACGTGCTGCACGCTCACGTACGGTAAAGGTACCAAAACCAATCAATGCCACATCTTCGCCTTTCGCAACGCTGTTGGTGATTTCATCCAGAATAACATTCAGGACTTGGCCTGCTTTGTCTTTGGATAGGTCGGCACCCTCAGCGATGGCAGCGGCGAGTTCAGGTTTGCGCATAGGAAATTCCCCTCATTAAAAGTAAGCGTAAAGCATCGTGGTGTTGTTAAAAGCACTCACTAGGCCAAGCTAGCTTATCCAGCCTAGACGTGAACGCGATAAAAATCAGCCCAGCAGTGTGGGAGCTGCTCGGGAAAGCTCCACTTTCCGTCTCACGCAGCCGCCTGTCAACGCAAAACCGACTAAATTCCCGTCTTTATCTTCGGCAAGCGCCGTCATATCACCCCCTTCGCCCTCAATTCGCCAGTGTTCGGGTATCGCCGAAGGCGGATAGGCCACTACGGGCAATAGCGGCGTTTTCACAATGATGGGCCAGGCGCCAAAGCTGACCTGCGTTGGTGAGCCGGCAAGCGTTGCCGAGAGTGCTTTGGCACTGGCTTGTAATGGCTGGACGTACATGGCATTGAGGCCTTCTATGCAAGCAACATCGCCCAAGGCATAAATATGCGGGTGCGAAGTGCGCAAATATCGGTCTACCTGAATACCTTGTGGTGAAACGGCAAGCCCGGCAGCCTTTGCCAGCGCGGTTCTTGGCGTAAGGCCGGTTGCCAGTAAAACAATATCGGCGTTGACGGTGTCATCGTTGCTAAGCGTTAGCCGAACCGTGCTGTCATTATGCGGGGCTAACTCTTTAATCGTGCGGTGAAGCGCAAGCTTTATACCGGCTTCCTGAAAGGCATCACTCAGCGCAAACCCCAGCGGTTCTGGTAATAGCCTGGGTAACGGCGTGGCCTCTGGAGCAATCAGAGTGACTTGATGGCCACCTGCCTGCAGGTCGTTGGCAAATTCACAGCCAACTAATCCTGCGCCGATAACGGCAATGCGCGCAGGGCGATCGTTCAGCGCGTGATGGAACCGGCGATAGTCGTCGAGATCATTAATGGTAAAGCAGTAGCGAGCAACGCTTTCTGGAATGGCAAACGGCACCCGGGGTTCAGCTCCGGTCGCCAGCACCAGCGTATCGTAGGCAAGTGTTTGCCCGTCACTAAGCTGTACGGTGTGCGTGTCTGGTGTCACGTGTTCTACTGACGTATGGGTAAGCACATGGGCATCCAACTCATCGGCCAGTACTGCGGCTGAATGCCTGGCCAGTTGGTGGGGCGAGAGGCGTTTTGCAAAGCCGGTAGATAACAGCGGCTTGCTGTAGTCCTCGCCGCTGTCTGCGCTCACCAAAATAATCGAGCGCTTATCGCCTTGGCGACGTAGCGCACGGGCAAGCCCAATGCCTGCCATGCCGGTACCAATGATGATCAACTCAGCGTGGCCAGTCGGGTTGCTAACCGGATGTGATGCAGGCATGCCATCCCCAAATAATCGGTGTCGTAAAAGCTTTTAAGACCACCATGTTACACTAGCTTCTCTGTTTTTTGCCCAGGAGTATCTGGTGGTGACGTTCTCTTTTCGGCAAGCGTATGCCTTTCCTGTTTGGCAGCCCGTGGCTGCGTTACGCCCCGCCATGAGCGCTGCCTGGTGGAAGTGGGTTGCGTCTACGGATTCGCTAACGGCTCGCTTACAAGCGGCAGGCGCAGGGCAACCATTCCGTGTTCGCCTGCTGCGCCAAGGCGCCGGCGTGCCTCTGCATGATGAAGCGCAGGCGTTGGGGATTGAGCTTCGTCGCTATGCCTGGTTAAGGGAGGTCGCCCTGTGCGTGGGTGATAACCCTTGGGTGGTCGCACGTTCGGTTGCCCCCTTAACACAGCTAAAAGGCCAGCGATTGGAGCAACTTGGTGAGCGCTCGCTGGGCAGTTGGCTGTTTCGCCAGCCAGATTTAGTACGCGGCCCTCTTGAAGCTACGAGCGGTGCGCCACGCTTTGCCTTCCCTCAGGTTGCTGGCGTGAAAAGTCGTTGGGGGCGGCGCTCAGTGTTTCAACATGGTGGGTTATCGCTACTTGTACAAGAGTACTTTTTATCCACCATGGCAGATGACCTTCGTTTGTCTTCGCGGTAGGCTTGCTCGGCATCTCTTCTTTACGTGAGGTAGGCATGGATCGTTCTTTGTTGCGGCCAGTCGGATGGGCGCGAGTCGCTGATTTTTTACACTTAATGCGCCTGGACCGCCCCATTGGTACCTGGCTATTGATGTGGCCTACCTTATGGGCGCTTTGGGTGGCTACAAACGGGGTGCCTGGTCGCAACGTGCTGCTTATTTTTGTGGCAGGTGTTTATGTTATGCGCGCTGCTGGCTGCGTTGTGAATGATTACGCTGACCGCCATGTTGATGGCCACGTTAAGCGCACGAAACATCGTCCACTGGCGACGGGGCGAATCAGTGAAACCGAAGCCAAACTGCTGTTTATTGGGCTGGTCACTGTTGCGTTTGTGTTAGTGCTGCTGACCAACTGGTTTACGGTGCTGCTGTCGATTGGTGGCGTGGTCCTGGCGTTTATCTACCCCTTTATGAAGCGTTACACCCATCTTCCTCAGGTGGTGCTGGGGGCGGCTTTTTCGTGGGCAATCCCCATGGCGTTTGGGGCGGTGCTGGGATATGTACCTGTGGAAGCCTGGTTGCTGTTTTTTGCGAACGTACTGTGGACGGTTGCTTACGATACCCAATACGCCATGGTCGACCGCGACGATGACCTAAAAATTGGTATTAAATCAACGGCGGTGCTGTTTGGCAGTGCAGACCGCTTGATGATTGGATTACTGCAACTGGCGACGTTGGTGCTGTTAGCCTTTGTGGGTGTTCGTGTGGGGCTGGGTGGTTTTTTCTGGCTGGGCCTTGCCGGTATGGCGGCCACCTTTATTCATCAACAGCGCCTGATTCGGCATCGTGAACGCGACCCGTGTTTTCAGGCTTTTTTGAATAACTACTGGTCAGGGCTGCTGGTTTTTGCCGGCATTGCGCTAAGTTGGTGGCCAGTGGCCGGGCCGCTCTAGCAAAGCGTGATTAGGCCTGTCATTCGTTCTTGTTATTGGCTATTGTCATATAAGTGTCATCAAGTCATGGTGTTATTGTCACTGAGATGTCATTGAATTACCTTTCATTGAGCACCGTGAGGCCCTGGAATGACCGCCAAGACCGTTTTGATTGTCGATGATGAAGCGCCTATTCGCGAAATGATCGCAGTGGCGCTGGAAATGGCTGACTATCGCGTGCTTGAAGCGGATAACGCCCAGGATGCCCACGCGTTAGTCGTTGACCATCAGCCTGACTTACTGCTTCTGGATTGGATGATGCCAGGCACCAGTGGTATTGAGTTGGCGCGACGCCTTAAGCGTGAAGAAGCAACCGCCGAAATGCCGATTATTATGCTCACCGCCAAGGGTGAGGAAGACAATAAGATTCAAGGCCTTGAGGCGGGCGCGGACGACTATATCACCAAACCCTTCTCGCCCCGTGAGTTGGTCGCGCGCTTGAAAGCCGTATTGCGACGCACCACCCCACGTGGCGTAGAAGACCCCATCGAAATTAACGGCCTTCTACTCGACCCCGTCAGCCACCGTGTTAGTGCGCATGGCAAGGCGCTGGAAATGGGGCCCACTGAATATCGCCTGCTGCAGTTCTTTATGACCCACCAGGAGCGAGCCTATACACGCAGCCAACTGCTGGACCAGGTATGGGGCGGCAATGTGTATGTTGAAGAACGCACAGTGGATGTACATATTCGGCGCTTGCGTAAGGCGTTAGGCGATGTGCACCAAAACCTGATTCAGACGGTACGGGGTACCGGTTATCGTTTCTCAGCCCGGGTGTAACTGTGCGCCTATGGAGCCGTGAGCTTTGGCGTATTGCCTGGTTAGCGACCATAGGTGTTTGCCTGGGGTGGCTATTAGGTTCAGCGGGCCTTGGTTTGGCAACCGGGTTGGCCGTTTGCCTTTTTTACCATTTACGCCAACTGCGCGTCCTCTTTCAATGGTTAACCCTTAATCCTCATAACGAGCCCCCGGCTGCGGGTGGCATGTGGGGGGATTTGCTTGATCGTCTTTACCGCTACCAAAAAAGCCAGCGCATTACACAAGGTCGATTGCGGTCTACGCTTGCGCGTATCCAGGAATCCTCAGAGGCCATGCGCGACAGCGTGGTAATGCTCGACCGCCACGGTGATTTGGAGTGGTGGAACAGTGCAGCGACGGATATGCTGGGCCTACAAACCGCGCACGATCGTGGCCAGCACATTACCAATTTGTTGCGTGACCCACGCTTTATCAGCTACTTCAACGCCCGCGATTACAGCGAACCGCTTACGCTGACCTCACCCATTGATGAGCGCAGCATTCTGCAATACCAAATTACCTTGTATGGCGACGATGAGCGCCTGGTGATGGCGCGGGATATCACTCGTTTGCACCGCCTTGAGCAGATGCGCAGAGACTTCGTGGCCAACGTCTCCCATGAGCTGCGTACGCCGCTTACTGTTCTTTCTGGCTACCTCGAAACCTATGGTGACTTGGCTGAGCAGCTTCCGCCTCGCTTGGGCAGGGGGATCGAGCAAATGCAGGACCAGACGCAGCGCATGCAAAATCTGGTTAACGACCTGCTGCTTTTGTCACGCTTGGAAATTGATCAAGGCGGGCAAGACCATCAGGCGCTGTCGGTTGAGCAATTGCTTAATAGCGTCTGCCAGGATGCATTGGCGCTATCGCACCGTAAGCATGTTGTCCGTGTTGCTATTGAAAGTGACGCCCAGCTCATAGGGAGCGAGCAGGAAATACGTAGCGCCATTTCTAACCTGGCTTTCAATGCGGTGCGATATACCCCAGAGGGTAGCCAAATTATACTGCGCTGGGCGCCCATGGAAGATGGAAGCGGATGTATAGAAGTAGAAGATGATGGAGAGGGCATCGATCCTGTCCACCTCCCCAGGCTAACGGAGCGCTTTTATCGGGTTGATAAAGGCCGGAGTACCGCGACAGGCGGTACTGGGCTTGGTCTTGCCATCGTTAAGCATATCCTGCTGCGCCATGATGCTCAGCTTCAGGTTGAATCGCACCCTGGCGAAGGTTCGCTATTTCGCTGTACTTTCCCCGCCACTCGGCTGGCTGCTACCTCCTAGCCTCCTTCCTGGTCTTCTGTATAACCTTTATCCAAGCGTGCCATATGGACAAGCCATCTATGGTTCAAGTCTGCTCATGTGTCATTTTTAGTCAGTTATGGTGGTCCCTTATACACGATCAGCGAGCATGATTGGCACGCGGTATTTGTTTTAAGTTGTTTATTAATAAGAAATATTTTTTTATTTTTGTTTTTTGGCATCACATCTGCATTAATCTGGGCAAGGAAGATTACCGCAGGAAATGGTACGCCAGGAAGGCACTTCCTTAAGGTAAGCGGTATCAACAGCGATCGAGGAGAAGGAACATGATGTCCAAGGAACTACTCAAGAAAGCTGGGATTTTAGGTGTAACATTCGGTTTACTGGCAAGCCCCTTCGCTTTTGCCCAAGAACCAGTAGACCCGAGCCACGATATTACTGCTGATGAAGAACCCGTGCAGCCGCAATCATCTGGTACAGGTGCAGGTGGTGATGCATCTACCTATGATGCAGACGAGCTCTCAGATATGAACGGTGAAAGCGCAGGCGATACTACTCGCCCCGGTGCAGGTTCTTCTCAACATAAAACTCATAATGAGTCGATGGATGGCGGTCCAACGGGCGTAACAGGTGGCGGCGATACGTCATTTGAGCCGAGCGACCTGCCTGAGCAAAATAGCTCTGTGACCACTGGTCAAGATCAGTGACCAGCGGTTTAAACACTCAGCGCTAAAAATTTGTACTACAGTTTAGGAACGAGCACGGGATAAGGATGTCCCATCGCATGGATGCTCACCGATTCATGGATTGAATCAAGCGACAATCAGAGCGTTAGTCAGGGTAAATTCCAAGGTTGGAGTCCCGCAAAAGGAGTGGAAGCTAGCGCTAGTTATTGTCCATAGATGCGAGGTTAGGGCCCTGCCATGGCAGGGCCTAATCTTGTTATGTAGCCTTTGATGAGCAGTCGTGTTTGGCTGGTTTTAAAACTGAACCCCCCCTATCTACGTTTTTTTAACATTACACCCGCTCATAATAGTTTTTTTCACGATTCTCTTGTCCCACGGCGTGATGACCCCTTTCATGCTTTTTAAACGCAAAGGTTGATAACGAGCTTTTTAGCTTGTTCACCATGGTGCTGTGCCAACACTAAAAAAATGTTAGCTTGTTATTTACTTGGATAGCTTTATTTGTGTGGTCGTGTTTAAAAATATTTTTAATCATTCAGCATTTCACGAATTTGGGACGTTTGGGCACTTGGACCATAATCTTGCAGTCAAAGACACTGATCGCTTCTCACCCTTCAGTGCAATGGTATTTACGTTAGTGTGATAATAGCCAAGACAGGTGAGCGGCACCCCACATCAGGAGAGCGTTATGTCATTTAAAGCAGTTTTAAAAACGGCAGGTGTTTTAGGTATTTCTATCGGTTTGATTGCAAGCCCGCTAGCTTTTGCCCAAAGCTCTATTGAGCGTACTAAAGATCGTGCAGTCGGCAGCGATGTCATCGACATGCCGCAATCCACTAGCACGTCTAGTCCTCACTACTCACCCAGTGAGCTTAACCATAGTCAGCGTGATCATATGAACGGCAACTATGCACCGTCAAGCCAGCTGCAGCGGGATCAGGATGGCACCCAGCGTCGTAACACCCATTCGTTCGAATCGACCGAGTTAAATCACAAAGAAGGCGATAGCCTGGACTGGTAAACCACTACTGAAAGCATTAAAAAACCCGTTAAAGCGGGGTTTCGCGTCTAAAAGCGTAGAAAAAAGCATGGCTTTTCAGGTGTTATGAGGGCCGCTGGATCGTAAGCTCATTTGCCGTACGATAATATTGGTCCCACATGAGTACGGCTCCCGCTACGGCCCCCGGAATCAGAAAAAGATTGGCAAGCGGTATCCAGGTAACCAGAGTCACGAGCCCGCCGTAGCTGAGGCTTTGCCACCAGCGCCTGGAAAGCCGTTGACGCATATCCTTGAACGAGACTTTATTATTATCCATAGGATAGTCCAGATAGGTAATGGCCATTACCCATGCGGAGAACAGCCCCCATAGAATCGGCGCAAAGAGGTTGAGCCCTGGAATCCAGCTGATGATAAAGAGGGCAATGGCGCGTGGGGCGATATACGCGAGTTTGACCAGCTCTCGGCCTAGCGCATCAAGCGCCGTTTTGGTCAGCCCGCGATCATCCAGCGGTATACGGCCTGTTTCTTGAATTTCCACTTTAGCCGCTAAAAAGCCGTAAAACGGCGCCGCAATAAAGCTTGTTATCAGGGTAAAGGTGAAAAATACAATGACAATAAGGCTAACCACAAACAGCGGCCAGATCAGCCAGGAGAGCCAATCCAGCCAAGCAGGCACTAATGTCATCCAGTGATCAATCCAGCCCGAAAAGCGCGTAATCACAAAGCTGAACATGGCGGCATAAACAATAATATTGACGAGGATAGGAAGAAAAATATAACGCCGCAGGCCTTTTTGATAGACCAGCCGCGTACCTCGGCTAAGCGCTGTTATTGCATCCAACATTCAAGCAGTCCTCATCAATACAAACGTCCAGGCGGGTGTCCGCCCAGACGTATTGCAAGAGGAAATGCCTCATGGGTCAAGGCTTTTTCGTTACCCTCTGGTCGACGGTATCCAGGTCGCTATGTCGAATATCGAGCCCCTTCACGAGATACACAACGTACTCCGCCAGGTTGTCGGCATGGTCGCCGACGCGTTCCAACGCGCGCAGCACCCACATAATGCTGAGTATTGAACTAATTGAGCGCGAATCCTCCATCATGAAGGTCATCAATGAGCGCATGGCACTGCCGTACTCATCATCGACCGACTCATCTTCACGCACTACCTTCATCGCCAAGTCGGTATCGAAACGGGCAAAGGCTGTCAGCGCATCGCGCAGCATTTTACGTACATGCTCACTGATATGGCGAACTTCAATTAAGCCACGAACCGTGCTGGTGTTTTCGCTGAGCAGGATTGCATTACGCGCAATCTTGCTGGCTTCATCGCCGATACGCTCAAGATCTGAAGTGGCACGAATAACGGCAAGCACCAGGCGTAAGTCTGATGCTGCAGGCTGGCGGCGTGCCAATACACGGGTGCACTCTTCATCAATTTGCAGCTGAAGATCGTTCACTTGCCGGTCGTTATCGCGCACTTTTTCAGCCAAGCGGGTATCGTTTTCCAGCAGGGCGAATACTGCATCCTGAACCTGTTTTTCCACCAGGCCGCCCATGGCCATCAGGTGGGTTTTTAGCTCTTCCAGCTCCTGGTTGAACTGGCGCGAGATATGCTGGCTGTGGGTATCGCTCGTAATATCCATTGAGCACTCCTGATGTTGGGTGAGTTAGGCCTGATGATTGACGACTACGTCATGCGGCCGGTGATGTAGTTCTCGGTGCGCTGTAAACGCGGATTAGTGAAGACCTGGTCGGTAGGGCCGTACTCAACCAGCTCTCCGTTGTGTAGAAAGGCCGTATAATCGGAGACCCGTGCGGCTTGCTGCATATTGTGGGTGACAAGGATAAGGGTTAGCTGTGATTTAAGGTTACGAATCAGCTCCTCAATCTTCAGCGTTGAAATTGGATCAAGCGCTGATGCCGGCTCATCCAGTAGTAGCACATCCGGTTGAACGGCTAGCGTTCGAGCGATGACCAAGCGCTGCTGCTGACCACCTGATAGCTGCCACGCCGAACGATGCAGGCGGTCTTTTACCTCATCCCATAGGGCTGCTGAGGTCAGCGCCCACTCGATAATGTCATCGCGTTGCCGCTTGGGTAGGCGATGCTGTAAACGCAAGCCAAAAGCGACGTTTTCATAGATCGACATGGGAAACGGATTGGGCGTTTGAAACACCATGCCTACCCGGCGGCGTAGCTCGGTCACGTTCATCTGCGCGGCGTAAATATCCTGCCCTTCAAGCTGAATATGCCCACTGTGTTCCACGCTCTCGTTAAGATCATGTAACCGGTTAATGGCACGTAGCAGTGTTGACTTGCCACAGCCAGAAGGCCCAATA
Organism: Halomonas sp. AOP43-D1-4; assembly: GCF_052446175.1. Lineage (NCBI taxonomy): Bacteria > Pseudomonadati > Pseudomonadota > Gammaproteobacteria > Oceanospirillales > Halomonadaceae > Halomonas > Halomonas sp. AOP43-D1-4. Next base: position 171,408 of record NZ_JBQSVY010000004.1, read on the forward strand.
AAGGCCGTTACCCGGTGGCGTGGCACACTCAACGTTAAATTACGCAACGCCGATTTCCCCGCATAGGCGAGGTTAAATTGGTCGATACTCAAGGCGCAGTGCTCGGATGAAAAGTGCGTCACCGGCGCCTGTGGGGCATTGGCTATATCTAATGACGCTAGCATTCGCTTCCTCGTTGGCGCCTAAAATAATGACGCAGAAATATGGCAGTTAGGTTAAGCACCAAAATAATAACCACTAAAAGAAGCGCCGTGGCGTAAACCAGAGGCATAGCGGCCTGTACATCTTCGCCATGAAAAGCAGTATCAAATAGATGATAGCCAAGATGCATAAATTTGCGCTCCAGGTGCACATAAGGAAACTCACCGTCGACCGGCATTTGCGGAGCTAACTTGGCAACCCCCACCAGCATAAGCGGAGCGACTTCGCCTGCGGCGCGGGCGATAGCGAGAATAACGCCAGTTAGCATGGCAGGAGTAGCCATGGGCAGGACAATACGCGTTAGCATTTCCAGACGGGTGGCCCCCAGCGCTACTGCCCCCTCACGCTGGGCATCGGGAATGCGAGCAAGCCCTTCCTCGGTGGCCACAATCACGACAGGAAGCGTCAATAGCGCGAGCGTTAAAGAGGCCCATAAAAGACCGCCGGTGCCGAACGTTGGCGAAGGCAGTGTATCGCTGAAGAACCAGCTATCCAGCGTGCCGCCAATGCCGTAAACGAATACGCCAAGGCCGAATACGCCGTACACAATGGAGGGAACGCCCGCCAAATTGCGTACGCCAATGCGCACTAACCGGGTAAGTCGGTTTTGATGAGCAATTTCATTAAGATAAATAGCGGCCAGTACGCCAAAGGGGGTGACGATTACGGACATTAAAATGACCATCAGTACAGTACCGAAAATAGCCGGCCATACGCCGCCACTGGTATTGGCCGCACGCGGGCCCTCGCTTAAAAACTGCCAAACGTTAGTGCCCCAAGTGTGCGTTTTTTGCCACCAGGACATGGCATTAGGCGCCAGTGCCTGGCTGACGCTGTCCAGAGGTTGGCGTAACGTCTCGCCCTGTGCCGTGACCAGCAGCAGCTGCCCCGGCGGGCGCTGATTAGCCGGTAGGGTAAGTGCATTGTTTAAATAGTCCCACGCTTCGCGGCCATGCAGCGATTGCTGGTCAGTTTCTACTGCGGCCAAGCGACCAATAAAACTGCCCCACGGAGCACGTTCCAGGCGGATCAGGTCGTGCGGTGTTGTACGTGAGGTAATATCGTCGATATCTACCCAGTGCCAGCTGACGCCGTCTACATCACGGTTACCTTTAAAATAGAGGCGCTCAACCCCGGCTTCCTGAGGCAGCGGCGTTTCGCGAATAGCTTGCCCTGCAACAACGCTACCCGAGCGTAGTGTTATCTCTTCAAGCGTGGCGGGCCAAAAATGGCCTAACCCACGAACAAGCAATAGTGTAAGTAACGCGCTTAACATTAAAAGTGATAAGGCAACGCTAGCGGCGCATAGCCACGGCCATAGTTTATCGAGCCGATGCCTGGGAGCGGCGGCGAATAGGCGGCTCATTAGTAATGCCCTGCTTTATGGTAGCGGCGGCGCATACGTAAGCGCACTGCCTCGGCTAGGGTATTTACCAAAAACGTAAATAGAAACAGCACCAGCGCCGCTAGAATCAGGTGATGATAGGTAAACCCGCCGTGGGAGGCTTCAGGGAGCTCAATCGCAATGGCGGAGGCCATTGAGCGCATGCCTTCAAAGGGGCTGGCGCTCAGCAGAGCGGTATTGCCGCTGGCCATTAACACAATCATGGTTTCACCTACCGCACGACCCATGCCTATCATCACTGCAGAAAAGATGCCCGGTCCCGCCGCCGGTAGCGCGACTTTCCATAGCGCCTGCCAGCGGCTGGCCCCGAGCGCTTGGGCGCCTTCCATCATGGAGAGCGGGACGTCGGCAAGGGCATCTTCGGCAAGAGAGTAAATGCTGGGTATTACTGCAAAACCCATGGCGATGCCTACAATCAGCGCATTGCGAGTGGCATAGTCCATGCCCCAGCGCTGTTCTAACCAGCGGCGCAGATCGCCGCCCAGAAAGAGTTGCTCCAGCAAGGGCGTAAACCACACTGCCAGCGCCACCATGCCGACAAGCCAGGGTACAAGCCATAGCCCGGCCCAGGAAAACGGCAGCCGCCGATGCCAGCGAGACGAGGCCATGTGCCAGAGTACGCCCGCAAGCCCCGCGCTGATTGGTAGCCATACCAGCAGCACCAGCGTACTGGCCAGGTTTCGCTCCACCCATGGAGCAAGTACTAAACCGGCAATAAATCCCACTACCACGCCGGGCATTGCCTCCATCATCTCAAGAGTCGGCTTAATCCGGCTGCGCAAGCGTGCTGACATGAATAACGCCGAGTACATGGCGGCGCCTAAGGCGATAGGTAGCGCGAAGAGCATCGCCGCCAAGGCCGCTTTAAGCGTTCCCCATACCAGTGGCGAGAGCTTATCGAAGGCAAAGGTCTTATCCAATGCCAACAGCGGCAGCGTTTCCCAAAATAGAAACACGCCAATCGCCAGAATCGCGAGCAGCACCGCGATGCCTCCCGCCGTAATAAGGCCGGTGGCGACACGATTTTTAAACTGGCGTAGCGGCTGATAAGAAGCAGGAACGCGAGGTGGGATCATATCAACATCATAGGGAAGGCATGGCCGTCGCGAAGATGGGTTGCATGGTGAGTTCTCCTTACTCTAAGACACTTTTATGACAATTGGATGATAGTGAGCTACCAGTGTTGCTGATTTGCGAGTTCATCATCGGGCAGCGGTACAAAACCCGCCGCGCGGGCAATTTGCTGGCCTTCTTCCGATAAAATAAACGCTAAAAATGCCTGCTCGGCGGCGGGTAGTGACTCATCTGGCGGTAAATTAACGTAGAGGTAAAGATCGCGTGATAGCGGGTACTCGTTACGCTGAACAGCCTGCTCGCTGGGCGCGATTTCTTCCCCCTCCTCGGTAACAAAGTGCAGCGCATGTACCATCGGTGTCAGGTGATTATATCCGGCATATCCCATGGCGTTGGGCGACTCACCCACGGCCGCGACAACAGCAGAAGAGCCCGGGTGCTCGCTGATGTCGCGGCGGAAGTGGCCATCACACAGCACCTCGTCCTGAAACAACCCATAGGTGCCCGATGCCAGGTTGCGCCCATGTAGGGCGATATTTCCATAGGGCCACTCGTGTGTGGCGGCTAATTCGCTCCAGCGTCTTATCGGCTTATCGGCGCCGCACGCTTGGCCGGTGGAAAAAATGGCATCGGCCTGTTGGCGCGTAATGGCCCGCAAGGGGTTATGACGATGAACGACCAGAATAAGCGCATCTCTGGCCACCTTAAGCTCTAGCGGTGGATAACCGTAGCGATCGATAAACGCTTGTCGCTCTTGGTCATTCATGGGGCGTGACATGGGGCCAAGCCGTGCAGTGCCCGCCGTAAGCGCTGGCGGTACGCTGGCCGAGCCAGTAGCCTGAAACTGCACATTAATCTCTGGATAGCGCACGGCTAGCGCCTCGCCCCAGCGCAATATGAGTCCGGCCATGGTGTCGGAGCCAATCGCACTCAGGGTGCCGCTAACCGGTTGTGGTTGCCCCCAGGCAACTGATGCGAATAGCATTAGTACCGTGGTAAGCGTAAAACACAGGCGATTTTTCTTCCCTGACGACCAACCAATGCGCTTCAAACGTATGCCCTCGTATGATTAACTAATGCCTTATATTGCCATGCAGCAACCACACAACAATAACCCTATTAAGCGACCGACTTATGACACTTTTAGAAACCGACCTGGATGATGCTCCGGCCCCTCAAGGTCTGCTCACACTCAAATTACTGGCTTCTCGACAGGATACCAACCTTTACGGCGATATTTCGGGCGGGTGGCTGGTTAATCACATGGATCAGGCGGCAGAACTGGCAGCCGGTCGTGAGGCCGGCGGGCGTACTGCGACAGTGGCCATCGAATCGATGGATTTCTTAAGCCCTGTGCGCGTGGGTTCCATGGTGAGTGTTTACACTCATGTACAGGAAATTGGCCGCAGCTCTCTTAAGATCGATGTCGAAGTATGGGTGCGTATCCCTCATGGGCGGCGCCTTGAAGAGCGCCAAAAAGTCACTGAGGCGCGTTTCGTCATGGTCGCTCTGGACGATAATGGTCGTATCCGTGCCGTGCATGGTTAAGGCCTGCTGACCCTTCATAAGATGGCACAATGGTTTGCAAAAAAAGGGCGCCTGGGCGCCCTTTTTATCAACCGTGGGTAGCGATTAACCGCCAACGGCATCACGACCTTTCAGGTAGGCATACTCGCCGATATCACTAAACGGGCGGATAAGATTCTGGAAGTTAGCGTACGACTCATAAATGCGCCGTGAGTCTTCATCGCCCTCGACCTGGTTTTGGATCACGGTTTGCGAGGATTCGTAGAGTGCCTGAACAACATCGTCGGGGAATTCGCGTAGCTGAACGTTATGTTCATCAACCAGAGTCTCTAGCGCCTGCGCGTTGCGGTAAGCGAACTCTGTGTACATGGCCAGGTTGGATGCGCGTGCTGCTTCGCGAATAACGTCCTGCAGATCTTCTGGCAAGGCATTCCAGGCATCCAGATTGATCATCGTCTCGACGGTTGCGGTCGGCTCGTTCCACACCGTGGTGTAGTAGTAGTCGGCCACTTGATGCAGACCAAACGCCATATCATTGTAAGGGCCTACCCAGTCGGCGGCATCCAGAACACCCGTTTGCATCGAGGTGAAAATCTCAGAGCCTGGCATATTCACGGTGCTGACACCGATGCCGTTCATGGCTTCACCGGCAAGTCCTGGCAAACGCAGTTTAAGGCCCTGCATGTCATCCAGCGAGTTGATCTCTTTCTTGAACCAGCCCGCCATTTGAGGGCCAGTGTTACCCACTGCGAACGGCTTAAGATTATGCTTGGCGTAAACCTCGTCCCACAGCTCCTGACCACCGCCGTGATACAGCCACGCATTCATCTCAGTCGTTGACATACCAAAGGGCACGGCGGTAAAGAACTGGGCAGCCGGGAGCTTGCCACGCCAGTAATAGGGCGTGGAGTGGCCCATCTCTGCCGTTCCAGCCGATACCGCATCAAACACTTCCAATGCAGGTACCAGCTCGCCTGCGCCGTGTACGCGGATTTTCATACGGCCGTTGGAAAGCTGCTCAACGCGGCGAGCGAAGTCGTTGGCGCCCGTGCCTAACGCCGGGAAGTTCTTCGGCCAAGAGGTCACCATGTCCCAGGTATACGTTTCATCTGCATGCGCGGTCGCTACAAAGGGGGCGGCAGCGACACCGGCAGCACCTAAGCCAGCGGTTTTTAAGAATTGGCGGCGTTGCATGGCGGCTATAACTCCGAATAAATACGATTATTATTGCGTTACGCGTGAGCGTACGTGTCCGCTCGCCAGTATGCGCTAACCCGGTTTTATTGGGCAACCTGTTAAGACACTTCCCCTTAACATAGGCGTTACAGCGGGATTAGCTTGGCAAACCCCAGCACTAGCCACTTAACGCCCTCGCCTTCAAAGCTCACTTGTACTCTGGCGCGTGCGCCTTCGCCTTCGGCATTAAGAATAATGCCTTCACCGAAGACGGCGTGGCCAACACGTTGGCCCACATGCAGGGCAGGTAAGTCGCCATCGCTTTCAACACGCTGCTGCGCAAAGCTTGTGCGGGCGGCGGTTACCGGGCGTGAGATATGGCCGCGCAGGCGAACCTCTTCAAGCAGGTGCGGCGGTAATTCACGCAAGAAGCGCGAGGGGCGAGGAAACACCTCTTTGCCGTGTAAGCGGCGAGTTTCTGCGTGGGTCAGGTAGAGTTTTTGCATGGCGCGGGTAACGCCCACGTAGCAGAGCCTGCGCTCTTCTTCCAAACGCCCCGGCTCTTCGAGCGACATTTTATGCGGGAACAGACCCTCTTCCACACCGGCAATAAATACCACCGGAAACTCGAGGCCTTTGGCAGAGTGAAGCGTCATTAACTGTACGCTATCTTCAAACTCTTCAGCTTCATGGTCGCCCGCGTTAAGCGCCGCCTCGGAAAGAAATGCCTCTAGAGCGGCCATGCCTTCGCCCGCCTCGGGCGTTTCAAACGCATCACCCTGGGTAAAGGCTCGGGCAGCGGTGACCAGTTCTTCGAGGTTTTCGACCCGCGCCTGGCCTTTCTCTCCGCGCTCACTCTTATGGTGCTCAATCAGGCCCGTGTGCTCGGTGACGTGATCGATAATTTCGTAAAGGGTTAAGCCTGCCGCGTCGTTATCCAACTGCTCTATCAGGTTGGCAAACGTTTGTACCGCGTTGGCCGCACGGCCCTTTAACGTACCGTCCTGAAGGGCATCATGCAGCGCCTGCCAAAGTGAAATACTCTGTTCGCGTGCACGCAGGCGCAGAATTTCCACGGTACGCGTGCCAATGCCGCGGGTCGGCACGTTGATCACGCGTTCAAGCGAGGCATCGTCATCGCGATTAAGCAGTAAACGTAAATAGGCGAGGGCGTTCTTGATTTCCAGGCGCTCGTAGAAGCGATGGCCGCCGTAAATGCGATAAGGCATGCCTTGACGAATCAGCGTCTCTTCCAACAGTCGCGACTGAGCATTGGAGCGGTAGAGAATCGCAATATCACGGCGGTTAACGCCTTCATCGACCTTCTCTTTGATAGTGTCGACGATATAGCGCGCCTCTTCCAGGTCGTTAAACCCGGCATAGACGGAAATAGGCTCGCCCTCGATACCATCGGTCCACAGGTTCTTGCCCAGCCGGTCACTGTTATGACTGATCAGCGCATTGGCAGCATCCAGAATGGCACTGGTTGAACGGTAGTTCTGCTCAAGGCGCACCGTCTGCGTTTGTGGGAACTCCTCCTCAAACCGGCGAATATTCTCGACCTTGGCGCCGCGCCAGCCATAAATGGATTGGTCGTCATCGCCCACTGCAGTCATGGGGGTTTGCATGCCGCTCAGCAGCTTTAGCCAGGCATACTGCAAGGTGTTGGTGTCCTGAAACTCATCCACCAATATGTGCCCAAAGCGCTCACGATAATGATTTAAAAGCGCCGGGTTATCCCGCAGCAGTTCCAGACTTCTAAGCAGTAGTTCACCGAAATCCACCAGCCCGCCGCGTTCACAGGTCAATTGATAGCGCTCGTAAAGCTCGACCATTTGCGCCATATAGGCATCGCCGTCCACGTTCACCTGGTGCGGGCGCAAGCCCTCTTCCTTGCAGCTTGAGATGAACCCCTGGACCTGACGCGGCGGAAAGCGCTCATCGTCAATGGCGTAATCTTTGAGCAGCCGCTTCACCAGCCGGAGCTGGTCATCGGAGTCAATGATCTGGAAGTTTTGCGGTAGCCGAGCGTCTTGCCAGTGGGTTCGAAGCAAGCGGTGAGCAATAGAGTGGAACGTGCCTACCCAAACATGGCGCAAGGAGATTCCCTGCAGGGCTTCAAGGCGCGTGCGCATCTCGCGGGCAGCCTTGTTGGTAAAGGTAACTGCCAGTAGCGCATAGGGTGACAGGCCCTCTGCCTGCATCAGCCAGGCAATCCGGTGAACCAGTACCCGGGTTTTACCGGAGCCTGCACCGGCCAGCACGAGAAGATTGCCCTGAGGAGCGCTGACTGCCTCACGCTGGGCTGTGTTGAGCTGATCGAGTATCGCCGTGACGTCGTCCATAAAAGCCGCTGCCGGATCGAAAAGGGGCGGCTAGTTTAGCACAGCAGGCAAACTGGCTGTGCATACAGGCGTTAGTGTACGACGATTTAGTTGTCTTCAGGGTAGCGCAGGGTATTCAGGCTTTTCTTCACCGATTTAAGCTGCTCAGCCAGTTTGGGGCCGCGGGTTTTGGCAACGCCCACGGCGAGCACATCAATCAATACCAGGTGGGCAATGCGAGAGCTGAGTGGCGTGTAAATCTCGGTATCTTCGTGAACATCAATATACAGCGGCAGGCTGACCTCTTCTGCCAAGGGGGAACCGCTGGGGCACAGGCCAATCACTGTAGCGCCCGCTTCACGGGCCAAGCGCACGCTGGCGACCAATGCTTTGGTCCGACCCGTTTGAGAAATCGCCACCACCACATCGCCCTCTTTAAGGGTCACCGCCGACATGTTCTGCATGTGCGGGTCCGCATAGGCCGATGTAGATATCTGTAAACGGAAAAATTTGTGCTGCGCATCAAACGCGACAGCGCCTGAGGCGCCAAAGCCGTAAAACTCAACCCGATTGGCCATCGTCAGCGCATTAACCGCTTGGCCTAGCGCGTCGTTATCGAGCCGGTCACGTACCGAAAGCAGGGTGCCGACCGTGGAGTCAAAAATACTGTGTGAGAACTCAGCAACGGAGTCACTGTCGTTCATTGAGAACTGCGCGAATTGGCTGCCAGACGCCAGCATTTGCGCTAACTGCAGTTTAAAATCCTGAAAGCCATTGCAGCCCAGGGCGCGACAGAAGCGCACCACGGTAGGCTCGCTAACGTTGGCTTCGGTGGCGAGGTCAACGATCCGCATGTGGATAACCTCGTCAGGATTACGCAGTACAAAGCGTGCCACTTTTTGTTCGGAGCGGCGAAAGTGCTCCATGCGGCGTCTCATCTCATCGAACAGGGCGCGACTCACGTTCAGCTCCTCGATTATCCAGTGCGCGCGTTTTGCACTGCGCGCTTTGCTGTATTTGTCAGCATTTGCCACAGTATGCCTGAGTGATGGCATAAAAGGGCAGCGAAACGATGTTTAGGCATGCGTTTAAAAGGCGTTAACGCATTTCGCCAGGTTTCGTCATCATACTGTCAAGTAAGGTATAGTAAGAAGTGAAGTGTCGCACTGCATCATTCAACAGTCGCCACAGATGCAGGTGGACGAAGACATATTCACCTGGAGGCACGTCGATCATGAAAAACGTCGAACGAATTACCTCGGTCAAAAGCGAGTTGCTGGATATTTTTATGGGCATGGAAGTGGATGAGCATGCTCAGCGCCAGCGTAGCGCCGCACAACGCAATTTACGGGCTCGCCGAGGAATTGAGCTGCATCGGGAGTTTCAGAAGTTATACCGGGATATCGCCCCCCTGCCAGACGATGACGAACGGCAAGAGAGCGAGTTGCACTAACGGCATGTAGCTCGGTGTTTAAGCAGTACCCACATGGTGCTGCCCTGCCAAGCGGCAGGGCGTAGGCATCGCTAGATCAAGCCGGTCAGGAATACGATAATCACACCGAGTGGCGCCACGTACTTGGCGAGTAGATTCCACAAGGTGAAATCGTAGATATCTAACCGCAGCTCCTTGCGCGCTTCTTCTTTGTCCAAACATAGCGAGAAGAAGATAATCGCGCCCAGACCCGTCAGCGGCAGCAAAATCTTGCTGGTGAAGGTGTCGAGGAAGTCAAAAATGTTGAGGCCGAATAACAGTACGTCGGACCACACATTAAATGACAGCAGCGCCGCCACACCGAGTACCCACACCGCAATACCGCTCGCCAGTGTCGATCCTACCCGGCTCAAGGGCGTGCGCTCTTCGATTGTTTCAACGACCGGTTCCAGCAGCGAGATAGCCGACGTAATTGCGGCAAACGTCAGCAGCAGGAAGAACATCAAACCGAGAATAGTGCCGCCCGCCATGTTGCCAAAGGCCAGAGGCAGCGTTACGAAGATGAGTCCTGGACCTTCGCCTGCGCTTAGCCCGTTGGCGAACACAATGGGGAAAATCGCAAGACCTGCAAGCAGGGCAATGACCGTATCCAGGATGATAACGGTACGCGCTGTGCTAATCAGGTTGACGTCTTCGCCCAGATAAGAGCCATACGCCATCATGATGCCCATACCCAATGATAGGGTGAAGAAGGCTTGGCCCATCGCCGCTAGTACGACACCACCGTCGAGCGCACCCCAGTCAGGGCTGAACATGAACGCAAGTGCTTCACCGAAGGAGCCGCTTGTTACGCCATAGCCGACCAGAATCAAAAGAAGCACGACCAGCGCAGGCATCAGAAGTCGTGAAGCGGCTTCAAGCCCCTTGGTCACACCACGCGCCACGATACCAATAACCAGCACCATGAACGCAGTGTGCCAAATCAGAAGCGTTGTAGGGCTACCCAGCAGGTCGCCAAAAATAGCCCCGACGGCATCAGCATCCTGGCCATTAAACGTCCCGATCACCGACCCCAGCGTGTAATTGAGTGACCAGCCGCCGATAACACTATAAAAAGATAGAATTAAAAAGGCCGCCAGAACGCCACTAATACCGATAGTTGCCCAAGCCCTGGAGCGTCCGTGACGCGTGGCAAGGTCGGACATGGTGTTAATCGGGTTTTTCTGGCCCCGGCGACCAATCATCCATTCCGCCACCAGAATGGGCAGGCCAACCAGCGTTACGCATGCAAGATAGACCAGAACAAAAGCAGCGCCGCCGCTTTCACCGGTCATATATGAGAAGCGCCAGATATTCCCTAAGCCTACCGCTGAACCGGCAGCGGCAAGCACAAAGCCCATACGCGAGGACCATTGTGCATGTGCAAGTTTTGCCATACATCACCTACTGTTAGTTGAATTGTAATAAGCCGCTATGCGCCCCATTTACGCATGTTCGAAAAGCACAGACGGCTCTGCACTTTTCAAAGAGTATGCGCAATTTATCCGATCAAGAGGCCCCGTGCCAGTTAGGTTAAATTAATATTAGCTTAAAACAACAGGTTTTGTGCCTCACCTGGAAAGTCGCTAAGCGGGGGTAGGTCGGCAAGTTCGCCAAGCGCATTGTATAGCTGACGTGCCATCTCGGGAGACTCGCGATTATCAGCAGTATGCACAAATAAGAAAGGGGTTTTCCCCTGACTTATCCACAGGTTGAGACGGGCTTTCCAAGGGGCGAAGTAGTGCGTATTAATCGTTTTGTCAATATGGCCAATAAAGCGAATGACCGGAAAATTACCTGTGGAAAGCACGTGTAACGGGAGTTTCGGCTTTTCCTGCTGAGCATGGGCAAGCCCCGCGTGGCCCTCGGCAGGGGTTGAAAAGACAGGGCGTACATCCAGCATTACACGGTTGGCACAATAAGTTATCAACAATTGGTTAAGCGCTTTTTCAGCTGCGCCTTTGTGGAAAAAAACAGGATGACGAACTTCAACCGCGCATGGTAAGTGAGCGGGCCAAGCAGCCAGTAAGGCCTCTAGCTTTGGTAGCTCCTCGGGACCAAAGTCGCGCGGTAGTTGGACCATGGTAGGGCCGAGACGATCATGCAGTGGTTCAAGTGCGGCTAAAAAGGACCAGACATCATCCAAATGGGTAAGCCGCTGGTCATGGGTGATACTGGCAGGTAATTTAAAACAGAAGCGAAAATGAGCAGGTGCCTGGCGTGCCCAGGCGGCAACGGTCTCTGCTTTTGGCGCACCGCTATAAAAGGTCGTATTGCCTTCCACGCTTGAAAATACGCTGGCATAGTCGCTGAGCAGATCTGTCTTGGCGTGGCGGGCATACAGGCTGCCTTGCCAATCCTGGTTGGCCCACATGGGGAGGCCTAGGTAGAGGGGGAGGGTCATACGCCAACGAGCCTGCTGCATTTATAAAGCGTACTAATGTAGCATGAATAGATGTTTTAACGCCGCCGTATAACGGGTCGATAGCCCTCAATAACAGACAAGGAAATCCAATGCCGACTACGCCACGTGTCCTGGTGCTCCATGGCCCTAATCTTAATTTGCTGGGTGCTCGGCAACCGGAAATCTACGGTGCTGCAACGCTTGATGACGTCAACAGTCTGTTACTTGAAAAGGCGACGACTGCGGGGTGGAAAATTGACTGCCTGCAGAGCAATCATGAAGGCGTGCTGATTGATGCCATTCATGCGGCAAGGCTGGATGGAACCCTAGCGATCATTATCAATCCAGCCGCCTATACGCATACCTCAGTAGCCATTCTGGATGCGCTCAACGCTTTCGATGGGCGGGTCATTGAAGTGCATATTTCCAATGTGCATAAGCGCGAGAGTTTCCGGCATCACTCCTATATTTCGCTGCGCGCGGACGGTGTGATTGCGGGGCTAGGCATACAGGGATACTTGGCGGCAATGGATGCTGTCGTGAATGGCGTTTGTTAAGCGAGCTTGTTGGCTGGTGCTATCGCAGCCAGTCTTGGGTGGGCAAGATTATAAAAAGGTAGGCGTTTTAACTGGGAATGTGTGCATGCTTTGGAGGGTCGTGGTCAGTGTAAAAACAGATAACGTTCCCTGTCATACCGCTAGGTATGACAGGGAACGTTATTGATCCTACCAAAATGATCTGCAGACACACGTCTTCTCTTGTTGGCCAGCTTTTACCTAACACTCAATCGCATTAACCGCCAAACCACCCTTGGACGTTTCCTTATATTTGTCCAGCATGTCTTTGCCGGTATCACGCATGGTGCGGATAACTTTATCTAAAGAGATAAAGTGAGTACCGTCGCCGCGCAGGGCCATTTGGGCGGCGTTGATCGCCTTGACGGTGGCAATCGCGTTGCGCTCGATGCAGGGCACCTGAACCAGCCCGCCTACTGGGTCGCAGGTCAAACCGAGGTTATGCTCAAGACCTATTTCAGCCGCGTTTTCGACCTGCTCAGGCGTGGCGCCCATCACTTCCGCCAAGCCAGCGGCAGCCATGGCGCACGCTGAGCCCACCTCGCCCTGGCAGCCCACTTCGGCGCCGGATATGGACGCATTTTTCTTGCACAGAATACCGATGGCACCGGCGGCAAGCAGGAAGTCCACCACATTGCGGTCATTGGCACCCGCCTGGAACTTCATGTAGTAGTGCAGCACGGCGGGAATAATACCCGCCGCCCCGTTGGTTGGGGCGGTGACCATGCGCCCGCCAGCAGCGTTCTCTTCGTTCACCGCTAGGGCAAAGATGTTGACCCACTCCATGGCGGAAAAGGTTGTGGCGATCAGGCAGTCGTTCTGCTCGGCCGCCTGCAAGCGCTGATGCAGCTGCCTTGCCCGGCGTTTGACGTTAAGCCCACCGGGCAGCACGCCTTCGTGGGTCAGGCCGTTATCGATGCACTCGCACATGGCCTGCCAGATGCGCCACAGCTCGTCTCTCACTTCCTGCTCGCCGCGCCAGGTTTTCTCGTTCTCCATCATCAGGCGGCTGATGCTCATGCCTTCGCGCTTACAGATGGCGAGTAGTTCTTCGGCGGAGTTGAAGTCGAAGGGGATCTCGGCGGTGTCCATGTCTTCAAGCTTGGCATCTACCTGGTTTTGGTCAACCACAAAACCGCCGCCTACCGAGTAGTACGTGTTGGCGGTCAGCAGGCTGCCATCTTCGGCAAAGGCGCAAAGTTTCATGGCGTTAGGGTGATGGGGCAGGCTCTCTTCATGAAAGATAATGTCCTGGTCCCATTCAAACGTGACATCTTTCTGGCGCCCCAGCGATAGGCAACGCGTCTCTTTCAACGCCGCAATCGTGGTGTTGATAATCGAAGGATCGATGGTGTCCGGGCGTTCGCCCAACAAGCCCATGATAATGGCATGGTCGGTTCCATGGCCGATACCCGTGGCGGAAAGCGAGCCATACAGATGCACTTCCAGGCGGCTCACCTGGTCGAGCAACTGGCTATCGCGCAGAACGGCCGAAAACTTGAAGGCCGCCATCATGGGGCCGACCGTGTGTGAGCTGGAGGGGCCGACGCCAATTTTGAAAAGGTCGAAGACACTAATAGGCATGGAAGACCTCTGAATGGGAAATAAAAAGTCGACTCACCCAACGTTGGACAGGGGAATCGCGAATTAATGCCGCGTAACCTGGTCCTGGCGTCGATTAATGAGCAGACTTGATGATTGTTCTGTGGATGAAAGGAGTAGCGTCAAGCAAGCGCGGCTAGTTGCCAAATACCACCGTGCGCCCATTGTGCAGAAAGACTCGCCGCTCAAGGTGATAGCCAATAGCGCGGGCGAGCGTCAGACACTCTATATCGCGCCCTTTGGCGACCAGGTCCTCAGGGTAGTGTGCATGATCAACTGGCTCCACTCCTTGAGCAATAATCGGCCCCTCGTCGAGGTCGTTATTGATGTAGTGCGCCGTAGCGCCTACCAGCTTAACGCCTTTTTCGTAGGCCTGGTGGTAGGGCTTGGCACCTTTGAAACCCGGTAGTAGTGAATGATGAATGTTGATGGCTCGCCCGCTCAAAAGCTCGCACATGCTCGGTGACAATACCTGCATGTAGCGCGCCAGAATTACTAGCTCCGCCCCGGTATTCTCAATAATCTCGAGTACCTGGGACTCCTGCTCGGTCTTGGTCTCGGGCGTGATAGGCAGATGATAGTAAGGCAGATCATGCCAGCTCGCTAAGGGCTCAAGATCCGGGTGATTGGAGATAATCGCCTTGATATCCAGTGGCAGTTGCCCGGTACGGTAGCGATAGAGCAGGTCGTTTAAGCAGTGATCTGCCTTGGATACCAGAATGACCGCACCCGTGCGCTTGGCGGGAGGGGTCAGCTCAAACGTCATGCCGAAGTCGGTGGCGCGTGGCAGAAAATTCTCCTGAAACGCCTGCTCATCAAACGCTTCTCGCTCGGGACGAAACTCCGCTCGAATAAAAAAGCGTTCACCCAGCCGATCATCAAATGAGCTTAGCTCGGTGATATAGCAGTGCTGCTCTTTTAAAAAGCGGGTCACCACATCGACCGTGCCCAGAATGCTGGGGCATTGGGCGGCAAGTATCCAGGTATCCGTCATTCGGCTCATGGCGCTTCTCTTTCATCAGCTTGATCAGCAGTCAGGGCAGGCCGGTGGTACCGGCCTGCCGGCTTATTATTGTGTGTCGATACCATATTCCGCCGAGGCGTCGAGCAACCAGCGGTAGCAGTAGTCGGCAAAACTGCGGCGCACCACCAATTCCCAGTGTGTCTCGGAAGGGCGGCGCAAAACCACGGTGGCCTTGGCAAACATGGTGGTTACCCCCTTGCCCACGGTAAATGTGCTGGGATGTACGTCATAGGAGACCGACTTCATCAGCACCTCGCGGGCGTTGTCGCCGCTTAGCGTTAGCACTGTCTGGCCGCCGCTTGCATTGACGATGCTCACGTGGGCATCGCCCAAGGCCTGGCGCAGCGCACTTTCTAGCGCGCCCTCTTCGCCGCCCGGCACAATCACTAGCCACTCGTCGGGTGAGAGCCACTGGATAGTGCGCTCGCCGCTATCGTCGTGTTCCAGAGCATTGGGCTTGGCTGGTAAGCTCATGCCCAGCGTGGCGCGAACCGCTTCATCGAGCACGATGGCCCCGCCGCGCAGCACCAGGTGGCCCAGCAGTGCTTTTTCACGCAGGACAACGCCTGCCTGACCGTTAGTGCGGGGCGCCGGGTGCTGCTGGTAGCTCCACGCCAGAGGAGATTCGACCTGCGGATTGCCGTCGGGCACGGTGTTGAACTCGCAAACGTTAGGTACACTCGCGTTAGACATGCTGGCGCTCTCCTTTTGGATCGATGAAGACAGGGCTTACGATTTCAGCTTCATGCACTGTGCCATCGGTCATGGGAATATAGACGGTCTGCCCCATCCGCTCGTGACCACCCATTACCACGGCAAGGGCGAAGCCGTGTTTGAGCGAGGCGCTGTAGTAACTCGACGTTACGTGCCCCTTCATGTCCATAGGGATCGACTGCTTGCCGTCAAAGACGACCTGGGCGCCTTCCTCCAGTACCACGCTTGGGTCTTTGGGTTTCAGGCCGACAAACTGCTTGCGGTCCGTACGGCGGGTATCGGGGCGTGACAGGGCTCGCTTGCCGATCCACGGGAAGGGCTTGTCGTAGCCGATCGCCCAGCGCATTCCAAGATCTTCCGGCGTCACCGAACCGTCGGTATCCTGGCCGACAATGATCAGGCCTTTTTCCGCACGCAGGACGTGCATGGTTTCGGTGCCGTAAGGCGTCAGGTTGTACTTTTTACCGTGCTCGAAAAGCTTCTTCCAGACGTGCATGGCGTAGTTGGCTTGCACGTTGATCTCGAACGCTAGCTCGCCGGTGAACGAAATGCGGAAGATGCGCGCGGGCACCTCGGCGACCGTGGCATCGCGCCAATCCATGAACTTGAAGTTCTCTTTATCAAGATTCATGTCGGTCAGCTCGGACAAAAGCTTGCGGGCGTCCGGGCCGGTCACGGTCATGGTTGCCCAGTGGTCGGTCACCGAGTTGAAGTAGACCTGAAGCTCCGGCCACTCGGTCTGGTGCCACAATTCTAGCCACTCGAGCACGCCTGCCGCGCCGCCGGTGGTGGTGGTCATCAGGAAGTGGTTATCACCCAGGCAACTGGTGGTGCCGTCGTCCATCAGCATGCCGTCGTCTTTACACATCAGGCCGTAACGCACGCGGCCAGGGGCGAGCTGGGCCCACTTGTTGGTATAGACGCGACCCAGGAACTCGCGGGCATCCGGGCCTTGAATATCAATCTTGCCAAGCGTCGAGGCATCCAGAATACCCACGCCTTCGCGCACCGCCAGGCACTCGCGGTTGACTGCATCGTGCATGGTTTCTTTCTTGCCATTCACGGTGCGGGGGAAGTACCACGGGCGTTTCCACTGGCCGACATCCTCGAACTCGGCGCCGTTTTCCACGTGCCACTGGTGCAGCGCGGTGTAGCGCTCAGGGTCAAACAGCTCGCCGCAGTGACGGCCAACGATGGCGCCAAAGGTCACCGGCGTATAGTTGGGCCGGAACACGGTGGTGCCTACTTCGGGAATCGAGCGTTTCAGACAGCGTGCAGCAATCGCCATGCCGTTGATGTTGCCAAGCTTGCCTTGGTCGGTACCAAAGCCCAGCGCCGTGTAGCGCTTGACGTGCTCAATGGATTCAAAGCCTTCGCGGGTGGCAAGCTCAATACCCGCCGCGGTGACATCGTTTTGCAGGTCAACAAACTGCTTGGGCGCGCGTAGGGCGCTCTTTTCATGCGGCACTTGATAAAGCGCGCAGGAAGGCGCATCACGCCGCGCTCGAGTGGCGGGCAGGGCAGCTTCCTCGGCGCTGTTAAAGCCGCACTCCAGCGCTGCCTGACACCCAATGCGAGCGCCATCAGCAAGCGTTTCGCCGAGGGCATAATAGCCCGCCACGCCGCCAGCCGACTGCATGCCCTTGACCGTGCCGGGCACAAAACCTAATAACTCTTCGTTCCATGCCGGGCGTGTGCCGGTGTGTGAGGAGAGGTGGATCACCGGGCTATAGCCGCCGGAGGTGGCGATGGTATCGCACTCAAGCTCTTCGGCTTTGCCGGTCACCACGAAACGCTCAAGATCAATGGCCGAGACGCGTGCGCCGGTAACACGCTGATTACCGCGTGCTTCGATGACGGCACTGCCGGTGATCACGCGAATACTGCTGTCGCGTGCCTGGCGAACCAGGTCGCCATCGGGGTTGGCGCGGGCATCGACAATGGCGACGACCTTACGTCCGGCTTCTTTCCAATCGAGGGCTGCGCGGTAAGCGTGGTCGTTGCTGGTGGAAAGTACCAGGCTGTTGCCGGGCACCACCGCGTAGCGGCGAATATAGTTGGATACGGCGCCTGCGAGCATGGTGCCCGGCAAGTCGTTGTTGGCGTACACCAAGGGGCGTTCGTGGGCGCCGCTGGCCAGCACCACTTGGCGGGCGCGCACGCGGTGAAGACGCGCACGTGATTCACCGGGGAAGCCCGCTTCACGGGCGGTATCGGCCATATGCTCGGTACGCCGCTCGTGCAGCGTGACAAAGTTGTGGTCGTGATAGCCGTTGGCGGTGGTGCGTGGCAGCAGCGTCACGTTATCCATCGCGCCAAGCTCTTTTACTGTTTGCTCAACCCAGCGCGTCGCTGAAACGCCATCCAGGGTTTCGCGGCTATCCAGTAGCGAGCCGCCCATCTCTTCATGTTCATCACACAGGATCACACGCGCACCGGAACGCGCGGCAGAAAGCGCCGCGGCAAGCCCCGCTGGGCCCGCGCCAATCACCATCACATCGCAGTGGTGATGCATGTGATCATAAATGTCCGGATCGGACTCGGTCGGTGCACGACCCAGCCCCGCGCCCATGCGGATGTACTTCTCATAGGTCATCCACATCGAGGCAGGGGCCATAAAGGTCTTGTAGTAGAACCCTGGCGGCATAAAACCACCGCCCAGCTTGCCTACCCAGCTCATTACGTCACGCTGAACGTTGGGCCAACCATTGGTACTGCGCGCCACCAGGCCGTTGTACAGGCCCTGCTGGGTAGCGCGGACGTTGGGCACCTGGGTGTCATTCTTGGCGCCCAGCTGAACGACGCCATTGGGCTCTTCGGCACCGGCGGCGACAATGCCGCGAGCGCGTGAATACTTGAAGCTACGGTTGACGATATTCACGCCGTTGGCGAGCAGTGCCGAAGCGAGCGTGTCGCCTTTCAGACCCTGGTAACGCTGACCGTTAAAGGTGAATTCAAGCACTTGGGAACGATCGACACGCCCACCGGCATCAATACGATTTTTCTGGGTCATGACGAGGCCTCCTCATTCAGTGCTTTGTTTTCAGGCCGTGCGCCCACGGTCTGCCAGCCGCCATCGGCCACCTGACCACCTTGTTCGTGACGAGCATCGGGCGTTGCCGCCGTAATGCTTGGCTGCTCACCCATGGGGTAGGTTTCGAGAATTTCGTAGGTCACCGTATTGCGGGTGATATTGAAGAACTTGCGACAGCCCACCGAGTGCACCCACATTTCGTGGTGAATGCCGCGCGGGTTGTTGCGGAAGAACAGGTAGTCACCCCACTCCTCGTCGCTGGTGTTGTCCGGGTCGGAAGGGCGCATCAAGTGGGCCTGGCCGCGAGGGTGGAACTCCTCTTCCTCGCGGTGCTCCTTGCAGTAGGGGCAGAAGATATAAAACATGATGGGCTCTCCTCAGTGCGCCACGCCAGCGGCGCCGTGTTCATCAATCAGCGCACCGGTATTGAAACGGTCGATGGAAAAAGGCGCAGCGATGGGGTGCATTTCACCCTTGGCCAGGCTTGCGGCGAAAACATGCCCGGAGCCGGGGGTCGCCTTGAAGCCACCGGTGCCCCAGCCACAGTTGAAATACAGACCTTTAACCTTCGTTTTGGACAGGATCGGGCAAGCATCCGGGCAGGTATCGACGATGCCGCCCCACTGGCGGTTCATACGCACCCGAGAGAACATCGGGAACATCTCGACGATGGCCTGAAGGGTGTGCTCGATGGTCGAGTAGCTGCCGCGCTGGCCGTAACCGACGTAGCCGTTGATGCCCGCCCCGATGACCAGGTCGCCCTTGTCGGACTGGCTGATGTAGCCGTGAACGTGGTTGGACATGGTGACGGTATTGAGGACCGGCTTGAGCGGCTCGGACACTAATGCCTGCAGCGGATGGGATTCCAGCGGCAGCTTGATGCCCGCCATGTTAGCCAATACGCCGGAGTTGCCCGCCGCCACGCAGCCCACGGTATTGGCTTCGATATCACCGCGGTTGGTGTGGACGCCCAGCACCTTGCCATCGCGAATCTTGAAGCCGGTGACCTCGGTATTCTGCAGAAGATCCACGCCGAGAGCATCGGCACCACGCGCATAGCCCCAGGCCACCGCATCGTGGCGCGCCACGCCGGCACTCTTCTGCCAGGAAGCGCCCATGATCGGGTAGCGGGCGCGGCTGGAAATATCCAGTTGAGGCTCGATCTCCTTGATCTGTTGCGGAGTGACTACCTCGCTGTCGATACCGTTCAAACGGTTAGCGTGAACGCGGCGCTGAATATCACGCATGTCCTGCAGGGTGTGGCCCAGATTGAGTACACCGCGCTGGGAAAACATCACGTTGTAGTTCAAATCCTGGGAGAGGCCCTTCCACAGGTCCAGCGAGTGGTTGTAAAGCCGCCCTGATTCATCCCATAGATAGTTAGAGCGTACGATGGTGGTATTACGTGCGGTGTTGCCGCCGCCCAGCCAGCCCTTTTCAACCACGGCGACATTCTTGATGCCGAACTCTTTCGCCAGGTAGTAAGCAGTGGCTAGTCCGTGACCGCCACCACCGACAATGATGACGTCGTAGCGCTTCTTGGGCTCAGGGTTGCGCCACTGGCGCTCCCAGTTCTCATGATGTCCAAGCGCATGTTTGACCAGTCCGAAGCCGGAATAACGTTGCATAAAGTTTCTCCTTGATCGGCTCCGCGGAGCCGGCTGGCGGCTATCGTCAGGCGATTGAGGCGCTATCGGCTACGTGCTCACTGGTGGTTTGGGCTTGGCCATATACCGGGTAGTGGGCACACAGGTCGGCGACGTTTTCACGTACCTGGTTTTCTACGTCAGTGGTGTCCTGCTGGTCGGCCAGTACGTCAAGAATGTCGCAAATCCAGCCTGCCAGGTGCTCACAGTCTGCCTCAACCATTCCGCGGGTGGTTACCGCCGGAGTGCCAATGCGCAGGCCCGAGGTAACGAAGGGGCTTTGCGGGTCGTTGGGCACGGTGTTCTTGTTGACCGTGATATGCGCGCGCCCAAGGGCTGCGTCGGCATCTTTACCGGTAATGCCCTGTTTGATCAGCGAGACCAGGAACAGGTGATCGTCGGTACCGCCGGAAACCACATCAAAACCACGCTCAACGAAGATGCGCGCCATCGCACGGGCGTTGGCGATAACCTGACGCTGGTAGTTAACGAAGTCCTGGTTCATGGCCTCTTTGAATGCCACCGCTTTGGCCGCGATCACATGCATCAGCGGGCCGCCCTGCTGGCCGGGGAATACCGCGCCATTGAGCTTCTTGTAAAGCGTCTCGTCGCCATCGGCGGAGAGAATCAGGCCGCCGCGCGGGCCGCGCAGTGTCTTGTGGGTCGTGGTCGTCACGACATGGGCATAGGGCAGCGGGCTCGGGTAGAGACCAGCAGCTACCAGGCCCGCTACGTGGGCCATATCGACCATCAGATAGGCGCCGACTTCATCGGCGATGTTACGGAAACGGCGCCAGTCGACCACGCGTGAATAGGCCGAGAAACCCGCAATGATCATTTTCGGCTTATGCTCTCGCGCCAGCCGCTCTACTTCGTCGTAGTCGATTTCGCCGGTGCCTTCGACCAGGCCGTACTGGATAGCGTTGTAGTGCTTGCCCGAGAAGTTGGGGGCTGCACCGTGGGTCAGGTGGCCGCCGTGGGCCAGGCTCATGCCCAGAATAGTGTCGCCAGGACTTACCAGCGCCATGAATACCGCCGCATTGGCCTGAGCGCCGGAATGGGGCTGCACGTTGGCATAGTTGGCACCAAACAGGCTGCAAGCCCGCTCGATAGCCAGCGCTTCCACCTTGTCGACGAATTCACAGCCGCCGTAATAGCGCTTGCCGGGATAGCCTTCGGCGTACTTGTTAGTCAACTGGGTGCCTTGCGCTTCCATCACCAGCTTGCTGGTGTAGTTCTCAGAGGCGATCAGTTCGATGTGGGCTTCTTGACGCGCTGTCTCTTCAGCGATTGCCGAGGCAAGGGCCGTGTCGTAGTTGGCCAAGCGGGCTTCGGGAGAAAAGTTATTGTGAGTCATCTGGGTCTCCAGGCTAGTCGCTTATATTCGGTCTGGGAGTTTGTTAGCGTCAGGAATGGCATCACCATTCACGCTATCGTGCCGCGATAGTATCGCTGGGCTTGCCCCCCAAGATGCTTACCGACGTCACCGCTCGGCGTATTTGCGACATTGACGTGAATTTTTTATGGGCCTTTATAAGGCGTCGCTCATTTATTGCTCGACGTCGTTTATAAGTAATTGCGGGTAGGCCGGGTGCGTCATGCTGCGGCAACAGGCTAATCTTTAATTGGCCTGCTGATCAGGAAGCGTTTCTCGAAAGCGCTTCACATACGCCAGCTCGATTTAAAATAATGATGCCAGCGCAGTTGTTGGAGTGGCCCTTGATAGCGTCCTTGAGACCGCTCTCTGAGAAAACCTCTTGAGACTGCGCCAGCACCCGGAAGAGAGGATTTCGCATGTCCAACAATCGTGGTGTTGTTTATATCGGCGACGGTAAAGTCGAAGTTCAGGATATCGCCTACCCGAAAATGGAAACCCCCCATGGCAAGCCCATTGATCACGGTGTCATTCTGAAAGTAGTGTCCACGAATATTTGCGGCTCCGACCAGCACATGGTACGCGGACGCACCACGGCGCCTACCGGTATGGTGCTGGGGCACGAGATCACTGGTGAGGTGATCGAAAAAGGCAAGGGCGTCGAGTTTCTAAACATTGGCGATATTGTATCCGTTCCCTTCAACGTCGCTTGCGGCCGCTGTCGCACCTGTAAAGAGGGCCACACCGGTCTTTGTCTACATGTTAACGATGACCGAGCGGGCGGTGCCTACGGCTATGTTGATATGGGTGGCTGGGTGGGCGGTCAGGCGCACTACGTAATGGTGCCCTACGCTGACTTCAACCTGCTCAAGTTCCCGGACCGTGATCAGGCCATGAGCCAGATTCGCGATCTAACCATGTTGAGCGATATTCTTCCGACCGGTTTCCACGGCGCCTTGAAAGCGGGCGTTGGTGCGGGTTCCACCGTGTACGTAGCGGGCGCAGGCCCTGTAGGGCTGGCTGCTGCCGCCTCGGCACGCCTGTTAGGCGCAGCGGTAGTGATGATTGGCGATTTCAACAAGGATCGCCTGGAGCACGCCCGCAAGATGGGCTTTGTACCGATTGATCTAAGCAAGCATGACCGTTTGGGCGAGATGATTGCCGCAGTGGTCGGCGAGCCTAGTGTGGACAGCGCCATTGATGCGGTGGGCTTTGAAGCGATCGGGCATGGCGGTAAAGAGCAGCCGGCAGTGGTGCTTAACCAGATGATGGAAGTCGCTCGCGAAGGCGGTTCTATCGGCATTCCTGGTCTATACGTAACGGAAGATCCGGGGGCGACCGAGAAAGCTGCACAAACTGGTAGCCTGAGCCTGCGCTTTGGCCAGGGCTGGGCCAAGGGGCTCTCGTTCCATACCGGCCAGACGCCGGTAGTGCAGTACAACCGCCAGCTGATGCAGGCCATTCTGCACGGGCGTTTGAACATTGCCGAGATCGTTAACGCCCAGGTTATCTCGTTGGAAGATGCGCCAACAGGTTACGAGCAGTTCGATGCAGGCGTGGCCAGCAAGTTCGTTCTTGATCCGCATGGATTGCTTGGCGTTGCCTGATTAAGCGCTAAAAAAAGCGGGTAACCAACGCTAATAACGCTCATGGCTACGTGCCATGGGCGTTTTTTTGTGTCCGCTTAGGGCGAGTGTAGGGCACAAAAAACGGATACCGAGGAGCTCAGTATCCGTTTTGGGTCGGGCTAGTGGTGAGTGAAGGGCTACCGCATTAGAAGTCGACTACCAGGTCACCTTTCGGTTTGCTGCAGCAGGACAGGATGTAGCCCTCTTCAATATCTTCGTCGGTGATACCGCCGTTATGCTCCATTTCCACCTCGCCAGATTTCAGCTCCACTCGGCAGGTGCCGCAGATGCCCATACCGCACGCCTTGGGAATATGCAGCCCCAGCTTGGCGGCTGCGGCGTGAACCGTTTCGCCTGCTTGTATACGTACACTTTTGCCCGACTGGGCAAATTCGATGTTGATCAGGTCCTCAGGCTCTGCTAGCTCGGCTTCCACTTCGGCCTGCTCGGCAAGCTCCAGGACGTCTTCCTGAACGTCAACCGGCGTCTCGCCAAACAGCTCTTCATGGTAGTGGTCCATGTTGTAGTTGTTGGCGCGCAAAATCGCTTTGATGGCATTCATATACGGTACGGGGCCGCAACAGAAGATCTCCCGCTCAAGGAAGTCCGGTGCCATCAGCTCAAGCATGGGCTGGGTTAGAAAACCGCGGTAGCCAGCCCATGCCTCACCGATATCTTCTTTCTTCTCGCACACGATATGGAGCTTGAATTCGGGGATGCGCGAGAACATGTGCACCAGCTCGCGATGGAAAATGACATCGCGCGGGGCACGGGCGCTGTGGATGAACTCCACATCGACGTTGGCGTTGGTATCGAAGAGCCAGCGCGTCATCGACATTAGCGGTGTGATGCCTACACCGCCTGAGAGAAGCAGCACCTTCTCGGCAGGAAAGTCGATGGAGTTGAAGTTGCCCACCGGGCCATGGACCACTAGCTCGTCGCCGACCTTTAAATTGGCATGCAGCCAGTTGGAGACCTGGCCCCCCGGCACCTGCTTGACCGTGATTGAGAAGCTGTAAGGCACAGAGGGAGAGCTTGAAATCGTATAGGAGCGCATAACGGGCTGATTATCGATTTCGAGCTCTAGTGTCACAAATTGGCCCGGCTTGAAGAAGAACATTACCGGCTGTTCAGCCATAAAGCAGAACGTGCGAACGTCCCAGGTTTCCTGAATGATCTTGACGCACCGCACATGGTGGCGGCCGTTGGTCCAGGTTTGGGTCGTGACGGGATTAAAGAAGTTCGTTGTCATCGTCGTCTCAATATGGCCGTGCTATCGCGTTGCCTTCACCGGCCCGTCCTGTCTGCACGGTCCAGCACCATTAACCTGCATTCTGGGTACGCGCTTTATGACCAGCTTGCCTGTTAGCGACACGCACTTACCTTGCGGCACCTTCTGCCTATCAAAAATCTCCGCCCACGTCGTCGCCACGCCACATAGTGTCGTGGGCAGACAATTGAAAGCAAATGGCGTGGACCACAATCCATCAACAAGTAGCAAGCGCTGCGCGCTTCACACAATCGCCAGGTTCAGCAACTTAACAACAACACAATTACGTTTGGTTAATGACTCTGTCGCCACCCTGGGTAAGGGAGGCGGTATTTAAAAGGATATCTGGTATGAACAAGACAATGGATGACACACTCAACGACCCTCTGGCTGCCATGCGTGAAGCGACGGTTGATATGCTACAGTCCCGCGCGCACGCGTTTTCTCTACCCCAACCGTTCTATAACGACGCCCGCTTGTTTGCGCTCGACATGCAGGAAGTCTTTGAAAAAGAGTGGCTATTCGCAGGGATGACCTGCGAGATCCCGGCCAAGGGCAACTTTATGACCTTGGAAATCGGTGATAATCCCGTTGTGATTGTGCGTGGCGGTGAAGGCCAGATTCATGCTTTTCATAACGTATGTCGCCATCGTGGCTCACGGCTGTGCACCAAGGACAAAGGAAAAGTCGCTAAACTGGTATGCCCCTACCATCAGTGGACTTACGAGCTTGACGGCCGCTTGCTGTTTGCCGGAAGCGACATGGGTACGGACTTCGACCTTAACCAGTTCGGGCTGAAGCCGGTTAGCGTGCGCACGGCGGGGGGCTTTGTATTTATTAATCTGAGCGATAACCCGCCCGCCATCGACGACCTCCTGGAGACGCTTGAGCACTACCTTGAGCCGTACCAGATGGATAACGTCAAGGTCGCTGTAGAGTCGAGTATTATTGAGCAGGCCAACTGGAAGCTGGTCATCGAGAATAACCGCGAGTGTTATCACTGTAATGGTGCGCACCCAGAGCTTTTGAACTCGCTAATCGAGTTTGACGATACCGAAGACCCGCGCGCGACGGACAAATATAAAGACCTGGTGACCCGCAAGCAGGCCGATTGGAACGGCGAGCAGGTGCCTTGGCAGCTCAAGCGCTTTGGCAAGCGTAACCGCGTGACGCGTACACCGCTACTCGATGGCGTGGTGTCCATGACCATGGATGGCAAGCCGGCCTGCAACAAGTTGATGGGCCGGTTGACCAGCCCGGACATGGGTTCGCTACGCATTCTGCACCTGCCCAACTCCTGGAACCACTTCATGGGCGACCATGCCGTCGTGTTCCGTGTATTGCCGCTTGGCCCGCAGAAAACCATGGTCACGACCAAGTGGCTGGTGCACAAGGACGCGGTAGAGGGCGTGGATTACGACCCGGAAAACATGCGTCGCGTGTGGGATGCCACCAACGATCAGGATCGCCAGCTGGCAGAAGAGAATCAGCGCGGTATCAACTCCAAGGCCTACCAGCCCGGCCCCTATTCACCAACCTACGAGTTTGGCGTCATCGACTTTATTGATTGGTACTCCGAGCACATGCTCAGCAATCTGGGAAGCGATAGCGTATCGCTGCAGTTGGCGCAGGGCTAACTGCACGCTGATGATGGGCTGGCCCGCGTTGGCGGGCCAGCCTGCGTTTAGCAATTGCCAATCCGTTCATCAACGCATTAATCAATCAGCTCATGCCCTTACTCAAAGGGCAGAAAACGCTCAATAGCGTGGCGCACCGAAGGCAGCAGAATGTCCTTTTGATCGATAAGCTTGCGCACCAACGTTGGCAGCTCGGTAACCGCCTGCTTGCGATGGGCCTCAGCGGCGATTTGAGCACATGTATCGGGGTCGGCGTTCTCTGGAATATCGATACCCAGCGCGGTCAGCTGTGCCCGAAAATCATCACCATCAATCAGTTCGACAATCATCATGACGGCATCCTCTCTTGTGTTGGTTGTTGGTCTGTCAGTGTACCTATAAATCGGCTGGCAATAGCGCTGGCAACGCGGCAATAGCTATGCCGGGGTCGGTTTTGAATAACTGGGCAAGTGAGTATCGCCTAAAAATTTAAACGCCCTATCCGCCACCTCGGCGGTTAGCGTACAGAAAAAAATAACAACGAGGATAACCTATGGACCATGATGATCCTGTTTTGACCCCCGGTCAGGATAACAAGCAGGTGATGGGGCTGGATTTCCATAACCCCGTCTTTCCGCTCTCCGCACTCGCCATTCTGCTGTTTATTCTTTATGCGCTGATCTATCCCGATGCTGCGAATACCCAGCTTGGCCTTGCCAAGAACTGGTCGATTGAGCATTTCGACTGGCTGTTCATGATTGCGGGTAATATTTTTGTAGTGTTCTGTCTGGCGCTTATCTGTCTTCCGGTTGGGCGGATACGCTTGGGCGGAAGTGATGCCAAGCCGGAATACTCGCGCACCTCCTGGTTCGCCATGCTGTTTGCGGCGGGTATGGGTATCGGGCTGATGTTCTGGAGTGTTGCTGAACCAGTGGCCTACTACACCGATTGGTACGGTACACCCTTGAATATTCCCCCAGGTACACCGGAGGGCGCTAGCGCCGCTATGGGCGCCACCATGTTTCATTGGGGGCTTCATCCATGGGCGATCTATGGCGTTGTCGCGCTATCCTTGGCTTTTTTTACCTACAATAAAGGCTTGCCGCTAACCCTGCGCTCTGCTTTTTACCCGATTTTGGGTGAGCGAACACGCGGCTGGGCAGGCCATGCCATTGATATTCTTGCCGTATTGGCAACCATCTTTGGCTTGGCAACGTCGCTTGGCTTTGGCGCTACCCAAGCGGCTGGCGGGCTTGCCTATCTTTTCGGCATACCCAATACCCTTGGAACACAGATGGCAATCATCCTGGTGGTTACGGTGATTGCACTGTTTTCGGTATGGCGGGGAATCGACGGCGGCGTCAAGCTGTTCTCGAACATCAATATGGTGGTCGCGGCAGTGCTGCTGCTGTTTGTGGTAATCGCCGGACCGACGCTGATGATTATAACGGGAATTGGCACCACAGCAGTGGACTATGTCAGCCATATCCTGCCGCTTTCGAACTGGATTGGCCGCGATGATGACGTCTGGTATCACGGCTGGACCATCTTCTACTGGGCGTGGTGGATCTCCTGGTCGCCGTTTGTGGGGATGTTTATTGCCCGCGTATCCCGGGGCGCACGGTACGCGAGTTCCTGATTGCGGTGCTGTTGGTGCCGACGCTGGTCACGCTGGTATGGATGAGCACCTTTGGCGGCGCGGCACTGTTTCAGGCCGAAAATAGCATGGGCGAATTAGCCAACGGCATCAGCGACGTTTCGCTTGCCATGTTCCACATGCTGGAGCTACTGCCGTTCACTGGCATCACCTCGACGCTGGCGATTGTGCTGGTGCTGGTCTTTTTCATTACCTCGGCGGATTCTGGCTCCCTCGTCATCGACAATATCACCGCGGGCGGGAAAACCGATGCGCCCAAGGGGCAGCGGGTGTTCTGGGCCGCGCTTGAAGGTGTCATCGCTGGTGTGCTGCTTTACGGTGGCGGTAGCGCGGCGCTTAGCGCGCTGCAAGCAGGCGCGGTGGCGACAGGGTTACCCTTTACGCTGGTGCTTCTGCTGATGTGTTTCAGCCTTTATAAAGGGCTTCACAAGGAGTGGCGCGAGCTCAATGCGGTGCCCAAAATAGCGCGATAGTCAGATTTTGTTGCTGTACTTTGTTGTTGCCAATAGGGGCGCCATTTCAATGGCGCCCCTATTGGTTAGCGGATATCGTGTCGTGATTCCTGCATGCGTTGCCGCTAATAGCAAAGAGTAGACAGCCAAAGCATTGCACCATGGCTAAACAATATTAATAACCTGACGGCTATTCTCATGATTTACACCATCGCAATACTGCTCAGCCTGGTGGGCTACTTTGTTATCGGGCATCTCGCCGGACGGCGCGTCAAAGGTCTGGATGATTATCTGGTTGCTGGCCGCAATGCCCCCACGTTTTTTATCCTGGGCACGCTGGTAGCAAGCTA
Source organism: Halomonas sp. AOP43-D1-4 (assembly GCF_052446175.1). Taxonomy (NCBI): domain Bacteria; kingdom Pseudomonadati; phylum Pseudomonadota; class Gammaproteobacteria; order Oceanospirillales; family Halomonadaceae; genus Halomonas; species Halomonas sp. AOP43-D1-4. The sequence continues at coordinate 199,933 of NZ_JBQSVY010000004.1, forward strand.
TCTCAGCACCAGCGCGTTTCTCGGTGAAACGGGTTTTGCCTATCAGGGCTATCCGTTTGTGATGCTGATCTTCGCGGCCGTCAGCACCTCGGGATGCCTGCTGGGTGCGCTGGTGTTTGGGCGTTACCTTCGGCGTAGCGGGGCACGTACCGTGCCGGAATTTTTTGGCAAGCGCTTTGCCTCACGCCGTGTTCAGGTGATTGCCGGGCTGACCACAATTATCGGCCTGGGCGCGTATCTGTTAGGCGTTATGCAGGGCGCGGGCATCATGTTCTCTGAGCTGACCGGTATGCCGTACTGGGTCGGGTTGGTATTGGTGTGGGCAACGTATACGGGTTTTATTCTCTATTCGGGATCGCCCGGTGTCATGCTCACCGACACCATCATGTTTGTGATCTTCTCGCTGGCAGCCTTGGGCGGTTCGATCTATGTGATTCAAGATTTGGGCGGGTGGAACGGTGTGGTGGAAGGCCTGCTTACCCAAACCGACAAGCCCGGCATTGCGCTATGGCACGGCGTGCTGGAAGGGCCTGAGGCCAGCTTCTCTTCGCCTGGCGAGGCGCTTACCTGGGGACTAACACTCGGCCTTGTGTGGGCGGCGGTGCTGGCGGCGAGCCCTTGGCAATCCAGCCGTTACTTGATGGCCCGCAATGAGCACGTGGTGATGCGTTCGGCCATGTTGACGGCGGTGGCGCTGGCCATCTTCTACGCATTGATGATGATGACCGGGGCGGCCATCAATCTTTACGATGCTGGGCTGGACCCGGAGCGCTCCATGATTTGGGTGGCGCTCAACGTGCTGCCAACCTGGCTTGGCGTGGTCATTCTAACGGGCGTCTTTGCGGCGGGGCTATCGTCTTGCTCGACGTTTCTGTCGATCATCGGCTTTAGCCTCTCCAACGATATCCTCTCAGCCTCGCAAGATGAGACGTCGGCCATGCGTAAAAGCCGTATTGCGGTGCTCGCTGCGGGCTTGATAGCACTGCTGCTGGCGCTGTTTCAACCGCCTGCGGTTATGTCAGTGGTATGGTTTGCCGCCACGCTATTTGCCTCTTCCTGGGGGCCGGTTGCCTTGATGAGCATCTGGAGCAAGCGGATTACCGCCGCAGGCGCGGGCTGGGGCTTAGCGGTGGGCTTTGTGGGTAACGTCGCGCTGTCGATGATGATTCAGGCCGAGTGGCTTAGCCTGCCGGTATATTTGCACCCGGTACTGCTAAGCACCTTGATGGCGCTGGTGGCGATTACGCTGGCTTCCAGGTTTACCCATGTCAGCCAGGCCGAGAAAGAGTACCAGACGTTTCTGCATACATTTGATGCTCAGGCCGTCAGTGGCTGGGTGACAGGCACCCGTGTGATTGCGCTGTGCACCATGCTTTCCGGTGGCGCCATCGGGGTATTTCTCTGGCAACAGTACGCGGTCACGCTGGCCGGGTTCGCCGAGCAGTTTAGTGTGCCTGGCAGTGCCGTGCAGGGCGGCTATATGCTGGCGGTCGGCTGCGGGAGCATGTTGCTGATGGCGGGAGCCGTAGGGTTCTGGGTAGTTCGCCCTCGCCAGCAGAAGGCTTCAACTGCGCCGGTGGCCGTGTCACCTGGTCGTTAACACGGCCTGGGCCGTGAGCCTGCGCTCAACTGTTACGCTTAACCGCTCACCCATGGGTGAGCGGTTGTCTTTTTCTGCCAACCGGGAGTCAATATCATGCAGTTAAGTGGTTATCAGCGCGGTCTGTTGATGGTGGTACTGGGGGTGGTGTTTCTCAGTTTCGACGGCCTGCTGATCCGCCTTGCCGATACCGAGGGTTGGACCATCGTCTTCTGGCGCGGCTTTTTGATGTTCTGTGTGCTGGGGCTTGCGTGTTGTCGAGGCAACCGACTGGCCACGCTACGCGTGAACCCTTTTTCATCGCTGGTTTCGGCAATACTGTTGGGGCTGATTTCGGCGTTTTTCGTACTCGCGGTGATGAACGCCAACGTAGCCAACGTGGTGGTGATCCTTAGCACTGCGCCGTTGTTCGCTGCCCTGTTTTCACGGGTGTTTCTCAAAGAGCGTGTCGCTTTGCGCACGCTGGTTGCGATCGCCGTCTGCATGCTGGGCATGAGTTTGGTCTTTATGGGCGAGGGCGCTCACGGCATGCTGGTAGGCAATCTTTATGCGCTGGCGGCGGCAGCGGCGATTGGCGGTAATTTGACGGTGCTGCGCCGCTTTCCGAGCATTGATCGCATCGTGGTGATTGCTGGCGGGGGCTTGCTTTCTGCGGCAATCGCGCTGCCTTTGGCTTCGCCGTTTGCGCTGGATGCCCCACGCTATGGCGTCCTCGCGGTGATGGGGCTTATTCAGATGCCGCTGGCCACCGTGCTGATCAACAGCGCTACCCGCTATCTGCCGTCGACGGAAGTGGCGTTGTTCTATCTGGTTGAAACCGCGCTGGGTACGCTTTGGGTATGGTGGTTGTTGGGCGAACAGCCCACAGCCTCAACGCTTGCGGGCGGGGCAGTGGTGATCAGCGTGCTGATGGTACATGCGGGGATTGGCCTGCATTTGGAAAGGCAGCGCCTGCGGCTATACCCGGGCTTTATGGGGAAGTAGTACGTTTGACGTTTGCCGCTTGTGAACCTGGACTAAAAAGCCCGCCGAGAAGGCGGGCTGACAGTATCGTTATCATGAAGCAGTGCGCCTAACGCAGTACTCCTTCCTCCTTGAGCAGTTTGAAGATCGCTTCGGCACCCTGTTCTGGGGTGACGTCGTTAAGCGTCTGCCCACCACCACCGCCGGACTTGGCAGCGGCGGCTTTGAAACGGTCACGCGCCGATGATGACTTAACGATCTTAAGCCGCTTGGGACGCTTGCGCGCTGGCTGGAACTGCCAAGTGCTTAGTGCTTCATCAAGCTCGCTGGCCGCTTTTTGATGGGCTAACTCGCCGCGCCTGGCGGGGCCAAAGGCACTTTGGCGGGCAGCGGGCGCGCTGCTGTCCACCGTGGCAAGCGCCGGTAGACGAATGCGCAGGCGCCGCCGCTTGCCGCGCGGCAATGCTTGCAGCACCGTGATCACCCCCTGCTCGACCTTTTCTACCGCCGCTAGACCGGTAATGATCGGCCAGCCAAGCGCCTCGGCCAGTAGGTAGGGCGTTACACCCGAGGCTTCGCCGGTTTCGGCGCGAGTACCGGTCAGCACCAACTGCGGGGCGCTGGCGCGTAACGCGTTGGCCAGCGCGGGGATTACATCGGCGTGGGGTTGCTGCTCGATCAAGCCAACAGAGTTGATGCCCATGCCGAGATAGCCGCGGATGGCCTCTTCATGATCGCTATTTTGCTGGCCGGCATGTAGCAGGCTGACCGAGGCGTTTTCCAGCGTCAGGGCCATTTCTACCGCTCGGGCATCCTGGTCGGCGCGGCGTGCGCGCGCGGTCAGTGGGTGTTGGCCTACCGAAACCAGTACAGCGACGTTCAGCGCGTTGGCGGCTGATTGCTTGGCACTTTTGTTACTGACATCATGCGGCATCGCGATTCTCCTGCTGTTCAGCGCGGTACTGCTCAACCCGTGTAACAAGGGCAGCGAGTATCTGGCTGGCATCGCCGATCACTGCCAGGTCGGCACGTTTGACCATATCGCAGCCTTCATCGAGGTTGATCGCCACCACCTTCTCGCAGCTCTGAATGCCCTGAAGATGCTGGATAGCGCCGGAAATTCCTACCGCTACATAAACACGGGCAGAGACCCAGGTGCCGGTGGCGCCCACTTGGCGGTCGCGCGGCATAAAGCCGTCATCCACCACCACCCGTGAGGCGCCTTTGGTGGCGCCGAGTACCTCGGCAGCGTGATGATAGCTATCCCAGCTTTTCACGCCATTGCCAGCGGAAAGGATAAATTCTGCTTCCGCGAGCGATACGCTGGCCGGGTCCACCGCGACTTCGCCCATGTCCTCAATGCGGCCGAGTATTTCGGGAAGCCCGTTAGAAAGTGTGATCGGCTCAGCCGCGTGGCGGGTTTCGCTGACCGGGTCGGCGCACTCGGCCAAGGCCAGTACGATACGGGGCAGGGCGCGGGTAATGTCGTTTCTACCTGCCGCACCACGTGCGGTACAGCGCCAGCCGGTTGCGCTTTCAGCATCTGCCTCGACCTGCCATACCTGCGCGGCCGGGCGCTCGCCAAGCCTTGTGGCGAGGCGCCTGCCGAGCTCACCGCCAACACTTGAGTCGGGTAGCAGCCAGTAGCGGGGCGTCATTTCACGATCTACGCTCTGTAGGGTGGCGACGCTAAGCTCCGGCAGGTAGCCCGAGAAACATTCGCCTTCCAAGTGTAGTAGCCGGTCAATACCCGCCTCGTCAAAGGTGGTTTCTTTATGCTCGCCAAACACCACGGCCAGTACGGCACCAGGCTGGGCCGGGTCGGCATCAGCTAGCTGGCGGGCAAGCCCTAACAGATCACGGTCGTGGGAGGAAAGGCGCCCACCAGCCATATCCGGTACGACCGCCACCATAAAGGCGGGGGTATCGACAGTGACCGGCGTCCTCGTATCCTTGGCCTCAACGCTGCGCCCTGGCGCCTGTGCCGCCTGCTGGACGCCGCTACGATCAATGCGCCGAATGCCGTTGGGACCGATGAAGCCGACCGCATGGGGGTTGCGGCGCATCACGCCGTTAGGCCCCATCCATTCGCTGGCTACTGCGCCGCCACCCAGTTCGGCGAGCATCTCAAGATGTTGCGGGTGCAGGCGGTTGCGGGCGATCCACTCTTTACGAGGGTCACGACGAACAAGCTCGCTCATGGCATTACCTCCAGGGTGGCGCGCGGTGATGCTGGCGCGGGCTTACTTTGGGTCGCCTTTTCGTCAGGCGTTGTGATGATCAACGCGTCGGCGACCAGTTCGGCGATATCCTTGATGTCAGCGCGGGGTTCTACCACGCCTTCAAGCATCGCAGTGCACTGTGGGCAGCCTACCGCGACCAGGTCAGCACCGGTTTCGCGAACATCTTCCATACGCATATCGGGAATCCGCTGCTTGCCGGGAATATCGGTGATCGGTGCACCGCCGCCGCCGCCGCAGCAGCGCGAGCGATAGCCAGAGCGGGCCATCTCCTTAACCTCAATCCCTAGCGCCTTGAGCACCGCGCGTGGGGCTTCGTATTCGCCGTTATAGCGGCCCAGGTAGCAGGGGTCGTGATAAGTCACGTTGCCGCCTTTCCAGGCTTTGAACGTGAGCTTGCCGTCAGTGACGAGCTGGTTGATATAGGTGCTGTGATGGAAAACCTCATACCGGGAAGGCATGTCGGCGGTGCTGAGATCGGCGTACTCGTTTTTCAGAACGTGGAAACTGTGCGGGTCACAGGTAACGATGCGTGCGAAGCGGTACTGGCTCAGCGTCTTAATGTTGCGCCGCGCCAAACTCTGGAAAGTAGCCTCATCGCCCAGACGGCGGGCGACATCGCCGCTATCACGCTCTTCATTACCCAGTACGGCGAAATCGATCTCGGCAGCACGCAGCACACTGATAAACGCGCGTAGCGTGCGCTGGTTGCGCATGTCAAACACGCCGTCGCCCAGCCACAGCAGCACCTCGGCTTCGCGCTTGTCGGCCATCAGCGGCAGATTGAGGTCTGCCGCCCAGTGCAGGCGTGAGTCAGGTTCGAAGCCGCCGGGGTTGTCGGTCGCAATCAGGTTGTCTAGCACTTCGGCGCCCTTATTGGGCGTATTACCGTGCTCCAGGGTCAGAAAGCGGCGCATATCGACGATGGCATCAACGTGCTCAATCATCATGGGGCACTCTTCAACGCAGGCGCGGCAGGTCGTGCAGGACCACAACGTTTCGGCATCCACCAATGCGCTACCCGTGCGGGCAACAATCGGGTCGTGGGGGCTGCCGCCATACTCACCGACCGGCTTGCCGGGGTAGGGCGAGCCTGCATAGTGGGCGTCGGTGCCGCCTGCCATGCCGACCACCATGTCCTGAATCAGCTTCTTGGGGTTGAGCGGCTGGCCGGCGGCAAAGGCCGGGCAGACGGCTTCACAGCGCCCACACTGAACGCAGGCATCAAAGCCTAACAGCTGGTTCCAGGTGAAGTCAGCCGGTACCTCAACGCCGAGCTTGGCACTTTCGTCATCCAGCGCCAACGGTTTGAGCCCGGTTGAGCGGTGCTCTCCGCCAGCGCGCTTGGAAAAACGCTCGGGGCGGCGATGAAAGGCCAGGTGCAGGGCGCCGGCAAAAGCGTGTTTCATCGGCCCGCCCCAGGTCATGCCGAAGAACATCTCGCCAAGGCCCCAAGTGATGACACCGGCCAGCACCAGTGCAGCCAGCCAGCCTGCTCCGCTTTGGAAAAAGCCTTCTGGCAGAATACCGGCAGTGGGCAGCGTCACCACGAACATGCCGATGGAGAACGCCATTAGGCTCTTGGGCAGGCGCATCCACGGCCCTTTGGAAAGCCGTGAGGGTGGCGGGCTGCGCCGCTTGGCAACCACTAAACTACCCAGGAACATGCTCACCGTGGCGGCCAGCAATACCCAGGCCAAGATAGTGCTATCAAGCCCAAAGCCATGCACCACAATTGCCAGTAATGCGGCCAGCACAAAGCCGCCCGCGGTGGCCACGTGGGTATGGGAGATGAGTTTATCCCGCTCGACAACGTGGTGTAGATCCACCAGGTAGCGCCTGGGTACCTGCATCAGGCCGCGGATAATCGGTGCAGGAGAGGGCCGCCCCTGGCGCCACAGACGCACACGGCGCACAGCACCAATGGCAGCCAGTAACAGCGCAGAAAACAGCAGTATCGGTAGGAGGGTATCAAGCATGGCGTCTCTCCTCTCAGAGACACCGTAAGTACGAAATGTCATGAGCCTGATGGCCCATGACATTCAGCTTACAGCGTTAGTGGGTCAGAAGTCCTTGCATAACCGCAGCGCGTCATAAATGGCGGCATGCGTGTTGCGTGGCGCGGTGCAGTCACCCAGACGGAACAGCACGAAGCCATCGCCGCTTTCAGACAGACAGGGCTGAGGCTTGATCGCGTAGAGCGCTTCGATATCGGTCTGGCCCTTGTTACGCGACTGCTCCTTGAGGCTGTAGTAGAGGGCTTCATCCGGGCGCACGCCGTTTTCCACCACCACCTGATCCACCACCCGCTCTTCTAGCGCGCCGGAGTACTCGTTTTCAAGCACCGCCACCAGTGAGTCGCCTTCGCGATATACCTTATGCAGGGCGAGATCCGAGGTCATGATCACCTCTTTCTCGTACAGGCTGCGGTAGTAGGTCGGGAAGGTGGTGCCACCCACCGCGGCACCCGGCTTGATATCGTCGGTAACGATCTCGACCTTTGATCCCTTGTCTGCCAGGTAGTCGGCCGCTGAAACGCCGGAGAACTCGCAGATAGTGTCGTAGACCAGTACATTCTTGCCCGGCGCTACGCTGCCGCTAAGAATGTCCCAAGTGCTGACCACCAGGCTCTTGCCCAGGTCGCTGTCGTAACCCCACTCCGGTACCTGGGAGAGGAACGGCTGCCCACCGGTAGCCAGAATTACTATGTCCGGGCGCAGATCAGCAATGGTCGCTTCGTCGGCACGGGTATTCAGGCGCAGGTCGATCTCAAGGCGTGCCAGCTCCAGCTGGTACCAGCGAGTGATGCCAGCAATCTGATCGCGCTGGGGGGCTTTCGAGGCCAGAGTGATCTGACCACCGAGCTGATCCTGGGCTTCAAACAGGGTGACATCATGACCGCGCTTGGCGCATACGTGTGCCGCTTCCATGCCCCCTGGGCCACCGCCCACGATGACTATCTTGCGTTTGGGGCCTTCGCTTTTCTCGACAATATGCGGCAGCCCCATGTATTCACGTGCGGTCGCGGCGTTCTGAATACACAGCACGTCGAGTCCTTGGTACTGCCGGTCGATGCAGTAGTTGGCACCCACGCACTGCTTAATCTGGTCGATCTGGCCCATCTTGATTTTGGCGATGATGTGCGGGTCGGCAATATGAGCACGGGTCATACCCACCAGGTCCACGTAGCCACCTTCAAGAATACGCTGGGCCTGATTGGGGTCCTTGATGTTCTGGGCATGGATGACCGGCACATTGACCACTTCCTTGATGCCCGAGGCCAGGTGCAGGAAGGGCTCGGGCGGAAACGACATGTTCGGAATGACGTTGGCCAGGGTGTTGTGGGTATCACAGCCAGAGCCTATCACGCCGAAGTAGTCGATCATGCCGGTGGCGTCATGGTAGGCCGCGATGCGCTTCATTTCCTCGTGGTCGAGGCCATCGGGGTGGAACTCGTCCCCGGTAATGCGCAGGCCCACCACAAAGTCATTGCCCACCTCGGCGCGCACCGCCTTGATCACTTCCATGCCAAAACGCATGCGATTTTCGAAGCTGCCGCCCCACTCATCGGTGCGCTTGTTGACGCGCGGGCTCCAGAACTGATCAATCAGGTGCTGGTGTACGGCAGAGAGCTCAACGCCGTCGAGACCGCCTTCCTTCGCCCGGCGCGCGGCCTGGGCGAAGTCACCGATAATGCGCCAGATCTCTTCTACTTCGATCGTCTTGCAGGTCGAGCGATGCACTGGCTCGCGAATGCCCGACGGCGATACCAGCGTCGACCAGTCGAAGCCATCCCAGCGTGAGCGACGGCCCATGTGGGTGATCTGGATCATGATCTTGCCGCCATGCTTGTGCACGGCATCGGCCAGGTTCTGAAAGTACGGGATGATGCGGTCGGTCGAGAGATTGACCGAACTCCACCAGCCCTGGGGGCTGTCGATGGAAACAATCGACGAGCCGCCACAGATGCACAGGCCGCAGCCGCCCTTGGCCTTCTCTTCGTAGTATTTGACGTAGCGGTCCGTGGTCATGCCGCCGTCGGTGGCGTGCACCTCGGCGTGGGCCGTACTGACCACACGGTTACGAATGGTTTGGTTGCCGATCTGGATCGGCTTGAACAGTGCCTCAAATGCCATGGCAGCGATCCTCAGTTCTTGGGCGTGACAACAAACAGGCCGTACTCACAGCCCTTTTCGGCGCCGCTTTGGGTCTGTTCGGCAACCGTGCGCAGCGAGCTTCCACGCGCACTCAGAATCTGGTCCATGGCACCGGCAAACCAGCCGGTGAACATGTACTCGATTTTACGGTCCACTTTGCCCATCTGATACACGAAGGCGCTGTGTTCAAGGCGCACACGGGCCGTGCCTGCATTCAGGTCAATCTCTTCAGTCACGAAGATGCCCCAGCCGCGCTGCGAAAGACGCTTCATGTAGTGCTCGAACACGTCCACGCCTTCCATACCGTGGAGTTCGGCCTCTTTTTCACACCAGTGCCAAGCGCTTTTATAGCCCGCTTGGTAGAGGATGTCGGCGTATTTTTCAGCACCCAGGGCCTCTTCAATGGCGACGTGGTTGTTGACGAAGAAGTGGCGCGGGACATACAGCATCGGCAGCGCGTCGGTTGTCCAGATACCGGTTTCGCTGTCGACGTCAATCGGGAGCTCGGGGGCGGTTTTGGTCACGGTTGTATTCCTTACACTTATATTTATTCAAAAGACATTGAGTTATTCAGTGGCTTCCAGGGTCTCGTCGAACGGCAGTACAGGCTGTGCATGTACTTATTCGCCCCACACATCCTTCAAGGTTCTAACCCAGTTCTCGCCCATGATTTTTCTGACCTGAGATTCGCTCAGGCCGCGCTTGAGAAGCGCCTCTGTCAAGTTGGGGAATTCGCCGATAGTACGGATACCTTCGGGATTAATGATCTTGCCGAAGCTGGTCAGGCGGCGGGCATAGCCCTTGTCGTGGGTCAGCCACTCAAAGAAGTTCTGGTCATGGCCTTGGGTGAAATCGGTGCCGATACCGATGGCGTCTTCACCCACGATGTTCATGATGTACTCAATCGCTTCGCAGTAGTCGTCGATGGTCGAATCAACGCCCTTCTTGAGGAACGGGGTGAACATGGTGACGCCGACAAAGCCGCCGTGGTCGGCGATGAACTTGAGCTCTGCATCCGACTTGTTGCGCGGGTGTTCCTTGAGTCCGGAGGGCAGGCAGTGGGAGTAGCACACCGGCTTTTTGGACTCAAGAATGACTTCTTCAGAGGTCTTGGCGCCTACGTGGGAAAGATCGCACAGCATACCCACACGGTTCATTTCGGCAACGATCTCGCGGCCAAAGCCGGACAGCCCGCCGTCACGCTCGTAGCAGCCGGTGCCGACCAGGTTTTGGGTGTTGTAGCACATCTGCACAATGCCCACACCGAGCTGTTTGAAGATCTCGACGTAGCCGATCTGATCTTCAAAGGCGTGCGCATTCTGGAACCCAAAGATGATCCCGGTCTTGCCCTCTTCCTTGGCGCGCATGATGTCGGCGGTGGTACGCACCGGGCGAACCAGGTCGCTGCACTCTTCCATCAGTTTGTTGGAGGCGACAATATTGTCCACCGTTGCTTTGAACCCCTCCCAAACCGAGACAGTGCAGTTGGCTGCCGTCAGGCCGCCACGGCGCATGTCTTCCAGCAGTTCGCGATTCCATTTGGCAATGATTAGGCCGTCAATGATGATGGCGTCCTGGTGTAATTCGGCAGGGTTCATAACGTGGCTCCTGAATTGTTTATGTAGGGAGCATAGCGCTGAGGTGGTGCCTATCTGCTCTTGGAAACGACGATGGAAATTCCAAAAGCGTCATCATGAGAAATGCAGGCGCAGGAAGCCTGGTGAATAAACAGAAAACACGGTACAAAAAAAAGAGCCGCCTTGCGGCAGCTCTAGTTCAGCGGTGGTACACCCGTTTAGCCAAGAGGAACGCTGGCAAAGGTGGGTTCGCCTTGGGCATAGGCTAGAGCCAGCAGCGCGCTTGATGCCGGCTCGTTGCTGACAGGTTCTGCTCCCCAGCGCTTCAGCAGCGGAGGAATCTTTTCCGGCGCTTTTTGGCGTGTATGGATGCCCAAGCGCTCATCGCGTGGCGGAATACCAAAACATTCCCGATAGCACTTGGAAAAATGCGGGGTAGAAACAAAGCCACATACCGAGGCAATCTCAATGATCGAGAGAGGCGTTTGCTTGAGCAGTTGTCGCGCCCTGACCAGGCGCAGCTTTAGGTAATACCTGGAAGGCGAACAGTGTAAGTAACGCTGGAACAGTCGCTCCAGCTGGCGGCGGGAAACATCGACATAGCTTGCCAGCTCATCAAGCTCAAGTGGCTCTTCAAGGTTGGATTCCATCAACGCGACGATTTCCAGCAACTTGGGCTGCGTCGTACCCAGCACGTGTTTTAACGGCACGCGCTGCTGATCCTGCTCGTTGCGCATACGCTCATAGACGAACATTTCGGAAATACCGGCGGAAAGCTCCTTGCCGTGATCGTGAGCGATCAGGTTGAGCATCATATCCAGCGGCGCCGTGCCGCCCGAGGCAGTGAAACGGTCACGGTCAATGGAAAACAGCCGCGTCGTCAGGACGATTTTCGGAAAGGCTTCCTGAAGAGAGGCCAGGCACTCCCAATGAATGCTGATTTCATAATGATCCAGTAAACCCGCCTGACCCAGCGCCCAGCTACCGGTACAGATAGCACCCAAGCGTCGCAGCTGGCGCGACTGAGCCTGTAGCCATTGAATATGCTCGCGGCTAACGCTGTGCTGAGGAGCGACCCCGCCACATACGACTACCCAATCAAGTGAGAGCGGCGCATGGATAGAGGCGTCCGGCGTCACATTAAGGCCGTCGCTGGCGCGCACCGGTGCACCGTCCTGAGTCAAGGTATACCAGCGGTAAAGCTCTCGCCCCGCCAACTGGTTTGCCATACGCAGTGGTTCAATCGCTGACGCCAGCGAAATGAGGGTGAAGTTGTCCAGCAGCAGAAAACCGAGCGTTTGCGGTATGTGCGAGTGACCTATTGGCATGGTTTTTTTGGATTGATCGGTGGTCATGGTCTTTACCTCTATCACCTAACATCATTGATGTTCTTTTTATTATCGTTCTATGTCGCTGGTGTCTTGTTGTGAGCCCCTGCGCTAGATACGTGCTGCTTGCCTGCATATTGGCACGAATGACGCTTATACTGACAAAGCAATCTGAAAGGCAACTCAACGGGTGTCGCAAATAGAATGCTTGAGGTCGTTTTAAAGGCGGTAAATACCGATACTAAGCGGGTGTCAGTGATTAGCGAAACGTTTTTTCAACATTCAGCGTCTTTTTAATAAGTCATTGAACCCAAAGGCTTTGCACACAAAAACGCTATAAGCTCATAATCTGAATGCGTAAGGAGGCATCAATGGCCAGGTTTTTCAAGGAGTTCCGCGAGTTTGCCGTTAAAGGCAATGTGGTAGACATGGCGGTGGGCATCATTATCGGCGGCGCGTTTACACTGATTGTGCAAAGCCTGGTAAAAGATGTCATGAATCCGGTGATCGGCCTGTTGGTCGGCGGTATCGATTTCTCTAACCTGTTTGTCGTGCTCCGAGAGGGAGCAACGTCAGCATCGTACCCCACACTTGCGGCGGCTCAGGCAGATGGTGCGGTGACCCTCAACCTTGGCCTGTTTATCAATGCGGTCGTCAGTTTTACGATTGTTGCCTTTGTGGTCTTCATGCTGGTGAGAACCATCAACCGCTTAAAGCGTGAAGAGGTAGAAGCGCCCAAAAGTCCGGTCGAAAAACCCTGCCCCTACTGCTTTATGACGGTGCCTATCAAAGCGACCCGCTGCGGACACTGTACGTCAGAGCTGCCCGTACCCACGCAAGCTGAAGAGCAGTCTCTAAAGGCGGCAACGCCTCCACCGCAGGCGTGACGGGAAACGCTATTCAGGACGGATCAACGGCATAAAAAAGGGGCGCCTAGTAGGACGCCCCTTTTTTCGTAGTGTACCTTAAGCGCGTTTTTTGGTCGCTTGCGTATCCGATTTTTGGCTGTCGCTGGCATCGCTGGGCTGGGGGAGCGAAGGCAGTGACTGCGCTAGCATTTCTACGCTGTGACGGTAGTAAAGCTGGCTTTTATTGTGTTCGCCAAGGCTTGCGTAGAGACGCGCAAGCTCGGCACACACCTCACCATTGGGGCGCTGGCGCTGGCTGGCCTCAAAGTACTCCAGAGCTTTTTCCCACTTGCCGGTACGCAGGGAGAGGCGGCCACAGGTTAGCAGTAGCTCGGGGTCATTGGGGCGCTCTTGCAGCCACTTTTCAGTTTTTGTCAGTTGGCGCGCCGCATGCACGTTAAGCAGGCCATAACGCTTCACCAACCGGGCATCCCAGTGATGATCCAGCGAGTGGTTTAGCAGACGCTCGGCGATGCTCTCTTCGTTCGACTGGACCAGCGCATCGGTATACAGCACGACCAGTTCGGTGTTGCCGCGCAGGTACTCGGGCATGTCTGCCCAGAGGCCGCGAACACGCTCGATATTACCGGGATTTTTAGCTTCAAACAGAATCAGCTCACGGTACGCCTTGAATTCAAGCTGCTCGCGCTCCTGCTGGGCAATCAGCTTTTGGGCAGCCAGGCGTGGCAGCAGCCAGCGCAAGCCCTCCCAGTCGTTGACGCTCAGGTGTACCTGCTTGAGCAGTTTCAGTACCTGCGGGTGGTCGCTTAGTTTTCTGTCCAGGCGATTCAGAATTGCCAGCGCCTCTTCAGGCTGCTGTCGATCAATCATCAGCTGCGCCTGCATCAAGCCAATGGCCGTGTCGGCGCCTTCGGTGGTGAGCTGGGCCTGGTTCAGGTGCTCTTGAGATTTAGTGTGGTTACCCTGGTAGTGTGCTGCCAGGGCGGCCGACAGGTAGTTAACTAGCGGCGTGCTGGAGTCATTGGCGGCGTGGACCAGGGTTTTTTCGGCTTTTTTCCAGCGGCCTTCCGTCAAGGCGACCAAACCACGCACGGTACGCTTCATGGCACGGCGATTACGCGCACGGCTGTTCCAGGTACGGAAACGGCCCACAGGACGAAGGATGCCGGTCAGCAGCCGCAGTGCAAAATGCACCACAATAAATGCGGCCAGCAGCAGAATCAGGCCAAACCAGAACGAGGTCTGGACCGAGGTTTCACCTACCCGAATTAACCAATAACCAGGTACTGACATCATCAGGTGCCCAAACAGGGCACCGACGGCTAGGCCCGCGACCAGCAGGAGAATAAGTTTTCTCATGCATCACCTCCCTCTTCGCCATTTTGCTGGCGCGTCCTGAAGCGGTTTTCAATAAAGTGGGTCATGGCCTGCTGGGAGGCGCTGATATCCGGCAGTTCGGGCTCAATATCCGCTTGCTTAAGCTCCTGAAGGCTTGAGATCACGCTTTGCGTGGCCTCGCTGTCCAGGTCGTAGTAGCCGTTAAGTAATTCCAGCGCTTTATCGATACTGGCTTCATACAGCGGCTGCTCCTCTTTCAACAGGGCAAGCTGGGCCTGCTCAAGAATCAAGCGCAGGCTTTGGCGCAGGTACGACTCTTGCTCGGGAGTGACCAGCATTTCCATCGGTTCGTCGTGATGACGAATCACGACCAGGTCTTTAAGCTCTTCACCAAAACGTGCCAGTTGACGCTGGAAGTTGCCGGTAGGCGGCTGCTCAATGCCGGAGGTGACGGCGCTTTCTTCCACTTCCTGCGAAAGACGCAGGCTGGAAACGCGTTCTTGCAGCGCATTAAGCGCTAGATAGAGTCCCGTACGATCCACACGCGGCACGCCATCCAGTTCGGCAAGCTCGTTAGCAATATCACGACGCACGGCGGTTAGCGCTGGGTTGTCAGCATCCGCCAGGCGGGCGTCGGCGGTACGCAGCAGCGCAGCAGCACCGTCAACATCGCCTTCAAGCTGGAGGCGCTGATTTGCCAGGCGCAGCAGATAGGCCGCTTCTGCATGTAGCCAATCGCGGTCGTCGGTGTCTTGCGTCTGGGAAAGCTGGTTCAGCACGTCATCCAGCGTGCTGTTGACGTCGCTGCGGTAGCTATCAAGCTCGCTGCGTAACTCTTCCAGCGTGCCATCAAGGGCCTGGGTACGTTCGCGTTCGCTGCTTTCAATGCGTGATTCAAGCTCGCTCACGGATTGCTGCGTCGCGCTGCTGTCAGTCTGTTGGCTTAACGCATTGATGCGCTGTTGCTGGCTATTAAGGCGTTGCCAGCCTTGCCAGGCCACCACAATAAGCGCCACGCCCAGCACCAGTACCAACACCAAGGCTAACAGGCCGCCTTTGCGGCCTTTATGCTGCTCACCTCCACTTGGGGGAGGCGGCGTTGTGCCTTTTCCACCGTTACCGGAGGGGCGATTGGGCGTTGCCGTATTGCCATCGGGCTCTTTTTTAGCCGTGGCAGGTTCTGTAACGCTGGCTGTCGGTTTTTCGCTGTTAGGCGTCGTACTGGGAGGGGGGGCGGTGGCAGAGGCCGCGTCAGGTTTGCCGCTGTTTTTGCCACGCCGACGAGAGCTAGCATTTTTAGGCGCGTTGCTTGATGGTTCGGCAGCCGAGCTTGCGGGTGGGCTGCTTTCAACCGCGCTTGATGGCGAGGGAGTTGAGGTAGACGCGGCAGTTTCGCCCGGCGTGGCGCTTTTTTGAGGCGCGTCGGCGGACGCTTTTTGTACGTCTTCCTGGTCGTTTGGTTGTTTGCTCATCTGTCGCTAGCCCTTAATTAAGTTCCTTGATCGACATCGGCACCCATAGGATTACAGGACCTGCCCAACGCAGCTGCAAGGGCAGCTGGCGTTGCTCCCGACGCCACCTTGAGGTCACAAAAACCCAGTGTACCGGCCAGTGTAGCTAAACGCTGACTGGAAACGATTAGCGGTTGGTTCAACGCTGTTTGATCACACCATTTTGCCAGATGTTCGAGCAGTTCGCTGCTGGTGACGATGAGTGCTCGAAAATCTCCCGTAGCAAGGCGGGCCTGGAGTGAGGCCGAAGGCGGCTGAAAAATGCGCCGATACACAGCGACCCGGGTCATCTGAGCACCGCGTTCTGTCAGCGTCTCGGCCAGTAGCGTTCGGCCACCTTCTCCCGCCACCAGTAATATCCGCTGATGTGCGACATTCTTCAGTGAGGCGAGCGCTAAAAGTGCCTCGCTGGTGTTATCGCCGCGCTCATTTCCAGCCTTTTGTTGGTCAGCACCGGGTCTGTCAGCCGCTGCTGATGGGATGCGTACCCGTACGCCCAACTGGTCAAACAGTGCCTCTGCCGTAGCGCTCCCCACGCCATAATAAGCAATGCCAGTGGGCAGCTGTGGCCAGTAGCGGTCCAACGCGTTACCTAAACACAGGGCTGCGAAGGGGCTAACCACTATTATCTTGTCGTACTGGTCAATATCCAGCCAGACACGGCGCATCAGCGGGTCTTCTGGTAGCGCTTGAAGGCTCATCACCGCCATTGGCTCTACCCAAGCGCCCGTTGCGCGCAGCGTATTGGCAAGCATTTCACCGCGCTTGCCTGGTCGGCAGATCAGCACTGGCTGTGTCATACGTGGTTGCCGTAGACCTCGGCCAAAATATCGCCTGCACCCTGGTCAAGCAGCTCTTCGGCAATACGGATGCCCAGTGCTTCAGGCTCGTACATTGAGCCGCGGCCTTCAGCACGCAATACTTCGGTGCCCTCAGGATTGCCCACTAGCCCACGCAGCCACATCGTCTCATTGGTCTTGTCGAGCACCGCGAAACCGGCAATCGGTACTTGGCAGCCGCCTTCCAGGCGCGTGTTCATGGCGCGTTCGGCACGTACGCGGGTGGCGGTGTCCGGGTCATCCAGCGGAGCCAGCAGGCCGATCAGTTCCGGGTCATGCAGGCGGCACTCAATGCCCAGCGCGCCTTGGCCGCAGGCGGGCAGGCACACTTCTGGCGGCAGTGCCTGGGCAATACGCTCTTCAAGGCCCAAGCGTTTTAAGCCAGAGGTCGCCAGGATAATGGCATCGAATTCACCATCGTCCAGTTTGGCCAGTCGGGTTTGCACGTTGCCGCGCAGGCTGAGAATTTGCAGGTCAGGGCGAGCTTCACGAAGTTGGAGTCCGCGACGCAGGCTGGCGGTGCCTATTTTGGCCCCTTCAGGCAATTCATCGATGCTTTTATAATGGTTGGATACAAACGCATCAGTAGGATCTGAACCCTCTAAAATAACCGAAAGCCCTAAGCCTTCGGGGAAAAGCATGGGGACATCCTTCATCGAGTGGACGGCAATATCCGCGCGGCCATCCAGCATGGCGTCTTCCAGCTCTTTAACAAATAGCCCCTTGCCGCCAATTTTAGACAGAGGGGTGTCGAGAATTTTGTCGCCTTTAGTAGAGAGCGCGACCAGCTCAACCTCAAGGCCCTCATGGGCAGCCATCAAGCGGTCACGGACGTGCTCGGCTTGCCACATGGCCAACTGACTTTTCCGCGTAGCAATACGCAGTTTGGTGATGGATGACACGTTATTCTCCCTTTGCCGCTGACGCGGCGCGTCAAGCTATGATGTGTCTCATCATAAAGCACCCGGGCGCACAGTAAAAATAACTGGCTGTTTTTAAGAAGCTGTTTTAAGCCACTGTCTTCAAAAGCTGTCTCCAAGAGCAGTCTTAAAGAATTGCCTTAAAGATAAGTGCTCGGCGGGCCAAACGCCATTATTCTGCAAATGTGGGCGGCCCGAACTCAAGCCATAAGCGCAATGACTCTGTTACACTTTCCGCCATCGACTCTTTTGTTTTGTCAGCAGGATATACCTCCGATGAGCCAAGCTACGAATCAGTCCTGGGGCGGTCGCTTCAGCGAGCCCACCGATGCCTTTGTGGCGCGTTTTACCGCGTCTGTCACCTTTGACCAGCGCCTTGCGCGCCAGGATATTCAGGGCTCTATTGCCCACGCTACCATGCTTAGTCGCGTAGGCGTGCTGACCGACGAAGAACGCGACGCGATTATTAACGGTTTGACCGAAATTCAAGGTGAAATCGAGCGCGGCGAATTTAACTGGTCGGTGCCGCTTGAAGACGTCCACATGAATATCGAAGCACGCCTGACCGACAAGATCGGTATCACTGGCAAGAAGCTTCACACCGGTCGTTCGCGTAATGATCAGGTAGCGACCGACATCCGCCTGTTTATGCGCGACGAGATTGACGTCATTGAGGTGGAATTAAAGCGCCTGCGCGAAGGTATGATCGAGCTTGCCGACCGCGAAGCCGATACCATCATGCCCGGCTTTACGCACCTGCAAACCGCCCAGCCGGTCACCTTTGGTCATCATCTGCTGGCTTGGCAGGAAATGCTCGCCCGTGACCATGAGCGCCTGCTGGATTGCCGTAAACGCGTTAACGTACTGCCGCTGGGCGCCGCTGCGCTGGCGGGTACTACGTACCCGATTGACCGCCACGTCACCGCAGAGCTGCTGGGCTTTGATCGCCCGGCGGAAAACTCGCTGGATGCCGTATCGGATCGCGACTTCGCGATTGAATTCACCAGCTTTGCCAGCATCTTGATGATGCACCTGTCGCGCATGAGCGAAGAGTTGGTGCTGTGGACCAGCGCCCAGTTTGACTTTATCGACCTGCCTGACCGCTTCTGCACCGGCTCTTCCATTATGCCGCAGAAGAAAAACCCTGACGTGCCGGAGCTGGTACGCGGTAAAACAGGCCGCGTATATGGTCATTTGATGGGCCTGCTGACGCTGATGAAGTCGCAGCCGCTGGCCTACAACAAGGATAATCAGGAAGATAAGGAGCCGCTGTTTGACGCGGTGGATACGGTGCGCGACTGCTTGAAAGCGTTCGCGGATATGGTGCCTGCCATTGAGCCGAAAAAAGACAGCATGTATGAAGCGGCGCGGCGTGGGTTCTCTACCGCCACCGACCTTGCCGACTACCTGGTCCGTAAAGGTGTTGCCTTCCGCGATGCCCATGAAATCGTCGGTCAGTCGGTTGCTTACGGCCTGAAAACCCAAAAAGATCTCTCGGAAATGAGTCTGGAAGAGCTTCAACAGTTCTCCTCTATCATCGAGCAGGATGTTTTTGACGTACTGACGCTGGAAGGCTCGGTGGCCGCGCGTAATCACATTGGCGGTACGGCGCCCAATCAGGTGCGTGCCGCAGCACAGCGTGCCCGCGAGGCGCTCTCGTTACTGCAGGGTCAGGCATGAAAACATTAGCGCTTATCGCGATCATCGCTTTATTCGTCGCGGGTTGCGGTCAGAAGGGACCGCTTTACCTGCCCGACGATAACTCACCCGATAACGGTGTGGCCGAACAGGCTGGGTAAGCGGCTGCAGGAGAGACGACATTATGGATCATTTTAACTACCGCGACGGCGTGCTTTACGCCGAAGATGTGCCGCTTTCGCAGATTGCCGCAGAGCACGGCACGCCCTGTTACGTTTATTCCAAGGCAACATTTGAGCGCCACTTTCGCGCTTACACCGAAGCGCTTGGTGGTCACCCGCATCTGATCTGCTACGCCGTTAAAGCCAACTCTAACCTGGCGGTACTGGGCCTGCTTGCAAGGCTAGGCGCCGGGTTTGATATTGTCTCCATTGGTGAGCTTGAGCGCGTGCTGGCAGCCGGAGGAGACCCTGCGAAAGTGGTGTTCTCGGGTGTTGCCAAGCAGCCCCACGAAATGGCCCGCGCGCTTGAGGTGGGCATCAAGTGCTTTAACGTTGAATCCCGTCCTGAGTTGGAGCGCTTAAACGCTGTAGCAGGGGAGCTGGGTAACGTTGCCCCGGTTTCGCTGCGCGTTAATCCGGACGTGGACGCGGGCACTCATCCGTATATCTCCACCGGGCTCAAGGACAACAAGTTTGGCATCGCGGTCGATGACGCGCTAGAGGTTTACGAGCTGGCGGCCAGCCTGCCGAATCTTCAGGTGAAGGGGCTGGATTGCCATATTGGTTCGCAGTTGACCGAAACCGCTCCGTTTTTGGACGCGCTGGATCGGCTATTGATGCTGATGGAGCGCCTGCGCGAACGGGGTATCGAGATTGATCATTTGGACCTGGGCGGCGGTTTGGGCGTGCCTTACCGGGATGAAACGCCCCCGCAGCCGTTTGATTACGCAAGCCAGCTACTCGCTCGCCTGTCGCGCTGGGAAGGCGGCGAAAATCTGACGCTGCTGTTTGAACCAGGCCGCTCTATTGCCGCCAATGCAGGCGTCATGCTGACGCGGGTTGAATTCCTGAAGCCCGGCGAAACCAAGAACTTCGCCATTGTTGATGCGGCCATGAACGACCTGATTCGCCCGGCGCTGTATCAGGCGTGGCAGGCTATCGTGCCGGTGGACACTCGTGAAGCTCGCCCAAGTGCGGTGTATGACGTGGTCGGCCCGGTGTGCGAAACCGGCGACTTTCTGGGTAAAGAGCGTGAGCTTGCGATTGCTGAAGGCGATCTTCTCGCGGTGCGTTCAGCGGGCGCTTACGGCTTTGTTATGGCGTCCAACTATAACAGCCGCCCGCGCCCGGCCGAGCTAATGGTCGATGGCGATACGTGTCACGTGGTACGGCGTCGGGAAACGGTCGAAAGCCTTTGGGCGGGCGAAGCGCTGCTGCCTGAAGGAGCGCGCTAATGCTTCTGCATTTCACCAAAATGCACGGCCTGGGCAACGACTTTATGGTCGTTGACCTGGTAACCCAGCGTGCCCGGCTGCGTGAAGAGCATATCCAACAGCTGGCTGATCGTCGCTTTGGGATTGGTTTTGATCAGCTGCTGGTGGTTGAGCCGCCCCGCAATCCCGAGATGGACTTTCGCTACCGTATTTTCAATGCCGACGGAAGTGAAGTGGAGAACTGTGGCAACGGCGCTCGCTGCTTTGCGCGCTTTGTGCGCGACCAGCGCTTGACCCACAAGCATGAGATTCACGTAGAAACAGCCGGTGGCCCGCTGGTTTTGCACGTACAGCACGATGGCCTTGTGCGTGTCGATATGGGGCGGCCGCGCTTTAGCCCGGCAGCACTGCCCTTTGAGGCCCCAGGTGACCAACCATTACACGAACTTGAGGTCGACGGTGAAACGCTTCACATTGGTGTGGTATCCATGGGTAATCCCCACGCGGTATTGCAAGTGGAAAGCGTTGAGCGCGCCCAGGTTGAGCGTTTTGGGCCGTTGATGGAAGCGCACCCTCGCTTCCCCAAGCGTGTTAACGTGGGCTTTATGCAGGTTCTTTCGGCTAACCAGATTCGTCTGCGGGTATTTGAGCGGGGCAGTGGCGAAACGCTTGCTTGTGGTACCGGTGCGTGCGCCGCCGTTGCTAGCGGAATCCGCCAAGGCATCCTGAAAAGCCCGGTGAGCGTTCACCTGCCCGGCGGCGAGCTGACGATCGAGTGGCCCGACCCGGAAGCGTCGCTGATTATGGTCGGTCCGGCTACACGCGTTTTTGATGGTCGCGTAGCACTTAATTGATAGTGACGCGTAACGGATACAAGGAGAACGGTGATGTCTCAAGCCCCTGAACCGCGCAAGACGCTCGATCCAGACCAGGTAGCATTTTGGCTTGCCCGGCATCCCGATTTTTTTGTAGGCCGTGAAGGGTTGTTGCAGCAGCTTAAAGTACCGCACCCACATATTGATGGTGCGGTATCGCTGCTTGAGAGGCTGGTGCTGGACTTGCGTCAGCGGGCGGAAAAGGCCGAAGATCGCCTGGAGCACTTACTGGAAACTGCTCGGCACAACGAAGCTCAGTATCGGCGCCTACGGGAAACCCTGATGGCGCTGGTCGAAGCGGATAGCCGTGACGCCTTGGCGCAAGCTCTGGCGACTCAGCTTAACGAGCGCTTTGATACGCCCGCGATGGCACTTTGGTGCCCGGCGTCGTTAAGCGATAGCGAACCCACCATGCCCCAGCCTCCGCGCCATGTGCTGGACCAGCACGCCAGTACACGTTTGGCCGCGTTACTGGACGGTAAAACCAGCCGCTGTGCCAAGTTAAGCGTTAGCGACTGGAAGTGCCTATTGCCGCACACTAAAGCGCCACGTAAAGCGGGCTCCTGCGCTATCTCGCGCCTCTCGGCGGGCGAGTCGCTGGGATACCTGCTACTGGCAAGCCCCAACCCTGACTGCTATCGCGCCAGCATGGATACGCTGTTTACCGAGTATCTTGGGGATATCGTGGCACGGCTTTTAATTCGCTTGGAAACGTATGGCTGAGTCGCTTCTTGCCGCAGCGGTGGCACGCTATATCGGCGCGCTAGGCCAACATGCAAGCCCGGCAACCGTCGCCGCCTATCAGCAGGATTTAAGCGCCCTGTGCCGGTTTGCCGAGCAGCGCGAAATACAGGACCCAGCGCTGCTGGATACGGCGCTGCTGCGCACTTTTCTAGGCACAGAGCGCAGCCGTGGGCTTGGCGCACGCAGCCTTGCACGACGCCGAGCGGCGCTTTCGCGCTTTGCCGATGACCTGGTCAAGCAGGGAATTCTTGCCGATAACCCGGTCGCGCTACTGCGCACGCCTAAACAACCCAGCCACTTGCCGCGCCCGGTCGATGTGGATGCATTGGCCCATTTTCTGGATAGCCCGCATGATGGCTCACCCTTGGCCGTACGCGACCAGGCCATGTTGGAGCTTTTTTACTCCAGTGGTTTGCGCCTGGCAGAACTTGCCGCGCTGGACCTTCACGATCTGCAGACCAGCCGGGTACGTGTGATAGGCAAAGGCAGTAAACCACGCCAGGTGCCTGTGGGGCAGCGCGCCCAGCACACCCTGGCGGAGTGGATTGCCTGCCGGGCAACCATGGCACCAGAGGGTGAAACGGCGCTTTTTGTGGGCCAGCGTGGGGCGCGGCTGGGGCATCGAGCCATTCAAAAACGCCTTGCCCAACTCTCTGTTAGCCGGGGCTTGCCCGAGCACTTGCATCCTCACCGGTTGCGCCACTCGTTTGCCAGCCATTTGCTTGAATCAAGCCAGGATCTGCGTGCGGTTCAGGAGCTGTTAGGCCACGCAAACCTCTCCACCACCCAGGTATATACTCGGCTCGACTGGCAGCATTTGGCGACCAGCTATGACGCCGCCCACCCACGCGCCAAGCGCCGCCCTTCTGGAAACACACCATGACCGCACTAGCAGCTATCACGTTTGATTTAGACGATACGCTTTGGGATAACCAGGGCGTGATGCTACGCACGGAGGAGGGGCATTACGGCTGGTTACTTGAGGCGCTGAGTATCTGGCGCGCTACGCGTCAAGAGGCGCCGCTGTCGCTGGATTATGAGGCGGGCGTGGAGGACTATTTACAGCGCCGCCAGCAGTTCGCTAAAGATGTGCCCGAGCGGCGCGGCGACTTTACCTGGCTACGCCTGCGCGCTCTGGAAGCGCAGCTGGAAGCCGAGGGCCTGCCCCGGAGTGCGGCCATTTTGTGGGCGGCAGCGGCCATGAACGAGTTTCATCGCCTGCGTATCCAGGTTTCTCCGCATCCGGAAGCGGCGGGCCTGCTTTCCGCGTTAGGCGAACGCTACCAGCTGGCGGCCATTACCAACGGCAATATTCATTTAAAGCGTCAGCCGTTGGCGGCGTATTTTCCGGTGGCGATTGCTGCAGGCGAGCTTCTGGCCCCTAAGCCGGAACACACGCCCTTTCTAACGGCGCTTTCAAGGCTTAATGTCACGCCCGAGTGCGCCATGCACGTCGGCGACTCGTGGGAAGAGGATATTTTACCGGCTCAGCAGCTGGGCATGCATGCGGTGTGGGTCTCAAGCGACCAGAGCCAGGCGCTGCCGCCCAGGGTACACCGCATCGCACATATTAAAGAGCTGCCGGGTATATTGGATAAGCTGGACGGTTCAGTGGCCTGAGGTGTCTTCCGGTGGCGTATGCAGCCACTGGTCAAGCTTTTGCGAAAGTGTATCGACGCCCTGGCGCTTGAGTGATGAGAAAAGCTGAACTGACACCAGGTCTTCCCACTCTTTTAAGCGAGAACGGACTTTTTGCAGCGAGGCACTTGCCGGGCCTTTTTTCAGCTTGTCGGCCTTGGTTAGCAGAATATGTACCGGCATATTGCGCTGGTCGGCATAGCTCAGCATCATCTGGTCAAACTCGGTCAGCGGATGACGAACGTCCATCAACAGCACCAGCCCGCGTAGGCTAAAACGACCCCGCAGGTAGTCAGACAAATGCTGTTGCCACTCGATTTTGACGGCTTCTGGCACTTTCGCATAACCGTAGCCTGGAAGGTCAACCAGACGCCGTGCCTCGTCGTTCATGACGCTGAAAAAGTTGATCAATTGTGTGCGCCCTGGCGTGCGCGAAGTGCGGGCGAGGCCGTTCTGTTGCGTGAGCGCGTTGATGGCGCTCGATTTGCCCGCGTTAGAGCGTCCTGCAAACGCCACTTCAGCACCCGTATCGTCAGGGCAGGTAGCCAGTGTTGGGGCGCTGATAACAAATTTGGCGGTAGGGTAGTTCAACCGAGCGACGGGGCTATCTTGAGGGGTGGACATGGAATGAATCCTGAAAATCGAACCTATAAAACAGTCTGCGTTAACCACGCGTATAATGACATGGCACGCCGCACTGCGACGAATTGCCCCGTCAGTCAGGTCAAGCATTGTGCTAAAAAGCGGTGATACCTGTGACCTGGGGCGTTAGTGTACCACTGGGCTTAAGCCAACAGCGACTAATCGGTAGGTTGAGCACCCTATTTGACATGCCAGATAGCGCCCACCGTTATGAATAGCGTAGCCCTTGAATCGCATAGTGAGTCGTTATTAGAACCGTCCTTAGAGTCATCATGAGCGTCGTTATGAACGTCTTTACGAAAATCTGTGTGAAAGCAACGCTGGCAAGCCTGGCGGCTGCTTTAAGTGCCCCCGTTATTGTTTCTGCGCAGCCTGCTGACCCGCAAGCAACGGATATCACCGCCGGTCAACAGCGCGCGCAAACGTGTGCGGCTTGTCATGGGCAAACGGGCATCAGTCCGGCCAGTGCGTTTCCGCATTTAGCGGGGCAGCAAGCCTCTTACCTGGCCAAACAGATTAGAGATATTCGTGATGGCGAGCGGGTGGTTGTGCAAATGACAGGCATGGTTGACGACTTTTCTGACCAGGATGCGTGGAACGTTGCCGCCTATTATGCCGCCCAGGAGGCTAATCTGGGCCATGCCAATGCGGAAGACGAGGCGCTATTGGCACGGGGAGAAGAGATTTATCGTGCAGGGGTGCGCTCGCGTGGTGTGCCTGCCTGCAGCGCATGCCATACGCCCACGGGTGGCGGTATTGGCAGCGCCGTTTACCCGGCGATTGCTGGTCAGTACCCCGCCTATACGATGACGGCGTTACACGCGTTTGCTAGCGGTGAACGAACGAACGACCCAAGCGGTAGCATGCACGATATTGCGACTCGGCTAAGCGAGGAGGATATGCAGGCCGTAGCTAACTACCTCTTTGGTTTACACTAAGCTGTATCCTAAGAATGAATGCTCTTTCCTATCGGTGAGGGAACCTGATAGCGTTAGAGATAGTCCTATCTTCGCTTATCCCTTGGAGAATTGTCGCATGTTCAAAACGTTATTGGTTGCCCTGACCGGTTTAGGCCTTTCAGCAGCTGTCAGCGCTCAGGAATTGGTGGAAGGTAAAGACTATACGCTGCTTGATTCACCGGTCGCGACTCAGGTCGATGAGGATCACATCGAAGTGACCGAAGTGTTCTGGTTTGGCTGCCCTCACTGCAACCGTCTTCAAGCACCCATCACTGAATGGTACGAAACACTGGATGATGACGTCAGTATTGTGCATATGCCCGCTGTCATGGGCGGAGACTCCAATGTTCACGCGACGGCTTTTTATGCTGCCGAGTCGCTAGGCATTGAAGACGACTTGCATGCTGATTTCTTTACGGCGATTCACCAGGATGACCGTGCGTTAACGGATGCGGACGATATTGCCGACTTTTTTGCCGATTATGGTGTCAGTGAAGACGATGCCAAAAAAGCCTTAACTTCGTTTAGCGTACGCGGCGAAGTTAACAACGCCCATGGTCGTATTCGTGAAATGCGCTTGATGGGTGTGCCCGCGCTGGTGGTTGATGGCCGTTACGTTATTACCCCCAGCACCGCAGGTAGCCTTGAGAATATGCCACAAGTGGCAGAAGCGCTCATCGAACGCGTGCGTACTGAACGCGCGCAGTAAGGTGTAAGGGCATGGGGTGATAAGCAGATGGTCAATCTGACAACAGTGAATCAGCCGGGCAAATTATCGTCTCTGTTTGAAACGGGGCACCTTCGCTTGCTGACGTTTAATTTGCAGGTGGGCATCCAAACGTCTGCTTATCATCACTACTTTACCCGCAGT
Source organism: Halomonas sp. AOP43-D1-4 (assembly GCF_052446175.1). NCBI lineage: Bacteria > Pseudomonadati > Pseudomonadota > Gammaproteobacteria > Oceanospirillales > Halomonadaceae > Halomonas > Halomonas sp. AOP43-D1-4. The sequence goes on from NZ_JBQSVY010000004.1 coordinate 226,077, forward strand.
TGGCAGCACTTCTTGCCGAACCCTCAGCGCGTTAAACGTCTGGATATTATGGGCGATGTGTTGAGCCAGTTTGATGTGGTGGGGCTCCAGGAGGCCGATGGCGGCAGTTTTCGCTCCAGTCGTATCAATCAGGTGGAATACCTGGCCGCCCAGGCCGGGTTTCCGCATCACTTTAAACAATTAAACCGTAATCTGGGGCGTATCGCCCAGCACAGTAACGGTCTGCTTTCGCGTCTGACACCTACGAAAATTGAAGAGCACCGTTTGCCCGGTACGTTACCTGGTCGCGGGGCCATTCACGTACGTTTTGGCAACGGGCCGGATGCGTTACATATTTTTATTGCCCACTTGGCGCTTAGCCAGCGTGGGCGTGGGCGTCAGCTTGACTACTTGAGTGAAATTATTGAGCCGCTACATCACGTGGTGGTGATGGGCGACCTCAACTGCACGCCGGATCAGTTGCACGCCCATCAGCGGTTTAGCGCCTCGCTGCCGCTTCATCCGGTTAAACCGCTATTGAGCTATCCCTCGTGGCAGCCACGACGTGCGCTGGACCATATTCTGCTCTCGCAAACACTGGAGGCCGCCGAGGTGCGGGTAATGGATCATCTGTTCTCTGATCATCTGCCCATTGCCGTTGATCTACCGTTACCTAACGCCTGTCTATTGGCTATTGAAAACGCCAACTAACGCTTAAGTCCGTCAAACGGGTGAATATGTGCGTTTTAAGCCGCTTTAACCGGTAGATAATTGCCTGTTTAGGGATGACGTTCGGCCTAGAATCAGCGATGATTCCAGGCCGTTTCTTTGTGTAGGACATTTAACATGCACGCCAATGCTCATGAGCCGCGGTTGCTCCGCTGGCTCGACTGCGTGACGGAGAGAGTCGGCCGGGCCATTGCCTGGCTGGTTGTGATCATGATGCTGGTTCAGTTCGCCATCGTTGTCATGCGTTACGCCTTCGGTATGAACAGTATTGTGATGGAAGAGTCGGTAATGTATATGCATGCCGCCGTGTTTATGCTGTGCGCTGGCTGGACGCTGCGTCACGAGGGCCATGTGCGGGTGGATATCTTTTATCGGCGCATGTCCGACCGCGGCCGTGCCTGGATCGATCTTCTCGGTACGCTGTTTTTACTGATCCCGGTGATGCTATTTATTGCGATCACTAGCTTTCACTACGTTTACAGCAGCTGGTCGATCATGGAACGCTCCGCCAATGGCGGTATTCCTGCCGTATTTCTACTCAAGTCAATGATCCTGGCGATGGTGGCGCTGATGCTTCTCCAGGCGGCGGCCCAGTTAATCCGCAAAATACTCATTATACGCGGCAAACTGCCTGCGCCTATTCCTGAGCATGAGGAGATCATCTAGTGCTGGCGACTCTATTGGAAGGTATGCCGCTGATACTATTCGCCACGGTTTGCGTTGTTTTAATGCTGGGGTATCCGGTGGCGCTGTCGCTGGCGGGCACTGCGCTGGCATTTGCCGGGTTGGGATGGTTGCTTCAGTCGATGGGCGTTGCGGTGCCGTTTGAAGCGCGCTGGATGAGCTCCATGCCCAACCGAATTTACGGCATCATGACCAATAGCACCCTGCTGGCGGTGCCTTTATTTGTGCTGATGGGCGTGCTGCTTGAGAAGTCCAAGGTCGCTGAAACACTGTTAGACGCGATGACCATGGCGTTTGGCGCTCTACGTGGGGGGCTGGGCATTGCCGTGGTGTTGGTCGGTATGCTGCTGGCCGCGTCTACCGGTATTGTGGGGGCCACGGTGGTCACCATGGGCCTGCTCTCGCTACCTACGATGCTAAAGCGTGGCTACTCGCCTGCGCTTGCGACCGGCACTATTTGTGCGACCGGAACGCTTGGTCAGATTATTCCACCGTCCATTGCGCTGGTGTTACTGGGCGACGTGCTCAACAACGCCTACCAACAGGCCCAGCTTGCCATGGGCGCCTGGAGCCCGAAAACGCTTTCCGTAGGGGATCTGTTTGTTGGCGCGCTGGTGCCCGGCCTGATACTGGTGGTCGCATATATTATCTACTTACTGATGGTGGCGTGGCTTAAGCCGGGCGCCGCTCCTGCCGCTGATCGTCAGGCGTTGATGCAAGAGCTTGGGCACACCGGCAGTATCTGGCCGTTACTCATAAAAGGGCTTTTACCCCCGATACTGCTGATCGTTGCCGTGCTGGGGTCTATTTTGGGTGGCATTGCGACGCCCACCGAGGCATCCGCCGTTGGCGCGTTTGGTGCCTTGCTACTGGCCGCTTTTAATCGCCAACTGAGTGTTCCCATGCTGCGTGAGGTGGTGTATTCCACCGCTAAAGTCACCAGCATGGTGTTTTTAATCCTGATTGGGGCGGCGCTGTTTTCGCTGGTTTTCCGTGCCTTCGGCGGTGAAGAACTGGTGACCCACCTGTTTGAAGCGATGCCGGGGGGCGTTGTAGGCGCCACAATCGTGGTTATGCTGGTGATCTTCCTGCTTGGGTTTATCCTCGACTTTATCGAAATTACCTTTGTTGTGGTGCCGATTGTCGGCCCGGTTCTGCTGGCCATGGGCGTTGACCCCATTTGGCTCGGTATTATGATCGCCGTTAACCTGCAAACCTCGTTTTTAACGCCGCCGTTTGGGTTTGCGCTCTTTTACCTGCGGGGCGTAACGCCACAAAGTGTGCCGACCTCCGCCATCTACCGAGGCGTCATTCCGTTTATTCTCCTGCAACTGGGAATGCTATTGGCGCTGGCACTGTTCCCTGAGCTTGCCACGTGGCTACCGTCGGTTATTTAGGAAACCCCATGACACGAAATGTAAATGTACTGACGATTGCAGGCTCTGATCCCTCCGGTGGCGCAGGGCTGCAGGGTGATTTAAAGACGTTCTCGGCGCTGGGCGTCTATGGCACCAATGTGATTACGGCGGTGATTGCGCAAAATACTTGCGGCGTTTCCTCGGTCTATCCGGTATCCCCCCAGGCGATCCGTGAGCAGTTGGAAACCCTGTTGGACGATGTGGAGCTGGATGCCGTCAAGATTGGAATGGTCGCAAGCAAGGATGTCGCTGACGTGATTGCTGATGTACTGCGCAAGCGCCGCCCACGCTGGATCGTGCTTGATCCGGTGATGGTCGCCAAAAGTGGCGATATCCTGGTGGACGATGTGGGAATTCGGGCGGTACGCGACATTCTGGTGCCGCTAGCCGATGTGATCACACCTAACCTGCCAGAAGCCGCCGTGCTGCTGGATACCGCCTCACCTACGAGCCTGGACGCCATGGAAGCCATGCTGCCAGGCTTGGCCCAACTGGGCGCGCCTTATGTCGTGTTAAAGGGGGGGCATCTGCGTGGCGAGACATGCCCTGATTTGCTGGCAACGCCGGATGGTCACGAGTGGCTACCTGCGTCACGTATCCAAACAGAGAATTTACACGGCACTGGCTGCGCCTTGTCATCCGCTATTGCGGCCTGCCTGGCAAAGCTGCCTATGGATGCGCCTGCCCAGGCCCCTGCAGCGGCTATTAGCGATGCTAAACGGTGGCTGCATGCTGCTCTTGAGGCCAGCGTTCAACTAAGCGTTGGCAAAGGGCGCGGGCCGGTGCACCATTTTCATGCCTGGTGGTAACGCGCTACACGCTAAAATGAATCGTTAGCTTGCGGGATATGGCTTCGCCCACCATGCTGAAAGGTGTCTGTGAAACGACTGCCTGGATGCTTGTCTGAGGAGCGTTATGCCATGACCCGCACGTTTGTGTTTGCCACTGACCTCTCTGCTGAAAATCGCGCTGGCTTTGCGCGCGCCTTGCGCCTTGCTTATACGCACAACGCCCATCTGGATGTTCTGCATGTGCTGGACCCCCATCTGCCGCATCGGCTACTGCAAGCAGTAGAGCAAGCGATCAATGAAGATATCGGCGCCACGTTGACCGATATCCGCGAAGACTATGCGTTGGAAGCCCCCAAGACCGTGGTGCAAACCGTTACCGGCGAACCCCATGTTGAAATTGCACGCAAGGCCCATGAAGAGCAGGCCAGGCTGATTGTACTGGGGATGCACCGCAAGCGTGGCCAGAAAGCGCTGTTGGCGGGCACCACGCTAATGCGCGTCGTACGCAATGCGCCGTGTCCTGTGGTGATTACCCAGTACACGCCCACCCAGCCCTGGCAGCATATTGTGATACCCGTTGATGCCTGTTTGAGCGCTCGCCACATGCTAAAACAGACGCTAAGCCACTTTCCCGATGCAAAACTAACACTGCTGCATGCCTGGACAGTGCCCGGTGAAGAGGCACTGGGTTCTGAGGTCACTTTCGCTCAGTGGCGTGAGCAGGAAGTGGCGCGCCTGCGGGAGGCATTAAAACACCAGATTGATGAGCTGGTGCGCGAGCTCGACGATGCCCCCGATATTGAGCTGGTGCTTGAACCCGGCACGCCGTGCGAGGTGACCCAGGACTATATCAGGTACCACTCGCCTGACCTGGCGGTGATGAGTAGCCGTAGCCAGCCTTTTCACTCCAGCCAGCTAACGCAAGCGCTGCTCAGCGAGCCCCACTGCGACCTGATGTTATGCCGCGCCTGGTGACGTGAATAGGTACACTAGGCGCTGATATCGTCAGGAGAAGCGCAAGTGAAAGTACTGATACAGCGTGTGAGCCAGGCAAGCGTCAGTGTCGAGGGGCAAACGGTGGGTGCTATTGAGCAAGGGTTATTGGCACTGGTGGGCGTTGAGAAGGGCGACACTGACGCCGCCGTTGAGAAAATACTTCACCGACTTTTGCACTACCGTGTCTTTAGCGACGCCGAGGGCAAAATGAACCTCAATCTTCAGCAGATAGACGGTGGCTTGCTGCTGGTATCGCAGTTTACCCTGGCCGCTGAAACCCATAAGGGCCTGCGCCCGGGCTTTTCCAGCGCCGCACCCCCTGCCGAAGGTGAACGGCTGTTTAATGCGCTGGTCAGCCAGGCCCAGTCGGCTTGGCCGAAGGTGGCCACCGGCCAGTTTGGTGCCGATATGCAGGTGGCGCTGATTAACGATGGCCCGGTGACGTTCCTGCTGGAAAGCTAACTATTTGGTTTCGCAGAGTACAAACATCCTGGTACTAAGCGTTTTCGCTGGCCAACAGTTCGGCTTCCATGGCTTCCAGCGACTCTTCCGCTGCTAGCCACTGCTGCTCGGAACTGTCCAGGCGGGCCTTGATGGTGGCTTGCTGGGACAGCGCCTCGGTAAGCTCGGCCTTGCGGCTGTTGTCGGTATAAAGCTCGGGGTCGGCCAGCACAGACTCTACGTCTTCCAGCTCGGCCTGGGCTTTTTCCATGGCTTTTTCAGCCTGGTCGCGCTCTTTTTTCAGCGGACGCAGCTTTTCACGCAGCTCGGCAGCGGCCTTACGGGCTGCCTTGCGCGCGTCGCGGCTATCCCCGCTGGGTTGCTGGTTCTGACGTTCGTTTTTCTCGCTGCGCGAATCGCGGCGGCTCTCCTCAAGGCGTGCCTTCAACCAGGCGCGATAATCCTCAAGGTCGCCATCAAACGGCTCTACACGGTTGTCCGCCACGCACCAGAACTCATCGACCGTAGCACGCAGCAGGTGGCGGTCGTGGGATACCAGAATTACCGTGCCTTCAAAACCGGCCAGCGCCTCGGTAAGCGCTTCGCGCATTTCCAGATCCAGGTGGTTGGTCGGCTCATCCAGCAGTAGTAAATTGGGCTTTTGCCAGGCGACCAGCGCCAGTGCCAAACGCGCTTTTTCACCGCCTGAAAAAGTAGCCACTTTGCCAAAGGCGTCATCGCCTTTAAAACCAAAGCCGCCCAGAAAGTTGCGAATCTCCTGGTCGCTGGCTCTAGGTGAAAGACGCTGGACATGCACAAACGGGGTAGAGGTGACATCCAACCCTTCCAACTGGTGCTGGGCAAAGTAACCAATTGCCAAGTGTTCACCGGGAACGCGCTTGCCGTTTAGCAGCTCAAGCTCGCCGGTCAAGGACTTGATCAGCGTTGATTTACCCGCCCCGTTAGGCCCCAGCAGGCCAATACGGCTGCCCGGCAGCAGGGTGATATTGACCTTGTCGAGCTGAACGGTGTCACGCTCTTTACCCCGATAGCCCAGCTGGGCCTGATCAAGTACCAGCAGCGGGTGCGAGGTTTTATCGGCGGCCGGCAGCGTGAAGTGAAAGGGCGAATCGACGTGGGCAATGGCAATATCTTCCATACGCTCCAGCATTTTTACCCGGCTTTGCGCCTGCTTCGCTTTGGTTGCCTGAGCTTTGAAGCGTGCAATAAAGCGCTCAATCTCTTCGCGGCGGGCCTGCTGCTTGGCGGCTTCGGCTTGTTGCAAGGCTAGCTTCTCGGCTCGCGTTCGCTCAAAGAGGGAGTAGTTGCCCCGATAAAGTTCAAGCGTCTGGTGGTGCATGTGTACAATGTGGTCACATACTGCATCCAGAAAATCGCGGTCGTGGGAAATCAGCAGCAGGGTGCCCGGGTAGCGGCTTAGCCACTGCTCCAGCCACAGCAGCGCGTCAAGGTCCAGGTGGTTGGTGGGCTCATCCAGCAGCAATAAGTCAGAGGGCATAAACAGCGTACGCGCCAGGTTAACGCGCATTCGCCAGCCGCCTGAAAAGTCGGAAAGCGGACGGGAAAGATCTGGCTGGAAAAAGCCAAGCCCAACCAGTAACTGGGCGGCGCGAGACTCTGCACGGTAGCCATCCAGGGTTTCGATTAGCCCGTGAAGCTCGGCTTCGCGGTGCGCTTCGCCCGCCTCCTGGGCGGCGAGCAGTTCGGCTTCAGCTTGGCGCAGGGCCTTATCGCCATCCAGCACATATTCGATAATTGGCCGATCAAGCGCTTCAACTTCCTGGGCCATATGCGCGATGCGTTGCCCTCCGCTCATTTCAACATCGCCCTGGTCGGGGCCTAATTCACCCAGCAGGAGCTTGAAAAGGCTCGATTTACCAGCGCCGTTTGCCCCGATAATACCCGCCTTGATACCGTCGTGCAGGGTCAAGTCGGCGTTCTCGAGTAGCGTTTGCGTGCCGCGTTGCAGGGCGGCTTGGCGCAGTGCGATCATGCTCTCTCCCAATGAAAAGTGGGTAAACCAATGCTCGATTCTAACCGATTGCGCCGCCTGGAGCAGATGCCATTATGGGATTTTGCCCTCTCGTTTTATAAAGCCCCCGGCGTTGAAGACGCCTGCCTGACGCTGCAGGACACATTAGGCGTCGATGTGTGCGAGCTGTTATTTCACGGCTGGCTGTTTGTGAATGGGCTTGAAGCACGCCCAGAAGCGCTGGCGCCACAGCGTGAGCAGCGTCAGCTATGGCAGCGTGAGACCACAGAAGTGCTGCGTCATTTACGCCGCACGTTAAAGCCCCAGGCACTACACAGCGCCTCTGTTTCCGCTCTGCGTAAAACGATTCAGCAGGCTGAGCTGCAGGCCGAGCGTGAAAACCTTCAACGTTGGCAAAGGTGGGCGATCGAAAATTCTGACAGCGACCAGCGATTAACAAACTGCGCGTTGTTTTCGAACGATAGCGAAAAATGGCTGCAAGATAAGCTGTTTTTTGCCGAACTTGACAAGGGTTGCCAGGGTAAGCCAAGCGCGCGCGAAAGCGTGGTTAACGCTTGGCAAACCCTGGCAGCCCGGCTTGACCACTTCGAGTCACCGCGCTAGCCTGAAAATAAGCTGCTTTTGAATAATCTTTCGTTATGCGTCCGCTGACCCACAGCAATGGATAACGTTTTTGCGTGTCAGCGAATGTTAAAAAGCGAATGTAAAAAAACAAAGGCAGAATTTTTGCGCACTCGTACGGCGCGCTAACCACTGCAAGGGGAACATCGCATGAAGGCAAGCAAGTTAGTAACGACGGCTAGCGTTGGCGCACTGTTGCTGGGCATGACCGCGGCTGCCCAGGCAGACAACTGGCGCTACGCTCACGAAGAGTACGAAGGTGATGTACAGGATGTGTTCGCCTACGCATTCAAAGAGTATATCGAAGATAATTCCGACCACACCGTTCAGGTTTATCGCTTTGGCGAACTGGGCGAGTCTGACGACATCATGGAGCAGACTCAAAACGGCATTCTCCAGTTTGTTAACCAGTCACCGGGCTTTACCGGCGCGCTGATTCCAGAAGCTCAGATTTTCTTTATTCCTTACCTTCTGCCTACCGATCAAGATACGGTGCTAACGTTCTTCGACGAAAGCGAAGCGATTAACGAGATGTTCCCCGAGCTTTACGCTGAGCAGGGTCTTGAACTTCTTAAGATGTACCCAGAAGGCGAAATGGTGATTACCACCGATGAGCCGGTCAGCTCGCCCGAGGATCTGCAGAACAAGAAAATCCGTACCATGACCAACCCGCTGTTGTCAGAAACCTACAGCGCGTTTGGTGCAACACCCACGCCGCTGCCGTGGGGTGAAGTGTACGGTGGTCTGCAAACCGGGATTTTGGACGGCCAGGAAAACCCGATCTTCTGGATCGAGTCGGGCGGTCTCTATGAAGTCTCTCCGCACCTGACGTTTACCGGCCATGGCTGGTTCACCACCGCCATGATGGCGAACCAGGACTTCTATTCAGATCTTTCTGAAGAAGACCAGCAGCTGGTTCAAGATGCCTCTGAAGCTGCTTATGACCAAACCATGGAGCACATCCAGGGCTTGGCCGACGAAGCGCTGGAGAAAATCCAGGCGGCTTCTAGCGATGTGACCGTTACGCGTCTGAACGAAGAGCAGATTCAGATGTTCCGTGAACGGGCGCCACAAGTGGAAGAAGCCTTCCTCGAAATGACGGGTGAGGGTGGCGCTGAGCTGCTGGAGCAGTTCAAAGCCGACCTGGAAGCCACAAACCAGTAATGTTGAGTTGCCGTTTAAGGCAGAAAGGGTGACTCATATCAGGGGCAGCCACGGCTGCCCCTTTTCTATTGTTTATCGATACCTTTAAGGGGAGCAACGTGGTGGATAGTAGCCCCATACAAAAGGCGAAAAGCTTGAGTACCCCCTACGCTAAACGTATGTCGGTACTGCTCTCTCACCCTTCAACTTTGAACGTGGAATAACCTTGATGACTAGCATGTTATTGGCCGTTGCTAGCCATCGTCATGCCGCTAAACATGCCGTTAAAAAAGGAGCCCGGCCATGACCGATGAAGAATCCGAAAAGAGCTATCATTCTGGTTTACCCGGCGTGTTGGGAGTGATCGACACTGCAATTAGCAAAATCGAGTCAGTGATATTGGCGCTAGGGGTTTTGCTAATGGCGCTGAATACGGTCACCAATGTGATTGCCCGCTTTGTATTTGGCAATAGCATCATGTTCTCCGGTGAATTAAACCGCATTTTGATCATCATGATTACGTTTGCTGGTATTGGCTATGCGGCGCGCCATGGGCGGCATATACGCATGTCGGCAATTTACGACGCTTTACCGGTGGGTGGGCGTAAAGCGTTGATGATCTGTATTTCGCTCGTCACCTCTTTCATTATGTTCTTCCTGTTTTACTACTCGATCGTTTATATCCTCGACTTGTATAGCAAAGGACGCGTGCTGCCTTCGTTAAGTTTGCCGGTCTGGATAATTTACCTATGGGTGCCGATGGGCTTTTTCATCACTGGTATTCAGTACCTGCTAACCGCCATTAAAAACCTCACGAGTCGGGATGTGTATCTCTCAACGGGTGTGGTCGATGGTTATAAAGATACCGAAACTGAAGTTTGACGCAGGGCATCGTATCCTGAGGAAAGAGCTATGACGACAATAATGATAGTCACCATGATTGCCCTGCTACTGCTGGGCTTTCCCATGATGGTGCCGCTCATTGCAGCGGCGATCATCGGTTTTTACATGATGTTTAACGGCTTCGGCCAGATGGATACGCTGATTCAGCAAATGATGGCAGGCATACGGCCAGCCTCACTGATCGCGGTACCCATGTTTATTTTAGCGGCCGATATTATGACCCGCGGCCAATCGGCTAACCGTTTGATCGCGATGGTAATGTCGTTTATCGGCCATATTAAAGGCGGGCTTGCGGTCAGTACGGCGGCCTCTTGTACGTTGTTTGGCGCTGTTTCAGGTTCAACCCAGGCAACCGTGGTCGCGGTGGGTTCGCCGTTGCGGCCCAAAATGCTTAAAGCCGGCTACTCCGACTCCTTTACGCTGGCGCTGATTATTAATGCCAGCGATATCGCTTTTTTGATTCCGCCGAGTATTGGCATGATCATCTACGGGGTCGTGTCAGGCACATCGATTGGTGAGTTGTTTATCGCCGGTATTGGCCCCGGCCTTCTGATTCTGTTGATGTTTTCAGCCTACTGTATTACCTACGCCATCGTTAAGGATGTACCGACTGAGGCGAAAGCCAACTGGAGAGAGCGTGGCGTTGCGGTTCAAAAAGCGCTTTGGCCGCTGGGTTTCCCGGTTATTATTGTCGGCGGTATTTATGGCGGTATTTTTAGCCCTACGGAGGCTGCCGCAGCGTGTGTGCTGTATGCGGTGCTGCTGGAATTTGTGGTGTTTCGGTCCCTCAAGATGGTCGATATCTACACGATTGCCAAATCTACCGGCTTGATTACTGCTGTGGTGTTTATCCTGGTAGCCGTCGGTAATAGCTTCTCCTGGATTATTTCCTTCGCTCAAATTCCCCAAACGATCCTGGAAGCCGTAGGCGTGAATGATGCCGGGCCGACCGGCGTCTTGATCGCGATTTGTATCTCCTTCTTTATCGCCTGCATGTTCGTTGACCCTATCGTGGTTATCCTCGTGCTTACGCCTATCTTTGCCCCTGCCATTGCCACAACAGGACTCGACCCGGTACTGGTCGGCATCTTGATTACCCTGCAGGTGGCGATTGGCTCGGCCACACCACCGTTTGGCTGCGACATCTTTACCGCGATTGCGATCTTTAAGCGGCCTTACTGGGAAGTTATTAAAGGCACGCCGCCGTTTATCTTTATGCTCATTCTGGCGGCCGCGCTTCTAATCATGTTCCCGCAGATTGCGCTGTTTCTACGCGACCTGGCGTTCCGCTAGCCATCCATTAAGGAGAATTGCATGTTTAACCGCATTTTAGTCCCAGTGGATGGCTCGAAAGGTGCCATTAAGGCGCTCGATAAAGCAGTAGGGTTACATCTGCTAACGGGCGCTGAGCTCTATTTCTTGTGCGTATTCAAGCACCACAGCCTGCTTGAGGCGTCACTTTCCATGGTACGCCCCAATCAGTTGGATATTCCCGACGATGCGTTAAAAGAGTACGCCACCGAGATCGCTATACACGCGAAAAACCATGCCATTGAGCAAGGCGCGGACAGCACAAGCGTGCGTGCTTTTGTTAAAGGTGGTCGGCCTTCACGTACCATTGCACGCTTCGCCTGGAAGCGAGAGTGCGATTTGATCGTGATTGGTGCTCAAGGCACTAACGGCGAAAAGAGCATGCTGCTGGGCAGTGTATCTCAACGGGTGGCCGGTGCGGCGCATTGTCCCACCTTGGTGGTGTAGCTTCGTTGTAGGCACCACGATTGACGTAAGCATTGCTTCACAAGGTTAAACCTCTTGGTAAAAGCGAGGTCGTAACAGGCGTAGCTACAGTCTTAACTACGGTTTTAACTACAGTCGTAACAACAGCGCCCGTTTCAGGTAGATACACCCTGAAGCGGGTGTTAGGCTTTGAAGCACTTAATATCTGGCGTATTGCGCCGTCGAATAAGGTTACTTTTTTATGAAAACACTGCTCTCCTCAACGGCTCTGACAGGTCTGCTTTTAGTGGCACCGTTTGTTGCTGCGGCCCCTGAAACTGACGATCAGCGCCTTGCCTACAGCCTTGGGGTTACGCTGGGTGAAAGCATGAAAGCGGATATCGGCGACCTTGACCTGGATGCGTTTAACGACGGCATGCGCGATGTGTTCGAGGACAATGAGTTGGCGCTCGACGAAGAGCAAATGGTTGAGGCCATTATGGCCTTCCAGGAGCGCTCGTTGGAGGCGCGTGAACAGGAAGCCGCTGAGATCGGCCAGGCAAACCTCGAGGAAGGCGAAGAGTTCCTGGCAGAAAACGCCGAGCGTGAGGGCGTAGAGGTGACGGATTCTGGCCTGCAGTACGAAGTGCTTGAGTCGGGCGATGGCGCAACGCCCGGGCCTGAGGACACTGTTGAGGTGAATTACGAAGGCATGCTGCTGGATGGTACGATATTCGACAGCTCGTTTGAGCGCGGCGAGTCGGTTAGCTTCCAGGTCAATCAAGTTATTGAAGGCTGGCAGGAAGGCCTGCAGATGATGAGCGTTGGCGATAGCTGGATGCTGTATATCCCTGCTGACCTGGCTTACGGCGAAAACGGCCAAGGCCCAATTGGCCCCAATGAAATGCTCACGTTCCGGGTTGAACTGTTAGGCGTTGAATAATCCATGCCTATGGCCCTGCGGGTAGCTCACACGCTAAGTGCGTTGTTGTTGCTAAGCGGCCCGCTGGCAGCCAGTGCAATGGCTGAAACGCCTGAGCGCTTGCCCGCGCTAAATGCCATGTCAGAGCAGGCAAGCGTCGTCGGCGTTTCATCAGGCGGTTATATGGCAACCCAGCTAGCGGTTGCTTGGCCTGAGCGCTTTAGCGGTGTAGGCGTGCTGGCGGCAGGGCCTTGGGGCTGTTCGGAGGGCTCCTTAAATCTTGCGCTTAATCAATGCATGCAAACCCGTGTAGGCCAGCCAGCCTTGGACAGGCTAGACGCACGTTGGGCGGGTTATGAAAGGCATGACCGGGTCGGTGCTCGTGAAGACCTGGCTCAGCTCCGTGCCTTTATCTGGTATGGCGATGCCGATGATGTCGTACAGCCCGAGCTGGCTGAGCTATTGGCCAAGCAGTGGTTGGGCTGGCTGACATCGCCTGAGCAGCTGCAACGGGTACGTAGTCAGGCAGCGGGGCATGGCTGGCCAGTCCAGCTACGCGAGGAGGAAGCTGTTGGTCCGCAGGAGTTGGGCAACTGCCGCCAGGGCGGTGGTAGCCATGTGCTGGCCTGTGATGAAGATGTTGCGCAAGAAATGCTTGCCTGGTTATATCCCGAACGCGACGCTTCTACTTCCGCAACGGGAGAGCTGGTTGCTTTCGATCAGTCGGAGTTTGCGGTTAAAGGGCTCGCGGACACGGGGTATGTATTTATTCCCGCAGCATGTGAAGAGGGAGCATGCCCGGTCACTATTGCACTGCACGGCTGCCAAATGAGCGCTAGCGCTATTGGTGATACCTTTGTTAGCCATAGCGGTTTGAATCGTTGGGCCGCCAGCCACCAGCAGATAGTGCTTTACCCACAAGCTGACAGCAGCTTGTCGAACCCGCAAGGGTGCTGGGATTGGTGGGGGTATGCAGAAAGCCTCTGGCAGAAAAATCCGCTGCACGATACCCGTGAAGGCGTCCAGGCGAGCGCGCTCATGCGTATGCTTGACCGTTTGGAAGCCGCGCCGGTTATGCCGGTTCTGTCTGACTAGTTCTGCCTGGCTAGCTCTTCTTTACCACTTCAAAGTCAAACCAGCTCCCCACATCTCCCTCCGGTGTTTCAAGAATCACGCGTGCCCGCCAGGGCGTAGCAGTTTGCACCTCTTTATCCACTTGACCTTGACCACGAAAACGGCTTGGCGTGATGGCATCCAGCACAAAGCGCTCAATCCTCGAATCTCGATAGCGGTCAACCAAATCCACGTTGACCTGATGGGCTGGAATGCCTTGAATATCGACTTCCAACGGTAAAGCAGCGTGCGCTTCTATAGGGCCGTTGACATCAATATGAAAGGTCAACTGGCGCCCACTGCCCAGTGCGACTGAACAAGGGTGAGCATGGACATCGCAACTGGCGGCGGAAGGGAACCAGGTAACGTGGCTGTTATCGTGATATTGATGAAAAAATACGTACCATGTAGACATCGCCAGTGCTAAACCGGTGACTAAAATCAGCACCTTGAGTCCCTGTAAACCTGAAAAACCAGCAGTTTTAGGTAGTATCTTCATGGCAGAATACCGCTACGCAGGCCGTGAGGCGGGGTGTCGTTTCATGGTAACAGTAAACGTGTCGATGTCGTTGTGCTGTGATGTCGCAGTCACTAAGGAAAACCCATGGAGAGTATTACCACTGCGTTAGGGCCCCTGTTCCTACTAATTCTATTAGGAGCGGGCATGGGCTACTGGCGCTGGCCCGGTGCAGATTTTTGGCCGCAAATGGAGCGGCTAATTTACTTTGTGCTTTTCCCGGCCATGCTGGTGGGAACGCTGGCCACCGCCGATGTCAGCCAGGTACCGGTAGGGCGCTTGGCCCTGGTGCTATTAGGCGCCATTGCGTTTTTTGGGCTGCTGATCTGGTGGTTTCGCCATTGGCTACAGCTAACGCCAGCAGCGTTTACCTCGGTGTTTCAAGGCGCGGTGCGCTTTAACACCTATGTAGGCGTAGCGGGGGCCGCGGCATTGCATGGTGAGTTAGGTGCAACCACGGCAGCGGTTGCCGTAGCGCTGATGGTGCCCGTGGTGAACATCATGTGTGTGGCAAGTTTTGTGGCTGCCGGCACATTAGGCAGTGCGAGCATGGGGAAAAGCGTCATGGCGTTGGTGAAAAACCCGCTGATCCTCGCCTGCCTGGCAGGAATAGGATTAAACCTGAGCGGCATTGGCCTGCCAGGGTGGAGTGAGGACACCGTCGGCCTGCTAGGGCGTGCCGCGCTACCACTAGGGCTGGTTGCCGTGGGGGTGGCACTACGCCCGGCCGCGCTGTTACGCATTGACCGTGGCCTGTTAGCGACCAACAGCGTCAAATTGTTACTAATGCCAGCGCTGGTATTGGTGCTGGCGTGGGCGCTAGGCCTGGATACCGTTAGCCGGGACGTGGCGCTGCTGTTTGCAGCACTTCCCACGGCAACCTCGGCCTATATTCTGGCCCGCCAGTTAGGTGGTGACGCTGAGCTAATGGCAGCCATTATCACCGGTCAAACGCTACTCGCCATGCTCACGCTTCCGCTCTGGTTACAGCTTGCAGGGTAAGATGTAAAAATAAATAAAAAGTATTCGCATTTGTATTGACGGGTTAAATGATAATGATTATATTGTGCTTGTAGCGTTTAATGAGTCGCTACAGACCACGACAGCGAGCCGCCAGTTCGTTGTCATGGTTTCTCCCTCTCATTGCTAGTCACGGTCTTTTGCCACTCCTTTGGAGTGGCTTTCTTTTTTTGTGCACCTTTAAAAGACTGAGCCCACTGTGAATGACCGCCAGCGAGAGCTTTACGCTGACGGCCTTTGCTTGAAAGTGGTGGTAACTTACGCCTCGCGCCGATAAATCAGATCCCACACGCCGTGGCCCAACTTCTCGCCACGGGCTTCAAACTTGGTCAGCGGGCGGAAGGCGGGGCGGGGTACATAGGGCGCCGTGTCGGCATCGGCTGTGTTGGCGTAGCCGGAGGCGGCTTCCATTACCTCGGCCATCCACTCGGCATAGGCTTCCCAGTCGGTCGCCATGTGGAAGGTGCCGCCGGGTTTCAGGCGTGTGCGAATCAGCTCGACAAACGCGGGCTGTACAATGCGCCGTTTGTGGTGCTTTTTCTTCGGCCAGGGGTCGGGGAAAAATAGCTGCACGGTGTCGATTGAGCCTTCCGGCAGGCACTTCTCCAGTACGGCCAGGGCGTCTTCCTTGTAGATGCGCAGGTTGGTGAGGCCACGCTTGTCCACTTCATCCAGCAGCTTGCCGACGCCCGGCGAATGCACTTCAATGCCGATAAAATCGGTGTCTGGGTGGGTTTCGGCCTGCTCGATCAGCGAATTGCCCATACCAAAACCGATTTCAACCACGCGGGGGGCTTCCCGGCCAAACAGCGCGGTCAGGTCCTGCAGGCCGTCATCAATCGTCAGGCCAAAGCGCGGCCATACGTCTTCAAGGCCCCGGTTCTGGGCTTGAGTCATGCGCCCAGCACGGATTACATAGCTTTTAATACCGCGACGATGCAGCGGCGCTTCAGCGCTTACTGGCCCGGTTGAGGACTCATCGGTATTTTTAATATCAGTCATAAAATCTCTTAACCGTTAATGCGGCCAGCAAAAGGTGATGAAGGGTCTGCCGTTTGGCGGCGCGGCATGCGCCCGGCCAGGAAAGCATCGCGCCCGGCTTCTACGGCGCTCTTCATGGCGCGTGCCATGCGTAGCGGTTCACGAGCGTGGGCAATGGCGGTATTCAAAAGCACGCCATCGCAACCCAGCTCCATGGCCATGGCCGCGTCGGATGCCGTGCCGATACCGGCATCCACCAGCACCGGTACGCTGCTTTGTTCCACAATCAGGCGCACGTTGTGTGGGTTCTGAATGCCGTGGCCTGATCCAATCAGCGAGCCCAGCGGCATGATGGCGCAGCAACCCATGGCTTCAAGCTCACGTGCCACAATGGGGTCGTCGCTGGTGTACACCATGACGTCAAAGCCATCGGCCAACAGCGTCTCGGCGGCCTTTAACGTTTCGACCACATTGGGGTAAAGCGTGGTCTCATCGCCCAGTACTTCCAGTTTGACCAACTTGTGGCCATCCAGCAGTTCGCGGGCCAGGCGACAAGTGCGCACGGCGTCTTTGGCGGTGTAGCAGCCTGCCGTGTTGGGCAGTAGTGTATAGCGCGACGGCGATATCACGTCGAGCAGGTTGGGTCCGGCTTCCTGGCCCAGATTGGTACGGCGTACGGCAAAGGTAACAATCTCGGCGCCACTTTCGGCAATCGCCGCGCCGGTCTCGTTGAAGTCTTTATATTTGCCGGTGCCGACTAGCAGGCGAGAACTAAAATTACGTCCGGCGATAGTAAACGGCGCATCGTTTTGAAGTGTCATAGCGAATCCTGGTTAAAGCGCAAGAAATAGGGCGTAGCCAGTGGAAGGATCATGAGAGCTGCGGGCTAGCCACCGCCAATGGCGTGCACCACTTCGACCTGGTCATCCTCGGCCAAGGGAGTGATGGCTAGCTGGCTGCGTGGCACAATCTCTTCGTTGATCTCTACCGCGACCCGCCGACCCGTAAGCGCCAATTGATCGATTAGATCCGCAGCCGTCAGGCCCGCTTCCAGCGTGTAAGGCTCGCCATTGAGTTGAATTTGCATAAGGGCGTCTCGTCTATCGAGGCATAGGGTCTATAAGAGTTAGGGCTAACCCTAGCGAAATACCAAAAAGTGCCTCTATTGTAGCGGTTTCCTGCGGCGCAAGGTATGCCGAGTCGTACGCGCGCTTATACAGGCGCGCTAACACCTTGAAAGGAGCAGTAATGCAACGTAGCGAACGAATCATTTGGTGCCTGGTAGCGCTCTCTGGAGCTATCACGGTCATGGTGGGCGCGTATGCTGCTCATGGCCTGGCCGCGCGAGTATCGGCGGAGTTGGTGCACGCTGCTGAAACCGGAGTGCGCTACCAGGCTTGGCACACACTGGCGATAATGGCGGTACTGGTCGGTCAGCGTGTGTTTGGCTTCAAGGGCTGGCAGTGGCCAGTTGCGCTGTGGGGCTTGGGCATGGTGGGTTTCTCCGGCTCGCTTTATGCCATGGCGATGGCCGATTTAAATGCAGGCATCGTCACGCCGATAGGTGGCGCTCTGCTGATTGCCGGGTGGCTGATGCTAGCCGTGGCGGTGATCAGAAGCCCTTAACCAAGAAGCCCTGGTAGACTTTTTACGGTTGACCTTTAAGCCGCCCGGTGCTTTTACGCACGATCAGATGGCTACTTAGCGTCTGATGCCGAATGGGCTGCTCGCCGCGCAAAAGGTGGAGCAGCAACTGCATGGCCTGCTGGCCGATTTCATTGCGCGGCTGGCTAATGGTCGTCAGTTCCGGGTCGCAGTATTCGCTCAGGCCGATATTATCAAAGCCGACAACCGACAACTGGTCGGGCACGCTTATGCCTAACTGGCGGGCGGCTTTCAGCACGCCAATCGCCATTTCGTCACTATGACAAAAAATCGCGGTAGGCCGGGGCGTTTTCCCCTCCAGCAGTGCTAGCCCCTGCTGATAGCCGGAGCGAAAGCCAAAGTTACCCTCTGCAATACGCGCTTCATTGCTCAATTGATGCACCGCGAGCGTATCGCGGTAGCCGCGATTTCTTTCCTGGCAAATAGGATTGTTCGCCGGGCCGGAAAGCGTGGCAATACGTCGGTGGCCGAGCGACACCAGGTAATCAATCGCCTGACAGCTGGCTTGATGGTTGTCGATAGCAATTAACGGCAGGTCGATATCGCTAAAAAATTCACACGCCATGACCAACGGAAAGTCCGCTTGATTATCCGCTTGCTTGACCAGCGCCTTGGGAATCTCGGAGGTCAACAGCACAATGCCATCGGCCTGATTGGTGGAAAGCAGCCGAAAGTAGGCCTCTGCGCGCGCAGGGTCGTGTTCGCAGTCGCCAATCAGTATCTGGTAGCCCGCCTGATGGGCAACATCCTCCATGCCGCTAATAATTTCGGAGAAGAACGGATTCGAAATATCCGGCAAGAGCGCCACGATGGTTTTGGACTCCGCGCGGCGCAAGTTGCGCGCGGCAATGTTGGGCGAATAGCCCACCTGAGCAATTGCTTGATTCACCCGCTTGCGAGTGGCATCGCTGACTTTTTCAGGCGTTGCCAGGGCGCGTGACACGGTCGCTGTCGAACAGCCCGCGGCTTTCGCCACGTCTTTAATCGTCGGCACGCTATGCGGCTGTTTGCTCGTTACCTGGGTGTTAAGCATTGAACGATGGTCCTGAAAAACGCGCCTGAAGGCGGGCGGTTAAAGACAATGTTGGCGCGCTACTAACCAAAATGTAAATGTTTACATCCAAATTTTAGCAGTGTTAGCCACAACATTTAAACGCATCCTTACTATTAGCGCGTTAATTATGCGGCTATTTATTCCCTCTTTTTATTTATTCTTTAGTCTAAAATATAAGCGCTTACCGAGAGGTTTAAGATTTAAAGCCCTTTTACAGCAGTGCGTTATCCATTTTATACCCCCTTTTTGACGCGCTTGACCGATGTACGTTGCTCTGCTGAAATGTAATCCATTACATTGTGTCTTTCAGCACTGATTGCTGACGCTAAAACAACAAAACAAATGAGGTCGATGATGAAGACCCTTAAAGGGCCCGCGCTCTTTCTAGCCCAGTACATTGGTGACGAGCCGCCTTTCGATAGCCTGGAGAATATTGCTCGCTGGGCATCGGAGCTGGGCTTTAAAGCGCTGCAAATGCCCACGCTGGATAAGCGGTTTTTTGATCTGGAGCGAGCAGCAGAAAGCCAAGCGTATTGCCAGGAAGTCCAGGCGCTTCTAGCGCAATATGACTTGGAAATTTGCGAGCTTTCGACGCATTTGCAGGGCCAATTGGTGGCCGTGCATCCGGTTTATGACAGCCTGTTTGATGGCTTCGCCCCGGCTGAACTGCACGGCGACCCGGTCGCGCGCCAAGCCTGGGCTGTCGAACAGCTAAAGCTTGCTGCCCAGGCCAGCGCCAATCTGGGTTTGAAGGCCCATGCCACGTTCTCCGGCTCGCTGCTTTGGCCGTTTCTTTACCCTTGGCCGCAGCGCCCCGCAGGGCTGGTTGAAGAGGGTTTTGCCGAGCTTGCCAAACGCTGGCGCCCTATTCTGGATGCCTTCGATGCGGCGGGTGTGGACTTATGTTTTGAGATACATCCCGGTGAAGACCTGCACGATGGCGCGACCTTTGAGCGTTTTTTAGCCGCAGTGGACCATCACCCGCGCTGCTGCATGCTGTATGACCCTTCGCATTTGGTGCTCCAGCAGCTTGATCACCTTGCCTTTCTTGACCGCTATCACCCCTATATCCGCATGTTTCATGTCAAGGATGCCGAGTTTCATCCTACCGCCCAGCAGGGCGTTTACGGCGGCTACACTTCTTGGGTCGAGCGGGCAGGCCGCTTTCGCTCCTTGGGCGACGGGCAGGTGGATTTCAAAGCGGTGTTCTCGAAACTGGCGCAGTACGATTTTGATGGCTGGGCAGTCATCGAGTGGGAGTGCGCGATCAAACATCCTGAGCAGGGCGCGGCGGAAGGCGTCACGTTCGTGAACGAGCACATCATTCAGGTGACCGACCGCGCGTTTGATGATTTTGCCGATGCCGGAACGGATCGCCAGGCCAACCGCACGCTGCTGGGCCTCGGTTAAATTAACGCTCAGGGATTACTTCATGACAATAATCAATAACACGCCGCGCAGACTTCGCCTCGCCATGATAGGCGGCGGCCAGGGGGCTTTTATCGGCGGTGTGCACCGTATGGCGGCGCGCCTGGACGACCGCTTTGAGCTGGTGGCCGGGGCTTTTTCATCTCAGGCCGAGCGCAACCTGGCGACCGCCAACGAGTTAGGTATTGATGAGCAGCGCTGCTATGCCGACTACGCAGCACTGTTGGCAGGCGAAGCCGCTCGCGAAGATGGCGCGCAGGTCGTGGCGATAGTCACACCTAACCACCTGCATTACCCGGCGGCGCTGGCAAGCCTGGAAGCGGGCTTTCACGTGGTGTGTGAAAAACCCATGACGCTCAGTGTTGAGGAAGCCGAGCAGCTGGCGCAGGCGGCTGAGAAAAGCGCTCGCCACTTTGTATTAATGCACAACTATGCGGGTTATCCACTGGTTCAGCATGCCCGTGAACTGATTGCC
The DNA here is from genome assembly GCF_052446175.1 of Halomonas sp. AOP43-D1-4. Lineage (NCBI taxonomy): Bacteria > Pseudomonadati > Pseudomonadota > Gammaproteobacteria > Oceanospirillales > Halomonadaceae > Halomonas > Halomonas sp. AOP43-D1-4. The sequence continues at coordinate 246,687 of NZ_JBQSVY010000004.1, forward strand.
GAAGGCGCGCTGGGGCAGCTTCGCCATGTACAGGTCGAATATATTCAAGAGTGGTTAAGCGAACCCCCTGAAGCCGATAACCGCCAGGCTGCCTGGCGGTTGGACCCCGCTCAGGCGGGGGCGGCGGGCTGCCTGGGAGATATCGGCGTGCACGCATTTCAGCTGGCCCAGTTTATTAGCGGCCAGCGAGTCAGTGAAGTAAGCGCTGAGCTGGTGACAGCGGTGCCGGGGCGGGCGCTTGATGATAACGTTCAGGCGTTGTTGCGTTTCGATGGCGGCGCGCGAGGCATGCTGTGGGCAAGCCAGACGGCCGCCGGTTATGAAAACGCGTTAACCATCCGCATCATCGGCGAGAAGGCCAGCCTGCAATGGGCCCAGGAGCAGCCCAACGAGCTGTGGCTGAAACCGCTTAATGGGCCAAGCCAGCGCTTAACGCGGCGCGATGACTGGCTAAGCGCGAATATCGCTCAAGGCGTTCGCGTGCCGGGCGGGCATCCGGAAGGCTACATTGAAGCCTTTGCCAACCTGTATCAGGCGCTGGCCGATGGGTACACGTCAGGCGAGTATCCGTCTTGGTTGCCCGGCATTGAAGACGGTGTGGATGGCATGCGCTTTATTGCCGCCGCGATTACCTCACACGAGGCGGAGGGTAGCTGGACGCCGCTGCATCTGAGTAAAGCGTCAGGCGCTTCTGGGGGCGCCCCATGAGTGAGCCTATTTTAAAGCTTGAAGGGATCGGTAAAGCGTTCGGCCCCGTTCAAGTACTGAATGATATTTCCCTTTCCGTTATGCCGGGCGAAGTGCTGGGTATTCTGGGGGAAAATGGCGCCGGAAAATCCACGCTGTTAAAGATCATCAGCGGTATTTACACGCCAACGGTGGGTACGATTCACCTGAATGGCCAGATATTCAGCGCATTGGACCCGATTACGGCGCGTTCTCACGGCGTGGCGATGATCCCCCAGGAATTCAATTTAATCCCCACGCTGCGTGTCTATGAAAATGTCTTTTTGGGCCAGGAAGTACGCCGTAATGGTTTTCTTGATCACTCAGGCATGCGTAAGCGCACCCAGCAACTGCTCAGCTCGCTAGAAGTGGACTTGGACCCTGAACTTCCCATCGAGCGGCTAAGCGTTGCCCAAAAGCAGATGGTAGAAGTGGCCAGGGTGCTGGTTAACGACGCGCGTCTGCTGATTCTGGATGAACCCACCACGGTGCTGACCGACCGCGAAGTTGCAGTGCTGTTTAACGTGGTGCGCGCGCTGGTCGCCAAGGGCGTCACGATTCTGTTTATTTCTCACAAGCTAAAAGAGGTCAAAGATCTCTGTGATCGGCTGCTGATTTTACGCGACGGCCAGCAAGTAGAGCTGTGCGAGACCGCGACGCTTAATGAAGAGGACATGGCGCGCAAAATGGTCGGGCGTGAGCTGTCACAAATTTACCCTGAGAAGATCGCACAACGTGCTGATAACACGCCGCCCGCGCTGCGGGTGCGGGGCTTGAGCCTTAAAGGCAAGCTCAAGGACATCAACCTTGAAGTACGCCGTGGCGAAGTGTTGGGGCTGGCCGGGCTGGTAGGTGCGGGGCGCACCGAAATTGCTGAAACCATCATGGGGCTGCACCGCAAAGAGCAGGGCGAGATATTTATCGATGGCGAGCTTGTTGATCTTCGGTCACCCAACGAAGCCCACGCCCACGGCTTGGCGTATCTGTCGGAAGACCGCCAGGGCAAGGGGCTGATTCTCTCGTTTAACGTCATGCAGAACATTACCGCCCTTAGCCTGAAGCGCTATGTGCGCGGGTTTATCAAACATCGCGCTGAACGGCGTCAAGCTGAACATTACCAGCAGCGCTTGGCCATCAAGGCATCCAACCTCGCGGCGCCGGTGAGCCTGTTGAGCGGTGGTAACCAACAGAAGGTTTACTTCTCGAAGCTACTCGATATCGAGCCCGAGATCCTGATGCTCGATGAGCCCACCCGCGGCATCGACATCAGCGCTAAACAGCAGATTTACCGGTTGATTCGCGACTTTACCGAACAAAATAAAGCTGTTGTCGTGATCTCCTCTGAGCTTGAAGAGGTCATTGGTATTGCGGATCGGGTGTTAGTGATTCGCGAGGGACAAATAGCCGTTGAGCTTAACGGTGACGAGATCAATGAAGAACAAATAATGCTGTATGCCGCTGGCGCACGGCAGCACGCCAACCGTGAACAAGTGGGGAATCAAGATGGCTCAACCGCCTAATACCAAGACAATGGGGAGCGTTGCACGCCAAGGCCTGCGCAGGCTGCCCCTTAACGCGACGATTCTGGCCCCGCTGGTGGCGCTGATTTTGCTGTTCGTGGTGTCGTCCATCGCCAGCGAATATTTTCTTAATACGCGCAATATTTCCAACGTAATGCGCCAGGTCTCCTATACCGGCATTATCGCTATCGGCATGACCTTTGTGATTATCGCCGGCGGGATCGATCTGTCGGTGGGGTCGATGGTGGCGCTGGTGGGCGTGGTTATCCTGTATATCGTCAATAGCATTAGTGACCCCATTCAGGCGGTGCTTCTCGGCCTGTTGGCCGCTATCGCTGCGGGCGGGTTGTTAGGGCTATTCAACGGCCTGTTAGTCACCCGAGGGCGCATAGCGGCCTTTGTGGTAACGCTTGCCAGTATGTCGATTTTTCGTTCGCTGGCGCTCTACTTCACCGATGCAGCAGTGGTTTCTACCCCCAATCCGCACTTCTCAAGCGTGGGCGGCGGCTTTTTGCTGGGCATTCCGGTTCCGGTGATCGTGTTCTTTGGTTTGGCGATCATCGCTCATGTGTTGCTGTTTCATACCCCTTACGGGCGGCATGTGTGCGCGGTGGGCGCTAATCCTCAGGTAGCACGCTATTCGGGCATCCGGGTTGAGCGCATTGTGCTCTCCACCTTTGTGATTGCGGGCATTTGCGTGGGGCTTTCGGCCATCATGCTGACCTCGCGGCTCAACTCGGTAAGCCCGAGTGATGCGGGCTACTTTTATGAGTTGGATGCTATTGCCGCCGTTGTCATAGGAGGCACGGCGCTTTCCGGTGGGCGCGGCTCGATATGGGGCACGGTCATCGGCGCGCTGATTCTAGGCATTATCAACAATATGCTTAACCTGACCGGCGTTTCCCCTTATTTGCAGGGGCTGGTCAAGGGCGGCGTCATTTTGCTGGCGGTACTGCTGCAGTACAAGCGTGCCTGACTTGTAAAAGCGGACGTTAAAAACGGTCTTTTCGGTCGCTATGCCCAAACAGGGCCGACGATCACACTGGGCGGGGTTGGCTCGCCCATCCACGATGTACGTTAGAAAGGGAGCAATAACAATGACACTATCACGCCTTTTCAAGACTGCCGCGCTGGCAACGGCCATAGCGAGTACGTCCAGCCTGGCGCTGGCCGATGACTACCATATTGGCGTCACCGTGCCGTCCGCTGACCATGGCTGGACCGCAGGCCTTTTATGGTGGGCACAGCAAGCCGCCAACGACCTAAGTGAGGAGTATCCGGATGTCAGTTTTACGGTACTTTCCGCCAACTCCGGCACGGCCCAGGTCTCTAACGTGGAAGATTTGATGATCCGCAACCTGGATGCGCTGGTCATTCTTCCCCACGACCCGGCAACGCTTCAGGCGGTTATTTCTGAAGCCTACGATGAAGGCATCTATACCGTTGTGGTGGACCGCGAGCTTGAAACGCCTGCGCAAAACGTCTTTATTGCGGGCGATAACTCAGGCTTAGGCGAGCACGCCGCGCGTTATATCGCTGAAGAGTTGGGCGGCGAGGGCAATATTCTGGTGCTGGAAGGCCCGCCCATCCCCATCAACAGCCAGCGTGTCGATGCCTTTAACCGGGTGATGGAAAACTACCCCAACATCAATATCCTGGCCTCTCAAACGACCAACTGGAACCCACAGCAGGCGCTTAGCGTAACGGAAGACCTGCTGGGCAGTAACCCGGAAGTAGATGCCATTTGGGCGGGTGACGATGACGTATTGATCTCGGCGCTTCAGGCGGTTGATGAAAACAACCGCGACGATATCCAACTGATTGTGGGCGGTGGCGGTTCTCAGCGCGTGATTGAAATGATCCGTGACGAGCACCCGATGGTCAAAGGCACCGTTACCTATCCGCCGAACATGATTGCCTCTGCCATGGCGCTAGCGGTACACGGCGTTAAAGGCGAGCATCTGGGCGATATGTACCACGGCGTGCCTTCACGGCTCATCCTTAACGCTGATCTAATCACCCTCGACAATGTAGAAGAGTACTACGAGCCAGAAGCCGCTTACTAAGCTACCTGGCCGCTAAACGCCCCGGGCCCTGGCTTCTTGATAGCCAGGGCCCGGGGCGTTTTTTTGCAAGCCATTCTCTACGATCGCTGCTTACCCTGTTTGTCGGCTGCTACGTAGCGGGCAAGGCATAGCTTGCGGTGACGTGCACAACTGGGCGGTGTTCATCGGCTGCGGAGAATATCTGTACTTCACCCACCGCTAAACGGCGGCCCAGCTTGATCAGTTTGGCGCGGGCGATAATGTCGTGTTCGCCTGAAGCGGCGCGCAGGAAGTGGCAGTTTAAGTCACTGGTCACCGCCATGGGTTCAGGGCCGATTTGGGCCAGAATCGCCACATACAGCGCCACATCGGCAAAGCCCATCATCGTCGGGCCAGAAACCCGGGGGCCGGGGCGTAGATGTTCATACCCTACCGTTAAGCGCATCGTGGCACACATCTCGCCTACGCTCTCAACTCTGCCCATTCGCTGGGGAAACACCTCATCCAGAAAGTGCTCGATCTGTTCGACAGTCATGACGGTCATTGTTGTTATCCTGTATAAAAAAGCCCCAAGGCATATGCCTTGGGGCTAGTTGTACCATAAAACGAATTTACTTCGCCTTATGCACCTGACGCCATTCGTGAAGTAGCGGTTCGGTGTAGCCTGACGGCTGCACGCGACCCTTGAAGATCAAATCTGAGGCGGCCTTGAACGCGGTGGAGTCCTCAAAGTGACTGCTCATCGCGGTGTAAGTGGGGTCGCCTGCGTTTTGCTCATCGACCACTTTCGCCATGCGTTTGAGGGTTTCCTCTACGCGCGGCGCATCGACAATGCCGTGATGCAGCCAGTTGGCAATATGCTGGCTGGAAATACGCAGCGTGGCGCGGTCTTCCATCAGGCCTACATCGTGAATATCCGGCACTTTGGAGCAGCCCACGCCGTGCTCTACCCAGCGCACCACGTAACCCAGAATGCCTTGGCAGTTGTTATCCAGCTCCTGCTGAATCTCGTCATCTGACCAGTTAGGGTTTTCCGCCACTGGGACGCTGAGTAAGTCGTCGAGGAAGTCGGGCTCGCCCAGTGCTTCAAGCTCGCGCTGAACGTCGGTGACATTCACCTGATGATAGTGCAACGCATGTAGGGTAGCGGCCGTGGGCGAAGGTACCCAAGCGGTGTTGGCACCGGCTTTTGGATGGCCGATTTTCTGTTCCAGCATGTTGTGCATTAAATCGGGCATGGCCCACATGCCTTTACCGATCTGGGCGCGATCGCGTAGACCGCAAGCAAGGCCTACTTGTACGTTGCTCTTCTCGTAGGCGGTAATCCACGCGGCGGATTTCATGTCGCCTTTGCGGACCATGGGGCCTGCTTCCATGGCGGTGTGCATCTCATCGCCGGTGCGGTCCAGGAAGCCGGTGTTGATGAACGCCACGCGTGAAGAAGCCTCGGCAATACACGCCTTGAGGTTGACCGTGGTGCGGCGCTCTTCGTCCATGATGCCCATCTTTAAGGTGTCGCGGCTCATGCCAAGGATGTCTTCCACGCGGCCAAACAGCTCGTTGGCGAACGCGGCTTCGGCAGGGCCGTGCATCTTCGGTTTGACGATATATACCGAGCCGGTGCGCGAGTTGCGTGGCTGGTCGGCATCTTTTTTAAGATCGTGCAGGGCCAGTAGCGAGGTCACCACAGCATCGAGAATACCTTCCGGCAACTCGTTGCCCTCCTCATCCAGAATCGCTGGCGTGGTCATCAAGTGGCCCACGTTACGCACGAACATCAGCGAACGACCGGGTAGGGTCACCTTGCCGCCTTCGGTGGTGTTCCAGGTGCGGTCAGCGTGCAGCTTACGGGCGAAGGTTTTACCGCCCTTGTCGATGTTCTCTTCCAGATCACCCTTCATCAGACCGAGCCAGTTGCTATAAACGCCTACCTTGTCTTCGGCATCCACGGCGGCTACGGAGTCTTCGCAGTCCATAATGGTGGTGAGTGCGGCTTCAACGACGACGTCTTTTACGCCCGCCGGGTCGGTTTTACCAATGGCGTGACTGGCATCGATCTGGATTTCCAGGTGCAGGCCATTATTGGCTAGCAGAATCGTCTCAGGAGCGGACGTTTCACCGGTAAAGCCAATCAGCTTGCCGGAATCTTTTAGGCCAGTTTCCCGGCCGCCTTCCAGCGTAACGACCAAATGGCCGTCACGAATTGTGTAGTTAACCGCGTCGCGGTGGGAGCCTGTGGCCAGCGGCGCGGCACGGTCCAGAACGCCTCGCGCATAGGCAATGACTTTAGCGCCGCGCTTGGGGTTAAAGCTTGTGCCTTTTTCCGCGCCGTCTTCCTCGGAAATAGCGTCGGTGCCATAGAGCGCGTCATAAAGACTGCCCCAGCGCGCATTCGCCGCATTCAGGGCGTAGCGGGCGTTACTTACCGGCACCACCAACTGTGGACCTGCCTGTATGGCAACTTCGCGGTCGACATTGGCGGTGGTCGCCTTTACGTTGGAAGGCAGGTCGGCCAGGTAGCCGATCTCTTTCAAAAAGGCCCGGTAGGCTGGCATGTCGCTAACGGGGCCGGGGTTCTCACGATGCCATGCATCAATTTTTTCTTGCAGCGCATTACGCTCTGCTAGCAATTGTTTATTTTTTGGGGTCAGATCATGGAACAGGGCATCGACACCGGCCCAGAAGGCGCTTTCATCAACGCCCGTGCCAGGTAGTGCCTGCTCGTTAATAAAGCGGTCCAGCTCGGTGGCCACCTGCAAACGGTGGCGCGTGATACGCTCGCTCATGGGGTTTCTCCTGTGAAGGTGCCCGTGGGTGGTGAATGGCCACGGCCAGAGTAAAATAAGCGCAAAATACATTTATGGAAAATACTTCCACAACTGTGCAGGCATGTAAACAGCGTAGACGTTAAAGCGGCACAATGCTCGACCAAATGATAAGAAAGCAGGGCGCTCATAGAGAGGTTTGGATGCAGGATTTCCAACAGATGGAAAGTTTGTTTCGGCAAACGGCAGGCGAATCAGTCTTTTCCCGATTAGTGCCGGGTGAAGCGCTGTGGGACGTCGTGAAGGGCTATTTTCTGCATTATGGTCTGGAAGCACTCTTTGAAAGCACCGATGAGGTACATGCAGGCTTTATCGATACCGGCCGCTTTGCCTTGTGGTGCCAGGTATGGAGCCCACCCAATCCATCAGGCACAGCCTTTGTGGTGCACGGTTACTTTGACCATTTAGGCCTTTATCGTCACCTGTTAACGCACCTGTTGGCCAAGGGCTGGCGGGTAGTGCTATGGGACCTGCCGGGTCATGGGCTTTCGAGTGGCCCGCGCGCAGAGATTGAAGATTTTGACGACTATCAGCACTGCCTCACCTACATGCAAAACACCCTGATCACGCTAGGCATAGCTTCCAGGCCGTGGTTGGGTGTTGGGCAGAGTACCGGGGGGGCGATTCTTGCAACCGACGCACTCACCCGGCGCGAAGAGGCCGGTTGGGATGGCCTGGTGCTGCTCGCGCCGTTGGTACGCCCTTGGCGGTGGACTCAGGCGAGTTGGATGCACCTTATCGCTAGCCCGTTCTTGAAGGATATTCCGCGTAAATTTCGGCCCAACTCAACCGACGAAGCGTTTACCGAATTTCTGCGTGATCACGACCCACTGCAGCCCGAGCGCTTAAGTGTGGCGTGGGTAAGTGCCATGCGGCGCTGGATGCCACGCCTGCTCGCGCTTGAGCCTGTCGACGTGCCAACATTGATTTTGCAGGGTGAGCAGGATTTAACGGTTGATTGGCAGTGGAACCTGACCGTTTTAGCACAAAAATTTACCGCCGCCGAGATTCACTACCATCCGGAAGCACGCCACCATTTAGTTAACGAAGCAGAACCGATTCGCGAGACCTTGTTTAGCGCTATCAACACGTTTATTGACCAGATGCCTGGCGGGCCGCATGAGCCTGTCGAACCCTAAATAGCCTGTTATTAAGGAGTCCAATCGAATGAGCGTAGTACCCAAGGTATTAGGGCGTGTCCTCATTTTGAAAGAGAGGCTGTCCCTCATTGATTTTCTGTGGGGTTATGCGACTCTTCTCAACGGAAGGGGAGTACTGCCATGACACGATATGTTTTGACCGATGACATTTGGGAACAGCTTCAAGTCACCATGAACGCAAAGGGTTGCCACCGCTGGCCCAATGATCGAAATGTGATGGAAGCAATACTCTGGAAACTCCGAACCGGCGCTCCCTGGCGCGACATTCCGAGTGAGTTTTGCCCCTGGAAAACGGCCTATAATCGCTTCAACCGCTGGGCCATCAAGGGACTGTGGGAGCAATTTTTTTGAGCTACGAGGCGAAATTGATACAGATGGGTATTCGCCGACGGAAGTTACCTCCGCGCTCACCAGCATGCGAGTGGAGCTCGGCATGGAGAAGAGCGGGCCATTGGAAAATCACGAGGAGGAGCTACCACCAAACTTCATATGCTCGCCGATGCGCATGGAAATCCGGTCGATTTTGAAGTCACTGGGGGTAACGTCCACGACGCTACGGTTGCAGAGCACCTCATAAAGAAGGTCGATCAAGCCGACCACTTCATTGCTGACAAGGGCTATGATTCAGAGGCCATCCGTGACCATGCCAGGGTGAGGGGCATCAACCCGATCATTCCCAAAAGATCAAACAACAAGACGCCAAATCCGGGGTTTGATGCCTTTCTCTACAGGCATCGCCATTTGGTAGAAAACCTCTTTGCCCGGCTGAAACACTTTCGCAGTATTGCCACTCGCTTTGAAAAACTGGCACGAAATTTCAAATCCATGTTTTACCTGGCGCGCACCTTCATTTGGTTGAAAATGAAATGAGGACACGCCCTAGTATTTGCCGGAAGCAGCCGCCAAGATTCACACAACAAACAGTTGGCGCGGCTGGTTGCCAAGCGCATTGAGGCGTTAGGCGGCGTGGCCACGTTTGTGGATTTGAAAGACTACCCGTGCCCTCTGTTTGATGAAGATATTGAAACCCAAGGTGTTCCGGAGAACGTGCTTAAACTGCGCGAACTGCTGGCTGATCACCAGGCGCTGTTTATCGCCTCGCCGGAATACAACGGCTTTATCACCCCGCTTTTGAAGAACACGCTGGACTGGTTATCACGCCCTTATGACGACACGCCGGGCCTGGCGCTTTACTCAGGCAAATGGGCTGCGCTGGTGTCGGCTTCCCCTGGTGGGTTAGGCGGTATTCGCGCGATGCCGCTGGCCCAACAGTTGCTCGCCAATCTAGGCTTGATCGTACTGCCGCAGCCGATGTCGCTCTCCAAAGCGCACACCGCTTTTGATGAAGCAGGCACGTTTATCGAAGAAGCCAATAGCAAAAAACTGGATGCGCTCTGCCAGCGGCTGGTGGATATGCTGGCGTGTACGCGTCTTTAAAACTGCATCGCGAAGCGCCTTAAGGGACACTTTGATGGCGGGGCCTGGCGTGAGGCCGTTGCGTCACGCCAGGCCCCATCTGTGCTACATTGCCCGTGTATTCCTATACTCGACTGATATTGTTTGAACGGATATTAATGCGATATGGTGCAGGGCTTCTTTTTATTGAAAGCGACTGTTAACCATAGTAATAGTGCCAATATTAAGGCGTGAACCATCATAATAGCGATTGTTACCCCCGCCCAGCCCCCGGCGCTATAAAGCGTCGCGGAACATATTGCCCCTAGCGTTCCTCCTCCGTAGTAAAAGAAAAGGTATACACCGCTGGCAAAGTTGACCGGTACTTTACGCACTTGGCTTAGCATTGCCGTCGTTAAAGCTTGCAATAGATAGGTAGCAATTGAGAAGAGAAGTACACTAAAAATGACCAGGTAATAATTCTTCGTCATTAGAAGCATAGAACCCCAAAGCAATGCCAGTAAAATGATGAAGAGCAGCGGTTCGTTTTTAGATGTATACATCGTTGGTACGGTGATAACTGCAATTATTGCAGGTAAACAGGCTAGATAGATAAGCCCTATTTCTCCAGCCGTTTTACTGTAGGGGGGGTAAGATAGTGCGATGCCTAAAGCAGTAAAGACCGAGCTTTGTGTAAATAAAATCCCGAAGCCTATGCTGTAGATCATTATAAGCGTTTTATCAGACAGTGCGTGCCTAAGTTGTGTTAAATAAAATATTTTTTCGTCATCATTGTTAGTCGTTGCGGTAATGGTGTTAACGTGTTTTTCATGCGCCATGATGAGCAAGGCTAAAAGTAGTAGCCCTGCACAGGATATAAAGCCCCACTGCCAGCCCATAGTGTCGATAGCGAAGGCAGGATAAAATCGGCTCAATGTGCTGCCCATGATTGTTCCAGTAACATAGCAGCCAATCCACTTAGTGCGCTTTTCCTTACATTGCGCCTGACCTATTATCGTCATTCCAGACGTCAGAATGCAGGGCAATATGATACCTTGGAAAAAGCGTATGAGAAAAAGAGTTTCCAGCGTTGTACTTATAGCTATACATGTATTAAGGGTTATTAATGTATAGAGTCCAAAGATGATTGTTTTTCTGGGAGGCAACTTATAGGTTAGTTTGCTGGCAAAGGGGGCGCATAGCATCATGCCAAAGAGACTAGCCATGCTTAGCCATCCCGCTTGGGATATTTCTACAGCATATCGAGCTGCCAGCCAAGGATAAATAGCTTGAGTTTGGTATAAGTTAAAGAATGCGCTAAATGATGCTAATGTTATAAAAATGCGCATAATTTAAAGCTCTGTTTAGGAGTTCTATTAAGCTATATAAGTTTTTGTTTAGATGGAATGTCTTTTTTTATCTCACGGTGAGTGGTTTTATGTTTGAGCTTAAACAGTTACGTTATTTTGTGGCAGTAGCAGAGGAGCTTAACTTTAGACGGGCGGCCGAGCGTTTACACATAACTCAGTCGCCACTTAGTCAAACAATAAAAAATTTAGAAGAGGTGCTAGATGTAAAGCTATTTTTAAGAAATACGCATGGGGTACAGCTAACGCGTGCAGGTGAGGTTTTCTTGATAGAGGCGATTAATCTTTTATCATCGGCAAGGCAAAGCCTGAGCCTTGTTCGACAAGCTGATGCCGGTGAAGCCGGTTCTCTCCACATAGGTTACTCTGCGAGCGCTATTTTTTCGCCAGTGTTTACCACAGCGCTGGCCACAGTGCTTGAAAAAAGGCCTCATCTTACACTTCAGCTTCATTACGGAAATGCGCTTGACCACCTTTCCTCGCTGCGTTCGGGCCATCTGGATGCGGCTGTTTTAAGAGCAGATATACCTGAAACTGCTACCAAGGGCTTGAGAAAACATCTCTTGGGAGAAGAGCCACTTTATGTCCTCATCCATCCAGACCACCATCTTGCCCAAACCCATCGACTCTTTCTTAAAGACTTGAGTAACGAGCGATTACTTTTACAACCTGCCACCCAGCAAACCTTTCTTCGACGTCAGATCGAATGCTTGTCAGAGAGTGCCGGGCTATCATTGGCGAATGCTTTAGAGGTGCCTGATATTTCAAGCATGCTTTGCTTCGCCATGGCCAGGATTGGCATAGCCGTGCTGCCTAAGAGTGTGGCTGAAATTTCGCCCAGTTTAGTCGCAGTCCCCTTGGCAGATATTGCATCCAATTGCCCGCTTATCCTTGTTACCGCTTCTGAAAGCCCTGTTGTAGTAGCACTGGAAACGTTGATTGATAAGAAGTGCCCGGATTTTTCGCTGCCAGGTAAGCAATGACATACCTATAATTTGATGACCTGACAGGTAATGCCTAATTCAGAGAACTATATACGCTGCTCAGCCACTTCATTAAGCACCTTTCAACAGCCTATCCAGCTGTCGATAGCCAATGGCCTCGATCAGGTGCGGTTGGGTCGGCTTGGGTTTGCCTTCCAGATCAGCCAGCGTCAGCGCTACGCGCAGCACGCGGTGGTAGGCGCGGGCGGAGAGCTTGAGCTTTTCCAGAACGCTGGCAAGCCAGGCGCGCTCCTCATCGTCAAGTGCGCAGGCGGCTTCCAGGGCTTTACCGCTTAACTGGCTGTTGAGTGCGCCGCGCGCCATTTGGCGCTCTCTTGCGGCCATCACGCGCTCGCGCACTGCTTCTGATGATTCGCCCTGGGTCTGGGCGGTGAGTTGTTCGGGCGGTAGCGCGGGAACTTCGACCTGTAGATCAATACGATCCAACAGCGGGCCGGAAAGCCGCGCTTGGTAGCGCTGAATCTGGCTGGCGGTGCATTGGCAACGCTGGCGAGGGTCGCCCAAATGCCCGCAAGGGCAAGGATTCATAGCGGCTACCAGTTGAAACTGAGATGGGTATCGGCGTTCGTGGCTGGCCCGGGCCAGATGTATTTCGCCTGTTTCCAGCGGCTGGCGCAGAACTTCTAGCACGTTGCGGGAGAACTCCGGCAGCTCGTCCAAAAACAGCACACCGTGATGGGCAAGCGAGATTTCTCCTGGTTTGGGTTTTGAGCCGCTGTGAATTCCACTAAAAACAGCTACTAATGCTATACTGGAACAATATCTTACGTTATTTTCGACAAGTAAATACGCTACTAATTGACACCAATATAAGCGACTGGGTGTTAAAATCACAAATATATAGGCGACTGAATATGAATCGGCCTGTTAGAGTTATTGGAACTAACCGAAGGAGCCTTACTGGGCAGGTTTCTTTCTTACGAGGAAGCACTTGCAATTTTGAGTCATCATTAGAGCGCGATTTCCTGATGATCCTCGATTTTGATCCGTTGGTCGCTACGGTTTGTGAGCAGCCGCTAACCCTTAAGTATCAAGATGATGATCGAAAAAGGCGTCAGTACACGCCCGATATGCTCGTGACTTACTCGGATGAAGCGGCGCCGATTCTGTATGAGGTTAAGTATCGCGAAGATTTGAGAGAAAATTGGCACATTATGAAGCCTAAATTTCAGGCAGCTATACGCTATTGCAAGCAGCAAGGTTGGGGCTTTCGCATTGTGACTGAGCGAGAGATTAGAGGCACTGGCCTATTGAACAATGCACGATTTCTAAGGGCCTATAGGGACTTGGCAGAGGACTCGGCTACCGCTACTCACTTGGCTAGAACCCTTGCCGTGCTCGGTGAAACAACACCTGAAATTCTACTTACAGCTGCTTATGCGAATGAGGAAAAGCGTATGTGTGCGCTTAGTTGTTTATGGCAAATGATCGCTATAGGCCGTGTTCATGCTGACCTCATACGCCCATTAAACATGTCCAGCCCCATATGGATTACTAACGGAGAAGGTTTCTTATGGCTACAGAGCCCGCTTTTCTATCGGTAACTACTGGGTCTGTGATAACAGCCAATGGTCGTACCTATAGAGTTTCGCACTTGTTGGATACAGCAACCCTCCTTGCTAAAGATACCGACACTGGAGAGGTGCACCGTCTGTCTGCGCATCAGCTTCGTCCCGTAACGGATATAGAGCTTGGAGAAGGTGGTGTTGCTGAAGGAAAGGATTTATCCGAGATCGAAGACGAAGACTGGCAAGTTGCTCAGCAGCGGTTTGCAGCAATCCGTCCTCTACTTGACGATCCATTTCGTACTCGTGCAAAGGCAGAGCAGTTAGCAGAAGAAGCCGGTGTTCACGTTGCCACTTTATACCAATGGGTTAAGGACTATCACGAGGCTGGCCATATTTCAGCATTGATACCAGCCCCGCGAGGCCGCAAGCCAGGTACGAAAAAGCTCGATAAGAAAGTCGAGGCAATAATCGAAGGGGCGATCAATGACTTATATCTAAGTCGTCAACGATATAAGCCCAGTGACGTAATTATCACTGTCAAAGCTCATTGCAAACAGGCCGGTTTACTTCCTCCTCACTCCAATACAATCCGTAACCGCATAAAACAGATTTCGACACGTGAAACGATGAGACGCCGCGGGCTACGAGATAAGGCGCGTGACACCTTTGCTCCTATCAGGGGAGAGTTTCCAAATGCGGATTTCCCTCTTGCTGTTGTTCAAATAGATCATACGCCTGCTGACGTCATCTTAGTTGATGAAGAGCATCGTCTGGCGCTTGGCCGACCGTGGATAACTCTGGCTATTGATGTCTTTTCACGAATGGTGGTGGGGATTGCGGTTAGCATGGAAAAGCCCAGTGCTATCTCAGTGGGTTTGTGTGTCTCCAATGCCATGTTGCCTAAGCATGAATATCTTGCAAACCTGGGGGTGGGGCAAGAGTGGCCAGTCTGGGGGAAAATGCGTGTTCTGCATGCTGATAACGCGAAAGAATTCCGGGGGAAAATGCTGCGCCGGGCTTGTGAACAATACGGTATCGACCTGCAATTACGTCCGGTAAAGCTTCCCCACTACGGCGGACATATAGAGCGTTATATGGGTACTGCTGCAAATGAGATACACACCTTACCTGGCACAACATTTTCCAACGTTGAGCAACGGAAAGGATATGACTCAGAAAAAGAATCAGCGCTCACCCTTCGTGAGTTTGAGCAGCATTTAGTTGAATTTATTGTTGGGGTGTATCACCGTCGCAAGCATTCTGAATTGAACATGCCACCAATGCGCAAGTGGCAACTCGGTATATTAGGAGACTCAACACAGCCGGGCTTGGGGATGCCGCCTATACCAACTGACCCCACGCGTTTGAAGTTAGACTTCCTTCCTCTTTATTCACGCACTGTGCAGCGCTACGGCGTCCAGCTGGATGAAATTAATTACTACCATGAAGTGTTGAACCCTTGGATTGGTTCAAAAGACCCCGAAAATCAAACGAAGGCTCGTTCATTTACTATCCGTCGTGATCCACGCGATATCAGTAAAGTCTATTTCTACGACCCTGAAAGTGAGATCTATTACATGGTTCCTTATCGGAATCCTACTCGACCAGCGATTAGTGTGTGGGAGTTACGGGAAGCAACTCGCCGCATTCGAGAGGAAGGACTGCGGCATGTTGATGAGGATGTGATTTTTGAGACCATTCTCAAGATGCGTCATCGTGTTGAACAGGCCGTCACGAAAACGAAGCAAGCAAGACGTCAGATGGCTCGTATCAATACGACGAAGAAACTCGCCAAGAAAACGGAATCTGTTGAAACACAAGCGCCTGCTAAGAGTGTTTTTCCTGCTCCACCTCAAACAGAGGTGCAAAGTGAGATTGATATATTCGCACTGCCTATAGAACCATTCGATGACGATGCCTAGGGAATGAATATGGCCCATTTTGATCACCTCAAGCCAGAGATTGCTGAGACACTCACCTGGACGACGGAAGACCGCATTTATTTCGCTCAGCAAAACCATTGGATTTCCTATCCTAGGGCCAAAGAAATCATGACCCGGCTTGAGGATCAATTAGCACATCCCCGTGTACAGCGGATGCCCAACACGTTGCTGGTCGGAGAAAGCGGGAATGGAAAAAGTACATTAATCGACCGTTTCAGAGAAAAGCATCCTGTGAAGATTCTTCCCTCTGGAGAGCCATTAGCACCTGTCATTGTTATGGAAATGCCCTCCGAACCAAATGAGGGGCGTTTTTGGACTGAGTTACTTCTGTCATTAAAGATAGCCCACAGAGATACGGATCCCGTGCAGCGTAAGGAGAACCAAGCTATTTCGGTATTAACTTACGTACAAGCCAGGATGCTCATTATTGATGAAATCCACAATGTGCTACATGGAAGTGCAAGACAACAGAGGCATTTTCTAGGAATGCTTAAAAGATTGAGCAATAAGCTACAGCTTCCGCTTGTAGCCGTCGGTACGCGTGACTCCATTCTCGCGCTGCACACCGATACTCAACTCTCAAGTCGCTTTGAGCCGCTGGCACTACCTCGATGGCAGTTAGATGTTAGCTTCTTGCGCCTCTTGGCCAGCTTTGAACGCTTACTGCCATTAGCTGAGCCCTCTCAGCTGTCTAGTCAGGATATCGCGATAAAGCTACATAGTATGAGTGGGGGCACCATCGGCGGCGTAGCGACCGTGCTTAAAAGAGCGACCGTTAAAGCGATCCGAGATGGTAAAGAGCATATAGACGCTAAGCTTCTTGATAACATCGGCTGGGTTAAACTCTCTGATTATGGCAAGGAGGCGCTTAAACTGTGATCAGAGGAAGCTGGGCGATCATGCTATCACCAGCTAAGAATGAGCTGTTTACTTCGTGGTTGATGCGTAGCGCCTTTGCTCACGGCCTGACCCCCTATCGGTTTGCTAATTACTGGGCTCCATCTATTCCTATCTGGAGCCGTGACATTGATCGTAGTGCCAGTGATGAGCTGCTCTATACCGTGTCGCGCCACTCAGGTTTTGATGTTGCGTCAGTCGAAAGGATGACATTACGTTCAATTGAGCAGAGTTTGGTAAAAATTCATCGTCAGGGAAATGTCCCCTTTCTTCTGTCAGCGGGGATATCTAACAAGGTACGTACCCAGCACGGCCTCCAATATTGTTCCGAATGCTTCAAGGATTATGGGGCCATCTATTATCGTGACTGGCGTTTAGGGTTTATGGTTGTTTGTCCTTACCATGGCGCCATGATGAGCGATGCTTGCCCACGTTGTGATGCGCCATTGATGCCACATCTAAGTACCGTGCAAAGAATGGATCGCTGTACGGTATGTGGGGTGTCGCTTCTTTCTCGCAAGTTACCAACCTTGTGCTGTTCTCCATTAGTGTTAGCTCTTCAATCCCAGCTACTGAAATTAGCGAATGGAACTCCGACTAACTTGCTCCCACAAGCGTCCACCAGTCCGGAAGCTCTGAGTGTCATTCGGGTAATGGCAGGCGTGCTCGCTAATTCGCTACAGCATGATCGACTGAGGCATCATTACGACTTGAAACCCTTCCATCGTCCTTCAAATCAGCGTTGCTTGTATGAGCATCAGCGTGTTGCCTATAGGACTGCAATTTTGGAAACCTTGGCATATTGGCTTCTTGATTGGCCATCGTCATTCCAAGAAGGTTCAAGTGTGCTTGGTCTAACTCAGAGGACATTCATAAAATCTATAATGCCTGCTTTTTTTGCTGAGCAGTTGTCATATCTGCCTGTGGGGGTACGAAGAACGCGCAGCACGAATCAGCAGCCAAAAGGCCCTTGTCTAAATCGGTGCCGACGAACTGAGCTTGTACAGTTCCGCCAGGAAAGAGCTCGACATATATTAAGTTTTTTAGGATACCCATTTTTGTGAGTCATAAGCCCCACTTGCAGTGTGATGACTGTGGTCGATCCATGCTTAAGGCGCAAAGGCGCTACAAAGGGAGCGCTTACTGCTCGACATGTTATGCCCGTGAGTTTAAGAAGAAGACTTGCACTAAATGCGGCGAGTCAGTGCGAGCCCATAAGTATGAAGAGAACCCGGTCTGCGGTGAGTGCCTCAGGCTGCACCGTGTCTGCGCGCGCTGCGATAAGCCGCTGCCGAGAGCCGGTTATCTTATTGGTCACGCTGCGTTTTGCAAAAGCTGCGCTCCGCATGGGCGAGAGGAACATACCTGTTCCCGTTGTGGATGTCTTTCTAGCAGATATTCACGCATCACTAATGGTGAACTTTCAGAGATTATCTGCCAGGCATGCGAAAGGAAGGCCTGCGCATTTGTAACCTGCTCGGTTTGTCGGAAATATCGTCAGCTCCATCAATATGATGTTGAAGGACGAGCTGTTTGTAGAGATTGCAGCGGGCCATATCCAAAAACTCACTCATGTCCTGACTGTGGAGCAGATACTCCCGGTGGTGGCAACGCCCCTTGCCAAGACTGTTCTTTAAAACGCCGTTTAGACCGACGAATAATGCTGAACCTTGAGTTATTTGAAGCTTCTTGGTGTAGAGCGCTATTTCTTGAGTTTTGCTCTTGGGAAAGGCTTCCTAGGCAAGCGGGAAATATGACGACGCGAATAGATAGTTATGCGCGTTTTTTGGTCATACTCGAACGGAATACTTTGTCCGTCAGAGATATTGATCAGCAACACTTATTCAATTTATTTGGAGCTGAAAAGCTTCGCCGTTCTTTTCATGTGGTGAATTTCTTAGTAGAAAAACTAGGCATAGAGTGGGATAACGAAGAGAAAGAGCAAGCGATTGAAAATAAGAGGATTAATGATATTTTGCAATGTTATGAGAAGCAGCCTTGGCATCGTGAGGTCGTCGACTATGCAAAAGAATTGAGTGAGAGAGTTACTTACAAAGAGACACCAATCAAACCTTTGACTGTTAGGAACTATCTGCGAGCAGCTATAGAGCTATTGATGTCAGCCAAGGTATCTTCCATTCAGGAACTTCCCGAAGAAGCTATCGTATCTCATGCTAAGAAAAAGCCAGGGCATTGTGCTTCCTTAGCTGTTTTCAGAACCTTTGCCAAAGATAAATACGCCGTTAATCTCGTGTTACCTGAGAAAAAAAATAAAGGGATAAGCAATAAGCAACACGTTAAAAAAATTAAGGCAGTAATGGAAAAGCTTGTTTCAACACCGAACGAGCGCGAAGCTAAAGCTTTAATGCCTGCAGCAATTTCAATGCTTTATCAGTTGCCATTAAAAAAGGTACTTATGCTTCGCTGTGCACACGTTGTGCAATCCAGCCGAAAGGTGTTCATTACTGTGGATGATGAGCGCTACGAGCTCCTCGGGCCGCTGCCTCATTTAATGAAGGTAGATCAGTTGGGAATCGACCCTGAGGCTTTTATCTTTGCTGGCAGAAGCCGTATGCAGCCTATGAGCACGGGAACTGTGCGGTACCATGTAAAAAAGCTTGAAGCGCAAATAGGAATGTAAGGTGTAGAGCTTGGCCAATGTGAGCCCTATGATAATTCGCATGATAACCATTTGTTATCGCTGACAGGCTGCCACACCTTTGCCATTTTTTTATTCGCATCAAATTGGCTATTCGCTCTAGTGGTCAATACTGATGCCTGTGATTGTTAAATCCGACCTCGCGCTCCACCACCTGAGGAACCGGGACCTTCTACATATTCGAGGTTCAGATCAACTTCAATCCGAACAGGAGGAATACCATAAACCTCATCTTCCAATCTCGACTTTGCATAGTTATTAAGTGCAAATCGCTCGCACAGGTGTCCACCTTCTCGCCATTCTGATTTTGAAAGTCCAAGTACAGTGACTAATCCCAAGCCAGCATGGTAGATTTTGTAAGGCATTGAATTTTGGCTTTCCCTTGTGCCATGAATTATCGGCTCTTGCCAAAAAAGCTCCAAAAAATTTCGCTGCGGTTCAGTAAGATTAGAAATCGTTTGATTCACCATCCCCTTAAAACGATTTTTTTCGAACTCAATAAAAAGTGGACGTACTACAGGGCTCAGCTGGAAAAAAAACTCAGCAGCGGGTGCTTGATGTATTTTTGTGATCCAACCCGATTTGCTCAGCCAGCTAACTTCCTTTTCCCGGATATCCATGCGCTGCTCTGATTCAACCAATTCCCGAAGAACTCTGAGTTCTTTGGGATTGAGGTGTGGCAGGGTCATTCTCACCTTTTTTTTAAAGTTGGCCAGATCTCTCTCTTTTCTTAAACTAGCCTTTCGATCATTCTGCAAACTTAAGATCTTGAGACATCCAATTTCAAGCAACCTGACTACAAGGTATGAAACGGAGAACGCTCCAACTGTCAGGAAAAGAATTATGTAATCATCGGGAAAGCCAATATTAGAGAATAGTTTTGAGGCTGGCCTCCAGAGCAATAGAACAAGCAAAACCGTACCTAGTGCTCTAGCTGCTGATGTTACAGATGAGATCGAATCAAAGAATCTAATAGCCCATTCAGGCACAAAACCCCCTAAATTTAACGGTTTATGAGTGCGCATGCGTGCCTTTCTGGCAACAAGCACCTAACTATCTATCTGTAATGCTTCGTTAACTTAGGTGTCCAACATATCCCATTCGTCACCTAGAACCCAACGCAGCGCTGATAACTTCCCGTTGATTATTCCCCACTCAAAGTCACTCCATGGGCCTGTATCTTCATATTTCTCTTCAATGCGTTCAGCTGATTTAATAGCACCTTGGAGGATATGATCATGAATTACATCTGAGCCATAGCGCTCAGTTCCTTCAGGAACGATTTCAATTTCACCGTTTTCGATGAGCCATATACGGTTTTGATGACGGTTGTACCAGACCTTATCGACAAGCTCATCCATGGAGTCTAATATTTCTCTCAACCCTCTGGTTTCTTCTGAAAAATCATGTTCAAACTCGACTTCGGCAAGCAAATCAGGATCAATGTGGTCAATAGCTGGAGTTAGATTATTGAAATATAAAGAATTAGAAAATGAAAATATCTCGTCAAAATCCGAGTGCGGTTTTCGATGATCTTTCGAGGAAAAGTCGTTATGGTTATGGGTAACAAAAATACAAGTATCACAGCTACGATTTAGGCTACTCATAAACTCAAAAAACTGCTCAATGATAACAGCATCTGCGACAGAGTTTTTGTTTATATGAAAAGGCGCTCTTTTTTCTAGTCCACGTTGAATGGCAGCGATTTTTGAACGCTCACTAACTGGAGTTACCACTGCCGATTCAATTAGTCTTTCAACTCTATGGATAGTTGCGTAATTTGCCTCGGTTAAAAGGGGCAGTCTTGCATTGATATCATTCAGAACGTCTATGGTCGCTCCTTGCTTTTCACCAGCAAACTCATTTACCACAGCCTTGACCTGCTTAAATTCTTGAGACAGTCGTTGCGCAGTTTTCTTCGCCACACTCTCCTTATTTCGCTCATACTCATCAATAACCAGGTCAGCCAAGACTAATTTTACGCTGTTCGAACTCACCAGCTCCTCTAGTGCAGACACAAGAGGGAGATCACTTCTTTTCGTAGAAACATCTAGCAAAACACATGTATCGAGAAAGATGTAATTCATATGATCCTTATTCTCCCTTGTCATTGGTTCTGGCTCAAGTTAACGCCCGCATAAAGCGCGCGGGGTACGAGCGTCGGCTTCGATGCATTTTTTAGCCAATTTGATTCTCGGAATTCCAAAACCCATTCCATCCCCGGCTGGGACAAACCAAAGGAGTTAGCACCATGTTCTATGTCATGAGCGTAACCGAGACGGTCGTAACCCACGCCCGCACCCCGAAGACCTACCAATCCGCCGAGGTGGTGTCCGGCCACAAGGCTGATCATGCCGCTACCGACGCAGCGCACCGCTTGAATCGTCAGGCCGAGACGCTGGAGGCGTTCGTGGTGGTCGAGAACGAGAACAAGCTAGATAAGGGCGAGCGTTACCCGCAAGTTCTGGCGGCTGCCCTGGAGCAACGCCAGGAGTCGGAAGCTGTGGCGCTGCTGGTAGCGATCTGGGAGCCGGGACTGTACAACCCCGAGCGCGCAGCTCATGCCGAGGCTCAGGGCGACCGGGTAGAGCGTCACGCTGGGCGCCTAGCGGCGCTGGGCTTGTCCTTCGATGAGCTGGTGGAGCGCTATGGTGCCCAGGCCCGATCCGAGATCGAGCGTGTCGAGGCCGAGCGCCAAGAGCGCGCCGAAGCGGCGGCTCGCCGGGAGGCAGCGGCCAGCGAAATCACCGAGGCCGCCCAGGAACACACCTACTCGTTCCCGGCCGTGCGCGGCATCCAGGCGGGCAAGGAATACTACATAGCCCAAATTCCCTATGGGGTTCTGGTCAAGCTGTTCGTCTTCGATGAAGAGGACGTGCCGCCCGAGCTGCGCGCCCAGCGCAGCCTCAACGAGAAGCGTGCCCGCGACATTGGCCAGTACCTTTTTTGGCGTTTTCCTGGTGATGATTTTAGGTATCTATTTTGGTGCCTTTACGCCGACGGAAGGCGCTAGCGTTGGGGCATTCGCTACGCTGCTCTACGCCTTAGCGAAAGGCATGCGCGGCGCGCAGCTATGGCATAGCGTACAAGAGACATTGGCGCTCTCCGCGGTAGTGTTCTTTATGCTGGTAGGGGCCGAAACGCTGGGTTACTTCATTTCGGTGTCGCGCATTTCGTTCTCCATCACTGACCTACTCTACGGTATGGATCTAACGCCCATCGTCGTCGTGCTGTGCATCCTGGCGCTCTACTTCGTGCTGGGCATGTTCATGGACTCCATCGCGATGCTGGTGATCACCGTGCCGGTGGTTTACCCGATTATTCAGGCGATGGGCATCGACCCGGTGTGGTTCGGTATTTTGACCGTACTGACCGTTGAGCTGGGACTAATGACCCCGCCGGTGGGGATGAACGTGTTTGTGATTAAAGCGATGGCGCCACATGTCGGGCTAGGGGAGATATTTAAAGGGGTGGCGCCTTTTGTGGTTTCTGACTTAATACGACTAGCGCTATTAATCGCCTTCCCCATTTTGAGCACGCTGTTTCTGCTCTAGTTGGTGAGTACGCTTGCCTGTACCCAAGCCAGCGCTATGTCTCTGTGGTGTGCGGTAATACCTTCATCATGAAGGTTTCCGGGCAGTACCCGGCTGTGCACCATCTAATTGCCCACCCCGACATGCGGCGGATCAATTTCACCAGCTCCACCGGCGTTGCGCTTGATTTTTGAGGCTATCGAGATTTAAACCCCGAAGGTCGAACTGGGAGTTCAACTTTCGGGGTGCTGTGTAGACCTGTATTAATGGGCTCTGTGAAACTTAGAAATCGTATCGAACCCCTAAAGCCCACCAATCCTTATCAATCGCATTGATCTCCCTATCTGTACTGCTAGCATATTCTAAATATACAAACATTGGATCACTAAGCCGGTAGCTGCCACCCGCAACGTATTGGACGTCACTCAAATTCATGTCACTATTTTCCATATAGCTGACGTTCCCGTATATTTTGCCTTCTGAGTAACTAAAAACGGGTGCTATACCATAATGACGAATATCTCCCTGCTCTTCAAATAACGCACCGACACTTAGCTGTGGAGATATTTTGTAGGTTACGCTTGCCCCGAGTAGAGCATCATCATCACCTTCTGCTTCATCATAGCCAGCGGCAAAACGTACCGGGCCTGTTTCATAGGCTACATATCCCATTAGGTTAAGTGTTTCTTCTTCACCTGCATCTTCATCTTCTGGATCGAGCTTTCCAGCGACACCCAGGCTGAAGCCATCGAAACTTTGGGATTCAAAAGAGATAGAGTTTCCACGGGCGCGGGCACCACCTTTTGCCAAGGCTCGCCAATCCACAGTATTTCTTACATTGATAACCTTGGATATGTTCTGATAATAGATGGAGTCAAAGTTACCAACCTTTACGGCTCCGACGTCTTCAAATCGTAGCCCTACATATGTGTTCCTTATATCATCAATGACGTTAGGCCGTGCCTCGTCACGATCATTAGCGGTGAATCTAAACTCGGCTCTTATAAAACCCTCTAGCTTAGGATTTATCCTATGTCCAGCTTTAAAGCCAAGGCGTGAACCTTCTTCACTAATATAGTCGTTACCGTCATCGTTGTTTAACGTCAAGTGTATACGGCCATATAGGTCAAAGTAAGTTTCTCCGTCTTCATACACATTGAATGCCTGTGTGGTTCCTGAAAACCCTAAACCTGCTACTAGTGCCAATGTAGAAATGCCATGGCATTTTTTGTTGTTCAACAACATGTTTACTCCCTGATTTATCTTTTTGAGTTTTTTTTTACACTGCCGTGAGATTTTTTTTCTTTTTGGCCCTCCTCTTTTTTATTAAATGTTGTATGGCGTAGGCATTAATAAGCCGCTCACTCAGCCAAAGCGGGAGACTTTTTCATTGAATTTCCTTTGCGAGAAATTCTACTTTAAAGCACTACGGTTTGGTGGGGGGATTACCAGTGTGACTGAGGTATCGGCATGAACGAAGTTTAGGCAACCTACACTCAACGCAGATCCCAATAAAATTTTTTTCATTATGAGTACTTTTCCAGGTTAAATTAAATGTAGACGGTTTAACCGTCTAAAGAGATTGACTGATCCACCCAACTGGCACTCGTATGACTGGTGTAAATAACCAGTTTCTGAGCGGCTTTAGCCTGTAATAAAAGCGTGCTCACCTGATGACTACGCTCTGGATCCAATCCTGTACAGGGCTCATCTAAAAGTAAGATTGGAGGAGAAGAAAAATAAGCGTGAAGCAACATAAAACGCTGTAGTTCACCACCAGAGACATCACAGGCATAGCGAGAGAGTAAGCTAGGAGAGAGGTCCAGCAGTCTTAGTCCGTCGAGTACTGTCTTTGTGGGGACTAGAGCAAACCAATCCACAAGTTTTTCGCGAGGTAGTACGGTAGGATGTTGCCCTACGTACGACATTAATCGTGAGCGTAGAAATGCAAAGTGGGCGGGTGTCATTGTGCTTGGTGTGAACTGCTGATCGTGGGTTCGTATGCACAAGTGTGCCGTTCCTAAGCTTCGACTTCCCCAAATTCGTGAGAGCAAAGTCGATTTTCCTGAGCCTGACGCTCCCCAGATCTGTACGATCTGCCCTGTTTGTGCCGTTATGCGAAGTGGCCCATGATGTATGCCATTGCCTTCATACTGCAAAATCACAGTTGGTTTATTCATTAAATCATTGCCTTAACAAGAGCTTGGGCGATGAGATGCTCAGGCTCAGTAAGCAAACGATCCATAATGGATTCGCTGACGATGCGGCCTTGATCCATCACGATGGCCCGATCAGCAATGAGTCGAGCTAGACGTAAGTCATGAGTCACAAACACCATGGCAGTCTGTGTTTGGTTTCTCAAATTAGAGAGCACATCTAAAAAATCTGCTTGAGCGACTGAGTCGAGACCAGCAGTGGGTTCATCTAAAAATAAAATGCTCGGCTGATGGATCATGGCCGCAGCGATTTGTACGCGTTGGCGCATCCCTCCCGAAAAGTTCTTCACTGGCTCATGTAATCGTTCTGGACATAAACCAAGTCGCTGGCCCCATTTTTGTGCTTGTTTGAGTGCATCAACCGCACGGTTGTCACCTAAATCAAAAAGACGACGTACGATATTAGTGGCGGCACTTTGTCTCAGGTTTAGGGTTGTGCTGGCATCCTGAGCCACATAGCCACACGCCCGCCGACGTAAAAGGTTAGTTTGATAAAGACTGGTACGTAGTAAATCCTGGCCTAAAAGGGAAAGAGCCTGACAGTTGTTAGATAGCTGTCGTCCAGCAAGTATATTCAGAAGACTTGATTTTCCAGCACCTGAGGGGCCGACTAAAGCGAGAACCTCGGAAGGATAAAGCTTGAGGTGACAATCCGACAAAATACGGTGCCCAGCTATTTCAAGTGAGATAGCCTGTGCTGTCAGCACGGGATCTGGCAAGCTAAACATGAGCGCGCTCCTTGCATGCTTCGGAGTCGGAACATACCCAATGGGGGGTGTTTGACGTACCAATATTATCCAAATAATGAATAGATGAGCCGCAGATACAACATGCTGTATCGACTTTTTTCAGGCTAGCAGGCAGGTCAACAAAAGCTAAGTTTGCTAAGGGTGTATAGGCAGGCAATGCATAAATTCGTCGCTCGCGTGCGGCGCCAAAAATCTGAATAGCAGGCATCATCGCCATGCGGGGGTTATCCATAGCAGGAATAGGCGACGGTGACATTAAGACCCCATCATTAACAATCACAGGGTGGTCGTATCCTAAGCACGCCTCATCTTGTTGCAACCATGTTTCAAATAGAGCGCTTAACACGACACCGTAATCATGATGTGCGTGCCGTGTCAGTGCTTCGGCCGCATCATTAATAAATCCACGTAGAGGGTCAGGTCGAGGAACTTGGTACACCACAATTTGCTCTTCCCGCAACGGGCTTTCAGGGACTCGCTGACGCGTTTGAATGAGAGTAGCCTTTGAGCTTGTTGTCGTAATTGATATGTTTGCCGTTTTAGTAAAAAAATCCGCGATATTCAGGGCATTAACGGTATCATCCGAACCATGATCGACTACCTTTAACGTGTCATTCGGTTCTAATAAGGCAGCGGTAATAGCCATGCCTCCTACCCCCCAACCATAGGCAATGGGTAGCTCAGGAGCTGAGAAAGGTATTTGACGTCCAGGTAGACAGAGTGCTTTTAGGGTTTTACGACGTATTTCTTGTTTGGACGGTAGATCAAGGTAGGCATAATTCATATTTCCTCCTTAGCCTGAACTCGGCGTAAACGCGCTAAATCAGCATCAAAGTCAGAGTAATGAGGTAATTTCAAATGGCTGACATAGCCGGATGCAGCGACTCCGTCGGTATGCATGAGTGCATCACTGGTAGCACCCTCAATTTTAAAGTGCTGATCTACGATTGCCATGGCGACGGCTTTACGCTCGTTAGCTCCAAAAGCAATACCAAAACCCGCTTCTAAATGTGGAGATGAGCTAAAATTTGGAGCCACAGTAGTGCAGGCAGTTAACTCAACCTCACCAATGGATACGGTTAAATTGAGGTCTTCCAGCTCTACGAATATTTCAACGCTCCCTCTCATTAATTGCGCTACATAGGGATGACTCGTTGAGGCTTTACGCAAACTCTCGTAAGCTAATCCAGTTAAGTAGCCTTCTTCGCCACGAGCGAGATGAGCGAGACGCTCGCAAGGATCAGGTAAAGAAGGCAAAACAGTTCGCGTAATGTCTATCGGAGCTTTAGATATTTCGGTGCGGATAAGATCTGCGTACAGTGGCTCAGAGCTAGAGGGCGATGAGGGAGCTGTTATCACTGATTTAGGTAACTCGCACTGAGGGCGAGAGTGTTCTAAATCCATATTCAGTAAGCGGTGGGTGTAGTCGTAAGTGGCGCCTAAAATTTGCCCTCCAGCCAACTCTTTTTGCGTGGCGGAAATGTGGCGACTGTAATGCATTGTTTTTAGATCTATGTTTTGGCTTGAGCCAAAATTGGCTAATTGCGCGCGATGAGCACGTACGAGAAATACCGCTTCGGCAATGTCTCCCTGAGCTTGCTTAAAGGCAATAGCAGCAAAACGTCGATCGTATAAGCCCCCCTCACTCATGATCCGATTAAGAGCTAACGACATTTGTGCCATGATTTGATTAATTTCAATCTCGGGGATTGTGTCGTCGCCTCGGCGACTCCGTTCTACGGCTATACGGGAAGCAGCAATTGCTTGTTCACCACCCTTTACTGGTACGTACATTAAATGATCTCCAAAGTTAAGTGACGTGGTAATACAACCAGCTGCGTGTCAGCGCATAGTAGTAGGTCCACTCCACGCGGGTAATCGGCACGAAAAGCAATATGATCAATGACTACATTTTGATGTAACCCTGAAAAATATAAAGTGTGTGGTTTGTTGAGTCCTGCACCGGTGGCTCGTATAGCAAGCCCCCCGTTTGTAGGTGATATGGCGGCTATTTCCATGACAAGGGTTGCCCCACTTTCAGGCGCCTCACGGCTTCCTGCTGGAATATGTTGTAAGTGATGCCGTTGAGAACCTGCAAAAACCCATTCGGGAGTTTGGCTCAAGGTTGCGCCTGTATTCAAAATACGGCTTGTTAATTCCTTATTTTCCACCTCAATAGCTACCGTCGTTTGGCTGTCTAGAAGGCAGTCAACGATGCAATGAATAGCACGCTCTTCTAGTTGCTGTATGCGCATTGGGTAACCAAAGGCATGCAGTAGTCGCCGATAAGTACGCGTCTGCCGATGTAACTCATCGTCATGTCTGTGCTCAGATCGTAAAGGTATTTTCATGATTCTAAGTTTTTTGTGTGGTGTAGAAACGTACAGAAGTAGCAGCCGTCAGCTGCTCCCTCTCAGCCTTTTTTAGCTCTAACTGTTGGCGTATAGGGTGCAGCACCAGCTCACGTTGGTGGGAGGGGGCCGTTTGTAGAAAGGCGTCTAGATAGGCCGCTAACTCCGCTTTGCGTAGATCGGAGCCCAAATGTACTGCGTAACCTTGAATTTTCCCAATAGCGATTACGCAGCGAGTACAAGAAGCCTCACCAAACTGAAATGACACTGAGGCCTTACAAGCTTGTGTATTGAGCTGCACCAACCCCGTTTCAGGGCCAGCGAGTTTTTGTATAGGCACACCCGGATTGTAAGTAGCCCAGATATTTTCCAGATAATCTCGGTTAGCTCGGGCAAGTAGCCCGAGCCAAGTTTGACGTTCTTGACTCATGGCTATGACTTATTACGATAATACGGTAGCGTTGTAAATATCTTCTGCGGGCTGGACTAACAAGCGTTCTCCCATTTCGAGCTTCATTTCAGCCAAAATGATCTCTTCTTCTGGTGAGCGGTCTTTCTTGCGTGCTAACTGAATGAACTCGGGGCGTACGTGTCCGGGACGGATGGTGATTTCAACAGCGGTGCCACGGTACTCGAAACGGAAGTAATAACGACCACCGGGGGACTCTTCTTCTTCGAGCCCTACTGAGTTATCAACAATGTAGCGACCCTCAGTAAGACCGCGGGTAACAAACTCAATCGCATCTCTACCCCCTGGGCCTCCAAAGGCTGTGACACAGCGAATTTCACGTCGTTCAGGCAAACGACCATTATCTAGCAAGGGCCAGGCTCGCTGCATAACTTTTAGCCCGTGGGCTACACCACCCGGATAACCGGCACCGTGGTATTTTAATAACTCATCAAAGTGGACTGTAAATTCATGTCCATTTTCCAGATAGGAGATTGTATCGTTACTCATTGTATTTACCTTTGTTTAGAGGATAAGAAATGGGCATATCTTGATCCGGTTCACGTATTCCAAAAACCGGGCAGATTGTGCTTTGAAAATGTTCTCCCGTTTGCACCATTAGACGGCGTAGTCTGACGTTGTATAAACGGGATAACTCAGACTCGGTTAACAGCTCATCAGCTGGACCAAATTTAATCTGATCGTTGGTGTGCATCAGCAGTACTTTGTCTGCGAGATGCAGAGCGTGTTGCGGATGGTGAGTGGTAAAAACGACCGAATGGCTACGTACTCGGCGTAACTCGAATAAGACGTTAAGCAATAAGTCCTGATTAGCTAAATCTAAAGCTGAAGCCGGCTCATCAAGTATGAGTACCTCAGCACCAGTAGCTAAAGCACGAGCAAGCAACACTAATTGGCGCTCGCCGCCGGATAGAGAGCCATATAAACGATAAGCAAAATGCCCTCCGCCTACTTTTTCCAATGCTTCAAGAGCTAGCTTACGATCCCGCTGTGAAGGAAGGCTGAACATGGGAAGCAAGGCGGCTCGTGCCATGAGTACCACATCGAGGCAACAATGGTTTTCACTACCGTATTGGTATTGAGGTACATAGCCGATGAGGTGGGGTACCTGCCGTTGTCCTTGATCTAAACGTTGTGAGCCTAATAGAGCTTTTAGCAACGTAGTCTTACCGCGTCCGTTTGGGCCCAAAATGGCCAACGTTTCGCCCTTTTGTACGTTAAAACTTAAATCCTGAAAAATCACACGTTCACTAAAACGTACGCACGCTCCAGTTAAACTGAGATGAGAGGTAAAGACGGTTTGCATGATTAAGCCCTTTCACGTCGACGAGTGCATAGTAAGTACACAAAGACGGGGGCGCCAACTAGAGCTGTGAGTACGCCTAAAGGAATCTCTGCAGCAGTTAAACTACGAGCCAACGTATCAGTCAAAATCATGAAAGTGGCACCCAGCATAAGACTCGTGAAATAGAGCCGGCGGTGATCTTCGCCTACTAACATACGAGCAAAGTGTGGGATTACGAGTCCTACCCACCCCACTACGCCCGATGCGGTTACGCAGGCGCCGATAATGATAGAAATCAACGCGAAGACGATCATCCGGGAGCGTGCAACATGGATGCCAAACGACTTAGCTTCGTCGTCACCCATAGCGAGTACAGCAATGCGATAGCGCATTCTATTCAGTAGGTAAATGCTGGCAATGAGTATAGGAGCAGTTTGTGCAAATTTTTCCCAACTCGCCGTTGCAAAGCTTCCCATCAGCCAAAAGACGATGGCAGGTAAACTCGTTTCTGGATCCGCGGCATATTGAACTAACGAAATACCTGCTGCAAATAAAGCATCAATAACAATTCCAGCAAGCACAATAGTCATCAAAGTACGACCCGCCATATTTGAAATCAGCACTACTAAAAACAGAGCAGCAAATGCTGATACAAACGTAGCCCCCATCAGTAGCGGCCCCCCTACTCCAGCCAAAATTGCCAGTGATCCTCCTAATGCTGAACCTGAGGATAAACCTAGCACTTTAGGTGAAACGAGAGGGTTACGAAATAAGGTTTGTAAGGCTACCCCGCAGATGGCAAGCCCAGCCCCACATACTCCTGCCAATAATATGCGCGGCAAGCGTACATTCAAGATCACCAACGCATCCATATGCTGTGAGTTATCACCTCGTAAGGCTGCATATAGGATGGCTACAATCTCATCTAGCGCTACGCTGTATCGACCTACTGATAGCCCGATTAGCACAGTCGCTATAAGCAGTAGGGACAAAAGAGGCCAATGACTAGCACGCCAAGTGCTCAGGGTAACTGGCTCAACCATTTCTGAGGACGAGTGAATCGATCGCGTATATGTGTTCATTGTTTACGAAACACTTGATAACCGTGACTGTCGCCGTTCATAGCAATACGCAGAATTCGATCTATCTGCTCATCCGATAGGTCAAAGTTATAAAGTAATTTGAAGCCTTCTTTTAATTCGTGACGTAGGTCAAAAGAGAAAATATCGGGATGAGTAAGATTGGCCAGCCACATCCATGTGTAGGGGCTTTCATGGGAAGCACTATCCCAGATATATCCACCTTGAGGTGTCTTATAAACGCGTTTTTGTACGGCGGCATTTAAGCGAGAAAGTAATGGGTCGTCGTATATCGCTTCTAATCCAGCATCCGTCTCTGCTGCGGAAAGTAAGATAATATCTGGGTTCCATTCAAGAATCTGTTCCACGCTAACAGTGCTTTGTACGCCAGCTCCTTGAGCTACATTTTTAGCGCCAACCAGCTCGATGAAGGTTTGTTGATAACTTTTCTCACCAGTAGCAGTCAACTTGGATTTGGCAGAGCGCAAATGCAAAATGCTTGGTGTTGCATGAAAGCCTACTTGTTTTAAACCAGTAGTAATTTCACTTTGTACACGGTCACGCCAATCAATAAGCTTTGACAGTTTTTCAGTATTACCCGTGATATCAGCCACCATTTTCATATTGGCTCGGGCCAGCTCTTCTGTACCCGCATTGCCACCGCCTACCATTAGAGCAACGGGCAAACCTGCATTGCGAAGTGGAGCTACGATATCATCGCCGCGCTCACCCCACTGGATGACTAAATCCGGTTTAAGTTCTGCGATGGCCTCTACGTTGGGCATCCAACCACCGTTTTCCGACAAAATGTCACTGGAGATATCAACAGCTTCAGGAAACATAACGCTCATCATACCGCTCTCAAAGGCTCGTTTAGAGCCCTCATTCATACCCACTAACAGCTCGGTAGAACCATCTATTGCGATGAAGGTAGCTGCAGCTGGATTGGGCAGAGTAATGATACGTCTAGGAGGGGCTTCTAACTTAATTTCCTGTCCGGTTACATCAGTAAAGTTAAATTCTTGCGCTGACAAGTTACCTGATAACAAAGTTGTCGCTACTAGCACGGCAAAGCAACGGGGTATTGAGGTCATAACCTCTCCAATTAAGAATGAGATTGACTATCATTTTGATTAAAAATATTATAGCCAGTGTTTCATCAATTGGAATCGAAATGTTTATGACGGTGCGTGAAGTAATTTCGAACAAGCTAGCAGCAGTGTCTGTGCGTGACTTGCTTTTAGTTGAGGCCGTCGCAATGAAACGTAGTTTTCGTTATGCGGCCATAGACATGGGTATTTCGACCTCGGGCTTGTCTTATCAAGTAAAAAAAGTAGAGGAAATTCTCGGACAGCCCATTTTTGAAAGGGGGAGTATAATAACACCCACTGCCTTTGGAAAGGAAGTTTTAGACTTAATCGCCGTAATTTTAGAAGGCGTGACTCGGCTTGAGGGGTTACGTGATGATGGCTTAGCTCTTCCCTTTGGGCAAACCTTACGTATTGGAGTGATTTCCTCACTGGCACCGGATAACTTGTTACGGATTATCCAGATTTGTGCTCACCGTTCAGGTAAAACTAAAGTCGAGTTGGTTAGTGGCAAGCATCAAGGTCTGTTACGGCGTTTACAGAACCGTGAAATTGATTTGCTAATTAGTGCAGCACAGTCGGTTCCTGAGGGGATGGCATATACAAGCTTATTCAAGGAACACTTTGTCTTACTAGTGCGAGCCGATAAACTTCAGCCTGAACTCCATCCTCTTATGCTCTGTGAGCCTGGATTACTACCACTTAGCGAGGATGATTTTGTTCCATCGCTAATTACTGAAGGCTTAAGTAAATTATTAAGCTCCGGCTTGACTCGTACATATGGCCTTGGTGTTGAGCATCGAATGGCTTTAGTTGCCGCAGGTTATGGTCATGCATTATTGCCGTATGGCTGGGTAAGAGATGTACATTTACCGGATCATTTAGCAGTGATGGAGCTTCCTCCCGCTTTATCGGCAGAGCGTGAATTAGGTTGCTTTTGGCGTCACTCATACATGATGGGGAGTCAAATTTCTCAGGCTTTTAGTGAAGCATGGATTACCTCTGCTATCAGGTAGTCGCGCCCATTATTCCTATGCTTTTGAGGCGAAATGGCTGATGCTGACATGAGTAGCCTCGCAAATAATGGTTATTAAACCCACGTGAGCATATTCAGACTAACATCAACGCCGGTAAAGGCATGGCCCTATGGGGGTATAGCGGGCGACCCATTGCAC
The DNA here is from genome assembly GCF_052446175.1 of Halomonas sp. AOP43-D1-4. Taxonomy (NCBI): domain Bacteria; kingdom Pseudomonadati; phylum Pseudomonadota; class Gammaproteobacteria; order Oceanospirillales; family Halomonadaceae; genus Halomonas; species Halomonas sp. AOP43-D1-4. The sequence continues at coordinate 279,681 of NZ_JBQSVY010000004.1, forward strand.
ATGACATAGCCCCTTTCCACGGATAGCTCTTCATAATAACTTAAGTCACCTTTAGGGGGAGCTCTGATTATCTTTTTTGCTCGTTTGAAGCGTGTCGATTGTTATTGCCACTACCCCATATTGGTCTACTCACTATCCATGTGTGACTCCTCGCACCTCATCTAGAGCGGCATCAATAACGAGATCAGGGTCTGTAGCTATCAGATCCTGGGGCCTTAGCCCGCCAAGATAGCTGTTTATCGACTGAAACCAAAAGGCCATTCCCCATCCGTCTTTATCCTCTTTGAAGATGTCGATGATTTTCGACATGACGCGATACGGTCGGTAGCCAGCATCCTTCTCAAGCCCAAACGCTGGGTAGTAATCGGTGCCGTGGTCATTGATAGTAAAAATATCACCTTGTTGTTTCCACTGAGCAGGATGAACACTATCACCACGTGAGCGGACGCCTGGCAACTGCAATATCTCATCGACAGTTAACCAATCGCCGCTTTCCATCACGGCTCGACGCGCTCTTGCTTCCATCTCAGCTTCGCGCAAACTAGTTGGCGTGGTCATAATCTTAGGCACCCTTATTTTGGGTATGTACTCTGGTCCATTATCCTGGGGGCTATACTAATAAGTTAGCCGTCGCGGAAGTGATCGTCGTGGTACTTGAGGCTAGCCATGCATAAGCGGCCGATGATGGATAACGTCTAACCACCTTACGGTGTTCAACCTACCAGTGAGATAGCTTTGTTGGCTCCTCACTTTGAATTTGTTCTTCCTTCCTATGGCTACAACCTAGCGGATAGATAAAAGCGCTGGAAAACTATCAATCTCAAGATCAGAAACG